>NZ_FNQS01000001.1:0-654027 GCF_900107885.1 Lonsdalea quercina | reverse complement strand
AATATACCGGCTCATCGTGTTGTGCGTATTCTGGAACGATTAAGCGCAGAACGAGGCTACCCGGCTTTTATACGAAGTGACAATGGGCCAGAACTCACTGCCGTTGCTTTAGCCGAATGGGCAGAATGACATGGTGTGAAACTCGATTTTATTCAGCCAGGCAGGCCGATGCAGAATGGATTTATTGAGCGATTTAACAAAACGCTACGAACAGAAATACTCGATAGGTATCTGTTCAGAACACGGTCAGAAGTCCGCGTGCTAACAGAAGACTGGCGCACAGAATATAACGAAGAACGCCCGCATAGCACACTGGGTGATATGCCACCCGTTATCTATGCGAGGCAAAAACTGGCCGGAGATCCTCACTGGCGGTGGTACTAAAAAACGGAGGGACTACAAAATCAACGAGCAAGGGAAAAAATATTGGATGGAATAATTAATGCACCGAATGCTTCAGTAAAAGAAGGGAATCGTTTTGGTGGATTTGATGTTATAGCTCCTGATGGGCGCGGAGCTACATTCGATCCTCAAGGTAACTTCCGTGGATTTTTGGAACCTTAATTATGAATTTTAAAGATCAATTAAAGATCATAATCACTAGTGATATTGATTATGAAAAATTAATAGCTGAAATTTATTGTAATGATGAGTTCATTGCTCTTTTGCAACAAGAAAATGGCATTAATGATATTAAAGTTGAGTTTTCGTCCAACATTAATGCATTGGATTTTGACTGGCTTCAGAATGCATTAAACGAAGCCAGAAAAAAATTATTAAATCAAGGATAAAAACCCCGGCCCCTAAAAAGGCCGGGATTTTTTTATCCGTCATTCAGCCACAGTGCGTATCAGCAGTTGGCCATGTTCAACGGTGATAACAACCGGTGTATCGGTCCCAAATCTTGCCGCTTCCAACCAGTGGCCCTTGAGGTGCAGGCTGGGGCTGCGGCTGTAATAGCGCGTCATGTCATTGCGGTCGGCGTGACGGCGGCTGACATAGCCGACCTTCCGGCGTCGTAATGCTGGGGGTATGGCGGGTTCTGACTTACAACCGCGTTCAGTAATCTTTTTAGCCTGGTACTTCAGTATCATCCCATCCAGTAACGCCTTGATAATACGGCGCTCTTCTTCGGGCATCCCGCTGACGGCCTCAAACTGCAACGCCAAATCATCAGACGGGCCACGCTCGTGGTCATCAAACACCAGTCCATCCAGCGAGACATGCAACACTTTAGCCAGCCTGATGAGGGCGTCTAAGGTGGGGTGAGCCGACCCCGCCTCGTTGCAAGCACAAGCGCCGGGACTCACCGTCACGCGCGTGTGCCGGTTTTTTGGTCGAGAAAGGCAGAAGAATAGTGTGTGCATGAGAGTGTGCATACGCATCAAGTTATAAGAGCATTTAAAATGGCCTTGGTGAAGAGGCGCACGCGAGCACCGCTGGTGCATCACTCCGATCGAGGTATCCAATACTGCTCTACAAAATATCAGGAATAACATGAACGACATGGCGTCATCTGCTCAATGACGAACGGATATGACTGCTATCAGAATGCATGGGCAGAACGCGGAAATGAGATTTTATAAATGGAATATCTGCTGTTAAACCAAAAGATATCACGCAGGCAAAAAATGGTCAGAGAGTCGGTGAAAATCAACACCACTCGGCGTCCCCATCTGTCGTTAAAATACAAAACGCCCGAGGGAGTTTATTGGGCATTGTAAGGCCGAAAAGTGTCAACCTTATCAGGACATGTCACTTATACATATAATGATGAGTCGATTATTGTTGGGGAAGAACGGGATTTAGTTTTCCAGATGTCAAAATACATGAAAGCGGGGGAGTGTCTTGAAACACACCCCCGCTGGCTTCAAAAAGAACGTTGTTAAACACCGTTCTTTATCGTCGGCTGAAATCTACCGAATTTTGGTGTTGGCTTAGCTGTGCTAAATATAGGGTTTTCTTGACAACCCTATGATGCTTTTTTAAGCGGTGTAAGTGTATGCAACAGTACCTACAGTGTAGGTGTCTGCGGCTACAGTTTGACCAGCAGGCATAACGATTGAGTATTTAACCGTCTCGTTAGCAGCGCTACTCTGTCCGACGATCAAGTAACCATCCTTAGGTACAGCGCTCTCGCCAATTACACCAGTCAATGCCAGAGTGACTTGGTTGGAGCTGTCGTTTTTACCTTTGACAACCGCACTAGGGATGGACATGCCACCCTTTGAAGTGTCGATGTCTGGGCTAAATTTTACCGCATAAGCATGAGCCAGCCCGTCCAATGAACGAATAGAACCGGTAGCGATAGTATCGTCTGCCGAATGTTTTCCGGCGGTCAAGTTACTGGATGCAGTAATCGCATTGGTGATGTTGGTGACATTGGAAAATACCAGATCAGCTGTCGCGCTAATACCGCTACCACTCACGCCAGCGTGAGCCACGCCCAGACCTGCGCCAGCCAGAATTACCGCAGCCAGCATTGTTTTTTTCATCATAGACATAAATTTACCCTTTAAAGTATTTTACTTAGATTAATCACCAGTATTTACTGGTGGGCCATTAGCTTCCGATCGAAATGGAAGCATAATTCCGTCATGCCACACGCATCAGATAGTTCGTACCCCTATTTCAGGGGGGCAGAGCCGTCCCGCTGATATCCAGCCTATAATGGTCAGCTTCAACCCTTTGCTCGCCGTCTGCGATGACGTCAAACACAACCCGATCATCTTTGGTATTCAGAACCATCTCTGAGCTGCCAGGGCTACCCTCGGCGGTAAGTCCTCTCGGCACCAGCCGGATACGCAGCTTATGTGCATCATTCTGCTTCCCGGACAGCACAAAATGGCCTGTCGGGAAGGAGGAAGTCTGAACCTCGCTCCACAACCGGAAGCCGGCGTGGGCTTCATGGCTCACCAGCGTGCCCTGACCGAGACGCATTCCGTCTTTTACTACATGCGCCTGCAGGCCATGCTTCATTCGCAGCCCCAGCCGTGGAGTCTCGTCTGCCTGTACGGGGTAGGTGGTCATTACACCCAGGATGCCCACCAGCAGACAGCCAACCGCTTTGCCTATATCTTTCATCAGCCTTTCTCCGAAAGATTTCCTTATTTTCATCCGTGTAATCATCAATGACAGGCCACCGTCACTGTATACACGCCAGCGGGGCCGACCTTGTCTGGCAGATGGTAATCCGCCCGGCACTGCTGCTCGGCAGAGGCGCCCCATTTTGCCTGTAACTGCCCTGTAGTCGGCAGGCCCGACAGATAGACCAGTCCGCTTTCATCGGCCACGCTGGTGGTGGATAAATTTTTCTCCAGCAGCGTTACCAGCGTTCCGAAAGGCACAGGCCTGCCGTCTGGACGGGTCAGGGTTACCAGTGCTCTTCCCCCGAGGCTGGTGGTAAAGGCGGCCGGGATGACGGCCCCCCCGGTTGGCACCACCGTGACGTCGGTCTGAGTGACTTCGACGTCATTTGGCAGCCATGTTGGATCCAGGCTGACCACGCTCTTCTGATAGGGCTGCTGCCCCCCTAGTACTGCGTACCCTCTGAAATCTGTCTTCACGCCTGTCATACCGCCTACCGGGACTCCGGAAGCGCCTGGCGCTTCCGCCAGAACCACCGTGTCATCCAGCGTTTGACCTGCAACCAGCCCATCGCGGGTAATCAGCAGGCCACCTGACGCATCCAGCTCTGCCTGTCGGTAAGACGGGCTGTAGCTGTAGCTTCCATCAAGCTGTCCGTAGGTCCCTCTCCAACCAAGCTGCAGGGCACTACTATTGTGATCGCCCATGCCGGACTGATGCCACTGCATCACGTTCCAGCTCAGTTGGTGGTCGTACGAATCTCCGCTGAGGCCCAACTGCTCGGTGCTTGATCCGTGAACGGGCGAGGTTATTTGTCCGCTGGCCCGCGTATTGCCACCCATCCAGCGGGATAGCGGCATACTGACTACTGCGCTCACCAGCTGATCGTTACGGCCTCCGCTGCGGTTTTGCGACCAGCTCAGCGACAGGGAAACCCCATGTATACCGACGCTGTAGCTGGCGCTTAATCCTGTTGTGTCCTGCTGACTGCTGCGGTAGCGGTCCTGATAACCCCCCAGGCTAAGGCTTCCGGCGTTACCCAGTGACTGGCTCAAGGTCAGAGCGTTCCGGGATTTTCGTCTATTCGTATTCGACGTTCCGGAGTTTTGGCGATAACTGTCCAAAACATCTGACAGCGCCATATAACCGGATGAGGAATATTGGTAGCTGCTCAGTGCGAGCGTGGTATTCGTTGCGTCTATCAACTTGCTGTAGCGCAGCCGCCTGGTTCCGCCGCCTTCCGCGTTGTGCTCATACAGCTGGCCGCGTTCGCGGGTAGCATCCAGAGAGAGGCTTCCCCATCGTCCCAGCGAGATACCAAGCCCGGCAGACAGTGCCTGATAATGCGTCGCCCCCTGCCAGCCCCCATAAAGGGTCAGATTCCAGGGCAACCCGTACATCACTACGGCCTGTGCTACGTTCGCGCGAGTTACGCCGGCATACGACGAACGGTATTTTCCTGCCATCAGGTTGTAATCCAGATATCCCTTGTGCAGTGCTATCGCCGGCGTCTGATATGGCGCGATAAACACCTGATTGTTGCCGTCCGCCTCAATGACGGTAACCATCAGGTCTCCACCCGAGCCAAAGACCGGCAGGCTTTCCAATTGGAATGGGCCTGGCGCTACCGTGGTTCTGTAAATCGTATAACCTTTCTGACTCACTTCCACACGGGCCTGAGTACGGGCAATGCCGCGTATTATCGGGACAAATGAGCGCATATTTGACGGCACCATGTTTCCATCTGCCCCCAGCATCACCCCGCGGAAGGGGACGCTATCAAACACATCTGAGGGGGTAAAACGCTCCCCCAGCGTCAGGCGACTTTTCATTTTGTAGAGGCCGCGCTCAAGGTATGTGTATGCGCTTTGCCAGCCTCTCGACTGTCCCCGTTTGCTCTCCCAGGTGACGGAATTACGTAGCCGCCAAGGACCCAGATTCGCCCCAGGCTCCAACTGGAGGTAGCCTGACTCGACTCTGTTACCCGTTCCGGCTCTGTTTTCCGAGCGATTGACGCTGGCCTGATAGTTCATCAGGAAAGCGGGCACCCCGTCATCCCACATCTCTTGTGGTGCAATTCCCGTTAACTCTGGGCGCAACGCGATCTGAGGTATGCTCAGTAAAAGCTGCTGTCCGCTGAAGCTGAACTCCGCGCTGGCTCCCGGTATGGCACTGAGTTCTGCGCAGCCGTCTGCCCCCGCTGCTAGTTCTGCATAATCATCTGTTTTGATGCCGTACCGTGAAAGCTGTACCCGATCCAGGCAGGGAGACAGGACATTCTTTCCGGCAGCGTCTTTCTCCAGCCGAAAGGTCACATCGCGTAAATCCACTAACTCTCCGTTTAGGAGTACCCCCACCCGATAGGTACCGGGAAGCTGGCCTCCTTGGTTAAACAGCGCGACATCCTGATCGCTAACGCCCAGGGCAGAGGCGTTAAACTCCCATTTTTCAGCCTGTACAAGTGTTGACTGCAGTGCCAAACATATGCTGATGGCGATAAAACTCGGTGATCTAACCTTCATTATCTAAGGCGCCGGGATCATCTCAGCGGTGCCTGAAAGAGGTGACTTTCGCCACCTTCGTCAGTAATGATTTTCCAACTCACTTGTCCGCCAGCGCCTTCCGGCAGGTGGAAGGTGCGGGAAGCGCGTGGAGCAACATATTCGATGTTTTGTACGGCTTTTCCGCCCACGTAAACGGAAGATAGGTTTATGTAGAACGGAGACGGGTTGGTTACGCTCAGTTGGTGACCTTGTTGGTGCCACTGAAGGGCATCAGCACCGTCCATCGGGCTTCCTTTCACATCAGAGGGACGGGTCATCATTTTGATACACAGGTGCGCGCTAACCTCCACCTGAAGACGTATAGAAGACGGTGCCAGCGATTTGCCATTTTTATCCTGCGCCCATACATCGGTACCCTTTGGGGGAATGCCGCCTACGCAGAACCACTGCAGGGTTTCCTTGTCGTTGTCTATGCTGCCGCCCGTCCTAATGATCCGCAGGCGGCTCTGCTGCTTTGCTTCAAGTCGGGAAAGGGGCGGTGTGACAATAAACGGCGCGGCGGTTTTCTTGTCTTCGTTGTAGACCTTTCCCTGAATCAAAATCGGGTAATCCTGTGGATTAGTCACTGAAATTTCTGCGCCAGCAGAGTTAGGACGGTAAATTAGCCGGTTGGCGCCCAGCTTAATTTCAAAGACTTTTGTCGTGGCGGCTATCGTCTGCCGTTCCTTCGCCCCTTCCGCAGAAGACGATGGAGAAAAAGCTAATAAGGTCGTGCTAATCAGTACACCACCAAGAATGTTTTTACTAAGATAGACAGACTTATCGTTTTCGTTGTTTTTTTGTTTAATAAGATGCGTCTGTTTAATGCTAAATAAAGACATAAGACCTCCTTTGACTCCATCGGGGGATAATAAAATAGGGAAAACTATATATACGGTACCGTTCTGGCTCGTCAGAGGATCTCGAATATAATTAAGTTGGCTATCCATCGATTCAAAACTATTATCCAAAATCCAGACACGCTCATGCCACCACCAGGAAACGCTAAGTCGGTGGAGTCAATATCATTCAAATAGTGAAAGGTAACTAATAAATCATCACCCCCTTTCTTCAAAACAACAATCTTGCCCAAAGGAATATTTGGATAAAAATTACGTTGTTGTTGTCACGAATTGGGAATCTCCCCCCGTGTTCTGAAGAATGTGATTGAAATAATTATTTTCACCTATGCTTATCTCAGGTATATATCCCAAATGAAAGTGTTCAGTTTTTTTATATGTAATGAAATCTTCATATCTAATGTCGTGCTTCCCATTAGGGCGTTCCAGTAAATCTCGCAGTTCGGCACTTTCAAGAAAATCAGAGAATCACTTACATTACTGTTTGATAATTTATCCCCTAATCAAGTCCTGAGGTGGATTATATTCCACACCCTATGGGGGGGAGGGATCAGAATATCTAAACACTCACTGCTTTCCACTAAAAGAGCAGTATTCCCTCACGCTCCTCTATATTGTAACCCCCTCACGCCGACTAATAATACATGCTTATTAATAATTGACAACAGTGAGCAACTATTTTGTCTTGATAGATTTAATGAATCAAAAAATATATGTTTGATCGCTAAATCCGATCAGGTTAAGTGTTATAATTGTTGCATAAGATATTGATATTTATGGATTGTTGTAATAATTCGGCCGGTGATAAAACGTCGGCTCGGTCCTATAAAAATTAAGAGGATGGGGTATTTCAAAAATAGGTTTATGCACTTTGTTTGGATTTCATTGATAAAACAAAAATAAAATAAGAAATTAACAATAAATTCACAGTGCGAGGGGTGTTTGTTACTGATAATTAGGTCGTTAAGCTGGCTAAATGTTCTAGTCGTAAATGTTAAGCGATGGATGGGGGCGTCCACGTGATTCTGAACTTATTGGGTAATTCGAAACCGTCATTTTGTTGTAAAGATACCCATTCCACCGCTTCGCTCCGGCTTTCGGCCTATTCGGTCAGCGCCGGGAGGTAAATCCACGGTACTTGATACCTGTTGAATATATCCTATAAGCGGTCGAGTTAGCCCGTTGCTACAACTTTTGCATGTTGGGGACTCTAATTGCCCTGGATATAGCTAAAACCGCATGATGGAAAATTCGGCATCTTGATGAATGAACGTCTGGCCTGCGTATTGAAAATACCCGGGCGTATTTAACAGACTCTCCAAATTCCCGATTCTCTTCACCATCCAGCCGCCTCCGATATCCTTCAGGACGATGATGATGGGATGTTTTGTAAATAAGCGATAAGCATAGCGAACTCACCAGAGGGCATAATCAGTCTGTCGCAAGATTTCGGAACTGATGCCGCTATTATGTATTGGGATGATTGCAATACGATTGCGGGGAATGTCTTTAGACATTCCCCGCAGGCTGTGAAAAGAACAGTGTTGTTAACCGTTCTCTATCGCTGGCTGAAACCTACCGAATTTTGGTGTTGGCTTAGTCGCGCTGATGATAGGTTTTTTTGATTACCCTAACGATATTTTTATGAGGTATAGGTGTATGCAACAGTCCCTACAGTATAAGTATCTGCGGCTACAGTTTGACCTGCAGGCATAACGATTGAGTATTTAACCGTCTCGTTAGCCGTGCTACCCAGTCCAACGATCAAGTAACCGTCCTTAGGCATGGCACTGCTGTCGCTCGCTACGCCATTCAGTACCAGCGTCACTTTGTTTGCGCTGTCGTTTTTACCACTTACAACCGCACTAGGCATGGATGTACCGCCCGTTGAGGTATCGATGTCTGGGCTAAATCTAACCGCATAAGCATGAGCCAGACCATCTATTGAACGAATCAAACCGGTAGCAATAACATTATTATCTGCACTTTTTCTGGCGGTTAAGCCAGTGGGCGCCGTAATCGCATTTGAGACATTGGTGGCATTGGAAAATACCAGGTCAGCTGTCGCGTTAATACCGCTGCCATTCACGCCGGCTTGAGCCACCCCCATGCCTGCGCCAGCCAGAATGACCGTAGCCAGCATTGTTTTTTTCATCATAGACATAAATTTACCTTTTAAAGTACTTCACTTAGATTAATCACCAGTGTGTTACTGGTGGGCTATTAGCTTCCCGTCGAAATGGAAGCATAATGCTGTCATGCCACACGCATTAGATTGTTCGTATCCGTATTTCAGGGGAGTGGTGCCGTCCCGCTGATATCCAGCCTATCGTGGTGAGCTTTAACTCTTTGCTCGCCGTCCGCGAGGACGTCAAACGTAATCCGGTCATCTCTGATATTCAGCACCCTCTCTGAGCCTGCGAGGTCTGCGTGGCGCATTAGTGTGATTTGGTCGAGACTTATGCCGTGTGCCGTTCCTGCGTCCCTTCCTCAGGCGACGAAGTAAAAAGCTAATAGTGTCGTGTTAAACAATCTACTTCATAGAAAGTTTTCACTGAAATATAGAAAATTATCGTTGTCGTTATAGATTTGTTTAGTTAATCACGTCTGTTTAACGCTGAGTAAAGACATGAGAAATTCTTTAACTGCATCGGGAGAATAATAAAATAGGAAAAACTGAATATACGCTACAGGTGGATCTCGCCTGAATTTTTTAAAAACGAGCCAGGAAACTTCATCGGTTAAAATCACAAATAAAAAATCATGACACGATTTTCTCCATCATCAGAGGAATTTTATTTTTGGCTTGATAAGTGCTCGTGTTATTTAGGCGTGTTTTATGATATCTATCCGGTTTTTGTGACCGTGAGTGAAATGATGATATTCACATGCCTATATAACGCAGAGCAAGACCATCAACTCGGTTTAATTAATGTTGCGGGTGCCATTATGATTAACAAGGGCGAGCAATCACAAAAAACAATTCATTTAATGGATTAAATGATTCATTGGTGAGGGATATCATCAGTGATTATGAGTTCGTGCTTTAATATGTTGATTTATAAGGGGTTTTAGTTTATTTTTGCGAGGGGTAGGCCTTGTCATAAAGAACATAATGGGGGGGCGGAATTTAAAAACAAGGCTGTGCACTTTATTTTTCTTTCACTTGTTAAGAAAAACATATAGCGAAAAAATGGCTCGTAAGGGAAGGGTGAAATAAAAAACTCGTTCTGTTTCCTGGGTTTGACTCCCTATTTAAATACATATCGTAATAATATAAACGTCGTATATGTTATATGATTACTCTCTAGAGATAATAAGATATTGAATTAACTTTAGAAGCCCTCAAACCCCGCTACGTAGCTAATTTAGCCACGCTAACCAACCATCGCCGCACTGATGCTTCATCTGAAGAGGATAAAGCAGAAAGCAGACCAGATTCTGCAGATTGGACCACTGACTTGCTTAGCATGAGCGTTCTCTGCCCTGAATCGGTTAGTTCAATGACCTGAATTCTGCCGTGTTCTTTATGTGGGTGCCGGCGGATCATTCCCGCACGCTCCAGATTTCCGACAATGACACTCATTGTCTGTGGAGTCAGCAGCGATAAACGGGACAGATCGGCACCAGAGATACCCGGATAGGCTTCGAGCATCGTCATCACTGAGAACTGAGGCAGGGTCAAACCCGTTTCTTTTAGAGCTTTTTCCATTCTGATTTTGTGTACGGCATGAGCCTGTCGCAGTAGGTAGCCTATATGGCCTTTCTCACCCCGCTTTCCTTCCCCCAGCTCAGGAATCGACATATCGTGCGATCTTGACTTGTGCATAATATAAGAACTCATATATTGTTGTTCGAGTTCTTATATTATCAGACGAGAGAAATCATGACACCTCATCGTCAGCATCGAAGTGACGGGTCCTCTTGTGAGCTGGCAGCTCCAGACGTCGTCGCCGTTCCAGGAATGCTGGGTAGAGCTATCGACAACGCCGGCCTAGATAAATGACTTACTGGATGGATTAAACGTCGTATTTCTCAACTCAATGGTTGTGAATGTTGTATTCAGTTTCATTCAGTATGACGCGCGAGGCGGGACTGGTTTTTATCAAAATCGAATGGGTTACAGCCTGGCACGATGCCGACATTTATTCTGAACGTGAACGCGCTGCTATACAGTTCACTCCCCCGATCCCTAAGCAAAATAATCAGCAGAGGAAACAAGAATGTCTACTCAACGCGTTTCAACCTTTCGGCACATTGTTTCTGAGTCAGATGTTCGGGCCAGCTTTCGGCTGATAAAGCAACTTAGGCCGCATCTGAGTTCGGAAGATGAGTTCTGGCTTCGTTGGCAACGTCAGACCGGAGAGGGCTATATTCTGGATGGCTTGTTCATTGACGATGTACTTGTGGCCCTGGCTGGCTACCGCATACAGGAAAATCTTGTGCATGGACGTTTTTTTTATGTAGAGGATTTGGTGACCTCAGAAGAGCAACGTAGTTGTGGATATGGTGAAAGCATGATGTCGTATCTGAGCGAGCTGGCTCGTTCCTCAGGCTGCGGTAAGCTGGTGCTAGACACACCGCTATCGAACAGCCTTGGTCACCGGTTTTACTTTCGGTGCGGACTGTTGGCAACATCTTTGCGTTTCAATATTCCGGTTGAGTCATGAACCTCAATGAATTAGGTGTCGTGGTGGGTTGCTCTGTATTCCCCCTCAAGGCACTGAACTCATTGGTATTGCCGCATCGTGCAAAGGGCCTGTATTGACAAATCCCCGATAAGAACGCACAGAAACGCTTCTTCTCTTCTATTATGAAGAGTACGTTTTCTTGCCCACGAACAATGGACATAGCGCTAAGCAAGGCCCTGGTTTACACATTGTTCCGGGCTGAGCCAGCCACAGGCATCATGGCGACGCGGGAGATCGCCGACACGCTCAATACAGGTTAAAACGCCATCGTTCGCTTCCAACCCGAGGAAAACGAAACCAACCCCATCCAGGTACCAGGAAAGTGCTCTCATCGCTGGCGCAAATAACCGCGCAGTGACACAACAGCCTGACATGGATCGTGCTATCTACCAGCGCTTTAGTATGAATAAGCACACTGTTCTTATTTTTCAGTGAATTTGCCTATGGCGGCGAGGAACCACGAAAACACCAGCGACCTGTTACGACAATACCTTTCCCAAGGGAACGAGCGTGATAGGTTTACCCTCAGTATGAACTGAATGATATTGCTTTCAAATTGAACGAAAGTTTAACAAACTCCTTTCTATACAAATGGTTATGTCTAATTACCGGGTGCTGAATTGCAATGACCGCCTAAATTCACAGTAGCCGGATTTTGGGCCGAGGTCAGATTGTTTGTCACCATGTCATGGTTAATAAATTGTTTCTTATCCCTTAAAAGGAGAGGGGTAATCAATTAAAATAAAATCAATCTTGTAGGAAGCAATGTGTGTATCAATTATATTCGAAAACTTTGTTTTTCTATTGTTATGTGATGATTGGACAGTAAGATTACAGGGACACCATGCTGCAATTAAAAAACCTTAAATTTATTATTTATTTTTCACGTATAGCTCTTGCGGCGACTTTTCTTTCAGTTGTGGCGGATCGATTCGGATTTTGGGGAAATGCTGGGGAGCTTGGGGTTTCGTGGGGGAATATGAATAAATTCTTCCTTCATGTGAGTTTATTGGCCCCATGGGCCCCAGCGGCATTTATCCCCGTAGTTGGATGGGTGGTTAATATATTGGAGTTTGTATTAGGGATAGCGCTGCTACTTGGTATTAAGCCCAAGATGACTGCTTTAGCGACGGCAGGGTTATTTTTGATTTTTGCTATCAGTATGGCGGCTTTTCAGAGTGTAAAGTTAATGCTGAATTTTAGCGTATTACCCTGTTCAGCCTGCGCAGCGTTACTCTATTTCCTGGGCGAGATAAAGTCTAAAACCGATGTGCCGTAAATTTATATAAGTAATCAAACACGCATTCTATTTCTATTCATTTGTATAACTAACGCTGGAGTATTGTTATGTCAAGCTTACGTCTCCCTTACTATGAACTATCTGCGGAGCTATTACAGGGCTTTCGGCTGGTAAAGCAGGAGCTGGAAAATAGCTCCCTGGGATTGCCCTTGGTTGAACTAATCTATTTACGTATTTCTCAGATTAACGGCTGCTCGTTTTGCCTGAATATGCATACCAAAGCACTGCGCGAGAAAGGCGAAACCGATCGCCGTCTGGCTGAATTGGCGGGCTGGCGTGTTAGTTCACAGTTTACCTTGCGTGAAAAAGCGGCACTGGAATGGGCCGAGGCGCTAACTTACGTCACGGAAACACACGCTGACGATGAAGCTTATCTGCCATTAAAAGAATATTATACGGATAAAGAGATCTCAGATTTAACTTACGCTATTGCATTAATGAATGGTATGAACCGTTTGGCGGTTGGTATGCGTCAATAATACCGGATAAAAAAAGAAATATTTCATATCATTTAAAACCAACCGTCATTAAATAGTCATTGCGGTAATACTACCGCGATGACTATTTGTTCTGAATGGAGTGTGCGCTATATGAATTACCTGAAGAAAAAGAAAGTATGGGAAGATTTATTTAGTGACAAGGAATTAGGTGCGGGAAACTTTTTGTTTAAATCTTATGCTGCCTATAATGGTGGTGATGAAAGTTTTCTGTTTTTAGAAAAACCTTTTACGGGCGCGGATGGTTCTGTTTATAACGAGCTTTCTCTAAATACACTGTATCAATTGGTTAAGAATCTAGCCGCATGGTATCGCCAGCAAGGGGTTTTATCTGGTCAGCATATTTGTCTTTTTCTGGGTGATGGAATACCCTCGTTTCTCCATTTTTTGGCATTAAATAGCCTTGGGTGTATTCCTGTTTTAATTAATGGGCATATGCGGGCTGATATTGCAGAAGTATATGTAAAACGCAATAATTTTGATATTTTGGTATATGACCGGGAAACAGAGTCACGTTGGGAACTTAATGGGGAAAATAGTCCATTAAATAAAATAACGACATTACGAGCCGTATTTAGCCGTTCTTTGCCAGTCCCCCTGGCACCGCTTGAAGCTGGATGGCCAGCGGTGATGAATGACGACACTATCGTTATGATTTGCCACAGTTCTGGAACGACTGGAATCCCAAAAGCAGTCCTGTTTGGCCATGCGCAGTTCTTCAATGGTAAGAGGGAACGCCTGCGTGGCTTCATGGCGCGTGAGGACGATCGGCTGGTGACCGCGATGCCGCCTACTCATGCAGCAGGAATCAGTTATTTGATGACGGCGACGATGCTACAACTCCCGACGCTGGCACTGGCGACCCAAACGGGGGCATCGGTGGCAAAGAGTGTCGCGGATTTCGATGCCACTATCGTTACAGCTTTCTCGCAAACTTATGCCTCTTTTGCTGGCTTAGACCTACCCGATGCATATCTGAAAAGCGTACAGCGTTACTACAACACCGGTGATACGGCCCACGAGGCACATATTCGGGCGCTGCTGCGTTTGTCTCCAGAAGGGCGTTTTACCGACATGTTCGGTGCTTCAGAGTTGGGGATGTCCCAATTTTTCAATGTATCAACAGCGAAGCATGTTGGCAGCAAACGCCGGGTGGGGACCCCAGCCGATTATGCGCATTGCGATATTCTCACGCCGCAGGGGGAATGCCTGCCTGACGGAGAACCGGGCTATCTAGGCGTGCGTTCGCCAACGGTAACTCCGGGCTATTATGGTCAGCCGCACCTGACTTCCCTCACTACGCTAAATGGTTACTGGCTGACTGGTGATATCGGCCTGCGTCTGCAAAACGGTGAATATGTCCATTTAGATCGAATCGTCGATGCCATCCCAACGCCGATGGGCATTCAGGCTTATACGTTATTGCTCGAAGAGCACCTATTGCAGCATGAGGCGTTGCTGGATGTCAGTGTTGTGGGTATTTCTCGCGGGCCTACGCGAGAAGAAGCGGTGCTGGTACTGGTACAACATCAGCCGGGCACAGCGGTTAGCGCAGATGAAATTCTGGCACTGGCATTGGAGTGCTATCCCTTCCTGGGCCGCAGTAACCTCCCTGATTACACGCTATGTGTCGGGGTTCTCGCTAATGGCGCTTCACTGCCGACTGGTTCTACGGGAAAAGTGCTCAAGCGCGAAATTCGAGACAACTTCTGGACTTGGCAACGTGATTTTGACGAGGGTGCCCGCGGCATACTCAAAGATGTACGCTGGAATCATTTTGTAACGCGTCAGTCCATGAATCGGACTGAGCCCGTATCTCTCCTTGACTATCTGAGTGCCTAAGGACGAGGTCATGACACCGAATATTGAAGTGTTGACGGATGAGTTCCAGAAACGTATCGAGCGCGGCGAAAAGATAGAGCCGCAGGACTGGATGCCTGACGATTATCGTCGGGCACTACAGCGACAAATGTCCCAGCATGCACATTCAGAATATATAGGGATGCTGTTAGAAGGACGTTGGATAACACGTGCGCCAACGCTGAGCCGAAAATGTATCCTGCTTGCGAAAGTACAAGATGAAGCCGGTCACGCGCAATACCTCTACAGTGCACTGGAAAGCCTGCGTCTCAGCCGTGACGAGGCGTACAGTAAATTGCTGTCCGGCGAAGCTAAATATCTGAATATTTTCAACTATCCTGCGCTTACCTGGGCTGATGTCGGAATGATTGGCTGGCTGACGGATGGCGCTGCCATAGTCAACCAGGTGCCACTGACCCGCTGCTCTTACGGGCCTTATGCCAGAGCAATGGTGCGTGTTTGCCAGGAAGAAAGCTTTCATCATCGTCAGGGGTTTGACCTGATTCGCAAACTGGTTGAAGGCACGCAGGCGCAAAGAGAAATGGCGCAAGAGGCGCTGAATCGCTGGTGGTGGCCCGTGCTAATGGTTTTTGGCCCCCCGGATGAGCGCTCGGTGCATTCCCGCAATGCGATGCGCTGGGGAATAAAACTTTACTCTAACGATACCCTGCGCCAGAAGTTTATCGATCAGACCGTGCCGCAAATCCAGTATTTAGGACTCACCGTTCCCGATCCCGATTTACGTTTTAACCCAGAAACCTGTCATTACGAAACGGGTGAGATCGACTGGGATGAATTTAACCGGGTAATCCAGGGTAATGGTCTGTGTAACAAGGCGCGAATTGCCAGCCGACGCCGTGCCTGGGAAGAAGGTGCATGGGTTCGTGAGGCGGCATTGTGTCATACGGTTAAGCAGAACAAACGGGAGCAGCAACAGTATGGATAAGTGGAAATTTTGGGAAGTGTTTGCTCGTCAACAACGGGGCGTCAGCCATCGCCACGTGGGAAGCGTTCAGGCTAGCGACGCTGAGATGGCGCTCTCGCATGCGCGCGATATTTTTACGCGCAGAGGCGATTTTGTCAGCCTGTGGGTGGTGGCTTCGGAAAACCTGATGACCAGCGGCGACGTGCCCCAGGGGCCGTGGTTTGAAACGGCGGAGGATAAACGCTACCGCCATGCGACATTCTACGAAGTACCCGAAGGGGTGAAGCACCTATGAGCTTGAAGCCGGAACTCAAAAAGATGCGTGCGGAATACCTGTTGCGCCTTGGCGATAATGCCTTGATTTTATCCCAGCGCTTATGTGAGTGGTGCGGCCATGCTCCGACCATTGAAGAAGACTTGGCGCTGAGCAATGTCGCGCTAGATCTGCTGGGACAGGCTCGTCTCTGGCTGGAAGCTTCAGGCAGACAAATGGTTCCCGCACAAAGCGAAGACGATCTCGCGTATAAGCGTGAAGTTCAGGCGTTTCGCAACCTCTTGTTGGTTGAGCAAGTCCGGGGAAATTTTGCTGATACCCAGATTCGTCAGTTCCTGTTTGACAGCTGGCACTGCCTGCTGCTGCGTAAACTCTCCCAGTCCAGCGATGAGGAGGTTGCCGCGATTGCAACGAAAGCGCTGAAAGAGACAACGTATCACTTGCGACGTAGTAAGGGGTGGGTTTTACGGCTGGGAGATGGCAGTGCCAGAAGTCGTGAGCTTTGTGTCCAGGCGCTAGCTTTTTATGAATCTTATCTCTACGAGCTTTTTGAGATGGATGCGCTGGATAAAGAGATGCATGCGCAAGGGATTGGCTGCGACTTGACTGAACTGTATCCCGATTGGTTGGAGTATGTGAATGATGTGCTTCAGGAAGCCACTCTTGAGCCGTTGCGCATGGAATATGTTCTGAGCGGGGGGAAAAGAGGCGTGCACGGCGAAGAGTTAGTCGAACTACTCATTGATATGCAATACCTGACGCGCGCTTATCCGGGAGGTACGTGGTGACTGCCATGACGGAACCGGAAATCAAGCGCGGCACAGAGAATATCTGGGCGTGGCTAAAGGGTATTCCAGATCCTGAGATGCCCTACATCTCTATTGTGGATTTGGGCATTGTTCGGGACGTGGAGTGGCAGGAACAAACGCTGAAAGTGGTGATGACTCCGACGTATAGCGGTTGCCCTGCTAAGGCCGTCATTGAGCACAATATTCGCCGCACTTTGGCAGATCGCGGCGTGCAATCAATAACCCTGGAAAACCGCCTTTATCCGGCCTGGAACACGGACTGGATGAGCCAAAGTGGAAAGGAAAAATTAAAAGCTGCGGGAATCGCCCCGCCGCTGCCGGTAGAGCCTGTCTGGCAGGAGCTGAAATTCATCTCTGTGGGAATACGAGACGTCTGCTGTCCGCGCTGCGGTTCGGAGCAGACTACTTTACAGGGGGAGTTTAGCGGTACCGCGTGTAAATCACTTTGGCAGTGCAATGCCTGCATGAATCCCTTTGAGCATTTCAAAAGCTTGTAACGGGCTGACGTATGCGACCCCACATATTCTTAACTTCAATTTAGCCATGAGGATCACTATGTCTCAGTTTTATCCTCTGCAACTGACTCGCATCGAACGCGATACTCCGGATAGCGTGGTGCTGACTCTGGTCCCGCAGGAGGAACACCGCGCCCTGTTTCATCATATGCCAGGGCAGCACATTATCCTTCGTACCTTTTTAGCAGGCGAAGAGCTACGCCGTAGCTATTCGCTGTGCAATAGCCCTGATAAGCCTTTACAGGTGGCGATAAAAAAAATCGAGGGGGGACGGTTTTCTCACTGGGCCAATACTCATCTTAAGACGGGGATAACACTGGAGGCCCTACCTCCGATGGGGAGCTTTGGCCTGCCGGTGGAACCGAAAGGTGCTCGCCATTACGCGGGGTTTGCGGCAGGTAGCGGTATTACGCCGATATTGTCTATGGTCCAGAGCGTATTGAGGTCGGAGCCACGCAGTCGTTTTACGCTGGTCTATGGCAATCGCAACGTCGCGACAATGCAGTTACGTGAAGTGCTGGCGGGTTTAAAGGACCTCTATCCGAGCCGGCTTTCCCTTATTTATCTCTTTAGCGGCGAAGAGCAAGAGATAGATTTGTTTAACGGCAGGCTGGACACCGAGCGTTGCGCTGAGTTGCTCAAACGCTACCTCCCTGCCGACACTATCGATTATGCCTTTATATGCGGTCCTGACGGGATGATGCGTGACGTTATGCGCGCTCTTATCCAGCATGGGGTTGTCAGAGCGCGTATTCGTACTGAGAGCTATGGTTCGCGGGCATCGACATTCCGACCTCAAAAAAAATCCGAGCTGTTCGGGATGGTAGATGTGAAGGCGGTTATTGATAACGCTCAATACCAGGTCGAACTTTCTGAGACCTCTGAAAACTTGCTGGATGCATTGTTACAGGCCGGGGTCACCCCGCGCTATTCCTGCAAAGCCGGAGTGTGCGCAGCCTGTCGCTGCCGCGTGCTTGAGGGGGAAGTTGAAATGGAAGAACCGCATGCGCTGGCTCCGGAGGAGGTGGCTTCTGGCTATGTTCTCTGTTGTCGCAGCCGGCCTTTGACATCCCGACTGTCGCTGTTATTCGACTAATCCTTAACTGAAAAATTAACTATGACATCACAGAATACAGTTTCTGGCTGGAGGTTAGTGCTCTATCGCCTGGCCACCGGGTTTTCTGTTGCGACCGTTGTTTATCATCAGTCGATGACAACATTGATCGCTCATTCATTTCACCTGTCTGCTGACGCGCTATGGGGGCTTTCTGTTGCAACACAGGCGGGATATGGCGCCGGGCTAATCCTGGGGTTGCCGCTAGGGGATTTGGTCGCGCCAAAACGGATTATCCCGAGCGTTATGATGTTGTTAGGGGGAACGCTGTTGCTTATTGGCCTGTCTCCGACGCTGTGGTTGATGGTGGCGCTGTGTTTCTTTGCCGGTCTGTTATCTATTGCCGGACAGATGTTACTGGCCTATAGCGCAAAGGTGCTGGTGGGGACAGAGCGTGCCCAAGTGGTTGGCAGCCTTCTGACTTCACTATTTGCAGGTTTGCTGCTGGCGCGAGTAATGGGGGGATTTGGCGGTGAGTATATCGGCTGGCGCGCTATTTATCTGATTACCGGAATATTAACGCTACTCACTGGCATTGGTCTGTCTAAACGTATTGATGATGTGTCGCTGACGGGGAATCTACGGTATTTCCAGGTGTTGAAACTGCAGGGAACAATATGGCGGACTCACCCCGAACTACGGCGCCTGTCGCTGGTGGCCGCCAGCTTTTTCGCTGCATCTAACGGAATTTGGGCCAATCTCACCTTTTTGATGCATGACACATTGCACTGGGATGCGGCTCATATTGGACTTTTAGCCTTTACCTCTCTTGCCGCGCTGAGAGCGACCTGGTTTACCCAGTATCTGCAATGCCGAATGTCCGGGCCAGGCATCATCATTCTACTGGCTTTAGTCATGGCATTGACGCCGCTGATTGGGATCTGGAACGGTGTCTCTATCGGGCTGCTGCTGATTTATTTGATACTGGCCGACTTTTGTGTTCGTGCGATTCAAGCGATTGCACAAAGTCGCGTGCTGGATATCGATCCGCCCTTGGCGTCCCGGATTAACAGCTTGTTTATGACTGTTTTTTTCTTTGGCGCGGCAGCAGGATCCTGGCTTGGAAGCATTGCGATCCATCATATGGGATGGCGCGGCATGTTCTTGTTCACTATCGCCTGTGCGGCCATTGGACTTTTTTTTCTCAGCTGGCGTAATCCTGAATTACGCCTCATCCGGGCTAAAAGCTCTTAATCCTATCGAGTATTTGTGAGGAGATAATAATGGATTTAACAATTGAAAAAAATGTAGCACGAACACAACTAATTGAAGGGATTAGCCCTATTTGGAACGGATGGTTCGAAGCGGATGATTTAAGTGGATTAGTGAACCATCCGTTACTACAGGCATTAGAAAATAATGCCGTTAGTCTGGATGGCGTCAGAACACTGCTGATCCAGCACAGCCTTTATTCCCGCCACTTTACCCGTTATCTGTGTGCTCTGATTGGCAAATTACAGGATCCAGAAGATGTGACGGCACTCCTGGAAAATCTAGAGGAAGAAATGGGGGTGGATGGCAGCAGCCGGATTACGCATGCTGAGCTATTTCAGCGGACGTTACGCCACATCGGTGCTCAGCCAGCCTCTCAAGAACCATTGCCGCAAACTCAGACGATGATCGATGCCATGATGAGCCACTGTCAGTCTGCCGATACACTGAATGGCCTTGCTGCAATGTGCCTTGGCGCCGAGGCGATCGTACCACTCATCTATCGCCCCATTCTTCATGCTCTGCGTCACCATGGTTTTGGTGAAGAGGCGACAGAGTTTTTCAGCCTGCATATTGAAGAGGATGAAGATCATGCGTTAGCCATGCTGGCTATCATGGAGCGCATGCTGCGCGCCCAGGGCGGCGCATGTCGAAATCGCGCCGTTGCAGTTGGGCGTGAAATGATCGCAAATCGCGTGGCGATGTTTGATGCTATTTGGGAGCAGATTCAGACGTTGCCAACTGAAGCACCACCGGCGCAGAAAGCTGGCGGGTTTTCTTCGGGCGATTTTTGGCGCGTTGGCGGTAGCCTTGACGCTCGTCTTCCCGAAAAACTGATTCATGAACAAGTGATGAGTCAGGCGCATCCATCCTTTTCTTCCGAACGTAACCACAAAGTAAACATAGTGGATCTGCCAAGCCACACGATCAGTATGACCGTGGGGCATCTGGAACTGAATGAGCGTACGCGTTTACATCGTCACAACTACGAGACGGTGATTTATGTCACCCAAGGGGAAGGATATTCACGCATTGGCAAGCGTGAGGTGTCATGGCGTGCTGGCGATGCCATTTATGTGCCCGCTTGGGCAGAGCATCAACATGTTAATACGGGCTCAAAAGAGGCTATCTACCTGGCCTGTGAAAACGCTCCACTACTACAGAATTTAGGCGGTATAGCGCTACGTGAGGAGCTGAGTGAACGTCAGAGCTAACACAGGTCTTTGTTCACCTGATTCTTTTTAACACGGTTTCTAAAACAGACTAAGCGAGCGAAACGATGCTGCCATCCTTACTTAAACACTGGGATCCTGATAGCTGGCGCGAAAAGCCTCATAAGCACATTCCTGAATATGTCGACAGTACGCTTTTAGATTCAACATTATCACGGCTCAGCCAATATCCAGCGTTGGTCCCCGTCAGTGAAATTCGCTCACTGCGCGAAGCGCTGGCGGACGTCGCGCAGGGTAAAAGTTTCGTCTTGCAGGCAGGGGATTGCGCTGAACGTTTTAGCGATATGCAGCCAAAAAAGCTCCGTGCGCACTACCAGTTGCTGGAAACACTCGGTTCAACACTGGAAAGCGCGTTAGCTGTTCCGGTAATACGTATTGGTCGAATAGCTGGCCAGTACGCTAAACCTCGCAGTCAGCCTTATGAAACGCAGGGCGACGAGGTCTTTATGAGCTATTACGGGGATATAATTAATGACCTTGCTTTTTCTGCTGATGCTCGTCAGCCAGACCCATTGCGATTGGAAACCGCCTATTTCCATGCCGCGGCGAGCCTGAATTATCTTCGCAGTCTGGCGCCAGGCTCTGTCGCTTATGATAGTCATTACTACGTCAGCCATGAAGCATTATTGCTGCCCTATGAGCAGACTCAGTTGCAGCAGGATGAAGATGGAACCTGGTTTTGTGGTTCTGGACATTTCCTATGGATAGGGGAACGCACACGCCAGTTGGAGGGGGCGCACGTGGAGTTTTTGCGTGGTGTGGGGAACCCAATTGGCGTTAAAGTTGGTCCTGCTTGCACCAACGATGAGCTGTTGCGTCTGATTGATCGACTGAATCCGGAAAATATTCCAGGCCGTTTAACGTTGATTACCCGCTTTGGACATCATGAGATCCAGCGGTTTCCAGCATTGTTAGAGAGAGTGCAGCGTGAAGGTCGCCAAGTGATATGGCTATGCGACCCGATGCACGGTAACGGGATGCAGACGGAGAGTGGCCTTAAAACTCGGCATTATGCGCATATTGCCGTAGAAATGGAGGCGTTCTTCGAGGCGCATAAGGTCGCGGGATCGCGCGCAGGCGGTGTGCACTTGGAGTTAAGCGCTCAGGCGGTGACGGAATGCTTGGGAGGCCCTGAAAATCTTGAGGAAAGTGGCTTATTGCGCGCGTATCAGAGTAGCTGCGATCCGCGTCTTAACCCACAACAGGGAGCGGCATTGGTGTCTCGCTTGGCAACAATGCTCGCTTCTCCGCCATCTTCGCTTGCGCTCAAGGAAGAGTCCGGGCCAATAAATCTTGCGGAGTGCCTGGCAACCGCGCGTCCGGAGAATGACAACCTCTGCTATATCGGCCCGGGATTTAGCCTCAGCTATCGTGAGCTGAACATTGCCGTACGTCGCCGCGCATCACATCATGAACGTCAGGGGGTGAAGGCGGACGAACGTGTGCTGATTGCGTTGAATGACGGCCCTGAGCTGGTGATCGAATTTTATGCTGTGCTGGCTCTTGGCGCATTGCCTGTTGTGATCAACCCTCGCTTCGATAAGGCAAGTTTGCTCCAAATTATCAACGATTTTATGCCGATACTGGCGATAAGACAGCCTGCTCAGCAAGGCGTTTGGCCAGAGAGTATTGCCGTAAGCATGGTTGATTTTGGAGATTATCGGCAGTGGGTGCAGGGCCAAGAAGAGGACGCCACCTGGAATGGATTTATCCGCAAACCCTGGAGCGCGCCGGCTCTAATTCAATGTACCTCAGGTAGTACCGGTAGCTCGAAAGGCGTCGTTCATAGTGCGCAGTCAATGCTGGCGATCTGCCAACATTTCGCTACAGAGCAATTAGGGATTCATACCAGCGATATTCTCTATTCTCCCTCTAAAGCCTTCTTTGGCTATGGCATGGGTAACAGTCTCTTTTTCCCGCTATTTACCGGCGCTTGCAGCGTCCTGGACGCGGACTGGCCCGATGCCCAGCACGTCGTGACGCTATTGCGTCAGTTCCAGCCTAGCGTAATGTTTGCTGTCCCCAACCTCTATCGGGCGTTACTGGATTATGGGCTACGGCCGGAAGACACGTCGTTGCGCTTGGCATTTAGTGCAGGAGCCGCATTGCCAGCACCACTCGCGGCTCGTTGGAGACAGCTGTTTGGCAGCGAATTGTATGATGGGATTGGTTGCACCGAGCTTGGGCATATTTTTGCCACTAATTATCCGGCTGGAGCCGAGTGCCCTGGTAGCGTAGGACGTATGTTGCCCTGTGCTGAAGCCCGCATTGTTGATGACCAAGGAAATGTTGTTGCTATAGGGGAAAGAGGCATTCTGATGGTGAAATCACCCACCTGTGCGTCAGGTTACTGGGACCGACCGGAGGAGCAGCAAGCTAACTTTCAGGGAGAATGGTATTGCACGGGTGACCTGTTTAGCCAGGATGCGCTGGGGAATCTGATATTTCATGGTCGGAAAGACGATCGCTTTAAAGTCAATGGACGTTGGGTTGTTCCCATTGAAATAGAAAACCTCGTAATGAGATTGTTCCCGGAGTTAGGTTCGGCCTATCTAGTTCCTGTCTATGACCAAAATGAGGAAGTGCGTCCAGCGCTCATCTTGGGCAACTCCCGTATCCATGATACGCAAATAGCAGAGATCCGGACGGCGCTGGAGCAAAAACTCGAGCGGTTCAAATGGCCTGTGCGGGTGGTCTGCCTTGCTGAAATTCCTATAAATAAAAACAATAAACCGGACCGTCGGACTATGGCGAAGCTGGCTGTTGAGCAGCATGCCGAGGAGGAAACCGTATGTTGAATGAAAAGGAGTTTAATGAATATGGTCGTCAGGGCTTTACCCATATTCCGCTATGGCAAACCCTGACGTTACCTGACGCTGTGGAACCGCTGGCTTTGTATCAGGCTCTAACGAACCAGGGGCAGGATTATTTGTTTGAAACGGGCGTGCGCCGACAGCATGGCGTTGAGCCAGCGCTGTCGGTCATTGGGCTGCCGTGCCGTGAGCGCTTCGAACTGGGTGAAGGGTATCTACATCACTACCGCGATATGCATTTGTGTGAGACGTGGGAGACAGATGATCCTTTGGAAGTGCTGAAGATATTGCAGGAACGTTGGTCTGTTCCAGAAATATCAGCGCTGCCCGAATTTGCAGGAGGGCTTTTTGGCTATTTTGGTTTCGAAACGACACGTTTGATCGAGCCGAGGCTGCGCCGAATCGCTCGGAAGCCATCAGGCTTTGCTCTACCTGACGCACTACTGTGGTTGAGTCTGGAACTGGTGGTCATCGATCACCAGCGTGGACTGTTGCACTGCATCGTCTACGGCGAGACTGGCGTAGAGGGAGATTATGTCAGATCACGTACACGTCTCGAGCAGATAGTTGAACGGGTACAAGATTCGCTGACACCATCGGACGCGGACAAGGGGGCCTTATCAGCACCCATCGCGGCCCGCGAAATCAACCAATTCTTTCCTGAAGAGTGTTTTCGGCAGGCGGTTGAAAGAATTAAAGAGTATATCGAGGCGGGCGATGTGATGCAGGTGGTTCTCTCTCGACGGATGAGCCATCCCTACGCCGAAGATGCCACGACGCTCTACAGAAATCTTTCCCGGCAAGGAACGGCACCCTATCGCTACCTGCTCAATATGGGAGAGAGCCAGATTGTAGGCGCATCTCCTGAGATGCTGTTTCAGAAGCGGGGAGCGCGCGTGGTGAGCCGGCCGATGGCGGGTACCCGCCGTCGGGGATGCACCGCTGAAGAGAATGATGCCTTGCACGAGGATCTATTAGCCGATCCGAAAGAAATAGCTGAGCATATGATGCTGGTTGATTTGGCGCGCAATGATTTAGGGCGGGTTGCCGCAGCGGGCAGTGTGCAGGTGGATGAGCTACTCACCGTAGAGCAGTTTCCAAATGTGATGCATATCGTCTCTACCGTGACGGGGCAGGCCGCAACAGGGACGCAGGCTCTTGATTTACTGAAGAGCACTTTCCCTGCGGGCACACTGAGTGGAGCATCGAAAATCCGGGCTTTGGAAGTCATTGCCGAGTTGGAGCCACATGCGAGAGGTGTTTATGGCGGGTCTATTGGTTACCTGGATTTTTATGGTAATGCGGATCAGGCTATTGTTATACGGACTGGCATTCTGACTGACGGGAAACTGTATGTTCAGGCGGGCGCAGGTGTGGTCCAGGATTCACGCCCCGAGCGCGAGTGGCAGGAAACCAAGGAGAAGAGCCAGTCCATGCTACAAGCTGCCGCCATAAACCCGCAGCAACCAGAGGAGGCGGTGTTATGCATTTAGTCATCGATAATTACGACTCTTTCACTTGGAATATCGTGCAGTATCTCAGTATTTTAGGTGCAGAGGTCGTGGTGCGGCGTAATGATGATATTGATATTGAGGATATTTCTTCGCTACAGCCGGAATCGCTGATTATTTCACCTGGTCCTTGCTCGCCGAGAGAAGCTGGCATATCTATGGAAGCGATTCGGTATTTTGCCGGGCATCTGCCCATTCTGGGAGTTTGTCTTGGACACCAGTGTGTCGCCGCCGCCTTCGGCGGTGAGATTCGCCGGGCGAATGAGGTCCTGCACGGAAAAGTGTCTTTGATGGAGCACAATAGGCAAGGATTATTTATCGGGCTTGAGGATAACTTGCGGATAGCGCGCTACCACTCGCTGGTGGTGGATAACCTCCCGCCAGAGTTAGAACCTGTAGCCTGGGCACGGCGACCTGACGGCGGGCGCGGTGAGATCATGGCATTGCGTCATCGTGATTTTGATATTTATGGACTGCAATTTCACCCGGAATCTGTGCTTACCGAGCAAGGGCTAAAGATGCTGGGAAACTACTTGCGTTTAGTGGAAAACGCGCTTGTGGTGGGCTGATTATCTTCGGTGGATTCCCAGAAGACCGTGAACTTGGTGAGCAGTTATCGAAGGATCTTCCACCGTAAGGTTGGTTACATGAAACAGGATACAACAACAAATGCAACACTCTCATTTTTCGAAATCATATTTAGTGCGTTTTTCCCACTGCGACCCGGCGGGAATTGTCTATTTCCCGCAGTATCTGGTAATCACAAATTGGCTTATTGAAGACTGGTTTACGGAAGGGTTAGATATAGATTTTAATGTGTTGATAAACCAGCGTAAGCACGGATTACCCATCGTAAAATTAGAATGCGAATTTCTTCAACCTTCACGCCAGGGCGACAGTTTATTGATGAATTTACAAGTCGAAAAAATTGGTCGAAGTTCCTTAACCCTAATAATTGAAGGTTCTGTCGGCGGAGAATTGCGTATGCGTAGCCGACAGGTTTTAGTTTATACTTGTCTTATAAGTAGCAAATCTGTGGAGATCCCCGATCATATCCGCACTGCCTTGTCAGCATCAAGTGAGGGGGTTCCCTCATGACTACATTGCTCCAACCACCAAGCTGGGTCAGACCAAAAGGATATGCTAATGGTATTGCAAGTAGAGGTACCATGATATTTACTTCTGGGCAATTTGGCTGGGACGAAAAAGAAAACCTAGTGAGTGAAAATTATGGTGAACAAGCGATTCAAGCATTAAAAAATATCGTTAAAATTTTGGCAATGGCAAACGCCAAACCAGAACACATCGTTCGATTAACCTGGTATATTGCAGATAAAGATGCATATCTTAATCAGGCGAAATTAGTCGGTGTTGCATATAGAAAAATAATTGGCCACTTCCCTGTAATGAGTGCATTTGAAGTTAACTCACTAATGGTTCCTGGTGCCAAAGTGCAGATTGAGGCGACTGCCGTGTTGCCTGATTAGTTAACAACATTATTTTAATACAGCTAATCGAAGCACTGAAAGAGCATTTTAGCCTGTTTCAGTGCTTGTTCGTGGCTTGTCACATTTGCAAATCCTAGAATCAGGCCCTTACCGCATTCTTTTCTTGAAGATCTTGCCGATAAAGCTCCGATTAGAAGATTATGCATTCTTCCTCGTGTTGCGATTCCAATATCATTTTCTTCATCGTCTAGCTTGGCCAGGATATGTAGTCCACAGGCGGGCATTTCAAATTTCAGCCTTTCTCCAAAGACTTCCTTAAGTCCATTGATGGTCATCACTCGACGTTTTGCATAAATAGCTCTGGTTTTACGCAAATGACGAGAGAAATGATTTTCTTGCATAAAATCAGTTAATACTCTTTGCGTTAATAATGAGCAGCCATCTTGCCAGGTTTGACAAGTAGCATTAAATCGTGGCAATTGAGGTTCAGGGACGACTAGATAAGCTAAGCGTAGCGAGGGGCTAAGCACTTTGCTAAAAGTGCCAACGTATAATACGTTGTCGTGTGACTCAGTACTAGCGAGAACGGGTAAAGGTCGGCTATTGTAGCGATATTCACTATCGTAATCATCCTCGATAATAAAGGCATTGCTCTTTTGAGCCCATTCGAGTAATTCAGCGCGACGAAGTGTCGATAACGCAGAACCAAGCGGACTTTGATGAGCTGGTGTGACAAGTGCGAAGCGAGCATCGGGGGCTAATTCTTTACCGATAGAAATGTTCATACCATCCCTGTCAACAGGAACAGGGATTAATTCCGCACCGAACTCATTAAGTAATTGACGGCTTGGTGGAAAGCATGGGTCTTCAATCCATACTTGATCTAATGGCTGCATTAGTGTTCGACTAATAAGATTTAAGGCTCCTCGATAACCTGCAGTAATGAAAATTTGTGATGATGTACAGTTAAGTCCTCGAGATACACGGAGATAAGAAGCGATAGCTTCTCGTAAGGGTTGGTATCCAGCAGCTTGAGGATAAGAGAAAAAGTAATTTTGTTGGCGTAATTGGCGAGTATATATATTACCCCAAATCTTATATGGAAAAAGATCTAATCCAGGTAGACCTAGCTGGTAGGGAGCGGGTGAGTGGCTTTTGGATGAAAAATCGGACAGAGGGTCATATAGTGAGTGAGATACTTTTTGGGAAGGGGGTATGTCATTTTCCTGAATAGATAATTTGGCTAGTTTTTTTGAAACAATTGTACCTGCGGGACCGCGGGCTTCGAGGTAACCCGCTTCTGTTAATAGGCTGTAGGCAAGTTCTACGGTGTTTCTGGATAATTGTAATTCGCTTGCGAGTGTGCGGATAGAAGGTACTCTCTGTCCAGGAATTAAAACGTTACTCTGAATGCTTTTTACAAATCGATCATAAATTTGCCGATACAATGGTTTTTGATTATCATCAAAAAATTCTTTTTTATTCATTTGTTATCTCTTTAATAAATAATCATCAGCAATAGATAACGGTTTTATACAAAAGAAGGTTATATAAGTTATATTGGGGAATAGAGCTTAAGCTAACTAGTATCTTATCATATTCTATGGATGTATAAACTGATAACTATTTTAATGGGAAATATATTCTCTCTAGAATAAATGATTTATATATATTACCATACTTTATATTAAGTGCAACAATATTGTTAATGGTTCTATTGTATTCTCTATATCTCTTGAATACTTAAAGTTGCAGGTAGTGTGAACCGCCACGGGTTTAACGGACACTTCAGAGTCCATTTACGGACTGACCCACATCACTATACGCATCAATCAGGTACGAGCTGACCGCTCACGTTAAATTCATGAAGGTGGCGTATGCCACCATTTAGGGGGGGCAGCGGGCACAGTGTAAAGGACAGGCAGAAAACTTCTACTTTGGTCATCCCCTTGGTAAGAGATGTCTGGTGAGCAGAGTCTTTAAAAAGAAAGCCTTCCGGTAATACAAAAAGCTGCCTAATCACGAACTTTACAATAGTGCCCTTTTGTTAAATGTAGTTATTGCAGGATAAAAAGTCGATTAGGAACTAACCGTGATATTGTCGATACTTAAAGCGGGGCCGGATATAACAAGGCTTTTTGCCTTGGTTCCCGTAAATGTATGCTCAAACCAACAGCCTACAGTGTTACCACTGCCAGTAATATCTTCCATATAAACCTCTTTGTCCTGGCTGTCATAAAAAGCAAAACGGTTCTTATATCCCTTTCCCATTTGTACTCCAGCTTTAAAATAATTAAATTCAATAGGGAACGTGATTTTATATTTAAGAGCAGTCGCTCCACCATATGCACTAAGGGCCGTCCCCACCAGATAGGGTGCAAGCTCATCATCAACCCCATCAGCTATAACAATCCTGTCCAAGCTGAGATTGGTCAGAGTAGCACCAGAGTTCACCAGTTGTACGGACTGCCATAAATATAATGTAATGTTTTGATTTCCCTCAAAATCCTCGAATATCATGGAGGGTGATATCTTAATGGTATAAATTGATTCTGCGGAGGTTTCAACTACCGCGGACTGAGAACGCGTCACCTGGTACCATACAACTATCTGTTCTCCGTCCGTATCACCTGCCAGGTTATTGTTCAGCATAATCGTCAGCGCCTTACCGGCCTCTGCCGATGTCACCGTATGCTTGGCACTGGTCGTAATACCTGACATGTCCCTCAGCGAAGCCGTCACACTATCCCCCTCTGCCAGGTTTGCCACTTCTGGGATGACTATCGAGATGCCACCTGTTAAAGATGCCGGGTCAATAGTCATCGCCGTGTTATCCGCTTCAGCCACTGTGGGAGCAGGCAAGACTACTTCCCCCCCTTTAAATGTTGCCGTCACCGAATTGTAAACGGCAATATTTTCAGCGAGATAAGCGGTTAATTTCGATTGGCCGGCGGTCGTACTGGTGAAGGGCAGAGAGGCCCGCCCGTTGCTGTCTGTTGTAATCTTCGCCGTATTTTCCCCGCTAATAAAGACAGCACCATTTGTCAGCGTAAGGGAAACTGATGCTCCGGAAACTGGAACAGTTCCGCTGAGCGTCTGGAGCTCAACTTGGTTCTGGTCCTCGCCGTCAGCTTTGGCGTCATCAATTGTCAGCAGAAGATTTATGGTATCGACGGAATTATGCGATGGGGTAAACGTTGCCGCCAGGGAGTTATGAATGGCGGTATCGCTCTGAAGTGCAATCTCAATCACAATGGTTTCTGCCGTAGTGTCAACCAGGCTGGCAGACACTGCGCCGAGGCTATTACTCGAAACCACGATGGATGACAAACCGTTTGAGAAGATTGCTGAACCAGTTGTAATGCTGAAAACAACAGGCTCATTTGATATATAATTTTTACCATTCATTATATCGGCACTGGCACTGATTTTATCAGTGCCATTCGCGACGGCAGTGTTCGGTGTAAGCACGAAATTTGTTATTTCCATTACATAATCTCCGCTATCAATGCATTGACTGAAGTGAATTTGGATATTGTCTGAAAGCCTCTACCTCGGGGCAGTCTGATGCCCGACAACACTGAAAGCGCATTCTTCCAGTATCAGAATGACTAAAATACCAATGAAAGCCGGTTAATGGAGCCTGATGAGCCGGGCAGAAACGGTTCAATACTGACCTTGGTTCAAAATCAGTGCAGTCATAAACTAGAGATCTTCGTCTTTCTGAAGACTTCGAATGAATTCAGCCGGAATCATGTCATTTGATGATGAATGCGTTCTCTCAAGATTGTATTTCCTGCGCCAGGGGGCGAGTCTGTCCTGCGCATCGCCCAGTAACAGGAATCAGGAATGTTCAGACATTCATCCCCCAGACTACTGTTAAATGACTCGATAAACGGATTATCTGTCGGTTTCCAGGGTGGGAGAAGTCCATGATGACATCCTCCTCGCCCGTCCAAGGTCACCGACACGCTGTGAGCAGAACGACGCAATAACCGCGTACCGAGGTGCGCTTCGGGCCGCGCCAGTGCTTTTCCTGCCGCAGACCGTGTCGACCAATGGCCTTGCCTGCGGGCGCAAAACTTCCCGCCTCAACAATCGCGACGAATGTACGCAGGGTATTAAGCTCAATACCACCGCCAGGATGATCGTTATTGATGAATATGCGGACACTCTTTGTCGAACTCTTTCCCCGAATTGTTCAATCGAAGTACCAGCGTAGAAAATAATTCACCGGGAGACCAATTAAATCTTACTTATTAACGCGTAAAATGCTTTAGAGGTATGGATTCAGGCCGCTGCGCCCGTACTACTAAAAATGAAGGGCGAGAGTGATAAGAGCTGGCCAGATGCTCTGGCAGATGATGTCGACGGACTCGACAGCCTCTTCCTGCGCCTGAAGACGTCTCGTTCGTCCCTATTGATTTAGGCGGCGAGCCTAACCATGACGGTAACGCCCGACAACGTAATTGAAGGGGCTGTTTTACATACATGGGGGCGGCTACGTCCATGGGGGAACAACAGCCTACCGGGGACGGGCAGGGAACTATGCCAAACTTCTCCGGGCGACCGTCTTTGTACCGGACTATCGACCGGCGCCCGAGTCTCCTTTCCCCATTCCTATCGATGATACTTTTCTTGCCTATCGCTCTCTGTTGGAGAGCGGCGTATCCCCGCAAACGTTGGTTATTGCCGGGTATGCCGCTGGGGGAGCGATGGTGGTGACGATCATGCGAGAAGCCAAAGAGGCCAATATCGCGCTTCCTGCCGCCGCGGTGGCAATGTCGACCTGGGCAGACCTGACCCATAGCGGAGACGCGGCGAAAGTCATAAATGGTATTGATCCTTTGTGCAGTGCCGAATTCCTCAACCAGCTGGCAGGCATTTTTCTTGCCGGGGATCTACCTATCCATCCTGATGCCTCGCCGAATTTTGCGGATGTCAGGGGGCTTGCGCCTACGTTGATTCAAATTGGTGAAAACGAGGTCATGCTGAGCGGTGCCACACGACTGGCGGCTCATCTCGGCGACAGTCGCGTAAGGACGTCGCTTGAAATCTGGCCTGGCATGTTCCACGTCTGGCCGCTGTTTGCGGGACTTCTGCTCGAGGCCGATCAGGCCCTGCGGAACGCGGTTCGATTTCTGGATGATGCACTGTCATCGTCTCCTCATGAGATACGATAACGTGGTAAGCCATGTATAAAGTGAAGTCATTGGATCGTCAGTGACGCCTCTTTATTGATTCGGTAGAGATGTATTCAAGGTATGCGCCCTGTAACACAGGGCGCTTCCTATCATGATTATGGTCCTGCAACTCTCATTGCCGCACTTATCTCTTTTCGAGCTATCACAAGGCCTCGATAGTTTTTTACACCGTTATTTCCTATCTTTTTGGGGGCCAAAAGCTCCTTTTTTTATAGGGGTTTTTGGGGCGGTCTCGTTTAGCAGTGCGGATAAATTTCCTGCTGTTTGGGCGACATATTCTGTCAGCAGTTCGAAGTGGCTTCCCGGTGTAATGACGCTTTTCACCAGATTGGGCCATTCATTAGCCCATTGCGTTGGGTGTGCGGAAGCAGGGTAATCCGCAGCCTGGAGCATAAATGTCGGGGTTTTCAAGTGAGCGGGCGTCCATTGAAGGCCGAATAGTTCGAGATACCAAGACATCGCCATCATCGCATTGTCCTCGCCTGTCCAGAATTCGCCTTTTGCTGCGAACCAAGTTTTAAGCACATCCCCCATCGCATCCTCGCTCATGGCCGAGGGCGGGAAGCTGTCAATTAACACGACGGATTTGGCCGGTCGACCTCGAGCTTCTAACTGATGAGCTGTTGCATGGGCGACAAGCCCGCCTGTTGAGAAGCCGACCAGAGTAAATTCACGCCCTTCCGAGCCTCGTTCCACCGCCGTCGCTAGCGCGGCTGCCGCTGCATAGTCGGTTGCCGGTAGGGGAGATGTATCGTATCCGGGCAAAGGTATGGTCAACAGACTGTATCGATCGCACAACGCTGAGTTCAAGCGCTGGTAGGTTAAGTTAGCGGCGGCCGGGATAAATGAGTTCAGGCAGATTAGCAGCGGTTTCTCTCGTTCGCGTCCCAGCCACACCCCCTCTGGGGCATATTGGTTATGCTCCAGATGTGAGAAATGCTTACGCAGTCGCGCAGCGCCTGCCAGTACACTCAGCCCATCATTCGTCATGCCTTGTTCCACGGCTTTTCGCAGAAGTTGAAACAACCCTCCTTTGGTTTTCTGCTGTTCGATATGGGGTTCTTCTGAAGGATCCTGCATGCTCTTGAACACCAAGCTAAGTAAGAATTGGGCCAATGCTTGTGGGGTTGAATGCTCAAAAATCGCGGTGGCTGGGAGACGAACCCCTAGCGCAAGTGACAGGCGACTGCCCATTTCCACCGAGGTAAGAGAGTCAAATCCAAGAGAGATGAATTCCTCGTTGCTTCTTATGGACTTCGGTTCGGGATGATTCAGTACTTCTCCCGCGGATTGAATAATCACGTTAAGCAAATAAGGGAGTCTTTCTTTCTCTGGCATTTCAGCGAGCTGCAGTGAGGGCGCTGGGGCGCTCTGGGATGCAGAACGACGTGGAAGCACCTCCGTGAGAAGTGAGGGAGCGTGTTGATCGCGTAGCGCTTCCAGATTCAAGCGTGCCGGTATCAGCAACGGTGCGTGTTCGACGACTTCCGTGCCGACAACGGTATCCAGGAATGCTAATCCTTGCGTACGTGAAAGCGGATTTTGACCGGTGTCGATAATACGTTGGATATCGTCGCTGCCGAGTTGTTCGCCCATTTCCGAGCGTTCGGCCCACATTCCCCAAGCCATTGCCGATGCAGGCAAGCCGAGGTGGCGCCGGTAATGCGCGAGGGCATCCAGAAAAGCGTTGGCGGCGGCGTAGTTACCCTGTGCCTTTTGCGGAAGAATGCTGACGGCGGAAGAGTAGAGCACAAATGCTGAAAGATCGTAATTCAGCGAGAGCTGGTGTAGGTTCCATGCAGAAACGGCTTTTGATTGTAAAACGTTGTCGACTTGCTCAGCCGTCATGCTGTCCAGCAATGAGGTGTCCACGGTGCCTGCCGTGTGGATAATCGCCGTCAGTGGATGCGCTTCAGGTATCGCGTTCAGCAACGATTCCACCGCCTGAGGGTCGGCAACATTGCAAGCGATGAACGTAGCTTGCGCGCCAAGCTCGGCGAGTTCTTCACGTAATGCATCGGCTCCCGGAGCCTCTATTCCGCGCCGGCTCACCAGTAGTAGATGGCGAACACCGTGGCACTCAACCAAGTGTCTGGCGGCAGTCCTGCCCAGTGCGCCTGTACCGCCTGTGATCAACACGGTGCCCCCAGGCTTGAGGTTGCGGCATAACTTTTCCTGCTGGTCGGTGCCGTCATGAGCGGAAAGATCACCGTCGCCAGCCGCTTTTACCAACCGTGGTGCGAGTATTCTCCCAGCGCGCAACGCGAGTTGCAATGTATGGGGAAGCGCATGAATAGCCATGCTTATCAATGACCATGATGCGTTTTCAATATCATCAATATCAAGCAGGAAGAAGCGGCCAGGATATTCAAGCTGTGCCGTGCGGACTAAGCCCCAAATAGGAGATTGCGCTAGATTGGGGACACTCTCATCTTCACGAGTCGCTACCGCGTTTTGCGTCACTACAATGAGAGGCGTGTTGGTCGTTCGTACATCGTTAAGCCATGTTTGCAGGGTGCTGAGCACAAGGTGTGTTGGATTATGGTCGATATAGGTATCGTCATTGTCAGCGTTGGGTACGATAAACATCGCGACATGTTCCGGCTCGGGAGCGAAGCACGCCAATGCATGATCTATATCCGTATAGACGATGAGGGATGAGTCTTCCTTCGTTATGTCAGATAACCAGGGCTGCAACGTATCCTGCTGAGTAATCCACAGCGGTTTGATTGAGGTAGGAGACGCAATCGGTTCGACCTCGCGCCAAAGCAGACGATAAAAAGTTGGACGCACTGCTGAGTGAGTCTGCTGTGCACTGGATGATTTCAAGACCATGGAGTCAACGACAGCGACAGCATTCCCGGTATCATCAGCGAGTCGTAATGAATATTCACGGTAACCTAAAGCGCTGGACGTTGAGGGCTTACGCACCAAGTGTCCTCTCAGGCGGTGTACGTTCTTGGCATAGGTCCGTAGCCCACTCAGGAAAAAAAGTAGACGGGGCTGATTGTTATCCGTTTCTACGTTCAGCTTTTCGATTAATGCCGCCTGCATACCCGCGTCTAATATGGTGGGATGCAGGATGAAATCCTCTCCCTGTTCGCCTTGGATCGGGGGGAGCGTCGCTTCGACATACAAACTGTCGTTATATTCCCAGACGTGGGTCAGCTGTTGGAAAGATTCACCGAGCACGACGCCTTTTTCGGCAAGTTGTTCATACAGTGGGCTAAAATCAACCGGTTCGGCATTTGAGGGGGGCCAGTTTGGCGAATGTAAATCCGGCCATTCAGGCGTTGCCGTGTTATCCGGCACGAGATGACATGTCGCATAGCGTTGCCACACCGGCGTCAGCTCAGCGGGCTGTGTGGGATCGGGAATATAGAAATAGGCTTCGGCCTGGCGTGCTCCACTTGCATCCAGTTCGCCGATTCGCAATTGGATGTGAGCGGGGGCTTGTTTCTCCAGCGGTAAAATGGTGTGCAGAGAAAGTTCGTCCATGCGCTGGCAACCGATCAGTTCCCCGACGAATAACATGAGTTCAGCCGTCACGGTGCCGGCGACGGCGGCGACATTGCCAACCACATGTTCCAACAACCACGGTTGCTTCGCCGCATCTAGTTTTCCGGTGAAAATCCAGCCTTGCTGATTGGCGAGACTGATACCTGCGTGTAGGAACGGATGGTTAACGGTGAAGAGTCCACCGTCGAATGTCGGCCGTCTTTCTGGGGCTTGTAACCAATAGCGGCGCCGCTGGAATGGATAAGTGGGCAGCGCAGCGGGCGGCGCTGGGGGAAGCAATTTCGTCCAGTCCAACGGTTGTCCCTGCGCGTACAGTTGCGCTAATGCGGCGAAAAAGGGACGCGATTCATCCCGTTCCTTCCTTAAGGAGGCAACCCAAACTATGCCGGGCAGGCCATGGGAATCTGTGGCGGTAGCGGCTCGCCCCAATGCCGTGAGCACACCGTCAGGGCCGACTTCCAGCGAGACGACGGTGTTATGCATTTGTAGCCATTGGATGGCGGCGTCGAAACGTACCGCGCTGCGGGCTTGATTTGCCCAATATTCAGCGGAGCAGGCTTGTTCATTGGAAAGCAGCGTGCCGGTCACCGTGGAGACGATTGGAATAGCGGGAGTATGAAACGCCAGTGTTGAGAGTGTGCGCTGTAACTCGCTAGTCATGCTATCGATGTGGGGAGAATGAAACGCATGGCTGGTTTTTAATCGGTGAGTACGGCAACCGCGATCGCGCCACTGTTCAGCGATGCTCAGTACAATATTCGTATCGCCGGATATGACGACGGAGGATTGCGTATTTACCGCAGCAACGGCGACGCTGTCTTCATATCCCTCCAGTGACGTTAAGATTTCCGCTTCACTGACCTCAATCGCCACCATTGCGCCGTCGGCGGTAATGGATTGCATCAGTTTCCCCCGGGTGGCAACAAAAGTTGCGGCATCAGACAGATTGAAGACTCCGGCGATATGGGCGGCGGCGATCTCGCCGATGGAGTGACCGACCATCACATCGGGAAGCACGCCGAGATGCATGACCGTCCGGCATAAGGCGACCTCGAAAGCGAAAAGAGCCGCTTGGGTAAAATCGGTTCTGTTCAGCAGCGCGGCGTCTGTGGTGTCCTTTTCTGCAAACATGACGGTTTTCAGTGGTTGCGGCAGCAAGGGATCGATGTGCTGACAGACTTCGTCGAGCGTTTGGGCGAACACGGGCGACAGACGGTACAATCCTTGCCCCATCGTTGGCCACTGGGCACCTTGTCCGGTAAAAACAAACGCGGCGTTGCCCGACCGGGAGCGGACACCTTGAATGACGCCAGGAGCGTAACGGTTATCGGCGAGTCCCTCGAGAGCGTCGAGTATGCCGTCGCGGTCGTCTGCAGTGACTACGGCGCGGTAATCAAAATGAGTACGGTGGGTGGCTAACGAGTAAGCTACCGCACTGAGGTCAGAGACTTTTTCCCGACTAATCCACGATTGTAATTGCCTGGCCTGTGCGCATAGTCCACTGGGTGACGCCGCTGACAACGGTAGTGAGATGCCAGGAACCGGGAACGTCTTTTCGGTCGCTGCGGGTTTTTCCGAAGACGAGATAAGAGGCGCTTCTTCCAAAATGAGATGCGCATTGGTCCCCGAAAAGCCAAATGCCGAAATGGCTGCACGTTTTGGACGTCCGCTATCAGGCCAATTTATCGCAGCATCAAGCAATTTTATGTCGCCGCGTGACCAGTCGATTTTGGAAGATGGTGTCTCAGCATGTAACGTTTTGGGGAGTTGCTCATTTTGAAGAGCCATGACCATTTTTATGACACTGGCGACGCCAGCGGCGAGTTGCACGTGACCAATATTGGATTTTAACGATCCCAGCCACAGCGGTTTATCCTCGGTCCGATGTTTACCGTAAGTATTAAGCAGCGCATGGGCTTCTATGGGATCGCCGAGCGAAGTGCCTGTGCCGTGAGCTTCGACGACATCGATATCGGAAAAAGTCAGCTCTGCGTTATTCAGCGCTTGGCGAATGACCTGTTCCTGCGCGGAGCTGCTAGGCGCGGTCAGCCCGTTGCTAGCGCCATCCTGGTTGATCGCGCTCCCGCGGATCACGGCTAAAACGGTATGATTTGATTTTATCGCATCAGACAGCCTTTCCAGCAAAATGAGGCCTGCCCCTTCGGAAAAGCCAGTTCCATCCGCTGCGTCGGAGAAGGCTTTGCACCTTCCATCTGCGGCGAGTCCGCCCTGACGCGTGAATTCGGCGAACACATCTGGCGAAGCCATAATGGTCGCACCGCCGGCGATGGCAAGTGAACACTCTCTGTTTCTTAGGGAACTGATGGCTTGATGAATGGCCGTAAGAGAGGAGGAACAGGCTGTATCCAATGTGACTGCCGGACCGTTTAATCCTAGCACGTAAGCAATACGTCCTGAACTAATGCTGCTTAGGCTGCCCTGTAAGCGATAGCCGTCGGTGGCGGGATTACGCCGTTCAATATCACTGATATAGCCATTGTGAGTTGTGCCGATAAAGACGCCCGTTTGGCTGTTCTTTAGTGTCGCGGGAACAATACTTGCGCGCTCCAGAATTTCCCAACTGATTTCGAGTAATATTCGCTGCTGGGGATCCATCGCCAGAGCTTCACGATCAGATATTTTAAAGAAACTGGCGTCAAATCCGACTGCGTCAGCCAGAAATCCTCCCCGCCAGGTTTTCGCGATGGCCATAAGGTCTGGCGTCTGTGCAAATATTGCATCAATGTCCCATCCCCGATCGATGGGGAAGGGGCCTATGGTTTCTTTTCCATCAGATAATTGTTGCCACAGCTGTTCAGGGGAGTGGATGCCGCCAGGGAGGCGACAGCCCATAGAAATGATGGCAATGGGTTCATGCGCAATCTGGGTTAAATACTGATTCTGCTGCTTCAACTGTTTGTTAAGCAAAAGACTTTGACGTAATGCATCAACAAGACGCGGTTCTGTAGTGTCTTCGCCGGTTCCTGCCGGATCGATATTCTTCCTAATGCTGTTGTCAGCTCTGTGCATCATGACATTTCTTCCTTGGTTGATATGGCGTTAGACAATTCAGACTTAGAACCCGACTAGGGGGACTGAAGACGTTTCCGTATTTGTTCATCAGCGCTGCGGCATTATCAGCCATCCAGCACCGCGCAGATGAGAACAGGGCGTGGCAGAAAGAAGCTCACGAGAATGTCATTGGCTTTCTTTCGCGCTTGCATTGCGCGATAACGGATTAGGCTGTTTATTGGTCAACCTTGTGTTGATACGATCATGTGTTTCTTGGCGTGGTTTTTGAGTTGTTCATATTGATTTGTTAACTTACGCCTGCTGATTTTTCCCATCGTCGCTAGCGCGATGTCCTGAACGAAAATATATTCTGAGGGCCGTTTATAGTGGGCAATATGATGAGATAAAAATTCTGATAAATTTTCTGTGCTAGGGACGTTATCTGATGCTGTTTGAACCAATGCAATAATACGTTCACCTGAAAAAGTATCGGGAATACTAAAGGCGATGGCTGCGGCAATATCTTGATGTTGAATAAGCGCTTGCTCAATCTCTATCGGGTAAACAGGGTAGCCTTCAATTTTTATTTGCTCTTTTTTTCTGCCAATAAAAATCAAATGACCATCAGGTGCTTGTTGAACAATATCGCCTGTTGCGATCCATCGGTCGGATGGGAATAGGTCGACATCATGTCCATTCCAAATACCTAATACTTTTGCCGGGGTGAGAATAAAGAGTTCCCCTTCCTCTGATGAGGTGCTTTCGATTCTGAATTTAACGGAGGGAAGGGCGAAGCCAATAGATGGCTCGTTGAGTGTACAAAGATCGTGATGATACATCACTGGTCCGCCTAGTTCCGTTTGGCCATACGAGCTTTGTAATCGAGAATCAAATCATGCAAGAAAGTGTTGGCTGAGTTCGGTCCCACATACGTCGCCACCGACAACGCAAACGGTGTCACTAAGGTTAAGTGGAGAATGTTGTTTTTTCGCTGTGTTGATAACTGCCTGATAATTCGACGGTGTTCCCGCTATCCATGCGATATTTTTCTTTTTTAATAGCTCGACAAACTCATTGATGTTGGATTCCGGAAGCAATAATACCGTATAGCCTTTTTGAATCGCGGCTAGCGTAATCAGTATGCTCCATGGACTAATTAAGTTCACCAGGCTAATAATCACGATTCTTTGGTTGTCTGAGTTTTTAATCGTGGGATTGATTGTCGCCTGGGTTAAATTAAGTGCATTGACTAATGTTTGTTGTGAATAAACTATCCCTTTGGGCTGCCCTGTCGTACCAGATGTATAAAATATGGATGCAATTTCGTCAGGAAGTCGGTCGTCAGTATCCCGGGGTTCTGCGTTTGAAACGACGTTATCCCAAGAGCGAGTGTGATGATTTTCATCGTTATGATTGAGGTTAATAATCCATTTCTTTTCAATGGTCGGGCATAAATCAATCTCTTTACCCATTTCATTAAATCGAGCGGCATCGCCAATATAGAGGCGGGAAGCACTATGTTGTATCAATTTTTTTGCTTCACTAGCCGATAGTTTTAAATTAAGAGGAACGAAAACAGCGCCAATTTTTAAGCAAGCGTAATAGATGGCGAGTAGCTCAACCTTGTTATCCATATGGATAGAAACACGATCACCTTTTTCTATTCCTTCTCGCTGCAAACCCGCTGCTAATTTTTCACTTAAAGCCAACAATTCGCTCAAGGTTACGTTTTGGTTATGTAGTATTACCGCGATACCGGTGGGGTGCAAAGTGGCGATTTTCTTAAAATATGAAAAGGCGGCCATAATATATGTCCTATGGTTATCCTAAAACGATGAGGAAAACAGTTTTTGAATTGGTGATGCTAAAAGCGTTTGTTACTTTATAAATGAGGATATTTTAATGATAAAAAGGAAAATAATCATATTGATTATTACTTTTCTCTATGATTGTTTTTATCTTGTGATGAAGGAACAGTCCCATCGATTAAACGATGATTTAATGCTTAATGATACATGATGTTAGTTATTTTTATGCTTGATCTATCTGATGGTATTTCGAGTTTATTTTGATGGTTTTATTGTTCAAGTATGCTTTGCTGAGTTTAAATGAAAAGTGAGATAGGCGGGTGGTGTAATATTTTACGATTAAAGCGAAAGTCAAGCAGCCATGATTTTTATCGGTAATTTCATCCTTATAGGATGACAACTGTAAATAAAGTATATAGGTATATTAATAATGCCTATAGACATACCAAAATTTATCTTTGCTAATAAAACTAAATTTTGAAGTGTGAGTGATTCCAGTCTTTTACGAATTCGAGAAGAATAAATCAAAACGCATCGGAAAAGATTTTTAGGCCAACCCAGTATGGCAGAGACGACTGGCGACGTTTCTGTCGGGCTAATAACCTTGCGCCGAACATGAGCTGGCGTGGCAACTGCTGGGATAATGCCGTAGCAGAGTCGTTCTTCAGTTCGCTGAAAAAAAAAGCGTATCAGAAAGCGTATATATGAAACCCGCTATCTGGCCCGCGCCGATATCTTCGATTACATTGACGTGTTCTACAACCGAGCCCGGCGTCACAGCCACCTGGGGGGCATCAGCCCGGAGGCCTTCGAACAGGCCTCGCCGTGAGGACAGAATGTGTCTACCGTGGCGGGGTCAGTCCAAACGAACAAAAGACAGCTAGAAGCAGTGGCATGTGGCCTATCCACTTAGGCAGTTTGTAACGTTTAGCTTGCATAACGCAGTGCTGATCTCAACGTGCAAAAATTTTTTTGCACCCTTGAATATCGCAGCGAGACGAACACCCCGCTGCCACGCCCGTTCTTCTTTAGTCTGATGCATCTTCATTCTCCTGATTGAGCGAGTCTTCTCCCGACTATCGCGGAACTCCTGAATGGTGGCTAACTCTCATGCCAGCTGAAGCTCGTTCTGAAAATAAGGCCGTTTAGCCTTCCTTTCATATCTGCATTTATTACGTAAAGGTTAATAACGCTAAATCAGTGCCGTCTCACGGTTAGTTGTTTTACGACGCTGGACGTCTTGACTACTGATTAGGTTGCTGTTGATTTTTTTTGATGTAAATCAATCGATTTTCAGGATTTTCTTGTGTGCAGGCATATCTTGCTATCCGTTTGGTACTTGTTTAATAACGGTGAGCAATTATTGTGGCCCTCCAGTTAGAGCTTGTTCGGGAGTACGTCATTTGGCATCAGCTGGTCTCTGTCTGCATTGCGCCCGGACTGCCGCAACTTCACAGCACAAGGACTTGTTATGTCTTCGTTTCAGAATGAAATACCAAAAGCACGCGTTAATTTAAAGCTGGATTTACATACAGGTGGCGCGCAGAAGAAAACCGAACTGCCTCTCAAGCTCCTGGCCGTGGGTGACTTCAGCAATGGTCAGGAAAACCGTCCGCTGTCTGAACGCGGGAAGGTGAATGTGGATAAAAACAATTTCAACAGTGTTCTGGCTGAGTTCTCCCCTTCCGTTAACCTGGCGGTAGAAAATACCCTGGCAGGGGACGGTAGCGAGGAAAACGTGGCTCTGACCTTCCGGGACATGAAGGATTTTGAACCAGAACAGGTTGCCCGCCAAATCCCGCAACTGAAAGCCATGCTTGCGATGCGAAATCTTCTGCGCGACCTAAAATCCAATCTTCTTGATAACCAGGCCTTCCGCAAAGAGCTGGAAAAAATACTGCTTGACCCGGCACTCAGCAATGAACTGCGCACTGAACTCTCCTCACTGGCACCGAAAGACGCCTGAAGATAACCCGGACTCATACGGAATCATGCTCATGTCTATAAAAAAAGAAAATGCTGTCGGAGGCGAAAGCGTTGTGCTTGAGTGCCCGACTGAAAGTGGTGTGTACGCTTCTCTGTTTGAAAAAATCAATCTGAACCCGGTCTCTTCCCTGAGTGCGCTGGATAGCTGGCAGGACGCGCAGGCGATGTCGGATGCGACCGCGGATGAACGTATAACTGCTGGGATGCAGGTATTTCTGGAGTGCCTGACCAAAGCAGGCTCAAAGGTTGAAAAACTCGACAAAAACCTGATTGACCATCACATCGCAGCGCTGGACTACCAGATTAGTCGTCAGCTTGATGCCGTCATGCACCATGAGGACTTTCAGGCAGTAGAAAGCCTGTGGCGCGGCGTGAAATCGCTGGTCGACAAAACCGATTTCCGCCAGAACGTGAAAGTTGAACTGCTGGATATGTCCAAAGAAGACCTGCGTCAGGACTTCGAAGACAGCCCGGAAATCATTCAGAGTGGACTGTATAAACACACATACATTGATGAGTATGATACACCGGGTGGCGAGCCTATTGCCGCGCTGATTTCCGCCTACGAGTTTGATGCGTCTGCGCAGGATGTCGCCCTGCTGCGCAACATTTCTAAAGTCTCTGCCGCAGCCCATATGCCGTTTATCGGCTCTGCCGGCCCTAAATTCTTCCTGAAAGACAGCATGGAGGATGTGGCGGCTATTAAGGATATCGGTAACTACTTTGACCGTGCTGAATACATCAAATGGAAGTCCTTCCGCGAGACGGAAGATTCCCGCTATATCGGTCTGGTGATGCCGCGTGTGCTGGGGCGCCTGCCGTATGGTCCGGACACTGTGCCCGTACGCAGCTTCAACTACGTGGAAGAAGTGAAAGGCCCTGATCACGACAAATACCTGTGGACCAACGCCTCGTTTGCCTTCGCATCCAACATGGTTCGCAGCTTCATCAACAACGGCTGGTGTGTACAAATTCGTGGCCCGCAGGCCGGAGGCGCTGTGCAGGATCTGCCTATTCATCTGTACGATCTGGGCACCGGCAATCAGGTGAAGATCCCGTCAGAAGTGATGATCCCGGAAACCCGTGAATTCGAGTTTGCAAATCTGGGCTTCATTCCCCTGTCCTATTATAAGAACCGCGATTACAGCTGCTTCTTTTCGGCTAACTCAACCCAGAAACCGGCGCTGTATGACACCGCAGATGCGACAGCCAACAGCCGCATCAATGCGCGTCTCCCATATATTTTCCTGCTGTCGCGTATTGCCCACTACCTGAAGCTTATTCAGCGCGAAAATATCGGCACCACCAAAGACCGTCGTCTGCTGGAGCTTGAGCTGAACACCTGGGTGCGTGGTCTGGTGACGGAAATGACCGACCCGGGCGACGAACTGCAGGCCTCCCACCCGCTGCGCGACGCCAAAGTGGTAGTGGAAGACCTTGAAGACAACCCGGGCTTCTTCCGCGTGAAGCTGTACGCCATCCCGCACTTCCAGGTGGAAGGGATGGACGTCAACCTGTCGCTGGTTTCCCAGATGCCGAAGGCGAAATCATAAGCTAAGGCAGGAAGCCAATGAAAACGGAACAACCGCTATGGGGCAGGGGCGTAATGGTCTCTCCCCAGCACTTCCAGCAACAGGCCGCGTATGCGGCCTGGTCTGCGGAATGCATCGCCCGACTGGGTCTCTCCCATCCCTGGGGAGTGATTGACGCCACTTTCGAACCGGATGCACTGAAACTGGGCCGCCTACAGGCCCGTCATCTGCACATCCGCTTCCCCGACGGCACGCTTATTGACACGGATAATGCTGATGACCTGCCGCCGGTGCTGTCGCTTGAGAGCGAATCACAGGACGTGGTGGTGGTTCTGGCGCTTCCGCTGCTGCGGGCGAATGGCGGCAACTGCCTCAAACCTGATGAAGTGGCTGAACGCCCTGTTCGTTATCGCCAGCGCTGGCGGGATGTCCGCAACACCTTTGGGGATGATACCCGCCAGATTGCAGTGATGCAGCCAGAGCTGACGCTGCGTTTTGCCCATCAGAACAACAGCGATTATCTGACCTGTCCGGTCGCCCGACTGCAGCAGGATTCGCAGGGGGCGTGGTTACTGGATGAGACGTTTCTCCCCCCGCTGCTTACCATCAAGGGCAGTCGCTGGCTGGTGACCCAACTGGAACAACTGATGACACAACTTCGCGCCCGACTGAGTCGACTGATGGCCATGCGTCGTGAAAGTAACGAGCGCATGGCCGATTTTGCCGTGGCTGACGTGTCTCTGTTCTGGCTGCTCAATGCCCTGAACAGTGCCGAACCTGTGCTGGGACAGTTTCAGCGTCACCTGCAAAACCCGCCTGAGCGCCTGTATTCGGAGGTGGCACGGCTTGCGGGCAGTCTGCTGACGTTCTCGCTGGCGCATCAGGTAAGCGCCATCCCGGCCTGGCAGCATGAGCGGCTGAATAACGTCTTCCCGCCGCTGTTTGACTTACTGGGCGACCTGCTGGAAGCCAGCCTGCCGTCGCGCGTGGTGGCGATTGAGCTTGAGCACGATGCCCGGCTTCACTTCTGGCAGGCGCGTTTGCATGACCCACGCCTGCGTGAAGGGGCGGATTACTACCTCTCAGTACGTTCGCCGATACCGGTGGCACAACTGCAGGAACAGTTCCCGCGTCAGTGCAAGGCCGGCAGTCCCGATCATGTCAGGAGCATCGTCAATTCATCGCGGGTGGGCGTTCCTCTGACGCCGCTGCGTCATGTGCCGGCCGCCATTCCGCTGCGTCTGGAAAACCAGTATTTCAGCCTCGATGTCTCTCATCCTCTGGCCACCGAAATGCTCACGGGCGGCACCTGTATGTTTTACGTTCCGGGCATGCTCGGCGAGCCTGAACTTGAACTCTTTGCGGTACTGAGAACATGAGTGAGCCTAAACGCAGCACTGCTGCGTCCATTGATATTGATACCCTTCTGCAGGACACCTGGCTGCAGGTGATCAGCCTGCGCCACGGACCGACGTTTCAGGATGGAGAGGGGCGCACGTTGTGGGAACGTTGCATTGCTGATGTCGAACGTGTACAGCGTGAGCTGAAAGTAAGCAAACTCGATGAAGCCAGCTGTCAGCATATTCTCACCGCACAATGTGCGCTGCTTGATGAGGCGGTAAAAGGGCGAGGTGTGGAAGATGACGCCTGTGTGCAGTGGTATGACATTCCCCTGCAGGGACACTTCCTTGGCACCATGGATGCCGGTGATACGTTGTGCGATCGAATGCGTGATGTGCTGCGTGAACCGGCGCCTGACCATGCTGTCGTGACCTGCTTCCAGCGGATCATGATGCTGGGATTTCTCGGCAGTTTCCGCTCGGTGAACGACCCGGAGCGCCAGAAAATCGTCAACGCGCTCAATGAGCATGTCACGCCGTTCAGCTATCCGCAGACTCATCCGGTACTGGCAGAAAGCCATGCCGGGCGACGAATGAGCGGCTGTCTGGCGTCATGGCCCGTGCGAATCGGCCTGAGCGTGATGGTGGTGGCCGCGCTCTGGTGGGGACTAAGCCACTGGCTGGATCAGATGCTAGTGACTCTGCTGCCGGGAGCCGTGAAATGAGTCCTGCACAACAGCGCGGGCTTGCGCTGTGGGCCGCCCTGCTGAGTACAGTGGTTTGCCTAGGTTTCCTGCCGGTCACCCGCCTGGTTTCTGTGTTCGTTTTGCTGGCGATGCTGGGGATTATCCTGGCGTTCCGGACTGTCGCCAGTCGGCGTGCGGGGCATGACATCCCCCTGTGTCTGGATGACCTCCCAGAAGCCACTTACCGTCAGCCCGTGGTGCTGGTATGTGGTGATTTGCCGCTGGCATGTATGCAGCAGTCACCGGTGCTCACTGTCACGCAGGGATGCTGGATCCGCGTGGCGGATCATCAGGATCTGGAACAGGCGGCCCGACAGGTACTGTGGCTGCGCCCTGACTGGGGCCGCCAGCTATCGGTGATGGTCAGCGTCTGTCCGCAGAAACATGCCGACAGCGAGCGTCTTACCAGTCGCCTGCTGGCCCTGCGCTGGAAAATCAGCCAGTTGCGTAAAGAAACGGGTCATTCTGTGCCGCTGGTTCTGCATGGTCAGATTGGCAGTGTGATGACGAATGACCTGCTCTGGCAGGCGGCTATACCGGGGGAAGGGGTGAGGGTCTGGCGTGAGTCTTCAGCGCCGGGCTCGATCGCTGCATGGATCACCACCGTCGGGTTGCCTGCGATGCAGCAACAGGTGCTGATGAACAGCCTGATGGGCTGGTTCCATCAGCATGTCCAGGCTGTCTTTATGGATGAGAACCCCGATGTTCCTGTCATTGCACCTGTTGCGGTGCTGTGGGGAATGGGACCGATCCTTGCCGGAAGTCTGGCCACATCGGCCTGGACGGCCTGGCTTTCCCGTCACACGGCGATGCAGCAGGTGGCGGGCTGGCAGCCGGTGGGAACGGACAGTACGGTTATATCCCCCTTCCCGGATTTTATCCTGCCGCTGCTGCCCGAAGGGCGAGGCCTGACGCCGCGTGAGCGTACCTGGCGTTGCGCGCTCGGGATTTTCACTCTGGCGGCTATTGCCGCGCTGCTCAGCAGTGGCTGGAACAATCGCCAGCTGCTGCAGCGTGTGAGTTTCGATATTGCCCGCTATGAGCGCATCACGATGCAAGATTTTGGACCCAAAGCCGACGCCGTTGCCGTCCTTCGTGACGATGCGACAGAGCTGGATGACCAGGCACGCAATGGCGTACCGGTGCGGATGGACCTCGGTCTGTATCAGGGGGAGCGTCTGCGAATGCCTTTGCTGGATGCGATCCGCTCTTATGTGCCCCCGCCCCCGCCCTCGCCGCATGAACCGCAGCTGAAACCCAAACCGGTACCGAAAATTGTCCGCCTCGACAGCATGTCGCTGTTCGATTCCGGCAAATCCGTGCTGAAGGCTGGCTCCACCAAAATGTTGGTGAACTCACTGGTCGGTATCAAAGCGAAGCCGGGCTGGCTGATTGTGGTGAGTGGGCATACCGATAACACCGGTAGCCCGAAACTGAACCAGACGCTGTCACTCAGGCGTGCCGAAGCGGTACGTGACTGGATGCGTGACACCGGTGATGTACCGGAAAGCTGTTTTGCGGTGCAGGGCTATGGCGAGAGCCGTCCTATCGCAACCAATGACACCCCGGATGGGCGTGCGCTCAACCGCCGTGTCGAAATCAGTCTGGTACCGCAGGCCAGTGCCTGTCAGATACCGGGCCACACCCAAGCGTCATCGCAGGATGATGGCGCATCACAACACAATGGAGAGTAATTCCATGGCAATTCCTGTTTATCTTTGGCTGAAAGACGACGGCGGCGCGGACATTAAAGGGTCTGTGGACGTTCAGGATCGTGAAGGCAGCATCGAAGTTGTCGCTCAGGAACATAACCTGTACATCCCGACCGACAACAACACCGGCAAGCTGACCGGTACCCGTATCCACACCCCGTTCCTGTTCACCAAGGAAATCGACTCGTCCAGCCCGTATCTGTACAAGGCTGTGACCACCGGTCAGACCCTCAAGTCTGCGGAGTTCAGGTGGTACAAAATCAACGACGCGGGTCAAGAAGTGGAGTACTTCAACACCAAACTGGAAAACGTGAAGGTGGTGAAAGTCAATCCGGTGATGCATGACATCAAAAATCCGGCCTTTGAGAAGCACAACCATCAGGAAATGGTCGAGTTGCGCTACGAAAAAATCACCTGGACCTACAAAGACGGCAACATCATTCATTCCGATAGTTGGAATGAACGCGCTACGGCATAAGTTTTTTTACCAGGTTAAAAATCAGACGGCACACGGAAGTGTGCCGTTTAAAGGAGGTATATATGGCAAATCTGGCAGAGTGGGCGACTCACTGGCAGAAAGACCCGCGTTTCAGTAAAAACTACACGGCACGCCTGGTAGAAAAGGCCTGCTCGCTGGACTCCCAGCTTAATAACGCGTACTGCGCGGGCACGCTTAAAGTCATTGCCGGCCCTCACCGAAAAGCAGGGCCGGGTGGCGGTGGCGACGCCCGCTGGCACATGACGTTGCAGCCGAAAGCTAATGCCAGTTGCTGGCACATCATTCTGGATAACAGCGTGACACGCCCCGTTCAGGTTGATAAGCGAGAACGGCTGGGTCACAGCTTCTGATGATGCGACCGGTACAGGGGCATCGCCTGGCCGGTCAGACGCTCTGCAAAGAACCACACAATTCTGAAATTCGACCTAATGCGCTTTAGGTGCTTTGTATACAAAGAAAAGCGATGGGCGGTAGCGTGTCCGAAAGGTCCTCAACAATGAGTAAAGTGAGCATGGAAAACCCTGCAATCCTCCTTCGACGTCTGAATCCTTACTGCGCCCGTGCGATGGAAGGGGCCGCCTCCTTGTGTCAGACCCGCGCCCATGCGGAAATTTTGCCGGAGCACTGGCTGCTGAAGCTGCTCGAACAAGGAGAAGGTGACCTGACGGTGCTGGCACGCCGCTACGAGTGGGACATGGATGCGCTGTGGCAGGATTTGCTCGGCTGGCTGGATAATCAACCGCGTTCGGTACGCAGCCGCCCGCAGTTATCCGCGGATATTCAGAAACTGATGCAGGAAGCCTGGCTGCTGGCCTCGCTTGCCGGAGAGGAGAGTATCCGCAGCCATCACCTGCTGATGGCGTTGACGGAAAACCCACGACTTGCCCACTGCGACGGTCTGTGGCCACTGCTGACGCTCGGGATGAGTCAGCTTTCCCGACTACGCCCGCTACTGGATGCACAATCTGATGAACGCCCGGAGCTGCAGTTTGAGGCTGAACTGGCCCAGGAGCATGGCAGAGAGGTGGCGTTTGTTGGCCGCTCGGTTGGTGCAGAGCTGAAAGAGGGAGAACTGACCCCGGCGCTACAGAACGCGCTGGATAAATTCACCCTCGACGTCACCGCCAAAGCGAAAGAGGGCAAGATTGACCCGGTGTTCGGCCGTGACACCGAAATCCGCCAGATGGTCGACATCCTTTCCCGTCGCCGTAAAAACAACCCGATTCTGGTCGGCGAACCGGGTGTCGGTAAAACCGCACTGGTGGAAGGCCTGGCGCTGCGTATTGCCGAGGGCAACGTCCCGGAATCCCTCAAGCCGGTGATCCTGCGCACCCTTGACCTCGGCCTGTTGCAGGCGGGCGCCGGCGTGAAAGGCGAGTTCGAACAGCGGCTGAAAAACGTCATCGATGCGGTGCAGCAGTCACCGGTGCCTGTCCTGCTGTTTATCGACGAAGCCCACACCATTATTGGTGCCGGCAACCAGGCGGGCGGCGCGGATGCCGCGAACCTGCTGAAACCGGCGCTGGCGCGCGGTGAACTGCGCACTATCGCCGCGACGACCTGGTCCGAATACAAACAATATTTCGAGCGCGATGCCGCGCTGGAACGTCGCTTTCAGATGGTGAAGGTGGATGAGCCGGACGACGATACCGCCTGCCTGATGCTGCGCGGTCTGAAATCCCGCTATGCCGAACACCACAACGTACACATTACCGATGACGCGGTGCGTGCCGCGGTTACGCTGTCCCGTCGCTACCTGACCGGCCGCCAGCTGCCGGACAAAGCGGTCGATTTGCTCGATACCGCCGCAGCCCGTGTGCGCATGAGCCTCGATACCGTGCCCGAACAAATTGTGCGCCTGAAAGCGCAGCTGACCGCACTGGAACTGGAAGAGCAGGCGCTGCTGGAAGATATCGCCGCCGGCAGTCACCGTCATGGTGATCGCCTGGGTGTGATTGAGCAGCTGCGGACCGAGCTGGACGCGCGTATTCAGGAGCAGGAAGGCCGTTTCCGCCACGAAAAGGCGCTGGCGCAGCAGCTGATGGCCAGCCGACAGGATATCAGCCAGCAGGCTGAAATTGCCGACCTGCAACAGCAGCTGGCGCAGGCGCAGCAGGGCGATGTGCTGGTGCAGGTGGATGTCGACACCCGCACGGTCGCTAACGTGATCGCCGACTGGACCGGCGTGCCGCTGTCTTCGCTGATGAAAGACGAACAGACCGGGCTGCTGAGCCTGGAAAACGAAATCGGCAGCCGCGTCGTCGGCCAGGATGCTTCCCTTGAGGCCATCGCTCAGCGCCTGCGCGCGGCGAAGACCGGGCTGACGTCCGAAAACGGCCCGCAGGGCGTGTTCCTGCTGGTTGGCCCGAGCGGCGTCGGTAAGACCGAAACCGCGCTGGCGCTGGCGGATGCGCTGTACGGCGGCGAGAAGTCACTGATTACCATCAACCTGTCCGAATACCAGGAGCCGCACACGGTGTCGCAGCTGAAAGGCTCCCCGCCGGGTTATGTCGGCTACGGTCAGGGCGGCATTCTCACCGAAGCCGTGCGCAAGCGTCCGTACAGTGTGGTGCTGCTGGATGAAGTGGAAAAGGCCCACCGCGACGTGATGAACCTGTTCTACCAGGTGTTTGACCGTGGCTTTATGCGCGACGGCGAAGGGCGCGAAATCGACTTCCGTAACACCGTCATCCTGATGACCTCCAACCTCGGCAGCGACCACCTGATGCAGTTACTCGATGAACAGCCGGAGGCCACCGAAGGCGACCTGCACGAACGGCTGCGTCCGATCCTGCGCGACCACTTCCAGCCGGCGCTGCTGGCCCGCTTCCAGACCGTGATTTATCGCCCACTGGCGGAGGCAGCTATGCGTACCATCGTGGAAATGAAGCTCGCCCAGGTCAGCAAGCGCCTGCATCGTCATTATGGCCTGACCACGCAGATTGATGAGAGCCTGTACGACGCGCTGACCGCCGCCTGCCTGCTGCCGGATACTGGCGCGCGTAACGTCGACAGTCTGCTCAATCAACAAATTCTGCCGGTACTCAGCCAGCAACTACTCACCCACATGGCGGCGAAGCAGAAGCCCAAATTACTGACCCTGGAGTGGAGCGACGATGAGGGCATCGTGCTGGCGTTTGCCCCCTGGAATACAGAGACAGAAGGAACTGACGCATGAGTACGAATCTCCCGATAAGGTTCAGCCACAACCACCACCTGCTGTCGGTTAAAGGGTGTGAGCCCGAACTGGACGTACTGGCCTTTGAAGGTAACGAAGCCCTGAGCACGCCGTTCAGCTATCGGATTGAATTCACCAGCGCTGACCATGCCATCAGCAAAGAGATGATGCTGATGAAGGCCGGCTCCCTGAGGCTGCAGGCCCCGGTGGACCAGGGCTTTGGTATTAAGGTTCAGCAGCCGGTGCGGGTAATCCAGGGCGTGGTGACGGGCTTTGAACGCCTCAGCACCTCAAAGGATGAAACCCACTACGCCCTGACGCTCCGGCCACGCCTGGCGCTGCTTGACCGTTCGCATCAGAACGCCATTTATCAGGACATGTCGGTCCCGCAAATCGTGGAAAAAATCCTGCGCGAGCGTCACAACCTGCGCGGCCAGGATTTTCTGTTCTCGCTCTCAAAAGAGTACCCGCGCCGTGAGCAGGTCATGCAGTACGGAGAAAACGACCTGCACTTTATTACCCGCCTGTTGGGTGAGGTGGGTATCTGGTTTCGCTTTACCACCGACACGCGCCTGAATATCGACGTGGTGGAGTTCTGTGACGGTCAGCAGGGGTATGAAAAAGGCCTGACCCTGCCGTCGATTCCGCCTTCTGGGCAGCATTCGGAAGGGGTGGACTCGGTCTGGGGCATGGAGAGCCATCATAACGTGGTGCAGAAGCAGGTCAGCACCCGCGACTACAACTACCGCCAGGCCACGGAAGACATGAACACCCAGGTGGATGCAACCCGCGGCGACAGCACCACTTACGGCGATGCCTATCACTATGCTGATAACTATCTGACGCCAGGCAGCGCGTATGACCGCAACCCCGCCCCGGAGTCCGGTGCGTTTTACGCCCGCATTCGTCATGAGCGCTATCTGAATGGCCAGACCCAGACCCATGCCATCACCAGCTGTCCGACTCTCTCTCCGGGTATGCTGCTGAACGTCACCGGCGGCTACGAAGTGGCAGAGGTGTTTGCTCAGGGCGTGGTCATCACGGCGATGCACAGCCATGCCCGCCGCGACCGCGATTTTGAAGTACATTTTGACGGTATCCCGGACAGCCCGGATTTTTGCTTCCGCCCGGAGCCTGGCTCACGCCCGGTGATGGCCGGCACCTTACCGGCCCGCGTCACCAGCACCACCGAGAACGACACCTACGGCCATATCGATAAAGACGGCCGCTACCGCGTCAACATGCTGTTTGACCGCGACAACTGGGAGACCGGGTTCGAGAGCCTGTGGGTGCGCCAGTCCCGCCCCTATGCCGGCGATACCTACGGTCTGCATCTGCCGCTGCTGGCGGGCACCGAGGTGGCGATTGGCTTTGAGGACGGCAACCCGGACAGACCGTACATCTCCGGCGTGCTGCACGACTCGGCCCACGGCGACCACGTCACCATCCAGAACTACAAACGCAACGTGCTGCGCACGCCGGCGAACAACAAAATCCGCCTCGACGATAACCGCGGGCAGGAGCATATCAAGGTCTCCACCGAGTACGGCGGCAAGAGTCAGCTGAATCTGGGGCATCTGGTCGACAGCGAAAAACAACAGCGCGGTGAGGGCTTTGAGCTAAGAACCGACAGCTGGGGAGCCATCCGGGCACAGAAAGGGCTGTTTATCAGCGCTGATGGGCAGGCCATGGCGCAGGGCCAGGTGCTGGAGATGGGGGCAGCCCTCGCACGGCTTTCAGCAGCATTAATGGAGATGGAATCCCTTGCCGCCAGTGCACAACAGGCTCAGGCGCTGGCTGCCGATGTCAGCCGTCAGCAAAAACTCCTGAAGCAGAAAATTGAACAACTGCATGAGGAGGTTATCCTGGGTAGTGCGCCAAAAGGAATGGCACTGGTGAGCGGCGAAGATATGCAGTTATCAGCCAGTGATAATCTGACGCTGACGGCGGGTAAACAGCTGGATGTCGGTGCGCAGAAGGACTTTACGCTGGCGGCCGGTAAGCAACTCAGCCTGTACAGCCGTGAAGGGGCTAAACTGTTCAGTTCGCAAAACGATATTGATATTCAGGCTCAGGGCGGGAATATCACCACCTGGTCGACACAGGACACGCATATTTCGAGTGGCAAGAAACTGGTCGTTACGGCCCAGGACGAGCTGACACTGATATGTGGCGGTGGCTATATCAAAATTAAAGACGGCAATGTTGAGGTTGGCGGCCCTGGCAAACTACTTATTAAAAATGCCGGTATCAAAAAAGCAGGTTCAGGTAGCATGCAGGGCGTGATGAAGTCATTTGAGCCATCGACATTTGATGAGAAATTCGTCATTACCCATCCTGTTACAGGAAAGCCGCTGGCAAATCAGAATTATGACATTCATATGCCGGATGGGAAGGTTCTGTCTGGCATAACAGACAGCTCTGGAAACTCATCGTTAATAATGTCCAAAGCGGTTGATGGACTGAAGATCGTTCTGAAGAAATAAAGAAAGGAATAGGGTTATGATAAATATAATTATGCGTCTCTGCTTTATATATGGTGTATTTATCCTGAGTGGTTGTGTGGCTGGTCCTTATGGTGGCGGTGTTGCTTTTGTGAATCCTTTTTCTGCAATGCAGAATACGCAGGCAGCGCCGGAAAAGAAAAAACAGCAACCTGAGGTGTATGGCCCTCCGCAGATAATTTATCGCATTGACAAAGATCGCTACTTTACGCTTGAAGAGTACACTCGCTGCGAAAATGGAAAAACATTTTATAACAACAAAGCGAAAGGGATCCATACGCAGATATCACCCTCTTCAGGTTATTTATTTAAAGGGCGACTATTCTGGTTGTCAACGCGTGATGATTATTTAGCTTTTCCAATAACAGCAAATGATAATAAGGCTGCGTGTAAGGGTTCTGATAAAGGATGTCTGAATGTTATTGCTGTGACGACAGATGGTGGTAAAACAATACGCTCGGCGCCTTACGGGTCAAATACGCAGGACCCGAATGGCGATACAAAAGACTACGATATGCTGGTGACTAATGACAGCGTTTATATGATTTATTATCGGGGGAGGGGAAGAGTATACCCTGTTGTAGATAGATGGAATTTTGATAATGAGAATGGACTGGGGGTAGCTAAATCAGAGGATGAGTATAGTTTGCTCAGGCCGGGGGAGGTGAAACCCGTTGGAGGTTTCTTTAAAATAGATATGTCAAAGTTCTATCCCAGAGAAGGAGAAGGGAAAATGCAGTGTGACCGTCGACTGGAGCCTGTACAACCCGAAGGGAGAATTTCTGATGAATAACAATAAAACCTCCCCTACACGCAAAGTCGATGTCCTGATGACAGATAACGGCACTCCTTTTGCTTATTCCACTACCTCACATAAAAATGTCAAAGTGAATGCTGAGGTGCGGCCGCCATTACAGTTACCCGGACTAGCAATTTTTGTGCACGGAGTTAACTCTGAAGGTGAGTGGTATAATGATGCTGAGAAAGCATTGTGCGATGGATTAAATCAACGACTGGGCCTTAATGGTGAGCATATACTTGTAGAAAATATATATGCTAAAGGCGATTTTGAAAACTGCGATAAAAATAGCCCGGAATGGATAAGTTGCTATGGTGATAAGAATAATCCAAAAAAGAAAAAATGGATAACACCTCCCCGCAAAATAACCGATGAAGGCCGCTCTCCTGTTATCCGTTTTTACTGGGGATATCGTGCAACAGATAATGATATCGGTAAATATGCAATTCCGCTAAAAAACAAACTGGGTGATAATTATTATGACCTGACTCCTGAGCAGCGAAAAAGCAAAGGTCCATTTTACTGGGGCGGAGGCCCATTCCAGAATGGCTGCAACCAGCTGGTCAGCCTGTGGAGTGATAAAGGATTTGATAACTGGCCTTCTGCGCTTGGAGTTCCTGTCCCCTTCAGTACGCAGTTGCTGAATGGAGAGCGTGACAGGCTGCTCACTGCTGCACCACCTCGGCATTATTATGCCCACGCAGCAGGTCGCCTGGCGAAATTAATCAAAACAATTCGTGATAAACATCCTGAAGACACGGTGACGGTACTGTCGCACAGTCAGGGCACTATGATTGCCCTGGCCGCTGCGGCAATCGAAGCCCCGGATGCTCTGTTTGTGATGAATTCGCCGTATGCCCTGGATAATGAAGCCGCGACCTATATCTCTTATCCGTTGAATGAAATTATCAGCAAAGAGGCCAGAGAGGCAACGTTTGCGGATATCGTGAAAAAAGTGGCCGAAAATAAAAACCGACTGCAGCAACTGGGTTGTGAACGATTACTGGCAGGCGTGTGCAGTGACGGAGACAGCTGGACGCCGGCCGGGAAAACGCACGGTGGGGTACCGGAGCGCGATAACCACGGGACAACCTGGATCTACTGTAACCCTCATGATCGAGTGATGGGCTCTTCGCCGCTTCGCAGTATTGGCTGGCAGGGATTACCGAACACTAAAAGCAGTAATTTTGCTGAATCTCACCCTCTTTTCAAGGCCGCTGGTGACACCTTATACGTGCGCATGCTGGGGCGAAACACACCGTGTGGCGTTGAACCCAACGTGCAAACCCATTTCAGCAACCTTGAGGATGGAAAACCATTCTGGGACAGTACGACATCAATAATGGAAAAATTGACATGGCCTGATCCTGTTAATGGACAGAAACTGACCATTAACGGGCCAATGGTTCCTGAACCGCTGTCAGCTGATGAATTGAAAGATTTTGACCAGGATTATAGGAGCAAAGAAAAGCAAACAGGGGAAGTAGGGTATGGGTATGGCCAGATAGATAAAGACACCATTCAGAACGGAGATATTTATTCTGGTAGCCCTGTTGACTATGATTATCGGTATTATATTTCTCTTTACGGTTACTTTGACCAGAAAATGATCCCCAAAAAAGCCTCTGGTTATTATCAGCCGGGACCCGGTTCAAAAGATGAACGAGTCGGTTATGAAAAACAATCCAGAGCAGAAATGCTGGAAGAAATACGTACTTATGTACAGCGACCGACAGACCACAGTACCTTGCCGATGGATCAGCGCTTCATGAGCAGAGTCGCTGCCTATGATTTACCCATCGGCTACTGCTGGCATTCCTGGGACAGAGAAAGCCTTGCTGAATTACGCCATCAGGCTGACTGGCTGGAAAGTGATGATTATTACTGGACCGGTAAGCTGACGATCCCAGCCATGCCTGCGATTATTCGAAGAGAAGTGGCAAGTGATGCAGTGGAAAAGAAATCCCATGTAATGGAACGTCTGCGCCCTGAAAAATAAATGCACGTAGCTGCAATGCATATACCTTAATCCTAAGGAATGAAATATGGGTAAATATGTTGTCGTATTAGGGGACGCTACCTCTCATGGTGGCAAAGTCACATCAGCCTCATCCAGTTTCGAAATATCCGGAAAAAATGCTGCGCTCCTGAATGATACTGTTTCATGCCCTGAGCATGGCTCAAATAATATTATTGAATGTGATGTTTCTGCCTATGAAGAAAACGGGCGTGGGGTTGTATTACACAACTGTAAAACGCAGTGCGGCGCGAGCGTCATTGCAAGTATGCAAGATGTGGAGGTTGGCTGATGGGATGGTCTTTGCCGGAAATACCTGAAAAAGAGCCAGCAACGGCCTGGTCGCCCTGGGTCTGTCTGTTGATTATTGTACTGGGTCTTTTCATTGGGTTAGTTGTTGCTGTGTTGAAATCACCAACAACAGGATTACCTTCGCTGAGTAGCGGGTACTGGTTACCACTGACGACCTGGACATTTGTGGGCATTTCGGCAGCCATAGCGGTCTACAGTTTCTGCTGGGAAACGCTGGCAATCCGTGTCTGGAACTGGAATGAGTGGTGCCGGAACACGCGTCTGAAGTGGCGCTTACGCGCGCATCAGCATCTTGTCATTCTCAGCCATGTTTTCATCGCTGCAGATACGGGATTGCTGTCTCGTCTTGCACATACACAAGAAGGGGATAGTGCGGACACACCGCCTTTAACGCTGTTGCCGGACGACCCCCTTACGCCCGGTATTTCACGTTTTGAGCAGCTACTTTGTCATCTCATTGCTCAGATAATGCCCTCGATTCGGCGGCGATATCCTTCCGGCCCACTCCAGATTATTGTTCAGACCAACGGTAGCGACAAAGACCGTGAATCTCAATCATTCCATCGTATCTGGTCAGCAGGTTTCCCTCCCTGGAAAGCTGAGATTCATTTTCAGGACGCAGACTCATCCTTTGATGACTGGAATCAGTTTATGGGACCAATAAAGCGGCCCGTACTCATATTGGCGATGCACTATCGGCTACCCGATGATGTTCTGTCTGAATTTGCCAGCGCGTTGTTTATGGTGCATCCGTCGATGCTAAATCAAGGTGAAGGAAAAAATGCGTTACGGATTTTCCGGGCGATGCCGCTCAACATCCGTACGCTTGCAACGGAACTCGGTGAATTACGGGATATGGCCCTCACGCCTGCCAGCACGAAACACCTTGTCTGGCACAGTGGACTGTCAGATGCGCCACGGCAGTCAGTGAGCAGGGTGCTGAATGATCTGTCGGTTCCTCTGTACGACAGCATTGGCACTGGCGGTGTCATTGACTATGACACCGCCAGTGTCCGGTATGGCGGTCTTGCTGGCTGGGCAATGATTGGGGCTGCGGCTGAGATGGCTGCTTATGGCCCCGCCGGCCAGTGGCTTCTTCTCGAAGGTGAAGATGATGCCTGGGCAGTGACGCTCGGAAACGCCGCCCCCGCAGTCGGGCATGATCATTTCGTTATTCAGCCACCCTTTCCCGGAGGGGCTGTTCTGATGGCATTACTGCTTAATGCCGGGCTGTACAGCCTGATGATCCGCTATTTCCCTTCAACTGCATTCTCCTGGTCAGGGATCACTCTTCTTCTGCTGTCACTGATAGTGACATTGCCTGGGCTGGCCATTTTGCTGAGACGAATTACAGCCCGTCTCCAGCGCCCAGAATTTATCAGGGTTGCACGACACTCCGGAAAGGAATAACCGGCATGAAAAAGGTTTCAAAGCCACTGGGAGCTGGGCTACTCATCGTGGCAGTCCTGCTGATGATACTCTTTATTTTTGCACAGACAACGCAGTTGCCCTCCGGTAGTGGTGACGATAATTTCTGGTATGTGCTGGCAGGTTTCATCATCCTGACCGCCACATTATGCACCCTGGTATTTTTTACGTTGTCCAGGCAACAAAATCCCTCTCCCGTTACGCCTGATGGTGAAAACAATCACAATGAAGAAAGAACGTCGGATCAATATGATTTTTCAGCACTGAGCAAGCATCTCAGAAGACGGTACTCGTTCTTCTGGCGCCATAAAGCCCGCCTGTTGTTGATCACCGGCGACGAAGCCGCAATTGAACAGCTGGTTCCCGGCCTGCAACAGCAGCAGTGGCTTGAAGGCAACCGTACCGTGCTGATTTACGGCGGCAGTCTGTCAACTGAGCCGGACAAGGAAAAATACGCCGCGCTGCGCAAGCTGCGTCGCGGGCGTCCCCTGGACGGGATTGTCCGCGTTATGCCACAGTCGCTTAACCTGACCCCACAAACCAGCGACAACGATTTACGCGGGCTGGAAAAAATCAGCGAATTACTGCGTTATTCCGCCCCGGTCTGGCTGTGGCAGCTGTGCGACAGCAACTGGTCGCAGGCAAACCGCCCTGAACAGACGGTCGGGGCCAGTTTCCCGCTGCGCGCAAAAGAAGACGATATTACCCGCCAGCTTGAACTGATGCTGCCGGCCCTGCGGGCGCAGGGGGTGAGCCAGGTCGCCGAGAACAACCGCCACGACTTCCTGCTGCGCCTGGGCCAGCACCTCAAAGACGGCGGTATCGCCCGCTGGGCTCAGCAACTGCTGCCATGGCTCTCTGTTTCCCAGCAGCGAGTGCCGCTGCGTGGCCTGATGTTCAGCCTGCCGGAGAATCAATTTGCTGATATGTCAGAGGGTACCGCTGGTGCGGCACCTGCCGACGCTGAGAAGTATGTCCCCGAATCACAGCGCCATGCCCTGACCCTGTCGGTGAGCTGGCAGGGTATCGTGGACGACTGTACCCGCGTGCGTGGCCGCCGTGTCGGGATGGCGTGGGAACAGACGCTTGCCTGGACGCTGATGGCAATTGTCGGTGTCTGGGGGGCGGGAACGCTGCTGTCGTTCGCGGTCAACCGCCAGCAGATAGTCTCTGTGGCGCAGCAGGCTCATGCACTGGTGGAGCATCCTTCCGTATCGGATTACCAGCTGACCGCCCTGCATACGCTGCGTAATGATGCCGGTCGCCTGCAGCACCGTATTCAGGATGGGGCGCCCTGGTATCAGCGTTTCGGTCTGAACCATAACCAGCAGCTGCTCGACGCAATGCTGCCCTGGTACGGCGTGGCGAACAATCGCCTGATACGCGACCCGGCGAATCAGGCGCTGACACAGAAACTAAATGCTTTGGCAAACTCTGCCCCCAACAGCGACCAGCGGGCACAGCTGGCAAAACCGGGTTATGACCAGCTGAAAGCCTGGCTGATGATGGCCCGTCCGGATAAAGCCGACGGCGCGTATTACGCGCAGACCCTGAAAACCGTGCAGCCGACGCGGATGGGCATCTCACCCGGCCTGTGGCAAAGCCTGTCGCCGGATTTGTGGGCCTTCTACATCACCGAACTGCCAAAGCAGCCACAGTGGAAAATCACCCCGGATGCGCAGCTGGTGAGCCAGAGCCGCCAGGTGCTGTTGCAGCAGATTGGTCGCCGCAATGCGGAAAGCACCCTGTATGAAAACATGCTCAAATCCGTACGCCGTAACTTCGCCGATGTTTCTCTGGAAGACATGACCAGCGGTACCGATGCCCGTCGACTGTTCATCACGGATGAAGTGGTGCCGGGCATGTTTACCCGCCAGGCGTGGGAAGGGGGCATTCAGCAGGCTATCGAAAAGGCGGCAAATTCCCGCCGGGATGAAATCGACTGGGTGCTGAGCGACAGCCGGAGAGCCGTCTCCTCAGACCTGTCGCCGGAAGCCCTGAAAGCGCGTCTGACACAACGTTACTTCACTGACTTTGCCGGCAGCTGGCTGAGCTTCCTCAACAGCCTGCGGCTTAATCCGGCGAACAATATTGCGGACGTCACCGACCAGCTGACGCTGATGAGCGATGTCCGCCAGTCGCCGCTGATTGCCCTGATGAACACTCTCGCCTGGCAGGGGCAGACCGGCCAGAAAAGCGAAGGTCTTTCGGATTCCATCATCAAATCGGCTAAAGACCTCGTAGGCGGAAAAGACAAACCTGCGATTGACCAGTCTGCGTCAGGTCCGCAGGGGCCGCTCGATGAAACCTTTGGCCCACTGCTTCAGCTTCTGGGTAAAAACAAAGGCAGCAACGTCATGGCGGCTGACAACTCCCTGAGCCTGCAGACGTATCTGACCCGCATCACTCGCGTGCGTCTGCGCCTGCAACAGGTGGCCAGCGCCTCTGATCCGCAGGAGATGATGCAGACCCTGGCGCAGACCGTATTCCAGGGAAAAAGCGTGGACCTCACGGATACTCAGCAGTACGGGAGTCTGATTTCGGCAAGCCTCGGCGAAGAGTGGAGCGGGTTTGGCAGCACGATGTTTGTGCAGCCGCTGACCCAGGCCTGGGTGACCGTGCTTCAGCCGTCGGCGGCCAGCCTGAATGACAAGTGGAGCCGCTCCGTGGTGGCGAACTGGCACACGGCCTTTGACGGGCGCTTCCCGTTCGCTGTGAGTAAAAGTGATGCCTCTTTGCCGATGCTGGCTGAATTTGTGCGTAAGGACAGCGGGCGTATTGAACGCTTTCTGACTACTGAACTCAGCGGTGTGCTTCACAAAGAGGGCAGCCAGTGGGTACCCGATAAGGTCAACAGCCAAGGGCTGACCTTTAACCCGGCCTTCCTGCGGGCGATTAATCAGTTGAGCGAGTTGTCGGACATCCTGTTTACCGACGGCAGTCAGGGCATCAGCTTCGAGCTTCAGGCGCGCCCGGTACCGCAGGTGGTGGAGACTCAACTAACAATAGATGGACAAAAACTGCACTACTTCAACCAGATGGCCGACTGGCAGAGCTTCCGCTGGCCGGGAGACACTTACAAGCCTGGGACCATGCTGACCTGGACCTCAGTCAACGCCGGTGCGCGTCTGTTCGGGGATTACAGTGGGACCTGGGGTTTTATTCGCTGGCTGGACCTGAGTAAGCGTCAGCAGCTTGACCGCAGCCAGTGGATGATGAATTTCACCACGCCGGATGGTCGAACCCTGCAGTGGGTACTGCGCTCACAACTCGGAAAAGGTCCGCTGGCGCTGCTGGCGCTGCGTGGGTTCACGCTGCCGGAGCAGATATTCAGTGTCGACAGCGCGGCCACCGCGCAGGCGCTGATGGCTAACACCGGAAACAGTGACATGGACGGAGTCGAATAATGAGCACTTTGCACAATCTGGTTGCCGCCTGTCAGGCGGATGAAACCCTGCTCAGAGAACAGGCGCAGTCCCGCACCGAAAACTGGCAGCCCTGGCTTGCCCCGGTCATTGAAGCGAGTCCGACCGGAGAAGACCCCGGCTATGACGATGATTTTCAGCGCATCCGCGAGGAGGTCAATAAACTCTCCGGGATTGATACCGGGCTGATTTGCACACTTGCCGAAAAGCTGCTGACCACTACCGCCAAAGATATCCGGATTGCTACCTACTACTGCTGGGCGCGTCTGCACCATGACGGCGAAGCCGGCTTTGCCGAAGGGCTTGAACTGCTGGCGGGATTACTTCAGCGCTATGGCATGCAGCTTCACCCGCAGCGGGACCGCAGCCGCAAGGCCGCGCTGGAATGGCTCGCCGGTACCCGTGTCCTGGACAGTCTGTCACTGTACCCGGAGGTCGTACGCGAGGATGCGCAGCGTACCGCCGGGGCGCTGCTGCTTATTCGCGACAGTCTTGAGACAGAGCCGGAAGCGTCACGGCCAGAGCTGAATGCCCTATACAGCGCGCTGGAATCTCGCCTGATGAAGGCCGGTGGTGTGGATGCCGTGGTACCGCAGAACGCAGGTAATAAGGCTCAGTCACAGACATCCACGCATACAATCGAGTCCGACGCGCCAGTTCTGAGCCGCATTACCTCCGGTCAGGATTTGCTGGCCCAGGCCCGTACACTGACCGGGTATCTGCGTGAGCAACCCGATGGCTGGCTGGCAGCACACCGGCTGATGAAAAGCCTACGTCATGACACGCTGAGCGCTATCCCGGCACCGGATGCTGAAGGGAAAACGCGCATCGAACCGCCGCGGGCTGACCAGCGGGCCATGCTCAAACGCCTGTACCTGCAGCAGAGCTGGCTGGAGATACTGGAGCAAGCGGACAGCACCTTCTCGCGTGGCGCCAATCACCTCTGGCTGGATTTGCAGTGGTATATCCACCAGGCCCTGATTAAGTCGGGGCAGGATGTGCTGGCTGACATCATCACCGCCGACCTGAAAGGGCTGCTGCGCCGCCTTACCGGGCTTGAAACCCTGGCCTTTAACGACGGTACGCCGTTTGCCGATGAGGTCACACTGAACTGGATAAATCAGAGCGTGCTGGACGATATGTCCGGCTGGCGTGATGAGCCGGCCAGTGCCGCTGGTGAGACGGGTAACGATATCCTGGCCCTCGAGCCGGAAGCGCTGGAGAAAGCGGACACTGACGGTCTGGATTCCACACTTCACTGGCTGCAGACTCGCCCGGGCACTGACACCACAAAAGACAAATGGCTGCTGCGTCTGTTGATGGCCCGTGTGGCCGAGCAGAAGGGCAAGAATGAACTGGCCCTGCATCTGCTGGGCGAGCTCGACAGTGCCGCACAGTCAATCACCCTCACGCAGTGGACACCAGCACTGTTGTTTGAAGTGAAATCGCGTCGCCTCAGACTGCTGCGTATGAAAGCCACACGCAGTGAAATCGATAAATCTCGGTTACAGCCGGAGATGGACCAGCTTTTGGCGGGTCTGATTGCCCTCGATCCGGCCAGCAGTGCGGTGCTTTGCGGGTAAGAAGATATGGCATACCTTTAAAACACACATATTCAGGTTTTTATGGACGATTTAACCCTGCGTTATTATGACGCCGAAATGCGCTACCTGCTGGAAGCCGGCGAAGAGTTTGCCCGTGCTCACCCCGAGCAGGCGGCAATGCTCAACCTCGATAAAGCGGGCGCGCGCGATCCGTACGTAGAGCGCCTGTTCGAGGGCTTTGCCTTCCTGATGGGACGGTTGCGTGAAAAGCTCGATGATGACCTGCCTGAACTGACCGAAGGGCTGGTCAGCCTGCTGTGGCCACATTACCTGCGCACCATTCCGTCAATGTCGGTGGTGGAGTTCACCCCCGACTGGCGCGAAATGAAAGAGCAGATGCGCATTGTCAAAGGTTTCGAGGTGAACTCTCGGCCGATCGGTGAAAAGGGCACGCGTTGCCGCTACACCACTACCAAAGAAATCACCCTTCAGCCGTTGTCGCTGGAGCATGCCCGCCTGTCGACTGACCCTGACGGGCGTTCGGTCATCAGCCTGCGCTTTAACTGCAGTCATCTTGCCGACTGGAGCCGTGTCGATCTCAGCCAGATCCCGTTCTACTTTAATGCCGATGCACCGCTGGCCTGCGCGATGCATGAAGCTTTTACCATGAACACGGCGCGCCTCTGGTTGCGGATGCCGGGTGACATGGACAGAAGACCGCTCGACGGGTATTTCACCGCGCTGGGGTTTGGCGATGATGACGCTCTCTGGCCGAAGGGTGACAGCAGTTTCAGCGGCTACCAGTTGCTGCTGGAATACTTCACCTTCCGCGAAAAATTCATGTTCACCGGATTCCGTGGGCTGGAGACAGTAGCCTTCCCGGCCGAGCTTCCCTGGTTTGAAATCGACGTGGTGCTGGCAGAACGCTGGGAGCATGACTTTAACTTCACCGAAAAACACCTGCGCCTGAACTGTGTGCCGGTGATTAACCTGTTCCCGCTGGAATCTGACCCGCTGACGCTCAACTCGTTGCAGACCGAATACATGCTGCGCCCAATGCGCGTGCAGGATGGTCATACTGAGATTTACGCGGTCGATTCGGTGATGTCATCGAGCCAGCATACCTACGTGCCATTCTCAAGCTTCCGCCACAAGGGGGGGATGATGCGTCATGAAGCCCCGGAGTATTACTACCACACCCGCGTGCGCCGCGGCCCGTCCGGGCTGCATAACACCTGGCTTATCCTCGGCGGTGAAGCCTTTGATAACCACACCGTACCGGAAGACGAAAGCCTCTCCCTGACGCTCACCGGCACCAACGGCCAGCTGCCACGCCGCGCGCTACAAAGCACGGTGCTGGATACGGTGATGAAAACGACCTCAGCCAGTATTGTCGTGCGCAATCTGTGCGCACCGACGCTGCCCTGTTATCCACCGGCGCAGGACCGCTTTCACTGGCGTGTGCTGAGCCATCTCGGCAGCGGCTTCCTGTCGATGATGGATAATGCCGACGTGCTGCGCGGCACTCTGGCGCTGTACGAGTGGACTGACAGCGAGATGAACCGCCGTCGTCTGGAAGCGATTATCGATGTGAGGCACAGTGAAACGGAACGCTTTGAGCAAGGGTATCTGGTGCGCGGGGTGCAGATTGAGGTGACGCTGGACAGTCACGGCTTTGCCGGGCGCGGCGATATCTGTCTGTTCGGCGAGATGCTGAGCCGCTTCTTTGCGCTGTACACCGATATCTATCTGTTTAACCGCCTGATAATCATCCTGCAACCGACCGGAGAACGCCTGGAATGGGAAGAGAAGCACAACCGCCGCATTCCCGGCTGACCCCGCGGCTGGAAGCCGACCTTCACCGCATTAATTTTTACCGCTTATGCCAGCTGCTGGAGAAACGTAATCCGGACCGGCCGCTGATGGGCTCGACCAGTCATCCCGGAGACGACCCGGTGCGCTTTGCACCGCATCCTGGGATGGGCTTTCCGGCGAGCGAACTCAAAGCCGTTGAGTATGACGAAGAGGATGACAGTAAACCACCGCTCATTCGCGCCACGTTTATGGGGATGTACGGCGTTGATTCGCCGCTGCCAACCGCCTATCTCGACGATATCACCCAGCGCCGGGAAGGGCATGAGACGCTGCAGGGTTTTCTGGACATCTTCAGTCATCGCATCCTGACGCAGTTTTATCGCATCTGGCGTAAATACTCGTACCCGGCCACGTTTGAGCCCGGCGGTACCGACAGCATTTCGCAGTCGCTTCTGGGCCTGGTGGGGCTGGGCATACCGGGCACCGCAGAGCATATCGCTACCCCGGTGTCGCGCTTTCTGTCGCTGTTGGGCGTGCTGCAGCAGCCCGGTAAAACCCAGGAGGGGATGCAGGCGCTGGTGACCCTGCTGGCCCCGGATACCATTGTGAAGGTCAGCCCTTACTGTCTGCGTCCGGTGGAGGTCAGTGAGCCGCTGGGCTTTTACGGCGATGACGATTTTCTGCTGGACGGTAATACGCCGCTGGGTGACGAAGCAATGGATGCCAACAGCCAGTTACTGATTGCCCTGTACACCGAAAACGAACAGGAATCACAGAGCTGGAAGCCGGATGGCCTGCTGTACCAAGACTTTCTGGTGATGCTGCGGGTGTACTTCGGCTGGCGATTCAAGGCCAAAATTACCCTGACCACCGCCACCCGTCTGCTGGCCGCTCCGCCGCTCGGCGAAGGTCCCTTCTGGCTCGGCATGAATGGCGTGCTGGGCGCGGAAGGCGAAGACCTCCTGGAGGATATCCCGCAGACCTTTACGACCGAACTGGGTTACTACGCCGGGCTGGAGCCTGCGACACCACAACAAGGAAACCGACGTGTTACGTACAAATTTAACTAAAACTTCGCGCTGGCTGTTACCGCTGCTGGCATTCGGTCTGGCGGGCTGTGGGGTGACGCAGGGCATCACTGATGGCACCAAATCAGCATTTAACGCCATGTTCTACAAAAAGATTAAGCTACTGCACCTGGATTTCACCGCCCGTGAAGCGCTGAATACCGATTCGCGCGAGAGTAATTCGCTGTCCGAATCGGTGGTGGTCCGTGTCTACCAGCTGAAAGGCCGCAAAACTTTCGACAAAGCGGTCTACCAGCAGCTGCTGAAAGATGGGGAGACCATTTTGAAAGCTGACCTGCTGGCGAGCCGTGATGTGGTGGTGAAGCCGGGCGGAGATGTGAGCCTCGACATGCCAATGGAAGCAGGTGCGCAGTTTGTGGCCGTAGTGGGGCTATTCCGTCACCCGGATATGGTCAACAACACCTGGAAGTATGTAATTCAGCGCGAAGACCTTGATCCGGATAAGCCGCGCATTCTGGAAGCGGGTAATAACCATCTGACGCTGCAACCGCTCAAGGACGAATGATGCCCCAGGAACACAACACACCTTCGCTGTATGAAATGCTCACCGGTCATTTTACCGGTGGCCTTGGTCTCAACCAGGTCAGTGAAGGAAATCAGGTCATCCTCTCTGTACTGGATAATATGCAGCGCATTCTTAACTGCCGTGCGGGAACGCTGGCGCATCTGCCGGACTATGGTTTGCCCGATATGACAAAAATACTGCAGGGCATGCCGGGAACGGCTCATGAACTGATGGGCACGTTGTCTGCCGTCCTGCTCAAATATGAGCCACGTTTGAAAAGTATTAACGTTGTCCTGCTTGAACAGACGCAACCGGGCGAGTTGCGCTATGCCATTGATGCTGAACTGAAAGGCGTGGGCCTTGTGCGCTATGGTACAGAATTTATGCCCGAAGGCCGTGTGCTCATACGCCATATGAAACAGCAAAACTTTCTTGGTCGCCAGGCCCGGATGTAGTTCGACACAATCCTCTGTTTTAGGTCAGAACACTATCTATGTCAGCAAAAGCACAATTTCTGCAAAAGCTTCAGGATAACCAGCCGCGCACAGACACATACGCAAGTAAAGGCCAGGCCGACCTGGCTACGTTTTGTCAGCGTCTCGGCGCACTCCAGGAAAACACCGAAACCTGGCTTGCGGAAACCGGGATACGGCTCATTACCCGTCACTGCGCCCTGACCGAAATGCTCATCAGCAACCGCGCATTCACGGTTCCCTGCTTTGAACTTCATTATGAAAACCGGGTGGTGAAATTCACGCCGGTGTTTTTATACGGGCAGGGCGTGACAGGGTGTGTGGACGTGACCCTTGCCGCCGGTGAACCGGCATCTGCTCTGTGCCGGTTGTTTATGCGTTCGGCCGAAAGTCAGAGCTGGACGTACACACCTGCCCACAACCCAGGCGGGCAGCGAGTGGCGTTCGATGAGGAGGCTTTCTTCACGGTGATTGCCCCCTTGCTGCCTTAACCGGCAATGGGGTTGTTATCAGGAGCCGGGCCCTTTTTTTTACCTGCATGTTCGGAGATAACGCCGCAATGCAAAGCACTGAACCACGATATATCCGTACGGGAGGGGATCCCCGATCGTTCCCTGATTTCACCGCGCTGCGCGATGAGCTGAGCAAACTGACGCATCCGGCGCGCCCGGATATCGACTGGCGACAGGTGGAAAAATGCTGCCTCAGTCTGTTTGAACATAACGGCGTCGAACTTCAGACGGCTGCCGGGTACACACTGGCGCGTACCCACATGGCGGGATTGCCCGGGCTGAATGAGGGGCTGTCCATTCTGGAGGCACTGGTCACCCGGCAGTGGGGAAATCTCTGGCCGCGGCCGGTCCATGCGCGTATCGACATACTGGCGGGGTTGAGTCAGCGTCTGCAGCAATTCGGGCGTACGCAGACGTGGGGTTACACCGATTTAGGCGCACTGTATCAGGCTGAAAAACATCTTACCGCCATCACTGAAGCCTTGCAGCGTCTGGAACTGAAGCATCAGACGGGCACGGACGACCTGCGTCAGCAGCTTCACACCGTGGCTGTTCGCCTGGAAAACAATAGCGGCGATACCGGGAACCTCACGACATCACCTGTCTTTGTGACACCGAAGGCGGCAGTATCCCGGGAAGACACCGGGAAAATGTCGTCTCCGTGGGTGTATGTGGTGCAGCCTGCGTCAGCGCCCCGGGTCAGCGTGGCACCTGCCTGGGGCGTAAAACCCTGGAAACCCTTTGTGTCCGGCATGTTGACCACGTTGCTGATGGGCGGTTTATTGTGGTGGGGGCATGCCGCTCTGACTAGTAATCCGCAGCAGGACGCGCTGATGGCGTCAGTGGCCCTCCCGCCGGCTCCGTTGCCGGAGGAGGCCCTGCGTTCGCTGCAGCGAACGAACCCGCCATGGCTGAAAGAGCACACTGAGTGGGTAAAACAGACACAGCAGCAACTGGAACAGCTGGCTGCGATGCCACCAGACTGGCCACTGGCACACGGGACCGCGCTGGTTCGGCAGGTGCGGGTGTTGTGGCCTGACACCGAGGTAGCTGACGCTGTCTCGCGGCAGTGGCAACAGCAACTGGTTGCCTCTGCGACGCCGCCGGACAGTCTAGGTGGCTGGCAGCAAGGCATGGCGCAGCTGCAACGGCTGACAGACAGGCTGAACCAGCTGGATGGTCAGAGGGGAAAATACATGACGGTTAGCGAACTGAAATCGCAAGTGTTTACGATAACCCAGGCATTTAACCAGACGGTACCGGTCGAAGAGCAACTGCGCCAGATGGCGCAGCAACCGACAGACCAGCCTGCCCCGGCCGCGTTGCGTTCGCAGACTGCGTTGCACCTGAAGCAATTACTGGCGCGTTATGCCCTGCTGGGCAGAGAGACAGATGAAAAATCCCGCTGAGTGCCGAAATCGCCGGTCGCGCTGGACTTTGCAGGAAATGCGTTATGTGGAAAATCACTACGCGACCGCGGACCGCGGCAGACATTGGCGTCAGCCCAGGCCGGCCCGCTTCATCTGTGGCATGCTCAGCCTGCAAGACAGGCGTCACCAGAAGGAAGGCAGAGCTCTGGACTGAAGAGGAAAAAGCGGTGATTTACGTGCATTACGCTGCCGGTATGCCCATGCAGGATGTCATGGCGCTGCTGCCGGGCCGAACGCGGGGAACCATTCTTGCAAAGGCCGATAAACTGGGTATAAAACGGCCCTCACGCTGGAGTCAGAAAGAGTGCGATATTCTGAAAGACTATTATCCGTCAGAAGGCCAAAAGGCCGCAGAACGTCTGCCTAGCAGAACGGCAGATGCGGCAAAATCAAAGGCCTGTGAGCCGGGTGTTGAGTACCAGGGGGGCGCTTATCGGCAATATGTGCGCCGGTCAACGTGGATAAAGTGTGTTCTGCGTAAGGAACTCCAGACCCGCGCAGTATTGAACCAAAAGGCTGAACGGGGGGGAGTCAGTGATATAGCAAACCCTAACATGTAAGGAACGCTTGGCCGAATGCACGAATGGTTTTACGACAACGCTCCTGACCGGGTTTTCTACCACATAGAAAGCCCGTCCGGAGCCAACAAGCGCAGCGCGTTAGCCGCAATCAATCTTCTCTTTTGTAACTTCGAGCATAAATATACGGCGCGACATATCCTTCTCGGTTTACGTCCAGATAATCCGACCACCACTGCATCATTTCGATTCGGGCTTCCAGATGCTCCGCTTTATGCACGTAAGCAGCCCGCACGCCGTTGCGTTCTTTGTGACTCATCAGCCGCTCAATGGCATCCTTTGACCAGCATCCGGACTCATTCAGGGCGCTACAGGCCATAGTCCTGAAGCCGTGGCCGCAAATTTCTGTCTTGGTGTCATAGCCAATCACGCGCAGCGCCTTGTTGATGGTGTTTTCACTCATTGGCTTGTTCAGCGTGCGAGCGCCTGGAAAAACGAATACTGACTCGCCAGAAATCGCCTGAATTTGTTTCAGCAGGGCAACCGCCTGTCGTGACAGCGGCGCCAGGTGTTCATCCTTCATCTTTGCGCCACGCTCTGAGAACCTCACACCTTTTACTGCCTCACGCTGGGCAGGTACGGTCCAGATATGGGCTTTCAGGTTGAACTCGTCCCAACGGGCAAGCCGTAACTCGCTGGAGCGCAGAAAGACATGCAGATTCAGCTCCAGCGCCAGACGGGTCAGTTCCCTGCCTTTGTAATTACGAATCTTCTCAAGCAGCTCTGGCAGGCGTTTCAGCGGCAGGGCGGGGTGATGTTGGGTCGCTACCGGGGTCACGACTCCGTCCAAATCGTAAGCTGGATTGTATTTGATGACACCTTGCTGTACGGCGTGGCGCATGATTTTGGTCAGATGCTGCCGCACCCGTCCGGCGACGTCATGCACGCCTCTATCGTCAATCGCCTTCATAAGCTGCGCCAGATGGCGGGTTTCAACCTGAGCGATATCTATTGCGCCAATGGCAGGGAAAACGTAGCGTTTCAGGCAGGTGAGAATTTTATCGGCATGGGCTTCCGACCAGAGTTTAAGACTGCTGGTGTGCCATGCCAGAGCGACATACTGAAAGGTACGGGATTCCTCAACGGCGGGGTTGTTCGATTTACGAAGCTGAGAAGGGCAGAGTCCGGACGCCAGCAGCTTACGCGCGGCATTGCGCTTTTCGCGGGCTTCCGCCAGCGTAGTCTGGGGATAGGGGCCAAAGGCTAGACGGTTTTCTTTACCGGCGAAGCGATAACGGAAATACCATAACTTAGCGCCGCTGGTGGATACCGTGAGGTACAGGCCTTGCGAGTCAGTGAGCTTGTAAGATTTTGCGAGAGGTTTCGCGGATCGGACTTTGCTGTCAGTTAACACATGAGGGTCACTCCCGTTCATCGAACTGAATGACCCGCAATCTGACCCACAAATTCCCCGATACGAAGGGATAAATCAAAACGCATCGGGAAAGATTTTCACGCCAACTTATTGAATCACATAAATATAGGGATTGATAAGGAGGAATAAAAAAGGAAAGGTGGTGCCGGACTCGGACTCGGACTCGGACTCGGACTCGGACTCGGACTCGGACTCGGACTCGGACTCGGACTCGGACTACGCCGTAGGCGTTGAACAGCGCGGTTTACGCGCTGGCCCCAAAGGGGTGAGCCGCTTGCGGTGAATAATCGAACGAAGTTCGATGGAGAGTCCGTATCTCTGAAAGCAAAAAACCAGCCATCAGGCTGGTTTCTTTAATAAGTGGTGCCCGGACTCGGAATCGAACCAAGGACACGAGGATTTTCAATCCTCTGCTCTACCGACTGAGCTATCCGGGCAACGGGGCGCATTAAACCGTATATCACCGGAGCCGTCAACGGGTTTCTGCCTTACGCCGCCTGCTTGCTCTATTTTCAAACAATGTCGTGATCTCCCATGTAGAAGTACTGCTAGCCAGATGGGGGGAGGGCTATTTTAGATTTCCCGGCTTAGGCGGCCGTGGCTTTCTTGAATTGGATAAAAAATAGTGCGACTATTGCGCGGTTTTTGACTTTCCTTTCATCTGTGATTATCGAGGGTCGTTGATATGTCGGACTCAATGCTTCTGGTGCAGACGCTGCGCGCCACGACTTTGATGACGTCCCGGGACTCCGGTCACACTGCTGTAGCATTCTCTTTTTCCAGTTTATCTCCCTTCACCATGCGGTGAGGCGTGCCGACGCTCACTGTTAGGCATGATTAAGAATAGAGTTATCCCTCTGATTTTACTGATGTCTATCGGATAGAACGGGCCAATTTCCCCTTTGTTTCGGCAGGTTTTCGCATGAGTCATACACTAAATGGTATTGGCTGGCGAAACACGACCGGCAACGGTTTGGCACGTCATCCCTGCGCTGTGTCTTTCGGACACATCTACTCATCCTTGATCGTTTGGGTTTGTTACATGAAACAGTTGAAAATTGCGGCCAATTCAGCGGTTGCCGCCCGTTTAATCACTGAACGACCGGTAGTGGCCCTGAGTCAGACCGACTTTACGGATATCGCTGCGGTAGTGGTATCCGTTGAGGAAGCTCACAGCGGTATTTTGTCAGTGTTACATCACACGGGGTTTTCTATCCCGGCCTTTGTGCTGCGCATGTCGGAAGAGGGCAGTATCGAAATGCTGCCCTCAGATAGTGAGTGGCTGACATTGGACGAAGCAGGTGGGCATGCCGTTCTGCTGGAGGAGGCGGCCCGGGCGTATGAAGATGCGCTGTTGCCGCCGTTTTTCGACACGTTGACCCAGTATGTCGAAATGGGCACGACGACCTTTGCCTGCCCTGGGCATCAGGGGGGGCAATTCTTCCGTAAGCATCCCGCCGGGCGTCAGTTCTATGAGTTTTATGGCGAGACCCTGTTTCGATCGGATATCTGCAATGCGGATGTGACGCTGGGCGACCTGTTGATCCACGAAGGGGCCGCGAAAGAGGCCCAGAAATTCGCAGCCAAAGTCTTTAATGCGGACAAAACTTACTTTGTGCTGAACGGCACCTCCGCGGCGAACAAAGTCGTCACCAATGCACTACTGACGCGGGGCGATCTGGTACTGTTCGACCGTAACAATCACAAGTCCAATCATCACGGTGCGCTGATTCAGGCGGGCGCGACGCCGGTGTATCTCGAAACGGCGCGAAACCCGTTTGGTCTGATTGGCGGCATCGACGCCCACTGCTTTGACGAGGCTTACCTGCGTGAGCAGGTCAGGGCGGTTGCCCCTGAGCGCGCCGAGGAGGCAAGGCCATTCCGTCTGGCGGTGATCCAGCTTGGCACCTATGACGGCACCATCTATAACGCGCGTCAGGTGGTCGACAGCATCGGTCATCTGTGTGACTACATTTTGTTTGATTCCGCCTGGGTCGGTTACGAACAGTTTATTCCGATGATGGAGCAGTGCTCGCCGCTTATGCTCGAACTCAATGAAAACGATCCGGGGATATTTGTGACGCAGTCGGTGCATAAACAACAGGCCGGTTTTTCCCAAACGTCACAGATCCACAAGAAAGACGCCCACATCAAGGGGCAGAAGCGTTTCTGCAACCATAAGCGGCTCAACAATGCCTTTATGCTGCATGCCTCGACAAGTCCGTTCTATCCACTCTTCGCCGCGCTGGATGTCAACGCCAAGATGCACGAAGGCACCAGCGGTCGCCGCCTGTGGCAGGAGTGCGTGAAGCTGGGCATTGAAACCCGAAAGCAGTTGCTTGAACGGTGTTCCATGATCGCGCCTTTTGTCCCGACATCGGTGAGCGGCACACCCTGGCAGGGTCACGACACAGAGGCGATGGCGCAGGACGTCCGCTTCTTCCTTTTTGAACCGGGAGAGCGCTGGCATGCCTTTGAGGGATACGCGCAGGATCAGTATTTTGTCGACCCTTGTAAGCTGCTGCTGACGACACCCGGTATTGATGCGGAAACCGGTGAGTACACACCGTTCGGCATACCGGCCACGATTCTGGCCAACTATCTGCGCGAACACGGCATCATTCCGGAAAAATGCGATCTGAATACGATACTGTTCCTACTGACCCCGGCGGAAGATAGCCGCAAGATGCATCATTTAGTGCAGGCGCTGGTGCGCTTCGAGCAGTTGATTGAGCAAAACGCTCCGTTGAGCGACGTTCTGCCGAGCCTGTTTCAGAAGCATCATCAGCGCTATGAAGGTTACACGCTGCGGAGGCTATGCCAGGAAATGCATGATTTTTACGCGCGTCATGACGTGAAGCGCCTGCAGAAAGCGATGTTCCGCCAGGCGGAGTTCCCGGCGGCAGTCATGTTGCCGCAAGAAGCGCACAGTTGCTTTATCCGGGGCGATATCGAACTGATTGCGCTGGACGAGGCCGAAGGGCGTGTTGCGGCCGAGGGGGCGCTGCCTTATCCGCCGGGCGTGCTATGCGTGGTGCCGGGAGAAGTGTGGGGCGGGGCGGTGCTGCGTTATTTTCTGGCGCTGGAAGCTGGTCTGAACCTGATGCCGGGCTTTGCGCCGGAGCTACAGGGCGTATACGTCGTCGCGGAAGAAGATGGGCGGAAACGGCTATACGCGCATGTGGTGTCGGATTAGGAACCGGACATACCGGGGCGAAAGCCCCGGTAATCGGCGTCGGGAACGTTACTGTGAGTTTGAGGACCCCTGCTGCTCGTGCTCCTGTTTGACCAAATTCGCATCCTCCTTTTGGCGGCGCAGGCTGTACCAGCCCATTGTCAGCATGATGGCAAGTAGCGGCAGCGTGGAAATGGTATAGGTGCCGTTAGGGTAATCGAATGCCATGAGTACCAGTACAGACACAAGGAATCCCAGCGTCAGCCAGGAAGTTACCGGCGCGCCGGGCATTCTGAAGCTGATCGGTTTGGCCTTTCCGGCTTTAATCGCCTGACGCAGCTTCATCTGGCAGACAATGATAAAGCCCCAAGAGCTGATAATGCCGAGCGAAGCGATGTTCAACACAATCTCAAACACCTGCGCCGGCACGATGTAGTTCAGGAACACGCCGATGGCGTGGATGCCCACAGTGACCAAAATCCCGGCGTAAGGCACGGATTGCGCGCTCATTTTTGACATGAACTTCGGCGCGGAGCCTCCCAGCGACAGCGAACGTAGAATACGTCCGGTCGAGTACAGCCCGGAGTTGAGGCTGGACAGCGCCGCCGACAGCACCACGATATTCATGATAGTACCGATGTAAGGAACGCCTAACTTGCTGAAGAACGTCACAAATGGACTTTGCCCCGCCTGGTAGGCGTTCCACGGCAGCAAACACACCAGCAGGATCACTGAGCCAACGTAGAACAGACCCACGCGCCAGATAACGCTGTTAATCGCCTTAGGCAGCATTTTCTCGGGATCTTTACACTCGCCGGCGGCGGTGCCGATCAGTTCAACGCCCGCAAAGGCAAATATCACGCCCTGTATCAACACCAGCGCCGGCAGCATACCGTGAGGGAATAGCCCGCCATTATCGGTAATGAGGTGGAAGCCGGTGCGATTGCCATCAAGCTCATGGCCGGTGCCGAGATAAATGGTCCCCACGATTAGGAACAACGAAATCGCGATGACTTTGACGAGCGCGAACCAGAACTCCGCTTCCGCAAACCATTTCACCCCGATCATGTTCATGGTGGTGATAAGCGCCAGTGCGCTGAGGGCGAAGACCCACTGTGGGACGTCGGCGAACGTGCCCCAGTAATGCATGTAGAGCGCAACGGCGGTGATATCGACGATACCGGTCATCGCCCAGTTAAGAAAATACATCCAACCGGCGACGTACGAGGCTTTCTCTCCGAGAAACTCACGGGCATAGGAGACGAAGCTTCCGCTGGTAGGACGGTGTAAAACCAGTTCGCCCAGCGCGCGCAGAATGAAGAAGGAAAAAATACCGCAAGCGAGATAAACGAGGGCCAAAGAAGGGCCAGCCATCTGTAAACGAGCGCCCGCGCCTAAGAACAGACCGGTACCGATAGAGCCGCCGATGGCGATCATCTGAACCTGCCTGTTACCCATTGTTTTGTGGTATCCCACTTCATGTGAATCGAGCCAGCGCCGCTTAGCCGCATGGCGTTCAGAGTCTTTGCTTTTGTGCTTGTTCATTACCCGTCCAGATCCCGTTTCTTATCATTCATAAGAAAGAAATGACATATTATTTAATGAGTTAACCGTTAAAGTTCGGCCTTTGCATATACCGCCAGTCCCTAGCGGCATGCAGGGGCAGGAATTGAAAAACGTCTGCGATGCTACCTTTTCTTGGCATCCTAGGCAAAAATTGTCTGCGCCAGTAATGTATAAAATAAAGATAATGATCATGCGTTATTATAAAAAAATAGTGCTATATAGAATGCTTTTTGGTTTTTTGTAGTGATTATTGCTATTCAATAGGTTGGGCATAGCATTTGCTTATAGACAGGTTTCCTGTTGGTGCTGACGGTAAATTCGTCAGTCAATGGAGGGCCTCGGACGCATCAACAACCGTGATTAAGCATCAAACCTTTGTACTACATCCTCAACCATTGTGTTTTGAAGACGAGCCTCCACGGACGAACCTCCGGCTTGGCCAGAGGTTCGACGTGCGTCATCAGCGACGATAGTTTCTCTGCGCCGAATTCACCTTATATAAATAGCGGCGAGACTCCTGTGAAGGGTGACGTGTCGTCAGCGTCTGGTAAACATCGTTGGGAGACATACCGTTGATGGCGCTTACCGCAGCGTCTTTGTCGCTGGAGAACACGCGCAATACGCTGCCTGCGCCGCCGTTATAGGCGGTGATGACGGCATAACGCTGAGAGGTCGGATTCTGAATGCCCGCCAGATACACATTTTTCAGCATGGCCAGATAGGCCGTTCCGGTATCGATATTGTTTTCCGGATCGAACAGGTAGCTGCGGCTCGGCTGTCCCCATTTCCCTTTCATTTTAAAGACGTCGCGTCCTGCGCTGTGCTGCACGACCTGCATCAGACCCAATGCATCGGAATGGCTTACCGCGTAGGGGTTGAAGCTCGACTCGGTCTGCATGATAGCCAGGATCAGGGAAGGCTCGATGCCGTAGCGATCTGCGGCTTTACGGACCAGCGGCAGATATTTGTGGGCACGTTTGTCCAAATGGTTCGGCACCAGCTGGATGGTTACCGTCCAAATCACATGCACACCGGCCGTGCGGCGTTGTAGCTTGTTCTGGATCAGATAGTCTGCAAAGTTGACCGCGCGGCCTTCCCAACGGATAGGTTCGCCGGTGTTGTCCAGCACCTGCCCATACAGCAGCGGCTCACGGCTGATTTGAATATCGTTGGCGTCGGAATACAGGTCGGCGTTACTGGCGTCATCGCCCATCAGCAGGGTGGTGACGATAGCCTGACGGAGGCTGGCTTCGTAGTTAGTCGGGTTGATGGTTTCGATGGTGATCGTACCGGCATCGAAGTTGACGTGGCTACGGGTCAGATATTGGTCGGAATACTTTACGTAATCCTTGGGGCCGGCGATCAACACTTCGTTGATGCCCCAGATGTTTTCGATGTTATTGGCGAATTGCCCCATCAAAATATCAAAGGCGTTGGTGTCTTTGACATAGGCTTCCGCATCTTCGCTGCCTTTGTTGCTGGAACAAGAGATCAGCAGCGGAGCGATGCACAGCAAAGCTAGCAGTTTCTTCATCATATCAGGCCGTGTCGGGAGCGTGAGTTATCAGGGCCGGCAGGCCCCTGCGCGATTACTGATCTTCCGGCGTATAGCCGTCGATTTGCACGTCCTTGCCTTCAAAAAGAAACTTTTTCATCTCTTCTTCCAGCAGCTTGCGGTCTTCCACATTCATCATGCTGAGTTTTTTCTCGTTGATCAGCATCGTCTGCTTGGTTTGCCACTGGCCCCAGGCATCCTTGGATATTTCGTTATAAATGCGTTTTCCCAGCTCGCCCGGATACAGCTGAAAATCCTGGCCTTCGGCCTCACGTTGTAAAAATGTACAAAAAATCGTTCTGCTCATGCTTATTCCTCATTATTTGGCGCGCAGACATCGACGAAGACGGACTGCGACTGAGCCAGCTGTTGCAGCAGGCGTTCTACCGGGGCTGCAAGCCCCACAGATGGCGGCTGCGCTAAGTTATACCAGAGACCGGCGCCTTCATCCATGCAGGCGATCTGGCTGGAAACATCCAGCAACAGAGGGACGATGTCCAGATGAAAGTGGCTGAAGGTATGTCGGAACGCGATGCCCTGCTGTAGCCCGCTCAGCGGCATTCCCCGCTGCCGTAGCCAGTTATGCGCTTCCTCTTGGGTGGCAAATTGGGGAAAACAGAATAATCCGCCCCACAGTCCGACGGCTGGGCGCTGTTCCAGCCATACGCGCTGCTGTTGCCGGACCATGACAAACCAGGCGCTTTTCTCCGGTATCGTCTGCTTGGGCTTCTTGCCCGGATAATCCGCCCAGTTGTGGTTAGCGTAGGCGATACACTGCTTGTTGAGCGGACAAAGTTCACATTTGGGACGGCTGCGTGTGCAGATCATCGCACCCAAATCCATCATTGCCTGATTAAATGCGCCCACACCCTGCGCCGGCGTGACGGTTTCGCTGATATGCCACAATTGCTTCTCCACCTCTTTTTTCCCCGGCCAGCCCGCGACGGCGTAGCAGCGTGCGAGCACGCGCTTCACGTTGCCATCCAAAATCGGGTAGTGCTGTCCCTGGGCCAGAGAAAGAATAGCGCCGGCAGTGGAACGACCAATGCCCGGCAGCGCCACAATATCGTCGAACGTCGTGGGGAATTCGCCGCCGTGTTGCTCGGCAATCATCTGTGCCGCTTTGTGCAGGTTCCGTGCGCGAGCGTAGTAACCCAGCCCGGTCCACAGGTGCAGAACCTCATCCAACGGCGCGGCGGCCAGCGCGTTCACGTTGGGGAAGCGGGCGATAAATCGCTGAAAGTACGGAATGACGGTGGCGACCTGGGTTTGTTGCAGCATGACCTCGGAGAGCCAGACCTGATAGGCCGTTTTATTGAGTTGCCAAGGCAGCGTTTTACGTCCGAAACGGTCATACCATTCCAGCACCTGTTGCGCGAACTGTTGCGCTTGTATCATAAGAAGGGGTCGCTATCCGGCCGGTGAAAATTGAAAGCGATTCCAGCACAGTGTGAATGTGCTGTAAACCCGAAGTTTCCTGAACGCGTTCTTCATTCTATGTCGCCCCCGACGCGGCTTAAGTGGCGGTGCAATTTCAGGCAAGTAAAGCAAGGGCGATGATGCACCTTTCGTGGTGCATAAAGGCGCCGCGCCTGAGTATTTTAGTCACAAGTGAATCCGTATGCGGATGATAAACCGTGGCCATAGTTATCGACCACGGGCTTGATACATCAGCGCACGTTGCAGGCGAACGTAGGACGGAAAGCACTGATCAGATAAACTTTATTGGTCAGCATTTCAAACCTGACGACTTCATTTTTACTATAAGGCGTGGCATTATCGGGGGCGGTATCTGCCGAACTTTTGAACATGCAAATGTTTTTCATAATAAGGTAATTCCCATTCCAGTCGTAATCGAATGTGAGTGTACGTTCTAATACATCAGCAGATTTGTTAACATCGATATAGATACCGTGTAGAGCCATTGACCCCTTGTCTTTTTCCCCCAAATAAAAATTAATGATATAGCCTTTAACAATGGAGTCCTGCCCATTATTAATCGTTGCGCTTATTTCTCCTCGACACATCAACGGCTTTTTGTAAACACGATAATAATGATAGATAGATAACAAAGCCATCAATAGGGCCAATAAGGTTATTGTGATGATAATAAAGGGTTTATTGGTTGTTGATAAAGACATGCGTTGAGCACCTTTTCCCTTCTTTCTTACAGGAAATAACAATACTTTCTTCTCTGGTCGCGATTTTTGGGATGATTATTTTTCTGGAAAAATAGTACAGGTCAACATTGTTTTGACAAAGATAATGATACTTTTCCTGAAATCCATCATTGATGGCGTCATCGTCAATATAATAAAACTCGCAATTTGTGATATTGGTGTCTCTAAAAATTTCTCGGTAAGGGAAATCAATTGATAGGATGAAATTATAAAAAAGAATCAATACGACTAACGTCCCTATTGCTACAAAATAAAGAGAATTTTTGTATTTGATACCCTGCGTTTGAGGGGGAGGAGGAGGGAATTCCATAACGGAGTTTTGAACGGAGCTTTGCTGTGAGTCGTCACATATCACTTCAATATCCAGTGTATTAAACATGATACCGACCTTGGGTACCGTCATCAGGAACTCGGCCAGCTCATATTCACGCAGAGATTTCCTCAATAACGAAATATAGTTGTTCAAGTTGTTCATCGACGGTGCCAGAGCATTTTTCTCCAGAACTTCTGTCAGTAGGTACTCTTTACTTAATGTCATTCCCGGATGAATAATCAGCGTTTGTAGAAGCTTTGCCACGGGGAGGCTTAAAGACACTGCCTCGTCTGAGCGATTAATCCATGCTAAAGAGTTGTCTTTTTCTGTATAGACAACCGACTTATTAATCAAATAAACCATTTATAGATGCTCTATAGAGACATGAATTGTAAAAATGTTGATATGGAAGGTATTAAGTAAAATTAAGTCAAAAATTTAGATGTTTATTGTCAAGGCATATTTTCTTCTCGACGATATTTACAGTCACTGTTGTAGATAACTGTTCTTCCTTGAGAGGGTATTTATAGCACATAAAAAATATAAAAATAAATAACTAACTGCCCATGCGAGTGTGGAATTAATATATGTAAATGTAAATCTATGTTGATTTCCACTGGTTAATTTTCATTTAAGCTGGAAGGTATTTAGCGGCTAGCGGTTAATGAAAGTATTCGCGCCATAAAAAAAGCGCAAACAGTCTTCGCCTTTAGAATAAAAATCTATTTAATACTAAAAAACAAGAATAAAATCTAAATAAATATATACGATTCAATATAATTGTCCTGTTTTTGGGGTTGTGGTTAGATGACTGCACGTTCAACGCATGACGGTTTCACTGGGTCTTTACATGATGGATTGGCGTGGAATAAGGCGGAAAGATGGTAAATGCGCTGTCGCTAAGCTGGCCTATGAAGATCCTGACACCAATGCATTGGCCGGTCGGGGCGCTCTTTGTGGCGGTTGCCAGCAAGCGCGCTTTCATCTATTGAATCAACACGGGTATGAAAATGAAATTATCTAATATCGCTTTGGCTACGATGATGGCTGTTTTTTCTTTTTCTGTATTTGATGCGCAGGCGACAGATACCCACAATGGTACGGTCACCTTTAACGGGAAAATTATCGATACACCTTGCTCCGTGTCTCAGGATGATTTGGCTCAGACTATTGAGTTTGGCGAAATTAGCAAAACTGTACTGGAAGGTGGTGGAACTTCGGTTATCAAACCTTTCGATATCACTTTGAAAGACTGTTCTATCGAAACATCAACGAGTGCCAAAGTTGTCTTTTCAGGGGGAACGGCTGCCGGTACAAACAACAAATTGCTGGCGCTGCATGGTACTGCAGGCGGCGCAGGTATTGCTGTATTGTACTCTGGTGAAAAAGTTTCGTTCGACGGCGCCACTGCTGCCGTGAGTAATTATAAACTGGTGAATGGCGACAACACCTTATCCTTCACTTCTTACGTACAGAAATTGCCGACTGATACGGATGTAACTACCGGTAATTTTGAAAGTACGGCCAACTTCGTTATTTCCTACGAGTAAGCATATTTTATGGGAAAGGAGGCCCTTCAAGTTTTTGAAAATAGCGTTAGCCAGGTGATTTTAAACTGATAATGTCTTGTTTGATTTTAGCTAATTTTTTTGCTGTTTAAGCGGTAAATGACAGAAAGTAGCCAAATTAGTCTTGCTATTTGTAATAACTCAAGAAGCCGCCCCTGTTTCTATAAAGGAAGTGTTTTTAAAATCTGTTTTTATGGGTGGCTCTAGTTTGGTGGAAGATTTGATATACATTCATGGGTTTCTTTTCTCTAAAATTGCTTGCTTATCTTTAGATTTGTTTCCCATTGATAACTGTATAGAAGTTTAGACGTGGTCGTATTTTTGTGTAGGTGGTTATATACAATGACATCGTTTGTTTTTTTGTGTTTCTTTGTGTTTGTTTTGTATCAACTTATCACGTGATTGGGAAATGGAACCTAAAGCGAGTTGTTGCGCTGATAGTTTAATAATTTCTTATTTCTTCCTTTTTCTTTTATGTGTGATGTTAAAAACACACTGGTACATATTGATGGCTAATATGCTGGGAAAGGGAGTCAGAAATAGGCTGAATGGTAATTTTCTATACAGTCTTTTCATAATTTGCTTTTTTTCTAATAGTGTTAAGTCGACGGAATTTAATGCCAGCGTCTTGGATGTCGATGAACGCAATCAGATTGATCTAAGCCGTTTTTCCGATTCGGATTACGTCGTCCCGGACGACTATATGCTGATGATTAAGGTCAATAATAAAATGATTGATCAGCGGAAAGTGAGTTATTTGGCTACCCGCCCTGACGGGCGTAAATCACGCTTATGCCTGGATGCTGAAATCGTAGCAAAACTGGCGTTAAAGACAGAGGCCGAGGAACACATTCACTGGTGGAATGACGGGCGGTGCGCCGATGTGACAGCCATTGCAGGGGTCAAAGTCTCTAATCAGATTGGGATGGGCGAATTGAACATCACCATCCCACAGGCGTGGATGAAGTACAGCAATAAAAATTGGACGCCGCCGGAGCAATGGGATCAGGGAATCGATGGCGTGATGCTCGACTACAGCCTAACGGGCAGTGCGCGTCGAGGTAGCGGTGATGGTGGCTCAGCCCGTTATTTAAGTAGCTATGGTACAGCTGGATTCAATTTCGGGGCGTGGCGCTTTCGCGCAGATTACCTCTATTACATGAACGCCGCTCAAGGCATTCATAGTCAACACTTCTCCTGGGACCAGTTCTATGCCTATCGCCCATTGCCGTTTATGTCTGCCGATCTCAGGTTGGGCGAGATGTACCTCAACACCAACCTGTTCGACAGCTTCCGATTTATCGGCGCCAGTCTGGTCAGTAATGAAAATATGCTGCCTCCTTCGCTACGCGGCTATGCGCCTGAGATTCGTGGCGTGGCCAGGTCTAATGCGACGGTTACCGTTTTGCAGAACGGGCGCGTTATTCACGAAATCACGGTACCTGCGGGGCCTTTCTCTCTGCAGGATCTCAATAGTGGCGTGACCGGAACGTTGGATGTGCGCGTTACAGAAGAAGACGGTTCCGTCACAACATTCAAGACCGAAGCGGCCAGTCTTCCTTACCTGACTCGTCCGGGGCAAGTTCAGTACAAGATTTCTGCTGGACGCCCGTCGGAAAACCAACGTCGCCAAGAAAAACTGACGTTTTCCGCTGGTGAGTTTTCCTGGGGAATGAGTAATGCCTGGTCGTTGTATGGCGGCACAACGTTGTCTGATGGCTATCAGTCCGGTTCTGTGGGACTGGGGCGCAACCTATTCCAGCTGGGCGCGATTTCGGCTGATATCACCCAGTCACGCGCCAGCCTGCCGAACAAGCCGCTGCAAGATGGGCATTCTCTTTCTGTGAACTGGGCGAAGCGCTTCGAGGCCATAGATGGACAGGTGAACTTCACTGGTTCTCGTCTGTTTGAACAGACCTTCATGGGGATACCTCAATATCTCTACACATTAAATGACAGTGAAAACCAGTACCACAGCGAAAAAGAACGTTACGTCGTTACATTATCGAAAAGTTTCAACGTTGAAAGGCAATGGTTGAATGACCTGTCTACCTACCTGAGCTACACGCAACAGACATTCTGGAATGAGAAGCCGCAGCACCGTTACGGCATTTCCCTGAGCACGTATTTGGATCTGGGGCCGTTCAAGGGCGTCTCCCTTGGGGTGTCCGCTTGGCGCTCCCTCTACAATGCGAATACGGACGATAGCATTTATCTCAATCTCACCTTCCCTTTACGTGACCGCGAACGCGTTGGTTACGGCCTGAGCAGCTATGGCGGTACGGTGGCCCAGACGATGACTTACAGCAACCAACAAGATTTGAACCGAAGCTGGAATTTGAGCACGCGCTACGACGCCACCAGCAAGGGCTACATCAGTGGGACTTACAACTACACCGCTTCGGCGACCAACGCCAGTATGGGGCTGGCCTGGCAGCAAGGGGGGTACACCTACCTCAACGGCTCCCTCATGGGGGGCATTACTGCGACGCGTCATGGCGTCGCAGCCCATCAGAAAGGCATCAATGGTGGGACGAGAGTGATGGTGGATGCCAACGAGGTGGCGGGTGTGCCGTTCTCCAACGGCAGCGTGGTCACCAACGCGTATGGATTGGCAGTGATTACCGGAGCTAGCAGTTACTTAGATGTCCAGACCCTGGTGGATGTACAGCATCTGCCAGAAGACGCTGAAGCCTTGACCACTATTGTCCAAGGTACGCTGACCGAGGGCGCTATTGGCTACCGCAAATTTGAGATCGTGAGCGGCAGTAAAGTGCTTGGCATGCTCAGGCTACCAGACGGTCGTGTTCCCCCCTTCGGAGCGACAGTCTTTAACGCCAGCGGACGTGAGGTCGCGATGGTGACAGAAGAAGGCCAAGTTTACCTCACCGGCGTCTCCGCCAATGAAGAATTGACGGCTCGATGGGACGGCGAAGCGCAGTGTCGAATGACTTTACCTCACACATTGACCGGCCTGGAGTCCCTGCTATTGCCTTGCCTGCCGTCCCCCACAACGAACATTACGAATACAACAAACGGAGAAGAGTGAATGAAACAACATTGCCATCTCAAGCTGGCAGCCGCGCTGCTGGCGTGCACCGTGATGTTTCCTCCTGTCTTACAGGCGGCGATCAACCTTGACCGGACAAGGGTGGTTTTCGACGGAGCGGAACCATCCAGCACAGTCACACTGACTAATGAGAACGGGACCCATCCTTTCCTGGCGCAAAGCTGGCTGACAGATAGCGAACACCGAAAGATCTCGGCCCCTTTGATGGTGTTGCCACCGCTTCAGCGGATCGAAGCTGGGGGTCGTACTCTAATTCGTGTGACGAAAACGTCGGGGATCGATCAACTGCCGCAGGATAGGGAGTCACTGTTCTATCTAAATGTGCGGGAGATCCCGCCAAAACCGGATAAGGCCAACGTGCTGCAGATTGCCGTGCAGTCGGAAATTAAAGTGTTTTATCGGCCGCAAAACATTAAGCCGGTGAAAAACGAGGTTTGGCAGCGAAGACTTAACATCCGCAAGTCTGGTCAGCAGCTTGTGGTGGAGAACCCTACACCTTACTACATTACCGTAAGCAATATTCAGCGCCACTCTGGGGAGAAGGTGGCGCCCTCTCTTCTGAAGAACCGAGCTTTTATGATTGCGCCGAAGTCAACCCTCAGCGTCGACATCAAAGACCCGTCGGTGCGAGAGTTCTCGCTGTTCTACGTCAATGATTTCGGCGGCCATCCGGAGCTGCGCTTTTCCTGTCAGCAGGCGACCTGTTCTTTAGTCGAAACGCGCACGCACTGAAGCCGAAAGCGAAGATGACCAACGCCTCGATGGCGGGAGCACTGACACTGCCCGAATGAACTTAGCGGCGCAATGTCGGTGCTCACGCGGGGGATGCCGCGCGACGTCTCATTTCTCGCTAAACATGTAGAAGTGGATACGTCGGCGAATGTATCGAATAGGGGAGAGTATGTTCGGATTAGTGACTTCCGTCGCGCGATGCTGCCTGCCATGGTTCTGCTGCGGCATGCTGTTGATGCTGGCTATGCACGCCTCCGCGCTGGAATGTAGGAAAGATACGATCAATGGGCCCGTGTCCGACAGTGAAGATATCGGCTCGCTAAAGATCCCTTCCACGTTGCCAGTGGGAAGTCGCCTGTGGACGTCAAAAATCTACCGCCGCAACCTGGCCTGTTGGGCTTATAAAAGTGTGAGGCCGAACGGCGAATACGCCTACTTTTACCCCAATCCAGGCGGAGAGGTGGTGGGGGCAGGGATCGGCATTGGCATTATCTACAACGGTCAGGATCTTGGCGTGATCTCTCGTGGGGGAGGCAGCGGCTCGCGGGTGTCGACCGGGCGATTTATCGCGCCGGGGCCGTCCGGTAGCAACCCGCCGAGAAATCCCACCATGATGCCGACCACGGTGCAGTTGTATCTGGAAAAAATCGGCGATATCACCAATAGCAGCTTGGGGGCGGACTCTCTTAGCGTATTACAGGTAGATGGCGAACTGGGCATCAACAATAAACCGTACAGTAACTATGTTTTCCGTCTGTCCGGGCTGAGAAACATTGAGGTTATCAAGTGCTCTGCCAACGTGACCGTATCGCCCAACGGGTATATCGATTTCGGTACGGTGCAGGCATGGAGCAGCGCTTCCGCGGGCGTCGTGGCTCAGCAAAACTTCCAAATCAGCGCCTCGACCGACGGCGGCGAAGACTGCGGAAAAGGGTTCGATCTCACCGTGAACTTTGATACGGCTTCCAGGAACAATACGTTGGCAACGGCTGACGGTATGGATATGGGAAATGGCTCCATGCTGAAAATTGAAGACAACGAAACGGGCAATAATATCGTCTACAATCAGTTTATTAGCTTCATCAACGGATTGAAACCGGCCAGCGGCACGGTGGAAAAGCAATACACCGCCAAGCTGTATGCGTTCGATGAGGCGGTGCCCGGCGAGGTTGAGAAATTTATCGTCTTGCGTTTCAACTATGACTAGGGCTGGAACGAGGGCGATACAACGCCGAGCCATCATTCGTCGGACCGTTAGTGGAGTGCTATGGGCGCACGTGATGTCGTTAGCTGCCAGCGCTTCTGCCGTAGGTAGCGCGAAATCGCAGGACTACGTTTATGACGTAGGGTTCCATGTGCGGGTGGTGGACTCGCCGTGCGTGTTGCGGTCGGACTCTGAAAATATTGATGTGGACATGGGGGAGGCGTCGGCGCGCGCCTTGCAGACCAATCAAGCGAGTGAGTGGCGAGATTTCTCGATCATGCTGACGCAGTGCAGCACGGAAACGCTGCAGGATGTCGTGGTGAGTTTTTCCGGAAAGGAGAATACCGCGCTGGCGGGACGATTGGCGATTGATCCCGCGTCAGCAGCGAAGGGGGTTGCCATCGGCATCTATCGTGCCGACCAGTTGATGCCGCTCAATGGCAACACGGGAAAGATCCGCTTACTCGAAGGCGACAACCGGCTGGATTTTCGCGCTCGGTTAGAAAAGGTTGACAACGAACCGTTGGCCGCGGGCAGCTATAGCGCGACCGCGCATTTCACGCTGAGCTATCAATAAGCGCAGCCGTTATTTATCTGCATTCGTTCGGACTGCATCTGCATCCGACGATTCGCCTGCACATACTTGGGAAAAGGTTATGAGCCAGATGAACTTATTTTTGGTGACGTCATGTTATTTGTATTACCCCGCAGTAGAGCACGCGTTGAACGAATATGGACGACCACAGGAATATTTACTGGATTATCTGCTGGTAAAACCGGATGAAGACGTCATTACTGACATACCGGACTGGTCGAGCGTCGAACGTTTGATTTTCATTTTGCAGGATATCGGCGATCTGGTTCGTTTTTTGCGTTTTGCCTCCGATATTAGTAATAGCTTGTATATGAATAAGGAACGGCTGCTCATTATCGGGAAAGGCAATCTTCTGAAACTGTTGTCGATGTGCTACCACAATATCGACTCGGTGCTTTTCACGCTGGACGGCTGTTCAATGCATGAGCTTGGGGTTTTTCTCAATGAGCGGGTTTATTCGGGGGGCAGTGAAGCGCGAGAGCGAATCAAGTCTCGACTGGCGCGGGGAGAAATGTGGGGTTTTATCAGTTTGCTTTCCGGTCGTTGCGCCAGATATGAGGCAGAAGAAACGAATAAAAGTGTCAAAACCCTGTATGCCCAGCGGCATAAGTCACTGGTTAAACTCAATTGCCGCAAACATCGCGATATATACTCGTTACTTTAAACGAGATGGCCCGCCGATAGCCCGCCTCCTCGCGTCCCGACAGGGGAGAAACGACCGTCGGCAGATAGGAAAGAATTTTTCATAGGTATCCATTATACTGCGCGCTTGTTTCATAACCCCTGACAACGTGTAAGCACTATGAGTAATAACGTCATCTCCCCGGAATTTGATGAAAATGGTCGTCCTTTACGGCGTATTCGCAGTTTTGTTCGTCGCCAGGGGCGATTGACCAAAGGGCAACAACAGGCGCTGGATAGCCTGTGGCCGGTAATGGGCGTGGAGTATCAGGACAACGCACTGGACTTTGTCTCGCTGTTCGGACGCGATGCGCCGGTCGTGCTGGAAATCGGATTCGGCATGGGCGCCTCGCTGGTCACGATGGCTGAACAGCACCCGGAACAGAACTTCCTCGGCATCGAAGTGCATCTGCCTGGCGTGGGGGCTTGTCTGGCGTCCGCTCAGGAAGCCGGCATCGATAACCTGCGCGTCATGTGTCACGATGCGGTGGATGTGCTGGATAATATGATCCCCGCCGGATCGCTGGCGATGGTGCAGCTGTTTTTCCCGGATCCGTGGCACAAGGCGCGCCACAACAAGCGACGCATCGTTCAGCCGCCGTTTGCCGAGCTGGTGCGCAGCAAACTGACTATCGGCGGTGTATTCCATATGGCGACCGACTGGGAACCTTATGCTGAGCACATGCTCGAAGTGATGGGGGCGCTCGACGGTTATCGCAACCTGTCCGACAGCCAGGACTATGTACCGCGTCCGGCGTCACGCCCGTTAACGAAATTTGAAGCCCGTGGCCAGCGTTTAGGCCACGGTGTTTGGGATCTCATGTTTGAGAGGAAAGAGTAATGGCGATTAATCGCAGCCGACGTTTACGTAAAAAGTTACACATTGAAGAATTCAAGGAACTGGGTTTCTCAGTCAGCTTCCGTTTCGCGGAAGGCACGTCTGTTGAAACTATCGACGGGCTGCTGGATCGCTTTGTTGACGATGTTATCGAACCCCGCGGTCTGGCTTTTGAAGGCAGCGGCTACCTGCAATGGCAGGGGCTGGTTTGCCAGCAGAAACTGGGCAACTGCACGGACGAACACCGTCAGCTGGTCAAAGAGTGGCTGGAATCACAGCAGCTAAGCGACGTGACCGTCAGTGAGCTGTTCGATATCTGGTGGGATCTGCCGCCCAACCTAGGCTAAAGCGGAAACGCGTGGCGGTAGGTCGACGGATTTCATCATCGGTCTTGCGCCTTTACGGCTATTATTGAGGCGCCTGTTGGGCGCCCTTTTTTTCAGGAGTCACTATGTTGTTGCGTAATCTCGTCTTCGGTGCACTGATTCTATTCACCTGGCAGGCGCGGGCGGAGTATCAGTGCCCGGTTCAGCCGCAGGATGACATTTTCATCACGCCGCAAAGCGTGAAGGTTGTGGGCGCCAGCGGTAACCTAACGTTCTCGCCGGAAGGGGATGTGGTCAAAGATAGCCAGACGCTGACCCTGACGTCGGAACAGCGGCGTCAGGCCCGAGAATATCAGGCTGAACTGCGCGAGCAGCTGCCGTGGATAGACGCGGGCGCGCAACAGCATCTGGAAAAGGCCCGTCAGTCGCTGGATAAAGTCATCGTTCAGCAACTGGGGAGCGACAGCAATGTCCGTGGCCGTCTGACCACGCTGAATACCCAGCTTAAACAGCAGATGGACCGCATCATTGAGCACCGTCCCGACGGATTGGTTTTCCACCATCAGGCGATCAAACAGGTGGAGCAGGATGGTCGCCAGATTGTGCAGCAGACGCTGGGCGGCGTACTGCAAGACAGCCTGAACGAGATGGGCGTCAAACAGATGGCCAACGGCGGCGGCAATCCGTTGCAGGCCGTAATGGGTAATCTGGGCGGACTGCAACAGGCGATCCAAACGGAGTGGAACAATCAGGAAATGGATTTTCAACGCTTCGGACGCGATGTCTGCCAGCGTGTGACCGGTCTGGAAGAACAGCGTAAAACATTGCTTAAGACGCTGCCTTAACGGGTTAAAGACGACGGGGCTGCTGGCCCCGTTTCTATTTTTGCTTATCGTTATGGGACTTGCCGCCCTCCGGCTTTTCATCTCCCCACTTCATTAACTCCTCCCTTTTTTCCTTTGTATGGCTGTTTCGCTGCCTTATCTCATATTGTAAGGATTTCGTCAGTAAAGTGTCTTTTTCTCGTTATTGAATGGCTTGTTCTTCCCTATAATGGCCGCGGCAGCGACGGGATGGCAGGGAGACTGCGGCGTGTGAAAGGCAATTTCGTTGGTGGCGGACCATCGCCTCATCGCCTTCGCGTAACGCGACAGATTCCTCTGGCTGATATCGGGTGATGTACGCCTTCCTTCGCTGAGAGGGGGCCGTTCATGACCAGCATATCGCATCACGTCATTTCTATTTTTACGGCAACCGCCCGGCGGCGCGCCCCACTCAAGGTGAGAACGCCTGGGGCGGTCATGTAAACCGCCGCGTCCGGAGTCAATCCGCGCGTCACCATGAGTCAACATTTGACAGGGAATTGTTTATGAAGGGAATTCGCAACCCGCACCGTGCGGGCGACAAAGACAAACACAGTTGCAGACTGACGCCGCTGGCCTGTTTGGTCACGTTGTCATTACTGTTGCCCGCATTTTCCGCCGGGGCGGCGAGCGCCGATGCCTTTCGCACTCGGGAGTATCAGTACAATGGCCCCGCGCTGGACGCGATGTTTGCGGCTGAGGCTTACTCGCTGGGATACAGCGGCGCCGGAGCCACGGTGGGTATTATCGACAGCCAATCTGACTTGAGCGGACCCGAATTTCTGGGGCGCGTGGCTGAGGGCACCCAGTGGATATCCACGCCGGACGAATACGACAGACATGGATATGCGGTAGCCGGCGTCGTGGGTGCGGCAAAAAATAATGTCGGCATACACGGCTTGGCCTATAACGCCAATATTTTGTCTCTCGGCGTCGACTTAACGACCTCGAGCGTGGCAAACGCGCTGGCGACCATGGCGCAGTACCCCGAAGCGAAGATCGTTAACAACAGCTGGGGCTTTAATATTTATCCCGATCAGCTGTTTTCCTACGATGCGGACGTTCAAAGCGAGCTATTCGACACCTGGATACCGGGGTTCAAGGAGCTGACGACGCGCAATGCGGAGCAGGGGCAATTGCTGGTTTTCTCCGCCGGTAATGAGGGGCATTTGACGCCGACGCTGCTGTCAGCATTGCCTACCGTATTGGATATGACCGGCTTCGAGAACAAGATTGCCAACAACTGGATCAGCGTGATGTCTTTCGACTCGAGGCAGCCGACGACCAGCGCTGCGTTTATCGCTTCGTTCAGCAACCTTGCGCAAGGGGCCACTGAATACAGTTTGCTGGCGCCGGGCGTCGATATTTATACGACTTACGATCGGACCTATTATTCTTCGCTCAGCGGCACGTCATTCTCCGCCCCCTATGTGGCGGCCGTGGGCGCGCTGGTCAGCGAGGCTTTTCCCTACCTGACAGGCAAACAGTTGGCTGATGTATTGCTGTCTACCGCAACGCCTCTGAGCGGCGCGCGGCTGCCGCGGGCCGTGGTGCTGGCGCGTAACAACGTCGACAGCGCGCTCAACATGACGGGCGTAGAGCTTAAAGTGTATGCGGCGACGGGCGGCATTACGTTTAGCGACGAGGAAATGGCCGCACTGGTGAACTCCCTCAAGCTCAATAATCCGTTTTACAGCATGAGTGACGACGACGTGCAGGCCGCGATTCTGGCGGCCGCCGCCGATAGCACGATGACCCTGATGTCGCAGGAGGATTATCAGGCGCTGTTCGGTCAGGGGATCGTCAATGCCTATAAGGCGGTGCAGGGGCCGGCGAAACTCGACGGTAAACGGCTGACGGACAGCGATCTGAGTTCGGACGCCTATGGCGGACGGTATGCGCTGTATAGCGTTGATACTCAGGGGTTCGACAGCACCTGGAGCAATGATATCGCTCAGGTACGCAATGCTGATACGGGCAGCGCGTTGTACGATCTGGACGTCGGTTTACGCAAGCAAGGGGACGGCACGCTTTACCTGACGGGGGCTGACGTCTATCGCGGTCCGACCGTTGTTGAAGGCGGAAGACTGGTCGTGGCGAAAAACGCCGGAGGCAGCGGGAGTCTGGCGGGAGACGTCTGGGTTATGTCCAGCGCGGTGCTGGGAGGACACGGCAAAATCGGCGGCTCTGTCACTATCGACGCGGGCGGCATGTTGGCCCCCGGTACTTCCGTCGGTACGTTAACCGTCGGCAACGTTCGTTTCGCGCCGGGATCGATCTACGACTTCGAGATTGATGCGCAAGGGCACTCAGACAGGCTTATCGTCGAGCAAAATGCCAGTCTCGCGGGCACGGTGCGGGTGATTAATCTACGTCGCAGTTCCCTTGGCACGCGCTATACGCTGCTTGATGCCAGCGGCTCGGTATCCGGTCGATTTGACGAACTGGTGCTCGGCGGCGACGGGAGCGCATCTGCCGATGCCCCGTTTCTTACCGACGTCTTGGGGTATGGCGACCATGCCGCGTGGCTTGAAACGGTGCGCAACGCCCGACGTTTTAGCGATGTGGCGGCAACAAGCAATCAGCATTCGGTGGCCGACGCGCTCGACAGTCTCAACGGCGGCGCGGCGTACAGCGCCATCGCCAACGTGAAGTCGGCCGATGCGGCACGCGATGCTTTCGATAACCTCAGCGGCGAATTCCATGCGGCTGCGCGCTCGGCCATCGTTCAACGTAGTCAAAACGTACGTGATGCGCTCAACGGCGCGATGCGTTCCCGTCACGGCGAGCCGCTTTGGCTGACGACCTGGTCTAACGATGGGCGATTATCGGGTGAGGCTGGCGAGGCGGCGGTGGACCATCAGGGCTACGGCTTCCTCCTGGGCGGCGGCGCTCAGATGGGCGAGTCAAGCGCGTTGGGCATCGCGGTCGGCAGCGAAAAGAGCCGGATCAGCATGGGTGAAAGAGCGTCTCGCGCGAATGTGACCGCCTATCATGCGGCGCTCTATCTGGATGGCGAGCTGGCGGGAATGGATTGGCGCACCGGTATAAACTACAGCTATCTGGATCTGTCGAGTCAGCGCACGCTTCACATACCCGATCTGGAAGGCAAGGCTCGCGCGAACTATCACGCCCATCAGGCGCAAGGCTTTATCGAGAGCAGTCGGCGTTTTTCCATCACGCAGGATTCGGGGTTGGAACCCTATGCCAACGCGGCTTACGTGTGGCTACAGACGCCGGGCGGACGGGAGTTCGGCAGCGAAGCGGCACTGGGATGGAATACGCAAAATAGCGCTTCGGCTTTTTCGACGCTGGGACTGCGCGGCGATATGCGTTTCACCGCCGTTACACCCTTCTCGTTATACGGGGATATCGGCTACCAGCGTCGTCTGAGCGAACGAAATCGTTCGGCGCGGTTGCACTTCACCCACGGGGGAGATGACTTCAACGTTGATGGCGCGGCGACGCCGAAAAATGCCGTATTGATGCACGCCGGACTGGCGGCGGACCTCAGTGATCACGCCCGCCTGTCCTTGGGATATCAGGGAATGCACGGAAGCAAAGTCCGCGACGATGGCGTAGGTATGCGGTTCAGTGTGACGTTTTGAGCCAGTATCGGATATTAACAGGGCCGATACTGGCCCTGTTGTGACGCAAGCGCGTTACGGGGCAGGAAAGGTGAAGCGCTGGTGGATGGCTTCCAGCTCGTTCAACACGTCTTCACCCAGCGTGACCGTCAGGCTCTCCAGATTTGTGCGCAGCTGTTCAACGGAGGTCGCGCCCAGCAAGGTGCTGGCGACGAAGGGTTGTTGTCGGACAAACGCCAACGCCATCTGCGCCGGGTCTAGCCCGTGGCGCTGCGCCAGCGCGACATATTCTGCTATGGCCTGCTCGGTGTGCGGCCCATTGTATCGAGTAAAACGGCTGAACAGCGTGTTACGCGCGCCTGCCGGTTTGGCGCCGTTCAGGTATTTACCTGTCAGCGTACCGAACGCCAGCGCGGAGTAGGCCAGCAGCTCCACCCCCTCGTGCTGACTGATTTCGGCCAGACCGACTTCAAAACTGCGGTTGAGCAGGCTGTAAGGGTTCTGGATCGAGACGATACGCGGCAAGTCATGTTTTTCCGCCAGTTGCAGATAGCGCATTACGCCCCACGGCGTTTCGTTGGAGACGCCGATGTAACGAATTTTCCCGGCCCGAACCTGCTCGTTGAGCGCTTCCAGCGTTTCGAGCAGCGTCACAGCCGGTTTGTCGTCGTTATAGCTGTAGTTCAGCTTGCCGAAGAAATTGCTCTGGCGCTGCGGCCAGTGTAACTGGTAAAGGTCGATGTAGTCGGTGTTCAGACGCGTCAGGCTGTCGTTGAGGGCTTCACGGATATTCTTGCGATCCAGCGCCTGCTGAGGACGGATGTTATGATCGCTGCCGCGTACCGGGCCGCTGACTTTCGAGGCAATGATCAGTTTTTCGCGACCGCCGCGCTGCTTAAGCCACGAGCCGATGTAGCTTTCGGTCAGCCCCTGCGTTTCTGGCCGCGGAGGAACCGGATAAAGTTCGGCAGTATCAATTAGGTTTACCCCGGCTGCAATGGCGTGATCCAGTTGGGCGTGAGCGTCGGCTTCACTGTTTTGTTCACCAAAGGTCATGGTGCCCAGTCCCAGCTCGCTGACTTCTAGAGCAGTATGAGGGATACGATGGTATTGCATTGTGCCAGCTTCCTTTTTATTTGAAGAGGAGCAGGTGCGTTTGAAAACACCTTCAATTGACTATAAACCAAGCCTCGTCAAGGTGGAAAGCCTCTTGGCGCAACATCGTCATTTAGCCTTAGCGTTCGACGACCTGCGAAATATCATTGTTGTCGATCGCATGCTTGTGCCCGTCCTCATCCGTGAAAATCATCAGGCCCGTGCTTTCATCAACCTGAGGTTTGCCTTTGGTCAGTAGCACCTGACCTTCTTTGGTGGCGACGACATAATGGCTGGAACAGCCGGCAATTAGGGTGATGACGCTGAACGCCAAAAGCGTTTTCATGATTGATTGCATAGGGAGTTACCTACTGTTAACGGCAATAGTTCGAAAAATTAAGGCAAGTTTAGCAAAGGAAGTAACAGGTTTTATTGGGATTTATGGAAAGAAGAGCCAGACAAAATGTAAAAAAATTAGTCGGCGAAGAGTCTTCATTGATAAGGAGGGATCGCCAATGGTGCCGGCTTCTTTCTCGTGCACCGCAGCGCAGGTTATAGCGGCACCGGTTGCTTTGAAAAAGATGCCTCCACGATGAGTTGGAGGCATCTTTTATCAGAGGACTTTCGCATGGAAAACCCCTGACGAAGCGAGTATCACTGCTGCTAAGCGGCTTTCTTTCCACGCAGCAGGTTGAGGGTTTCCACCGTCATAGAGAAGAACATGGCGAAGTAGATGTAGCCTTTAGGCACATGCACATCCACGCTTTCAAGAATCAGGGTGAAGCCGACCAGAATCAGGAAGGACAACGCCAGCATTTTGACCGACGGATGGCGCTCGACGAACTCGCCGATGGGACGCGCGGACAGCATCATCACGCCGACGGCGATCACAACGGCGGCCATCATGATAAACAGGTGATCGGACAAACCGACGGCGGTGATGACCGAGTCAAGACTGAAAATGATGTCCAGCAGCATGATTTGCACGATGGCGCCAAAGAACGAATGCACCTTTGAGTCATGATCTGCCGAGCTGCCTTCAATGGATTCATGGATCTCATTGCTGGATTTCCAGATAAGGAACAGACCACCGAAGAACAGGATGAGATCGCGGACGGAAATGGCTTGATCCATAATGTAAAACAACGGGTTGGTCAGTTTTATCACCCAGGCGATAGAGGCGAGCAGCCCCAGACGCATCAACATCGCGCCTAGCAAACCGATCCGGCGCGCTTTATTTTGATGGTGTTTGGGGAGCTTGGCGACGATCAGAGACAGGAAGATGATGTTGTCTATGCCGAGAACGATTTCAAGAATGGTGAGCGTGCCAAGCGCCAGCCAGGCATTAGGATCCGCAATCCAGTCAAACATTTTATCAATTCACCTTAAATAAAACACAAGCGATAATTATAGTCTGCCCTCTGTCGTTGCAGGCTAGTAAAGAGTGGCCATTAAAGCAGAAAGTGGCGAGCAAGCAGAGGTCCGGTAAAGGTTTTTTTAAGATAAAAACCTCGCGGCAGCGTCATGATCGGCTGTCCGTGTTCGCCCACCGCTTCCGTGAGAGCACGGCTGTTCGCGGCTTTGGGGCGTAGCTGCAGCACTTCGCCGTGCCGTGCCGTGATGCTTTCCACCTTGCCCAGTACGATCAAATCCATCAGTTCTTCCCAATCCTGACGCAGCTGTTCCTCTTCCTCCGGGCTGGGGCTCCACAGCAGCGGTGCGCCGATGCGACGTTCGCCCAGCGGAATTTGCCTTCCTCCTTCCACCGGCATCCACAATACCCGGGTCAGTTTATGGCGAACATGGCAGTGCTCCCAGGTGACCCCGCTGTTGCCTGTTAATGGCGCGACGCAGACAAAAGTGGTCTCCAGCGGGCGTCCCCGTGCATCGATAGGGATCGTTTTCAGCTCCACGCCAAGCTCGGGAAAATCTTGTTCCGGTTTGCTGCCAGCGCTGGCGCCCAGAAAACGCTCAAGCAAAATGCCGGTCCACCCTTTGTCCCGCTTTAAGTTTGCCGGCAACGGCAGTTCAGCAATCGCCGCGAGTTCAGCCAGATTATATCCGGCGAGTGACTGGGCGCGCTGCAGTAAATCCAGCTCATCGAGAGGTGGATCGCGGTGGAGAGCAGGGGGCTTCATAAGTTTTCCAGACTGTTCAAAAAAGAAACAACCCCGTTAGGGGAAAGTTTATAGTGGTTCCATTTATAAAATGAAAATAATAATAGCATGATTACGCAGCGGTTTTTTCTATGTGGTCTCGAGGTAAAAAAGGGGCAAGGAGACTTGTTCACGATAAGCCACCGGGAATGAACAGGATTTTACACCCTGTTATCCACAGATTTTTGGGATAAACAGGATCATTCTGGAGCACTGTTTCCATTTACAGCCTTGACGAGGGCTTTATTTGCTGGTTTTGCTGGTTTTTTGGCATAAAACGGGAGGGGGATTGTGGATAAGCTCTAAGTAGTGTGATATTTCGCCACTTTGGAAAAGACTGAAATCTGTGCAGTGTTAGGGGTGGGGAATAAACGGTAGAAAAGTAATTTAACTCTATAAATTACAAGAACTATTTTGAGTGTTTTGGATGGGGTGGTGGAACGTTGAAAACCGGTTTGCGCACTTTCTTCAGGATGTTCTTCACAAAGATGTCCACAGAAAAAGTGAATAAACCGGTGATTTTAGCGGGGTGATGTTTATAACTTTGATTCAATCTGTGGGTTATCGGTCTCTTATTATTAAAGAAGACGATGATAAGCAGGAGTTTACCGTCTGCCGGGAGTGTGAAACAATCAGGTTATCTTAGCATTTCAGTTTATCGAGGTAGTCCGGTGATCGATGATGATGGCTACCGCCCGAATGTGGGTATTGTAATTTGTAATCGGCAGGGGCAGGTGCTGTGGGCCCGCCGCTACGGCCAGCACTCCTGGCAGTTTCCACAGGGGGGGATCAACCCTGGTGAAACGGCGGAACAGGCGATGTACCGTGAGCTGTATGAGGAAGTCGGACTGCGTAAAAGGGATGTGCGTATTCTGGCTTCGACTCGAAGCTGGTTACGCTATAAATTGCCAAAACGTTTGGTGCGTTGGGACACAAAACCCGTCTGTATCGGCCAGAAGCAAAAATGGTTTCTGTTGCAGTTAATGTGCAATGAATCTGAGATCAACATGCAAAGCAGCGGTACGCCGGAATTCGACGGCTGGCGCTGGGTTAGCTTTTGGTATCCGGTGCGACAGGTCGTCTCCTTTAAACGCGACGTCTACCGACGGGTCATGAAGGAGTTTATCTCCTCAGTGATTCAATTACAGGAGCATTCGGCCCGGTCGCCATCCAGTCCCCGACGTAAGAGAGGATAATTCAGCTCACCATGCTTACGCGCCTGCGAGAAGTCATTGAAAAAGTCGCCGCGACGGCGCAGTTACCGGATGCGCTGGATATTTTGGTCAGCGAAATTTGCCTGGCGATGGACACTGAAGTTTGTTCTATTTACCTGGCTGACCACGATCGTCATTGCTACTACCTGATGGCGACTCGGGGGTTGAAAAAACCTCGCGGTCGTCCTGTCACCCTCGCCTTCAGCCAAGGAATTGTCGGATTGGTCGGCGAACGCGCCGAACTCATCAATCTGGCCGATGCCCAAAGCCACCCCAGCTTCCAATTCATTCCTGCCGTTCGGGAACAGCAATTCCGTTCTTTCCTCGGCGTACCAATTATTCATCGGCGTCAGCTGCTGGGCGTTTTGGTCGTGCAGCAAAGGGAACTGAGACAGTTCGATAAAAACGACGAATCTTTCATGGTGACGCTGGCGACGCAGATGGCGAGCATTCTGTCCCAGTCTCAAATCAAAGCGTTGTTTGGGCAATACCGGCAAACGCGGATCAACGCGCTGGCCGCCGCACCGGGCGTGGCGATCGCCTCCGGCTGGCAGGACCGTAGTCAGCCCTCGCTGGAGCAAGTTTTCCCTGCGTCCAGTCTGGATAGCGATCGTGAGCGTTCGCGCCTGCTCTTGGCGATGGAAAACGCTGCCGCGGAGTTCCGTCGTTACAGCAAACGCTTCAGCGCCAGCGCGCAGAAAGAAAGTGCCGCGATTTTCGATCTCTACTCCCATTTGCTTAATGACGCCCGGCTAAAGCGAGAGCTGAGCCAGGAAGTGGATACCGGAAGTTCGGCAGAGTGGGCGGTCAAGGTGGTCATCGAGCGATTTTCCGCGCAATTCGCCTCGCTGCAAGATACTTATCTGCGTGAACGTGCCAGCGACCTACGCGCGCTGGGGCAGCGGCTTCTGTTTCATCTGGACGATAGCATTCAGGGTACGGCACAGTGGCCGGAGCGCTTTATTCTGGTGGCGGATGAACTGACGGCGACGCTGCTGGCCGAACTGCCGCAAGACAGGCTCGCCGGGATCGTCGTTCACGAAGGCGCCGCCAACTCGCATGCCGCAATCTTGGTCAGGGCTATGGGGATCCCTACCCTGATGGACGCGGATATTCAGCCGGCTTTGTTACATCAGCGGCTGCTGATCCTTGACGGCTACCGCGGTGAATTACTGGTCGATCCCGAGCCGGTGCTGGTACAGGAATATCAGCGCGTACTGGATGAGGAGTTGGAGCTCAACCGGCTGACGGAAGATGACGGCAATCGCCCGGCCATGCTGAAAAGCGGCGAGCGGGTGCGGGTTATGCTTAATGCCGGCCTCAGCGCCGAGCATGAAAAACGCTTCATCAATCAGGTGGACGGCGTCGGCCTGTACCGCACGGAAATTCCCTTCATGGTACAAAGCGGATTTCCCTCAGAGGATGAGCAGGTGGCGCAGTATGAAAGCATGCTGCGCCTTTATCCTGAAAATCCGGTCATGCTGCGAACGCTGGATATCGGCGCCGACAAGCCCTTGCCCTATATGCCAATTAGCGAGGAGAACCCGTCTTTGGGATGGCGAGGCATTCGCGTGACGCTCGACCAGCCGGAAATTTTCCTGATTCAGGTGCGCGCTATGCTGCGCGCCAATGCGGAGCTGGGCAATCTGCATATTTTGCTGCCGATGATCAACAGTCTGGATGAGATCGATGAAGCGCGTCGGCTGATCGAGCGCGCGGCGAGGGAAGTCGCGGAGATGTCGAATTGCACGCAGCCCCGACCGCGTATCGGGATTATGATAGAAGTCCCCTCGATGCTGTTCCTGCTGCCTCATCTCAGTTCGCGCATTGATTTCGTTTCGGTGGGAACGAACGACCTCACGCAATATCTGCTGGCGGTGGATCGCAACAATCCCCACGTTGGCTCTCTGTACGACAGCCTTCATCCCTCGATGTTGCAGGCCTTGAATCTGATCGTCACGCAGTGCCGCCAGCAGCGTTTGCCGGTGTCGGTCTGCGGGGAGATGGCAGGGGAGCCGATGGGCGCATTGTTGCTGATTGGCATGGGTTATCGTTCGCTGAGTATGAACGGACGCAGCGTGGCGCGTATCAAGTATCTGCTGCGTCACATTGAGCAGGACGAGGCGGGGCGGCTAGCGGAAAAAGTGCTGACGGCGCAGACCGCCACCGAGGCGCGACAGTGGGCGTCGCTGTTTATTGAAGAGCGAGGCCTGGGCGGCCTGATCCGCGGCGGCCGATGACGTTGCGTCACCGCAAATCATGAAGCGATGTTTTACAGATCTTTTGCTGCAACACCGCCATGAGCCCCGATACGTTATGCTATTATGCGCAACCGCGAAATGCGGCAGGCGTTCCTCCGGTTTTCCTGCCTTTGGCCGAGCCCGTAATCAGGGACAAAACAACGAGAATGTGGTGATTGATGACGACGAACTATCTGGAATTTCCTCAATTTGATCCGGTAATTTTTTCCATCGGTCCTGTATCGCTGCACTGGTATGGTCTGATGTACCTGGTTGGTTTTGTCTTCGCCATGTGGCTGGCGGTTCGTCGAGCGAACAAACCGGGCAGCGGCTGGAAGAAAGACGAAGTTGAAAACCTGCTTTATCAGGGGTTTCTCGGCGTGTTTATCGGCGGTCGCGTGGGATACGTGCTGTTCTATGCTTTTTCCAGCTTCCTGGAAAATCCGCTGTACCTATTCAAGGTCTGGGATGGCGGCATGTCGTTCCACGGCGGTCTGATCGGCGTGATTGTCGTCATGCTGTGCTTCGCCTACCGCACCCAACGTCATTTTTTCCAGGTCTCCGACTTCATTGCGCCGCTGATCCCGTTCGGCCTTGGCGCGGGGCGTCTGGGCAACTTTATCAACGGTGAACTCTGGGGGCGCGTGACGACCGACACGCCGTGGGCGATGCTGTTTCCCGGTTCGCGCGGCGAAGACGTCGTGCTGGCGGCGACGCATCCGGAGTGGCAGGCTATTCTGAATCAGTATGGCGTGTTGCCGCGTCACCCATCGCAGCTGTATGAACTGCTGCTGGAAGGGATTGTCCTGTTTATCATTCTCAATCTCTTTATCCGCAAACCGCGCCCTATGGGCAGTGTGTCCGGCCTGTTCCTGATCGGCTACGGCATGTTTCGTATCATCGTCGAGTTTTTCCGTCAGCCGGACGCGCAGTTAGGGCTTTTCAGCGGCATCATGAGCATGGGACAAATCCTGTCGATTCCGATGGTGCTGGCAGGCCTTCTGATGATGATTTGGGCTTATCGCCGTCAGCCAGCCCGGCAGTGATGGCAACGATTCAATTTTTAAATGAGGTAGTATGAAACAGTATCTGGAACTGATGAAAAAAGTGCTTGATGAGGGGACGCCAAAAGACGACCGCACGGGCACGGGTACGCTGTCGATTTTCGGTCATCAGATGCGTTTCAATTTACAGCAGGGATTCCCGCTGGTCACGACTAAACGCTGTCATTTGCGCTCTATTATTCACGAGCTGCTGTGGTTCCTGAACGGCGATACCAACGTCGGTTATCTACATGAAAATAAAGTCTCCATTTGGGACGAATGGGCCGATGACAATGGCGACCTGGGGCCGGTGTACGGCAAGCAGTGGCGCGCGTGGGGCGCGGCGGATGGCCGTCAGATCGATCAGTTGGAAAGAGTGATGACCCAATTGAAGCAGGATCCGGACTCCCGCCGTATCATCGTTTCCGCCTGGAACGTGGGCGAGCTCGATCAGATGGCGCTGGCGCCTTGCCATGCGTTCTTCCAGTTTTATGTTGCTGACGGTAAGCTCTCTTGTCAGCTTTATCAGCGCTCGTGCGATGTCTTTTTGGGGCTACCGTTCAACATCGCCAGTTATGCGCTGCTGGTACATATGGTGGCGCAACAGTGCGATCTGGAAGTTGGCGATTTCGTTTGGACGGGGGGGGATACGCACCTGTATAGCAACCATCTGGAACAGGCGAATTTACAACTGACCCGCGAGCCGCGTCCGTTGCCGAAATTGATCATCAAACGTCGTCCCGCCTCCCTGTTTGACTATCGTTTCGAAGATTTTGAAATCGAAGGTTACGATCCGCATCCGCCAATTAAAGCGCCTGTCGCGATCTAGTCGTTCGTTTGGGGCGTGAGCGCCTCTTTCCCTGCCGCCGGCGGCATCGCTCGTTATCGCCGGCGTTGATATCAGCGTCCTTGGTTACTCATAAAATATCCTGTGGGCGCTTCGCCGACAGGTTTTTTTATGTCCGCGACGGTTTTTGCGAACCGCTTCGCATTTAAAAAGTAATAAACTGTTTTCGCTTCAAAAAATCTACGCGGCGCTGCGCAAAGCCGATACCATTTTGCTGTCGGAAATAGGTATTGTCGCTACACTGAGCGACATGAAAAAGTGCAATGGATGGCAACAGGGGTTCACCCTGCTGGAGTTAGTGATGGTAATTGCGGTGATATCACTCCTGGTCGGCGCAGGGCTACACAGCTGGTTGGGATATCGACAGGCGATGTTGCTGGAGCAGAATGCCCGGCAGTTGCTGAGCGTAGTGGGGCGGATACAAACGCAGGCCAATTGGCGTAACGAAACGCTGATAGCACGGATACAGCGTGTCGGTGAGCGTTGGTGCGTAGGGCCGGGAACATCAAGCAGCGACTGTCCGGCGGGCAGCGCGCTTTTTTTTATCCCGACATCCCGCGACGTTGAGCTGGTTGACGCTACGGCGCAGCAGTTTGCCTTCTTTGGTCTGCGTCACACGGCTCAATCGGGCCATTTGACCTTGGGTAATGCGGCGGGTCGTATCCGATTGGTGCTCTCCGTGCGCGGAAGATTAAGGTTGTGCAGTGAAGGACGGTCGCTGTTGGGTACCCCTTTATGCTGACGCCGGATAAAAAATGTCGCTTCTGCGGTTTTTCTTTGCCGGAAGTCATGCTGGCGCTCGGTATTGTCAGCATCATCATTCTCGCAGTCGTACAGCTATTTGCTGTACTGAACAAGCAGAGCCAGCAGGGACTTAACGCGTTCCGTCTTGAGCAGACGCTCAGTCAGGCTTTATCTGTTATCGAGAAGGATATCCTTCGCGCGGGGTTTTGCGCCGGGAACTGCCGGAGCGAGGCGATTACGTTGAGCTCCGACAGCGTGAATCCGGCCCAGAGTTGCCTGACGATATCGTACGACGTGAACCGTAGCGGTCACTGGGATCCCGGTGAACGGTCTGAGGGCGAATTTTTCAGCTACCGCCTGCGCAACGGCGCTTTGGAGGTCCAGACCGGCTACGCCCGGTGCCGGGGAAAGCGCTGGGATAAATTCTTCGACCCAAATGAGGTGACCATTACCGGCTTTCATGTCTCTTCACAACAAGGCAGTCGAGGGACCTTATATCTGCTGGGGCTTTCGGGCTACTGGACCGACAGACCGCACATTAAACAGCAGGTGCAGCGATGGGTCGGGAGACGCAATCATGATGCCGTCTAAACGTCACCAGTCAGGCAATGCCCTGATGATCGTTATGGTGCTGATCTCCCTTGGCGTGTTACTGCTGGTCGGTATGCAAAAACAGCTGGAAACATGGATAGAACAGGGCAAGGACGAGCAGCATTATTGGAAAGCCTACAACCAGGGGCTGTCGTCTCTTGAATGGGGCATCAGCCAACGTTGGCGGGATAACGGGGATGTATGGCAGTGCCGTACGCTCTCGATGGACCATCTGCGGGTGTGTCTGCATTTATCTCCCTCAGGCAATCAGGGCATACTGCGCGGTGAGGGGCAGTTGGAGGTGGATACTCCGCCGCTCAGGTTGTATCAACGCGTCGCGGCGCAGACGATCGACGGAGCCGTGCTGCTGCAGGCGATGTCGCAAGGATGGCTCGACTTCTGCCCGGAACCGGAGGCGCGTTATTGTGTCGTTCATTAAGAAGTTATCGTTCGACGGAAATCAAAGCGGGTTCAGCCTGCTCGAAACGCTGATTGCCGCAGTGCTATTCTCAGTTTCTCTGACCGGATTATTGCAATATCATTTAATACTTCAACGGTCATTACAGTACCAATGGCAGCAGCGTCAGGCCTGGCGGTGGGTCAATGAGCAGCTAGAGGCGCAGGACGCAGGCGTGCCCGTTCAAACCGTCACCGCGTCATTGCCTGAAGGCTGGACCAGTTCATTGAACGTGCAGCCTTATGGCCCGCAATGCCAGCGGGTCACGGCCGCCGTGGTGACGCCGCGGCACTATTCCGCCTCGCTCACCCGTTGGCTTTGTTATCCGCTGACGGAAACTGAAGAGCCAATCTCGAATACATCATAATCGGCATCGAACGGTCAGGAGTCACCATGTTCACGGTTTACCACTCCAATCAGCTGGATATATTGAAGGAGCTGACGGCGGCGCTGATGCAGCAGCAACCACTTACCGACCCTTTCCAGCCGGAAATGGTGTTAGTGCAAAGCCCGGGTATGGCGCAGTGGCTCCAAATCGAACTGGCCGAAAAATTTCACATCGCCGCTAATATCCAATTTCCTCTGCCGGGCGTCTTTTTGTGGGACATGTGTCGGCGTCTGATCCCCGAAATCCCCAAGGAGAGTGCCTTTAGCAAGGAAGCCATGAGCTGGAAGCTGATGCATTTGCTGCCCCAGCAGTTGGATGACCCTGCTTTTGCTCTGCTGGCCCACTATTTGGAAGAGGATGGCGACGATCGCAAGTTGCACCAACTGGCCGGGCGCACGGCTGATCTGTTCGATCAATATCTGATTTACCGCCCTGACTGGATTATGCGTTGGCAGCAGGGGCTAGATGTGGATGAGGCCGGAGATGCCCAGCAATGGCAGGCGCCGCTCTGGCGGCGGCTGGTGGAGTACACGCAATCTCTGGGACAGCTTGAATGGCACCACACTATCCTCTATCAGCGATTTATCCAGGTACTGGAACAGGCGGAAAACCGTCCTGCCGGACTGCCGGATCGCGTATTTATCTGCGGTATTTCCGCATTGCCGCCGGTCTATTTGCAGGCGTTGAATGCGCTGGGCAAACATATCGACGTACACCTGTTGTTTACCAATCCTTGTCGCTATTATTGGGGCGATATTCAGGACGAGACGTCTCTGGCTCGTCTGAAAGGACGCCAGTGGCGCTTGTATCAGAATCGGCGGATAACGTCTGAAAGCCGGCCGTTATTCCGCGATCCGGCGCGTGCCGAATCCCTGTTTAAAGATGATGGCGAGCAGAATGTAGGTAACCCGCTGCTGGCCTCATGGGGCAAGCTTGGGCGTGACAATTTGCATCTGCTGGAGCAGTTGGATGAGACGAACGGCGTCTCTGCGTATGTGGATATTGACGCGCAACATCTGCTTAGCGCGCTACAGCGGGATATTCTGGAGCTGGAAGATAGCCGTCTCGTCGCGACCGGTGAGAAGAGCGAAATTACACAGCCGCCAAACAGTAGCGTAGAAACGAAACGCCGCAAACGGCCGCTGATGCCGGGTGATCGCTCGGTATCCGTTCATGCCTGTCACAGTCCGCAGCGTGAAGTGGAAGTGTTGCATGACCAACTGCTGGCGATGATGGCGGACGACCCTGAGCTGATGCCGCGCGACATCATCGTGATGGTGGCGGACATCGATAGCTATTCGCCGTTTATTCAGGCGGTATTCGGCAACGCGCCGGAAGATCGCTATCTGCCGTTTTCCATTTCAGATCAGCGCGCGCGTCATGCGCATCCCGCCTTGCAGGCGGTGCTGACACTGCTGGAGCTGCCGACCAGCCGATTTATGGCGGAACAGGTTTTGGCGCTGTTGGAAGTTCCGGCGCTGGCGAACCGATTCGGCATTCACGAAGAGGGGCTGAGACGCCTACGGCTTTGGGTGACGGAGTCCGGCATTCGCTGGGGGCTGGATGACGACAACGTTCGGGAGCTGATGCTGCCGCCGACCGGCCAGCACACCTGGCGCTTCGGCATCACGCGTATGCTGCTGGGGTATGCGATGGACAGCCATGCGGGAGACTGGCGGGGTGTGCTTCCCTATGACGAGTCCAGCGGGCTGATCGCCGAACTTGCCGGGCAATTGGCGGACTTGCTGATGCAGCTGAGTCAATGGCGGCAGCGTTTGCAGCAGCCGCGTACGCTGGAAGAGTGGCAACCGCTGTGCCGCCAATTAGTCGATGATTTCTTTTTGCCGGACGGCGACGCTGAAGCGGCGTTGACGCTGATCGAGGAGCACTGGCAGCAGATCATCAATACCGGCATGCAGGCGCGCTATCCGCAGCCCGTGCCCGTCGCGCTGTTACGCAGCGAGCTGGCGGGCAGGCTCGACCGGGAGCGGCTCAGCCAGCGTTTCCTGGCTGGCGCAGTGAATTTCTGTACGCTAATGCCTATGCGCTCAATCCCTTTCAAGGCGGTCTGCCTGCTGGGGATGAACGACGGCGTTTATCCGCGTACGTTGCCGCCGCTGGGGTTCGACCTGATGTCGCGGCACCGCCGCCGCGGCGATCGCAGCCGGCGGGAAGATGACCGTTATCTGTTTCTGGAGGCGTTGCTGTCGGCGCAAAACCGGCTCTATATCAGCTATATCGGGCACTCCATCCAGGACAATAGCCGGCGCTTTCCCTCCGTACTGGTCAGCGAACTGCTCGACTACATCACCCAAAGTTACTGCGTGCCGGGCGATGAATATCTGGACGGTGATGTCAGCGCAGAGCGTCTTTTGGCAACGCTCTGCTGTGAGCATCCGCGGATGCCGTTCGATGCGGATAACTTTATCGCTGAGGGCAGGCCGCAGAGTTTTGCCGCTGAGTGGCTGGCGGCGGCAGGGCGTGAAGGCAAAAGCCAACCGCCGTTCGACCTGCCGTTGCCGGAGCAGCACTACAGCGAAGTGACACTGGATGAACTGAAACGTTTCTATCGTCATCCTGTCCGCGCGTTTTTCCAACTGCGTCTCGGCGTGAATTTTGTGCTCGACGATCAGGAGCTACGTGAAGAGGAGCCGTTTTGGGTCGATCACCTCGATCGTTATCAAATGAATACTTTGCTACTGAACGAACTGATCAACGATGGCGACGCGGATCAGCTGTATCGGCGTATGCGTGCGGCCGGGACGCTGCCTTATGGCGCCTTCGGCGAGCTGTATTGGCAGACGCAGATGGATGAAATGCGCAATCTGGCGGCTCGCGTGCGCGAAGAACGGCAGTTGGCGCTGTTGGACAGTCAGGAGCTGGATATCACGCTGGACGGCGTGCGCGTCACCGGCTGGCTGACGCAAATTCAGCACGACGGCCTACTGCGCTGGCGTCCCGGTAAAATTTCGCTGGTGGACGGCATGATGCTGTGGCTGGAGCATCTGGCCTACTGTCTGAATGGCGGACAAGGCGAAAGTCGGATCTATGGACGCGACGACAGCGGCTGGCGTTTTCCCTCACTGAGCGAGGCGCAGGCGCGGGAATGTCTGGCATTGATGATTCGCGGCTATCAGCAGGGAATGAATCAACCGTTGCTGCTGCTTCATCGCTCCGGCGGCGCCTGGCTGAACGTCATTTACGATCGTAAAAGCGACAGCCTGCAGACCGATGAAGCCGCCCTTAATAAGGCGCAGCAAAAGCTTCTGGAGGCGTGGCAGGGAACCTTCAACCTGTCAGGCGAAGGGGAGGATTATTACCTGCAGCGCATCGTGCGGGAGATGGACAGTGAAAGGATTGATCAGGTGACGGCTGCGGCGAAGACATGGTTACTCCCCGCCGTTCGGTTTAATCAGTTTTGAACAGTAGCGGGGGGGATGACGCGAAGGAATGGAGGGCGTCGAAAAGAACGCCGCGCGGTGGCTTCGTCACACGACGGCAAGGCATCACGGCGGGACAGCGTCAACGGCAGGTCATACCCATGCCGGATGTCTACCTATATCGGCATCGGGCGCTCTTAGCAGTAACATCGTGTCGACCAGGATTCGACGAAATGAGGCGCGCGTTAACCGAAGTGGCGCGGCTGCGTCATGCCGTCACCGCACGTAGCCCATCGTTGTTGTCTATGGCATTAATGCTTATACCGAATGATTTCAACCTGAAGCTCGATATCTCAATCTTGCGGCGGATTAACCGCGTCAACAGGCTGATGGATAAGACGGCGGCGGCTGGAGAGGCGCGTCATTTAACCATCAGCGCCTTAAAACACATCTTGTCACCTCTGCAGGCGGAACAATCATGACGACAGTGACTGCGCATAGTCTTAATGTATTCACGCTGCCGCTGTCCGGCGAGCGGCTGATTGAAGCGTCGGCGGGAACGGGCAAAACCTATACGCTTTCCGCGCTTTATCTACGTTTGCTGCTGGGGCTGGGCGGTGAACATGCTTATCCTCGTCCTTTACTCGTCGAAGAGATTCTGGTGGTCACCTTCACGGAGGCGGCGACGGAAGAGCTGCGTGAGCGTATCCGTAGAAATATTCATGAGCTTTATCTCGCCTGTGTGGGGGGGAAGGACGTCGATGCGCTCATGCTGCAACTGCTGGCCGAGATCCCGCAGGAGTGGCATAGCGAGGCGGCCGAGGTGCTGCTGCGCGCGGAGCGGCAGATGGATGAAGCGGCCATCTACACCATTCATGGTTTCTGCCAGCGTATGCTGACGACCCACGCCTTCGAATCCGGCATTCTGTTCGAACAGCGGCTGCTGGAAGATGAACAGCCGTTGCGCCGTCAGGCCTGCGCCGACTTCTGGCGTCGCCACTGCTATCCGCTGCCCCTGGACGTGGTCAGGGCAGTGAGCGAACAGTGGGCAGGGCCGGAGGCCTTGTTGCAGACGTTGGTCCCCTATCTGCATGGAGAAATGCCGACGCTGCGTCAGCCGCCGCAGCAGGAAGAAACTTTGCTGGAGCGGCATCAACGGATCGTTGCCATCATTGACGCCTTCAAACAGACGTGGCGCGAGGCGTCCGACTTGGAGGCGCTGATTCGCGGATCCGGTGTAGATAAACGACGCTACAGCAGTCGTAACCTGCCCAACTGGCTGCGCAAGGTGGGCGAGTGGGCCGAGCAGCCGACGCAAGGTTATCAGCTACCGAAAGAGTTGGAACGTTTTAGTCAGCAGGAGCTGATTGAGCGGACGACGAAAGGCGAGCCGCCGATTCACCCCGTATTCAGCGCGGTAGAACGGCTGTTGCAGGAATCCCTGACGCTAAAAGATCTGGTCATCTGGCTGGCGCTTAAAGAGATCAAGCGCACGGTGCGGGAGGAGAAGCAGCGGCGGGCGGAGCTGGGCTTCGACGATTTGCTGGGGCGTTTGGATGAAGCGCTGCAGCAGCAGGAAGGCGGCCAATTAGCAGAGGCGATCCGCACGCGTTATCCGGTGGCGATGATCGATGAGTTTCAGGATACGGATACCCAGCAATATCGCATCTTCCATACGATCTATGCTGACCAGCCGCAGTGCGGCTGGCTGATGATCGGTGACCCGAAACAGGCGATTTACGCGTTTCGCGGCGCGGATATCTTCACCTACATGCGCGCGCGCGCAGAGGTGCCGTCGCACTATACGCTCGACACCAACTGGCGCTCGGCGCCCGGTATGGTGGATGCGGTGAATCAACTGTTTCAGCGCGTCGAATCTCCGTTCATCTTCGAACAAATTCCGTTTCTGTCTGTTAATTCGGCCTCGAAAAACCACGCTTATGCTTTTGTAATGGAAGGCGCAAGAATGCCGGCGCTGCAGTTCTGGCTGAGTAGTCGGGAAGGCTCTGGAGTCGGCGAATATCAGCAGGTGATGGCCCGTCAGTGCGCGGGACAGATCCGCGACTGGCTGAGCGCCGGACAGTCGGGGCAGGCGTGGCTGGTGGATGGACACGGTGAGACCAGGCCAGTACGGGCGGCGGATATCACCGTATTGGTGCGCAGCAGACGAGAGGCGATGTTGATCCGTCAGGCGTTAAACCGTCTGCACATTCCATCCGTCTACCTGTCCAACCGCGATAGCGTATTCGCCACCGTGGAAGCGAGAGAGATGCTGTGGATTCTGCAGGCGGTGCTGGCGCCGGAACAGGAGCGCGCGCTGCGTGCGGCAATGGCGACCACGATTATGGGGATGGATGCGCCGTCCCTGGATGCGCTGAGCCGTAGCGAAGCGAACTGGGACGCGCTGGTGGATGAGTTCGCCCGCTACCGCCAACTCTGGCTGCAACGCGGCGTTCTGCCGATGTTACGCGCGCTGATGACGCATCGTCGACTGGCGGAGGATGTGCTGGCGAGCGCCGATGGCGAGCGCCGCCTGACGGATATCCTGCATATCGGTGAATTGTTGCAGGAGGCCTCGGCGTCGTTAGACAGCGAACATGCGTTGGTGCGCTGGCTGGCCCAGCAAATCGCCCAGCCTAACCCACAGGCGGAGAACCAGCAGCTGCGGCTGGAAAGCGACCGCCATCTGGTGCAGATAGTGACCATTCATAAGTCCAAGGGGCTGGAATATCCGCTGGTCTGGCTGCCCTTCATCGGCAACTTTCGCCCTCAGCAGGAGGGGATTTACCACGACAGGCAGAATTTTCGGGCCATGTTGGATCTGCAAAACGGCGAAGAGAGTCAGCAACTGGCGGAAGAGGAACGGCTGGCGGAAGATTTACGGCTGCTGTACGTGGCGATGACCCGAGCTATTTATCACTGCGCGGTCGGGGTAGCGCCGCTGTTTCAGGGTACAAAGAAGAAAGAGGGCGAAAGCGATATGCACCACAGCGCGCTGGGCTACCTGTTGCAGCGCGGTCAGGCGGCTACCGCGGAGGCGCTCATCGCCGAACTGGAAGGCATGGTCGGTGAGGATATCGCGTTAAACATGGCGGCTGCGCAAGATGAGCAGCCGTGGCAGCCGGAGTCGGCGCTGCCGCCGTCGCTAGAGGCAAGGCGCAATACCCGACGGCTGCGCGACGGCTGGCGGGTGACCAGTTATTCAGGGTTGCAGCAGCACGGTTCCGATACGATCCAGGCGCTGTTGCCCCGTTTTGATATTGACTCGATGGGCGAAGCGGCGGAAGAGGAGATGGCAGAGCGTTCGCCGCACTCGTTTCCGCGCGGCGCGGCGCCGGGGACGTTTCTGCACAGCCTATTTGAAACGTTGGACTTCACCCAACCGATCGACGACGCGTGGCTGTTGGAACAGCTGCGGCAATATGGCATCGAGGATGAGTGGCTGTCGGTGCTGAAGCCCTGGATGGAGAATGTTCTGACGCTCCCGCTTAACGATGACGCCATTCGGCTCGCCGAGCTGGATAACGGACATAAACAGGCCGAGCTGCAATTCTATCTGCCGATCCAGCGGATGCTCACCGCCGATGCGTTGGACCGCCTGATCAGACATCACGATCCGCTCTCGGCGCTCTGCCCGGCGTTATCGTTCCAGCAGGTCAAAGGCATGCTGAAGGGATTTATCGACCTGGTGTTTGTCTGGCAGGGACGCTACTACCTGCTGGACTATAAATCCAACTGGCTGGGGCATGACGCCAGCGCCTATACGCAGGACGCCATGATGCGGGCGATGGCGGAGCATCGGTACGACCTGCAGTACCAACTCTATACGCTGGCGCTGCATCGTTATCTGCGACATCGACTGCCGAATTACGACTATGAACAGCACTTCGGGGGCGTGTTTTATCTGTTTCTGCGCGGCGTCAGCGCCGAGCATCCCGGTAACGGGATCTATTTCACGCGTCCTTCTCGGGCGTTTGTCGACGATATGGATGATTTGTTTTGCGGCGAAGAGTTAACGGAGGGCGCGCATGTCGGGCATGATTGAGCTGTTGGAAGAAGCCCGTCAGCGGCGATGGTTACGTCCGCTGGACGTGCAGTTTGCCCGGATGCTGGCGGAAGACGATCAGCCGCATCTCCTGCTGGCGGCGGCGTGCCTCAGCGCCTACGTCGGCGCGGGGCACGTTTGCCTGCCGCTGTCTAAGCTTCATCCCAACGCGCTGTTTGACGGGCGCGATCGGGCGCTGGCTCAGGAGATTTGGCAACGGTTAGGAAAGCCGGACGAGGCCGAATGGCGACAGCGTCTGTTGAGCGATCCTGCCGTTGGCGAGGGAGAAGCGGTGGCCCCGCTGGTTTTTCAGCAGGACAACCTCTACTTGCAGCGCAGCTGGCAGGGTGAGAGCCGTGTCGCCCAGTTTATCGCCGGTAATCGCGCTGAAACAGTCTACGACGAAGCCCGTATCCGGGCGGTGCTGGATGAGCTGTTTCCTGCGGCTGAGGGCGAAGCTGACTGGCAGAAGATCGCCGCCGCGGTCGCCTTGACCCGACGGATTGCGGTGATCTCCGGCGGGCCTGGCACCGGTAAAACGACGACGGTCGCCAGACTGCTGGCGGCTTTGATTGCGTTGCAGAAGGGACCATCGCCGCGCATCCAACTGGCGGCGCCGACCGGAAAGGCGGCGGCGCGTCTCACCGAATCCTTAGGCAGCGTGTTAAGTCAGCTGCCGCTCAGCGACGCCGAGCGGTTGGCTTTTCCGCAAGAAGCCACCACACTGCACCGCCTGCTGGGCGCGGTGCCCGACAGCCAGCGCCTGCGCTATCATCAGGACAATCCGCTGCACTTGGATGTCCTGGTGGTGGACGAAGCCTCGATGGTCGATCTCCCGATGATGGCGAATCTGATAGCCGCGCTGCCGCCGCAGGCTCGCATCATACTGTTAGGCGATCGCGACCAGCTGGCTTCGGTTGAGGCCGGGGCGGTGCTCGGCGATATCTGTCGTTTCGCCGAACAGGGTTACAGTCAGCAGCGGAGTCAGCAGTTGAATCGCCTTACCGGCTGCACGCTGGAGTCGGGATCGGCGGCGAACGCCTCGGTGGCCGACAGCATTTGTCTGCTGCGCAAGAGTTACCGTTTCACGGCGGACTCGGGCATAGGACAGCTGGCGAAGGCAGTAAATCGGGGCGACGAGGCCCATCTGCTGGCCGTTTTGCAGCAGGGGTATGGCGATATCGCCTGTCTGCCGCTGGCGGATAACTCAGACTATCAGCGCCTGCTGGATCAGGCGGTGGAGGGATATACGGATTATCTTCAGCGTATTGCCAGCGGCGACGCCCCGGAGCAGGTATTGCAGGCCTTTCAACGTTACCGACAGCTGTGTGCGCTCAGAGAAGGACCGTTTGGTGTCGCCGGGCTGAATCAGCGTATTGAACGCGCGCTGCAGATGGCGGGATTGATTCAACGGCCGACGCTCAACGGTGGACGCTGGTATGTGGGCCGCCCGGTGATGATTGAGCGCAACGACGCGGTGCTCGGGCTTTTCAACGGCGACATCGGCATCAGTATGACAAACGAACAGGGCGAGCTGCGGGTCTATTTCCAACTGCCCGATGGGCGAACCAAATCGGTTGCGCCCAGCCGACTGCCGCCGCATGAAACGGCCTATGCGATGACCGTGCATAAGTCCCAAGGCTCCGAGTTCGAACACACGGCGCTGGCGCTGCCTAACCACTTTCTCCCTGTTCTGACGCGGGAGTTGGTGTATACCGCCATTACTCGCGCCCGCAAGCGGCTGTCGTTATTTAGCGATGGGGCGATACTGTGCCGGGCGGTCAGCACGCCGACGCAGCGCTACAGCGGACTCGAGACACGCATTCGCTCTTTGATGGCGGAGTAGAGGGTCGAAAGAAGAAAGGGTTGGGGAAATGGGCGGCGCGAAAGGACAGTGCTTTCGCGCCGGTCTGGCCTGGCGATAACGCTTTAGAGATCCATGACCAGTATTTTCGAACGGCGCTGATAGTTGTACAGCTCCTGCTTGCGCCGTGGCAGCATGGCGACCTCGGCGGGCTGGAAACCGCGCTCCTGGAACCAGTGAATACTGTGCGTCGTGAGCACGAACAGGCGCTTAAGCCCCTGATGACGAGCCTGGCTTTCAATGTGATGCAGCAGTTGGTCGCCGCGGGAAGAGTTACGGTATTCCGGGTGGACCGCCACGCAGGCCATCTCGGCAATGCTTTCTTCAGGAAACGGATAGAGCGCCGCACAGGCGATGGTGAGGTTGTCCCTGACGACCACGGTGAATTTGTCGATTTCCATTTCCAGCTGTTCGCGGGAGCGGCGCACCAGAATGCCCTGCTGTTCCAGCGGATGGATCAGTTCCAGAATTCCCCCGATATCGTTGATGGTTGCACGGCGAACCTGTTCGGCGCTTTCCATAACGACCTGCGTCCCGATACCGTCGCGGGAAAACAGTTCCTGCAGCAGCGCGCCATCTTCCTGATAGCTGATGAGATGGCTGCGTCGCACGCCGCTGCGGCAGGCTTTCACCGCGCCGCGCAGGAAACGCACGACTTCGGAATTGAAGTCTTCCACTTCTTCCTGGCTCTGGATCAGGTGCTGCGCTTCTTCCGGCAGTATTTCGGAAATCACGTTGCCGTTTGGGTCAGTGACGCCTTGTCCGGCGCAGAACCCGATCATCTTTTCTGCCTGCAGTTTTATCGCTAGCTGTGTCGCGACTTCTTCTGAGGTCAGGTTGAAGCTTTCGCCTGTTACGGACACCGCGACGGGGCCAAGCAACACGATGGCGCCGCTTTCCAACTGGCGGTGAAGCGCCTCTTCATCGATACGGCGAATGCGTCCGCTGTGACAGTAGTCCACGCCGTCATCCACGCCGAGCGGCTGGGCAATAACGAAATTGCCGCTGACGACGTTGATATGTGCGCCTTGCAACGGCGTATTGGTCAGGCTCATCGACAGACGCGCGGTGATGTCCAGTTGCAACATGCCGGCGGCTTGCTTCACCAGTTCGAGCGTGGTGCTGTCGGTAATGCGAGTGTGTTTGTGGTAGGTCGGTTCGCAATGGTGGGCGACCAGGTTGGCGTCGATCTGCGGTCGGGCGCCGTAGACCACAACCAGCTTGATGCCCAGGCTGTGAAGCAGGCCGATGTCGCTGACGATATTGCTGAAGTTTTCATGCTCGATCGCTTCACCGCCTAGCATGATGACGAACGTTTTGCCGCGATGCGCGTTGATATAAGGAACTGTATGGCGGAAGCCTTGAACCAGTTCTGTACTACGTTCCTTCACTGCGAGCCCCCTGAATTTTTATTCGGTATTTTTGTATTTTTATGCTTAATAGCATAAAAGGCAAGCATTTCATCGCCCGCATTTGTTCACGTTGCAACTCCAATATGCAGGCTTAACCGGGAAACTTTTTTCATGACAGTATGGGGCAGATTCGATAAAGTTTCGGGCATTTCTGAAAAACATAACCTTTTCCATCGTCATTAATTGTTACCCCGTACGTAAACCGGAGCCGCATGTCTGATTCGAATCACCCTCTGACCCGCCGACGACTATTGCAGGGTGCGGCCGCGACCTGGCTATTGAGCGTTACCGGCGTTGGTCTCGCCGCCACTTCTCAGGTCATCGCCGTGCGTATTTGGCCGGCATCGGCCTATACTCGCGTCACGTTGGAATCCAGCCATCCTCTGAAGTATCGGCAATTTATGCTGGATAATCCCCGGCGGTTGGTGGTGGACATCGACAACGTCTCGCTGAATAGCGTGCTGAAAAATGTAGGCCAACGCTTCAATCAGGGCGACCCCTACATTAAGACCGCGCGGGCAGGGCAGTTCGATAAGCAGACGGTGCGACTGGTGTTGGAGCTGAAACAGCAGGTCAGTCCCAAAATGTTTGCGCTATCGCCGGTCGCCGGGTTTAAAAATCGTCTGGTGCTCGATCTTTATCCCGTCGAAGGGCGTTACGACAATGCGGAAGACCCGCTTCTGGCGCTGCTTGAGGACTACAACAAAGGCGATCTTGGACGCACTCTGCCGCAAGAAGCGCCGCTCGCAGGGAAGCCGGGCCGGGAGAGGCCGTTGGTGGTGATGTTGGATCCGGGGCATGGTGGGGAAGACCCCGGCGCGATCGGAAAAAATCGGACGCGAGAAAAGGACGTGGTGCTACAGATTGCGCGCCGCCTGAAAGCCTTGATCGATCGCGAGCCGAACATGAAAGCGTATATGACGCGTAATGAAGACGTGTTTATCCCGTTGCAGGTGCGTGTGGCGAAAGCCCGCAAACAGCGGTCCGATTTGTTTGTCTCCATTCACGCGGATGCGTTCACCAACCGTGCGGCTAAAGGATCTTCAGTTTTCGCGTTGTCGAAAAAGGGGGCGACCAGTTCCGCCGCGCGTTTTCTGGCGCAGACTCAGAACGAATCGGATCTCATCGGCGGCGTTAGCATGAGCGGCGATCGCTATCTCGATCACACGATGCTGGACATGGTGCAGACACTGACTATCAGCGACAGCCTCAAGTTCGGCGGAGAAATTCTGCGCCGGATGGGGAAAATCAACCATCTACATAAAAATAGCGTCGATCAGGCGGGATTTGCGGTACTAAAAGCGCCGGATATTCCCTCGGTTCTGGTGGAAACCGCCTTTATCAGCAATCCGGAAGAAGAGCGTAAGCTGCGTACCGCACGATTCCAACAGCAGGTGGCGCAATCAATCCTCGAAGGGATCAAAGCGTATTTCGCTCAGCGAGCCAGATAGGTTAGGGAGTCGATAGTGCAGGGAGGACGGGCTGAGGCGCGTTCATCCCTGTTTGGAGCCTTCGGGAATCAGCTGGCCTTAAAACGCAAAAAACACCCGTTAAGGTTTTTATTTATTGGTTGCGGGGGCCGGATTTGAACCGACGACCTTCGGGTTATGAGCCCGACGAGCTACCAGGCTGCTCCACCCCGCGTCCGTATTCTGGCTTTTCTTTCTTACTGCTTTCACTTTTTAGGCGTGAATTGGTTGCGGGGGCCGGATTTGAACCGACGACCTTCGGGTTATGAGCCCGACGAGCTACCAGGCTGCTCCACCCCGCGTCCGTGGAAGCGCACTATACTCTCCAAGCGTTTCTATGCAACCCCTTTTTAGCAAAAATCAATGATTTCACTTGTCTTTGTTTGTTTCTTCATCTATTGACGTAAACCTGGTAGGGGGATTGATAACGCTGAGGGGATTGGCATGAGGTGTCGGCCGCATTTCATTTTATCCACCCGTTTGTTATCGTTCCGTGTTGCACACCACTTGAGAAGAGAGCGGGGAAAGATGAAAGGATGGCGAAGCGGTTATGTGTTGGTCGGCTTAATGATCGCCGTTTTGGCGGGATGCCAGAGTCGGCCTACCGATCAGGGGCAGCAGTATAAAGACGGACATCTCACTCAGCCTCTGAAAATGGTGAACGAGCCGAACACGCGCGGCAAGCCGATTAACGCCGGCGACTTCGCCAGTCAGGTCACGCACATTCAGACGGATTCTCCCACTCTTTACAGCAACAATAACGCTACGTTCCAGGCGATCCAGAACTGGATGCTGTCGGGCGGCGATACGCGTGAGCTGAGCAAGTTTGGTCTGGGGTCGTGGCAAATGGAAGGCGTAGACGGCTTCGGCAACGTTCAGTTCACCGGCTACTACACCCCGGTAGTGCAGGCGCGCTACACCCGGCAAGGGGAGTTCCAGTACCCCATCTACGGCATGCCGTCGCGCGGCAAGAAAAACCGCCGTCTTCCCGATCGCGCGGGCATTTATGCGGGCGCGCTCAGCAATGCTCCAATTTTGGGCTGGAGCAACTCTTTGATGGACAACTTCATGATGGAGGTTCAGGGGAGCGGGTATGTCGACTTTGGCGATGGTCGCCCTCTGACGTTCTTTGCCTACGCGGGCAAAAATGGTCATGCCTATCGCAGTATCGGCAAAGTCCTCATCGATGAAGGTGAAGTCGCAAAAGAAAACATGTCGATGCAGGCGATTCGTCACTGGGCGGACACTCACTCTGAACAGGAAGTTCGCCAACTGCTGGAACAGAACCCTTCCTTTGTGTTCTTCAAGCCGATGGATGCGGCGTTAGTGCGCGGCGCGAGCGCGGTGCCTTTGATCGCCAAGGCTTCCGTCGCCTCCGACCGCTCGCTAATCCCCGAAGGCAGCGTGTTGCTGGCGGAAGTCCCGCTGCTGGATGATCAGGGCAAATTCAACGGCAACTATGAAATGCGTCTGATGATTGCGCTGGATGTCGGCGGTGCAATCAAGGGGCAGCACTTTGACATCTATCAGGGGATCGGCCCTGACGCGGGTCATTCCGCCGGTTTTTATAACCATTACGGACGAGTCTGGGTATTGCGTAATACGCAGCCGCAAAGTTCCGGGCTGCTGCTGAGCTCTTCGCCGGCGCAAAACACGAACGGCGGGTTACTCGGAAAGCCGCCGGTAGTGTCCTTCTCTCAGTAATGACATAATGACAATCATGACGTCGGGCGCGGTTGCCGCGCCCGCTTCGTCATGGTTGCGCTCGGATAACGAATTTGCCGCCGAGCAAAAATTTCATTTCATCTCTCTCTCCGCAAATGCCTCGCTCTGCGTTATTATCCTCGCCGTTTGTTTTCTACAGGTCGTATCCCGTAAAGGTGGTGAGTCATGAGTTCACGGTTATCTGAAAGCTATCTGCAGCGCTTCGGCGGCACAGCTCGACTGTATGGACAGCAGGCGCTGTCGCTGTTCGCCGAGGCTCACGTTTGCGTAATCGGCATCGGCGGGGTGGGCTCTTGGGCGGCGGAAGCGCTGGCGCGGACGGGCATCGGCGCGATCACTCTGATTGATATGGACGATGTTTGCGTCAGTAATACCAACCGACAGATTCATGCGTTGCGTCAGCATACCGGACAGCCGAAAACGGCAGTGATGGCGGAGCGCATTCTGGCGATCAATCCAGAGTGTCAGGTGACCTGCGTGGACGACTTTATCAGCCCTGACAATATGGCGGAGCTGTTGAATAACGAATTCAGCTATGTGATCGACGCCATCGACAGCGTGCGGGCGAAGGCTGCGCTATTAGCGTACTGCCGGCGCAACAAGATCCCGCTCGTCACCACCGGCGGTGCTGGCGGGCAGATCGATCCTACCCGTATCGCCGTGGCGGATCTGGCTAAAACCATTCAGGATCCGTTGGCCGCCAAGCTGCGTGAGCGTCTGAAGCATGATTTCAATATCGTGAAAAACAGCAAGGGCAAGCTGGGCATCGACTGTGTATTTTCCTGTGAACCGCTGGTTTACCCTCAGCCGGACGGCAGTGTGTGTGCATCTAAACAGAGCGCCGATGGCGTTAAACGGATGGACTGCGCGTCTGGGTTCGGCGCGGCGACGATGGTGACCGCCACCTTCGGATTTGTGGCGGTTTCTCATGCATTGAAAAAAATGATGGCGAAAGCTCAGCGTCAAAACAGCCTGTAATCAGCACTCCAGGTTCGCAATTTCCTGGATTCTGGCGGCTAGCGCCGCCAGTCCGGCTGAGCGGGACGCGCTCAGCTGAGCTTTCAGACCCAGAGTTTCCAGCAACGCCAGCGGATCCTGCTGCTGCAATTGCGCTGCGGTTTTTCCTTCAACGGCCGTGAGCAGTATCGCCAACAATCCGCGGACGATGCGACCATCGCTGTCGCCATAGAAATGCAGAGCTCCGGACGCTTCTCGTTCGTATCCCAACCAAACCTGATTTTCACACCCAGATAGCGCGATGGCGGACTGCTTTTTCTCTTCGGGTAAGGAGGGAAGCTGTTTGGCCAGCAAGATGATCTGGCGATAGCGATCTTCCCAACTGCGGCAGGCGCAGAAACGTTGGCGCAGATCGTCTTCTGTAATGTCGGAGCCGAAAGGATGGTGAGTCGGATTTGAAGTCATGTCGTTTAGTCCAGCAGCAGAGCGAGCGCTTTGCGCAACCCATTGATGAGTTGCGTCACGTCTTGCTCATTGTTGTAAGGCGAAAAAGAGGCCCGCAGCGTGCCTTTGACGCCGAGGGCGGCCATCAGCGGTTGTGCGCAGTGATGGCCGGCGCGCAGCGCAATGCCGTCTTCCGCCAGCAGGGCGACGAGATCGCTGTGGTGTACGCCGTCAAAAGTAAAGGAGAGCAGGCTGCTACCGGCGCTTCGCCAACTGCGAAAGCCGGGCAGTGTCATCAATGCTTTCTCCGCCTGATCGGCCAACGCAGCGCTGTGCTGTTCGGCCGCGTAGCGGTCGTAGTTTTTCAGCCATTCAAGGGTGCCCGATAGGCCGATGACGCCGGCGATATGCGGCGTGCCTGCTTCGAATTTCTGCGGACCGTCTTGAGGAACGAAGCCGTCGAAAGAGACGTCCTGCATCATCTTCCCCCCGCCTTGCCAGGGCGGCATCTCGGCTAGCAGCTCGGGTTTACCATACAGGACGCCGACGCCGGTGGGGCCATACAGCTTGTGGGCCGAAAACGCATAAAAATCGATATCTAATGCAGAGACATCCACGGGCGTATGCACTATTCCCTGTGCGCCATCGACCACGACGACGGCGCCAGCCTGATGCGCCAGCGTAACGGCGCGTTGCAGGTTCGGTTGCCCGCCGGTGACGTTGGACATCTGGGTAATCGCCAGGATTCGTGTTCGAGACGACAGCAAAGCGGGCAGACGTTCGACGTCTGGCAGCAGATCGTCGCCCAGAGGCAGTTTGACGACGCTCGCGCCGGTTTGCCGGGCCACCATCAGCCAAGGCAAGAGGTTGGCGTGATGTTCGGCCTCGCTGACCACAATTTCGTCACCAGGCGAGAGCAGAGGACGGGCAAAACTTTGTGCCACCAGATTGATGGACTCAGTCGCCCCTCGCGTCCAGATGACACTGTGCGGATCGGAGGCGCCGATCAACTCCGCCACTTGCTGTCGCGTGTCCTCAAAGCATTGGGTCAGTCGTTGCGCCCAGCGATGCTGGCTGCGATGCACGTTGCCGCTCTGCAAGCGGTAGTAGCGGCCGACGGCGTCAATCATTGCCTGAGGTTTAAGCGCGGTAGCGGCGCTGTCCAGATAGACGCCGGGCTGCTGTAGCGCAGGGAACTGCTGGCGAAAGTGGGGGGCGTTAAACGGTATCATGACTGTCCTCTGTTAAGGGGCAGATCCTGTCCCATTTTTCAGGGTTAGACAAGTTTCGGACAATACTTACCCCTTATCGGTGGAAAAAATCGGGCGGGTTGCTACGCTTAGTAGTGTCAAGTTGTGGAATTTAATGGCGTTCAATAGAAGATATTAAACTTATAAAACTACTCGGAGTGTAATATGAAGAATAAAATATCAATCATTGCGGCCATTGTCATGGCCTTTTCGTTGGTGGCCTGCTCCAGCAACTATGTTTTGCATACCAACGACGGACGGACGATCATCTCGGATGGCAAACCGAAAGTGGATAATGATACCGGCCTGATCAGCTATACCGACGCTTTTGGTCACGAACAGCAGATCAACCGTTCCGATGTGAAACAGATGACAGAAGTGAAATAACCCCGTCTGACACTATTCGTATCAACAAAAAAAAGCACCGCAATCTTGCGGTGCCCTACACAATCTTGTGAATAGACAGGGAAAACAGGAAATGAAAAGGTAGCAGAGCTACCTTGTCTGAAATCCAGACGGTAAATAGCAAACACAACATCACATCCACAAGTCAAAAGTACTTCGGTCATCCCTCCGCACTTTTCGTTCCGACTCAGGAAGTGGCGCTAATATAGGTATTTGCTGGTGCATCCTCAACGGACAATTTATAATGTCTCGGATTAAAAAAACTAATGACTTACCATACGTCAGACCCGCGCTGACAGGCTTGAGCCAAGAATCCGATCTATGTCAAAACGACTACCCCCTCTTAATGCGTTGCGCGTGTTTGATGCGGCCGCCCGCCACCTGAGTTTTACCAAAGCAGCTGAAGAGTTGTTTGTGACTCAGGCAGCGGTGAGCCATCAAATCAAATCCCTGGAAGATTTTCTCGGCCTGAAATTATTTCGTCGTCGCAATCGTTCACTGCTGTTGACGGAGGAAGGGCAGAGCTATTTTCTAGATATCAAAGAAATCTTCCTGGCCTTGAACGACGCCACTCGCAAGCTGCAGGCGCGCAGCGCCAAAGGGGCGTTGACGGTGAGCATGCTGCCGAGTTTCGCCATCCATTGGCTTGTGCCTCGGCTGTCCAGTTTTAACGCGGAATATCCGGGCATCGATGTCCGAATTCAGGCGGTCTCGCGTGAAGAAGATCATCGTCTGGCGGATGATGTGGACGTAGCGATTTTTTATGGCCGCGGCAACTGGCCGGGACTGAGGGTGGAGAAACTCTACGCCGAGTATTTACTGCCCGTTTGCGCCCCTCAACTGCTGACCGGAGAGCATGCGCTAAATGTGCCGGCGGATTTGGTTCGCCATACTTTATTGCATGATGCTTCCCGTCGTGACTGGCTGACTTATACGCGGCAATTGGGCGTTCAGCAGATCAACGTTCAACAAGGGCCGATCTTCAGCCATAGCGCAATGGTGTTACAGGCGGCAATACACGGTCAGGGGATCGCGCTAGCTAATAATGTAATGGCGCAGACGGAAATTGAAGCGGGCAGATTGGTCTGTCCGTTCAACGATGTGCTGGTCAGTAAAAACGCTTTTTATCTGGTATGTCATGACAGTCAGGCAGAACTGGGTAAAATAGCCGCCTTTCGCCAGTGGATACTGGCGCGCGCGGCGAGCGAACAGGAGAAATTCCGCTTCCGCTACGACAGCGGCTCGCGCTGAATCTTCGGGATTCAAGCACTTTGTTTACCTCAAAAGAAAATGGATAACGATGATGAATAGCCGTTTCATGCTGATCTTTGCGGCCATCAGTGGATTTATATATGTCGCATTAGGCGCGTTCGGCGCTCATGTCTTAAGCCGTACGCTCGGCGGGGCCGAACTGGATTGGCTCCACACCGGGCTGCAGTATCAGGCTGTCCACACGCTGGCGCTCCTGGCGTTGAGTGTGGCTATGAACCAACGAGCCAACGTGTGGTTTTACTGGAGCGCGGCGCTCCTGGGGCTGGGAACCGTGCTGTTTAGCGGCAGCTTGTACTGTCTGGCGCTGTCCCAGCTGCGGATGTGGGCTTATGTTACGCCGGTGGGCGGCTTTTGCTTCCTGGGCGGCTGGTTATTGTTGTTGATAGGCGCTCTGCGCCAGAAAAGAAAGGCTGACTCGCATGAATAAAGTCATTTTGTACTGCCGTCCCGGCTTTGAAAAAGAGTGTGCGGCGGAAATTACCGATAAAGCCGCGCAGTATAACGTTTACGGCTTCGTGCGGGTCAAGGATAACAGCGGCTACGTCATTTTCGAGTGCTATCAATATGAAGATGCCGATCGCCTGATCAAGGAATTACCGTTCAAGAGCCTGATCTTCGCCCGACAGATGATGGTGTGCGGCGAGCTTTTGCGCGATCTGCCGCAGGAAGATCGCATCTCGCCGATCGTCGGCATGCTGACCGGCGTGCTGGAACGAGCGGGAGAGCTGCGCGTCGAGGTGCCGGATACCAATGAAAGCAAGGAACTGATGAAGTTCTGCCGCAAGTTCACCGTGCCGCTGCGCGCGGCGTTGCGTGAAAGTAAGATCTTGTCACCGCAGGAAAAGCCCGGTCGCCCGGTGATTCACGTGCTGTTTATCGCGCCCGGCTGCTGCTATGTCGGTTACTCCTACAGCAACAACAACTCTCCGTTCTACATGGGGATCCCGCGGCTTAAGTTTCCCGCGGATGCGCCGAGCCGCTCCACCCTCAAACTGGAAGAAGCTTTTCACGTATTTATCCCGGCGGACGAATGGGAAGAGCGGTTGGGCAGCGGTATGTATGCGGTGGATTTAGGCGCCTGTCCCGGCGGCTGGACCTATCAGCTGGTCAAGCGCAGCATGATGGTTCACGCGGTGGATAACGGGCTGATGGCGCAGAGCCTGATGGATACCGGCCAGGTGATTCACCATCAGGCGGACGGTTTCCGGTTCGAACCGCCGCGCAACAACGTTTACTGGCTGGTGTGCGACATGGTAGAGAAACCTGCCAAGGTCACGAACCTGATGGCAGACTGGCTGGTGAAAGGCTGGTGCCGTGAAGTGATTTTCAACCTCAAGCTGCCGATGAAAAAGCGCTACGAGGAAGTGAATCAAAATCTGGAGCTGTTGATGGAACGTTTGCATGAAAACGGTATTAACGCGGAAGCTCATGCCAAACAGCTCTATCACGATCGTGAGGAAATCACGATCCACGCCCGACGTATATGGGCCGCGATACCCGGCCGTCGCGACGAGCGTTAAGAGAGGGCGGCGGGCGTACTAGCCCGCCGTCGATGTCAGCCGCAGCTGCTGCAAATTGCCGTTCAGCGTGAGATCGGTTTTCAGCGTGGCGACCTGGCGGCAAATCCAGGCCGCTTCCCGCTGCGGTTCCAGCTTTTTACGCCACTTCTCCGGCAGTTGCTCCAACTGCTGATAAAGTTGTTCCAACGATCCCGCTTGTTGCAGAAGCTGTGCTGCGGTTTTTGCGCCGATGCCGCTGACGCCGGGGATTTTGCTGCTGCTGATTCCCGCCAATCCCCAATAGTCAGGGAGTTGTTGCGGGGCGACGCCGAATTCCTGGCGGATAAAGGGCACATCCAGCCAGCGTTTTTGAAAGTAATCCCGAATCTGAATCGTCGGCGCCAGCAGCTGACAATATCCCTTGTCCGTTGACACTATCGTAGCCTGGTGGCCCAGCGCGGCAACCTTGCAGGCCAGGGTCGCGGCTAAGTCATCCGCTTCGTCTCCGGGGGAGTGCCAGCTTTCGACGCCCAGCTCCCGGAAAGCCGCTTTGATTTGCGGTAACTCCTGATGAAGCGAGTCCGGCATCGGAGGACGCCCGGCTTTATAATCGGGTAAAAGCTGGTGCCGCCAACTGGATGCTCTCTGCTCGTCGTCGAAGACGGCGACGGCATGGGTCGGTCGGCTGTGTTGCAACAGCAGATTCAGGGCATGCTGACAGGCAGGTAAACAGGGAGAGCCCTGTACGGCATGGATGCGCCTGATGAGGTTCAGCGCATCCACAATCAAAAGATGTAAGGGCATGATTCGTCTCCGCGAATAAAGCGCTCTGCCGCCATCCGAAGGAGTCCTGGAAAGCGGCAGAGCGGACGTCTTGTCAGGTCAAAATTTCATAACAGGGGATGTAGGCGCTGCCCGGGAGCTTCATACGCTGTTGCGCGACAAAGCCCTGAAGCAGACGGTCCATGTTTTTCATGATTTCCGCATTGCCGTCGAGCTTATAGGGTCCAAATTGTTCGATGGCCAGAATACCGCCTTCTTTGACGTTGCCCGCCACGATGCCGGAGAACGCCTTGCGCAGCGCGGCGGCAAGTTGCTCGGTCGGCTGGTCGGGGTGCAGATGCAGATTCGCCATATTTTCATGTGTGGGTACGAAAGGTATCTGCAAGTCGGGAGCGATGCGCAGCGACCAGTTGAAGCTATAGGCGTCGCCGGTATGACGGCGATGCTCTTTTACCAGCGGCATCGACTTCTTCATCTCGCGTGCGACTTCAGCGGCATCATTGATGATGATGCTGTAGTAGCGGCGGGCCTGACGTCCCAGCGTACTGACGATGAATTCGTCAAGCACCCGGAAATAGTCCGCACTCTCTTCCGGACCCGTGAGGATGATCGGCAGCACCTGTTCGCTGTTGGCAGGATCCATCATGATCCCCAGCAGGTACAGGAACTCTTCTGCCGTGCCGACGCCGCCCGGGAAAATAATGATCCCATGGCCGATGCGGACAAAGGCTTCCAGCCGTTTTTCAATATCCGGCATGATGATCAGTTCGTTGACCAGCGGATTGGGTGGCTCGGCAGCGATGATTGAAGGCTCCGTCATGCCGATGAAACGGCCGTCTTTGTAGCGCTGTTGCGCATGGCCGACGGCTGCGCCCTTCATGGGCGCTTCCATCGCGCCGGGTCCGCAGCCGGTGCAGATATTTAGCTCGCGCAGCCCCAGCTGGCTGCCCACCCGGCGGGCGTACAGATACTCTTTTTCGTTGATGGAGTGACCGCCCCAGCAAACGACCATGTTCGGCTCTTCGCCCACGTGCAGCGCGCGCGCATTGCGCAGAATGGAAAAGACGATGTTGGTGATATGCGTCGAATTCTCCAGGTCAAGGTTTTGAAATTGACCTGTTTGCGTGATTTGACCGTTGACGAACAGAATGTCGCGCAGGACGGCGAACAGGTTAGCCTGCAACGAACGGATCAGCTGGCCATCCACAAATGCATCTTCAGGCGGGTTAACCAATTCAAGCTTCACGCCGCGTTCACGCCGCAGCACGTTGATGTCGAAACTCTCGAAACGGGAGAGTAATTCTTTACTGTTGTCCGTCTGGCTGCCGGAGTTCAATACGGCCAGCGAACAGTTACGAAATAAGCGGTAAAGGTCGCTGCTGGCGCTACTTTTGAGCCTGTCTACTTCCAACTGCGACAGCAAATCCATAGACCCGAGCGGGCTGATATGTGTAATCAATTTTGCTCCTTGATACGTAGGGTATGACGTCGGTTCTTTGATCGGACTTTTTGACTCGCTTCTTCACCTTAACGTGCGCTAATCATTTTGCCAATCTTCGACAGCGCCGTGACGTCCACACTGCGGGGCGTTGCGCATTTTGGCCGTGATGTTATCGACGATCGGCCGCACTCTCAGGTTACAATGCGAGGTAGTGTAACCCGACCGGTAGAGTAAAGAAGAATGATGGATCAACAGGTGCTGCAAGCGTTAACCGATTTTACCCAGCGCTATGTGAGTCGTTGGCAGGAGCATGCGGGGCATCCGCCCGCCTCTGAAGCGCTGTATGGCATTCCCTCGCCCTGTATCGTCGCTACGCACGACGGACAGGTGCAGTGGTTGCCACAGTCAGGCGGGGCTCACCAACGTCTGGATGGCGTCGAACGCGCGCTGGATATCCAACTACATCCCGATGCGCATGCGTTCTATACCAGTCAGTATGCCGGAGATATGGAAGCCCACTTCGACGAAATTCATTGCACAGTGTTACAGGCATGGAGCGATGAGGATCTTATCCGTATGCAGGAAAACCTGATCGGTCATCTGGTGACGCAGAAGCGGCGAAAGCTGCCACCGACGCTGTTTTTGGCGACGACGGCGTCGGAAATGACGTTGATTTCGCTGTGCAACGTGAGCGGGGAAGTCATCCTGGAAGAGTTTGGAACGCAGAAAAGGCGTGTACTTGCCGCGACATTATCGGAGTTTTTATATAAGCTTCAGCCATTGATTCAATATTACTGAAGCGTGTTTCGCTTTTCAGTGTGTGAGAAATATCTCACAATGGCTGTAGGTTATCGCTTATATTTTATATTAATATAGTGTGAAAATAACGATTAACCATTATTTTTCAATAAGTTAAATTTCATGGCATTGAAAATGGCCGGGTGGAAGGTATGTTGCCCTGAATTAGGGGCTTGCCGATTCGCTTTAATTAATACATCTTATTATTCGCCAGGCAACATGGTAACAGGACGATGTAATATCGTTGTTTAATGATTACGCGTCCGCTCCAGCCGAAATGCTTCAGGATGAAATGTTTTCAGGATGAAAGCACGGACACCTCCATGATGGAGAATGGGAGCCGGCTTGGACATGCTGGTGGGGCAGGAGCCTAAAGGGAACGAGATCAGGAAGATCGTGAGGGAACGGCAGTCAAGGAAGAAAGAGGGATCGCCAGCGAGGGAATTGCGGGTCGGGATGACCACCAAGGAAAAGTTTTCAAGGATGAGCAGGGAAGCAACCGTGTAGCGGGATTGCTATAAAACGAATCGGGGGTACTGAGCAATCAGTACCCCCATTTTTTGTTCCGGCGACATCTCGACGTGAAGGTATTTCGCAGGATGCCACCGCGCGGCATCGATGTTATCCTTTGCCGCCCTACTGTTAGCCTGTTTGAGATTCTGTATGAGTGAAGAAATTCAGCTTCGGCAAGCCCTGTTGGCTGTTGAGCATGCCCTGAGAGAAAGTGAATTGTGGCAGAGCAAGCCGCCGGAGGCAGAGGCCTTCTCAAGCGCCGAGCCTTTCTGCGTGGATACGATGGAAGCCCAACAGTGGCTGCAGTGGGTTCTGTTGCCGCGTATGCATGCGCTACTGGATAGTGGTGCGCCATTGCCTGAGCGTTTTGCAATTCATCCCTACTTCGAAATGGCTTTTGAAGGACGCGAAGAGGAACTACGGCTTCTGCTTAACGCGCTGCGCGAGCTGGATGGTTTCTTTGGAAAATAAACCGATGTTAGACATTCTCTATCAGGATGAGTATCTGGTGGCGGTCAATAAGCCGCCCGGCTGGTTGGTACACCGCAGTTGGCTCGACCGCAAAGAGAAAGTGGTGGTCATGCAGACGGTGCGCGACCAGATTGGCCAGCATGTCTACACCGTGCATCGTCTTGACCGGCCGACTTCCGGCGTTCTGCTGCTGGCGTTATCCAGCGAGGTCGCTCGTCAACTGTCCACGTTGTTTGAACAGCATGACCTGAAGAAAACCTATCATGCCGTGGTACGCGGACACGTTTTTGATTCTGATACCATTGACTATGCTTTAACGGAAGAGCTGGACAAGATTGCGGACAAATTCGCCAATCCCGATAAGGGGCCACAGCCTGCGGTCAGCCATTATCGCGCGTTAGCGCAGGCGGAGATGCCGGTCGCCATCGGCCGTTATCCCACGTCTCGCTACACATTGATGGAACTGCAGCCGGAAAATGGGCGTAAGCATCAGCTACGACGGCACATGAGTCACATTCATCACCCCATCATTGGCGACAGCACGCATGGCGATCTCAAGCAGAATCGCGGTATGGCTTCTCATTTTGGCTGTCAGCGGATGATGCTGCATGCCAGCTGTTTGTCGCTCGCTCACCCTGTAACAGGTGAGACGCTGGAGATTAAAGCGCGCTGGGATGAAACCTGGCAGAGCGTGATGTCGCAGTTCGGTTGGGAGGGTATTCTCCCTGATTTTGAAAGGGTTGAGTTTCCCGCGACCTGAGGTCAGGATAGCGGGGTTAATCTGTCTGATTGAGGGAATTGCGTCATGGCGCAGATCGGTATTTTTGTTGGCACTGTTTACGGTAACGCGTTGTTGGTCGCTGAAGAAGCGGAAAATATTCTCAGAGAGCGCGGGCATGAAGTGAAGATTTTCGAGGGCGGCTCGTTGGAAGACTGGCTGACCTATCGTGAGCAGCAAGTGCTGGTGGTGACTTCCACGACAGGGCAGGGTGAACTGCCTGAGTCTATCGTCTCTTTGTACACCGCGCTAAGCGACACCTGTGGGCCTTTACCCCTGATGGGCTACGGCCTGATTGCGCTGGGCGACAGCAGCTATGACGTCTACTGCGGCGGCGGTCGTCAATTCGATGCCTTGCTGCAAGAGCTGGGGGCGGAGCGAATCGGCGAAAGGCTGGAGATCGATGCGACAGAGCAGCCGGAACCGGAAGTGGTGTCCTGTGCATGGGTTGAAACGTGGGCCGACCTGGTGGAAAGCCGCGCCTAATCTTGACCTTTAGAGAAGTGGCGCAACATCAGCGCAAAAAAACGGGGCTTCGGCCCCGTTTTGCTGCATAGCGCAAGGAAATGAGTGGATAGACGCTTTACCGGTTTTTGGTCAGCTTTTCCAAATCGGACTCAATCTCGCTAATTTTGTTGGTGACGACGCTTTCCAGATGGCGTAAGTCGGCCAGAATTTTGCGTTTCAGGTCGACTTCGATCTGTTCGCGCTGACAGATCTGATCTAGCTCATCGACGACATAGCGGAGATTGGGACTGATTTCGTTAATTTCCCGGAAGCCCTGACCCGCATTATCCGCCGCAATGGTTTTGCGTTGACGGGGATATTTGAATTTCACGCTTTTGGCGAAAAACTCGCCTTTATCCTTGCGGAAATAGATTTTCAGAATGTCATTGCTGGCTTCTTGTCGCAGGCTATAACGGTCGATATCTTCCGGGTTGCTGATCCCGAGGCTCTTCAGATTGTCATACATAGCATCACCTCTTCCAGTTCTAAGCCATGCTACATTTTGTGCAATGCAGCGGGTCCATATTTGCTGTGCTCCGACTGGTCATAAAAATGGCGGGTCATTTCACCCGCCAAATGTAGATAGATCAGTCGATGGTGCGCAGCAGCTCGTTGATGCCCACTTTACCGCGGGTTTTCGCATCAACTTTCTTGACGATGACGGCACAGTACAGGCTGTGGCTGCCATCTTTGGAAGGCATGTTGCCGGAAACGACGACGGAGCCTGCCGGTACGCGACCGAAGTGGACTTCGCCGGTTTCGCGGTCATAAATGCGGGTGCTTTGGCTGATGAACACGCCCATTGAAATGACGGAACCTTCTTCAACGATCACGCCTTCAACCACTTCGGAACGTGCGCCGATGAAGCAGTTGTCTTCAATGATGGTCGGGTTGGCCTGCAGCGGTTCCAGAACGCCGCCGATGCCGACGCCGCCGGACAGGTGGACGTTTTTACCGATCTGCGCGCAGGAACCCACGGTGACCCAGGTATCGACCATCGTGCCTTCATCGACATAAGCGCCGATGTTGACGTAGGAAGGCATCAGGACGGTATTCCGCGCGATAAAGGCGCCCTGACGTACGCTGGCAGGCGGCGCGACACGGAAGCCCTCACGCTGGAAGCGTGCTTCGTCGTAGTCGGCGAATTTCATCGGCACTTTATCGTAGTAACGCGTTTCGTTGCCATCGATGATGCGGTTTTCATTGATACGGAAGGAAAGCAGTACGGCTTTCTTCAGCCACTGATGAGTGACCCACTGACCGTCGATTTTCTCTGCGACGCGCAGCGCACCGCTGTCCAGCAGGTTGATGGCCTGATTGACCGCTTCACGCGTGACGGTGTCTGCATTTGCCGGCGTAATTTCTGCGCGGCGTTCGAAGGCTGTTTCGATGACGTTTTGTAATTGCTGCATCCTGACTCTCTATCTCGTGATTACCAAGGTAATAATTAATTAACACAAGCCTACTTTATCGTTTGGGTTAAGGGCCTCTGTCAACCGTTGTTGCAATTTAAGCTGCAATTCAGGGCTTAACGCCCGCCGATCGTTGTCCGCCAGAATAAATAAATCCTCTACGCGTTCGCCGATGGTGGAAATACGAGCGCCGTGCAGCGATATGCGAAGTTCGGCGAAGACCTCGCCGACCTGAGCCAACAGGCCGGGTTGATCAAGGGCGACCAACTCCATGTAACTGCGGCGATCGGTATGCGTCGTCGGCAGAAAGCTGACTTCGGTCTCGACGCTGAAATGGCGAAGCTTGGACGATGTGCGGCGAATGCGGGGAGTGTGGTAATCCTTCAGCGTTAGCGCCTGCTCAATCGCAAGACGAATCATGCCGTGACGATCCTGCGCTACCGGGGAGCCATCCGGCTCCAGCACGATAAAGGTATCCATCGCCATGCCGTCACGGCTGGTAAAAATCTGAGCGTCATGAACGTTCAGATTACGGCGATCCAGCTCGCCTGCGACGGTGGCGAACAGATAGGGGCGATCGGGACTCCAGATAAAGATTTCCGTGCCGCCGCGTGTGGTGTCATCGCCGATGAGCACCAGCGGTTTGCTGGGATCGTGACTCACCAGGTGGAGGGCATGCCAGGCCAGCTGATTGGGCGTGTGACGCAGGAAATAGTCGGCGCGGCAGCGGCTCCAAATATCATTCAGCGCAGTTTCGTCGATGTTGTCCATACGCAACAGCGCCAGCGCCTGCTGTCGATGATGCCGTACCCGTTTCCGAAGATCGGGCGAGTGTTGCATGCCGCGTCGCAGCTGTTTCTCGGTAGCGAAGTACAACTCGTGCAACAGACTTTGTTTCCAGCTATTCCACAGCGTTTCGTTAGTGGCGCAGATATCGGCGACGGTCAAATTAATCAGGTAGCGCAACCGAGTTTCGCTCTGCACCTCCTCGGCGAACTGCTGAATGACCGCCGGATCCTGAATATCGCGGCGCTGGGCGGTGACCGACATCATCAGATGACACCGTACTAGCCAGGAAACCAGCTGTGCTTCGCGCAGGTTCAAGCCGTGCAAGGCGGCGAACTCCAGCGCATCTTTCGCGCCCAGCTCCGAGTGGTCGCCGCCGCGGCCCTTGGCGATGTCGTGGAACAGCGCGGCCAGCAACAGCAGCTCGGGCTGCGGCAGACGGGGGTAAAGTTTGACGCACAACGGATGTTCTTCCAGCGTGGATTCATCGGCAAAGCTTTCCAGCTTGAGCAAGACGCGAATCGTATGTTCGTCCACCGTATAAGCGTGGAACAGATCGAACTGCATCTGGCCGACGATATTGCTCCACTGCGGCATGTATGCCCATAGCACGCTATGCCGGTGCATTGGCAACAGCGCCTGACTGACCGCGCGCGGATGGCGCAGAATGTTCATGAACAGGCTGCGGGCTTCCGGGATGGTGCATAACGGGCTGGCGAGGTGACGACGGGCGTAGCGCAGTCGACGCAGGGTGGTGGAGTAGATACCGCTGATCTCCGGGTGGCGCACCATGGCATAGAACATGCGCATGATGGCTTCAGGCTTGCGGTCGAACAGAGTTTCGTCCTGCAGATCGATCAGTGTGCCGCGTAGCTGGAATTCTTCATCCAGCATGCGTGGTTTTTCATGCGGATCGAGCGCCAGAATGGCCTCATCGAACAGCTGGAGCAGCATCTGATTAAGCTCGTAAACCCGTCGCGTGACGCGAAAGAAGTCTTTCATCATACGTTCGACGGGCGCGTTTCCCTCCCCCTGATATTGCAGCAGTTGCGCCACGTTAAGCTGGCGGTCAAACAGCAATCGGTTATCGTAGCGGCTCAGCAGCGAATGCAGGGCGAAACGGATGCGCCACAGCATGCTTTGGCATTCGTTAAGTTCGTTCCGCTCGGCCTCCGTCAGGAACCCGAAGCCGACCATTTCATTCAGGGACGTTGCGCCGAAGTGGCGCCGCGCCACCCAAAGTAGTGTGTGAATATCGCGTAGGCCGCCGGGGCTGCTTTTGATATCCGGTTCGAGATTGTAGCTGGTGCCGTGATAGCGCTGATGACGTTCGCGCTGTTCAGCGACCTTGGCGGCGAAGAATGCAGCCGATGGCCAGAAGTCGTCGCTGAATATGTGCTTCTGCAACGAAAGAAACAGGGCGACGTCGCCGCAGATCATGCGGGATTCGATTAGGTTGGTCGCGACGGAAATATCTGCCCGACCCTCCTCCAGGCATTCATCCAGCGTTCGTACGCTGTGCCCCACCTCCAGACGGAGATCCCAAAGCAGGGTGATCAACTGGCTGACGGCCTGTGACTGTGCATCGTCAAATCCGTCACGGCTCAGAACGAGCAGGTCGATATCGGAAAGCGGATGCAGTTCTCCGCGTCCGTAGCCGCCGACGGCGACCAAGGCCGTCTGCTCTGCGCTGTCCAATTGGTAGAAATGCCACAGCCGTTGCAGCAGGCGGTCGATGAACTGTGTACGGGCGTCGATCAAGGTTTCCGCGCTGACGCCCGACTTAAACTCATCCGTCAGCCATATCTGGAACTGTTCAAGATGCTGCTTTAGCGTCTGGCGTTCCAGTATGTCGTCGCTGAAGGTCAACGGAGATTGGGGGGCGGGGCGGACCGTCGTCGGCGTCCCGGGGGAGATATGCGGCAGGTCCTGATCGATTTCGTTCATGTACGGCGCCCATAAAAAAGCCGGCGATTGCCGGCAGCGGTTTATTCCTGATGCGTGATGATTTTTGGGATGGTGTCATCCTTACGCAACGTCATTATTTCGCATCCGTCCTCGGTCACCACAATAGTATGCTCGTATTGCGCCGACAAGCTGCGATCTTTGGTTTTCACCGTCCAACCGTCTTTCATGGTGCGAATGCGGAAATCGCCGGCATTAACCATGGGTTCAATGGTGAACGCCATGCCGGGCTTCAGTACGACGCCGCCATCGTCTGCATCATAATGCAGAACCTGCGGTTCCTCGTGGAAGCCAGTGCCGATACCGTGTCCACAATACTCGCGCACCACGGAGAAATCCTGTGCCTCAACAAACTGCTGAATAGCTTTGCCGATCGAACGCAGACGAATACCGGGTTTTACCATTTTGATTCCCAGATACAGGCTGTCTTGCGTGACGCGGCACAGACGCTCGCCCAGAATCGTGGGTTTGCCAACGATGAACATTTTGGAGGTATCGCCGTGGAAACCATCCTTGATAACAGTCACATCGATATTGACGATGTCGCCGTCTTTGAGATGTTTCTCATCGGAAGGAATGCCGTGGCAGATGACTTCATTGATGGAAATGCACACTGACTTGGGGAAGCCGTGGTAACCCAGACAGGCTGAAATCGCATGCTGCTTGTTGGTGATGTGATCGTGACAAATGCGATCTAGTTCACCCGTAGTGACTCCCGGTACGACGTGAGGCTCGATGATTTCAAGCACTTCAGCCGCCAGTCGTCCAGCTACGCGCATTTTTTCAATATCTTCCGGAGTTTTAATAGAAATAGCCATTGAGTGTGTCCGCAGGTGTAAATGTTCCTAACGAAAATAGGGTCAGCAAAGAGTGACTTATGGTATCAGCCCTGCAAAGGACTGCCAAATCATCATTGGCGCGGGGGCGCGAAAGCGCAAGTAAAGTTGGTGTCGATGGGGAGTTTATGGTATAAAGCGCGCCGGTGATCCGGCTGGGTTGCGATCGAGCTTTGAACGCTAAACTTTGATCTCGCCATCGGGTGACTAAATACTCACTATGTGTAAATAACACACACGTGTCGGCACATTTGCCGGGGTGCTCTGCAGCATGCTGCGGGGTCGGCATAATGGGACACGTGGAGGCATAACCCCATACTTAATTTATAGAGGTAATCATGGCAACTGTTTCCATGCGCGACATGCTCAAGGCTGGCGTACACTTTGGTCACCAGACCCGTTACTGGAACCCGAAAATGAAGCCGTTCATCTTCGGTGCTCGTAACAAAGTTCACATCATCAACCTTGAAAAAACCGTACCGATGTTCAACGACGCACTGGCTGAGCTGAGCAAAATCTCTTCTCGCAAAGGTAAAATCCTGTTCGTTGGTACCAAACGCGCAGCAAGCGAAGCGATAAAAGAAGCTGCTACCAACTGCGATCAGTTCTTCGTGAACCATCGCTGGCTGGGCGGCATGCTGACCAACTGGAAAACCGTTCGTCAGTCCATCAAACGTTTGAAAGATCTGGAAACGCAGTCTCAGGACGGCACTTTCGATAAGCTGACCAAGAAAGAAGCCCTGGTTCGTACTCGTGAACTGGACAAGCTGGAAAACAGCCTGGGCGGTATCAAAGACATGGGCGGTCTGCCTGACGCGCTGTTCGTGATCGACGCCGATCATGAACACATTGCGATCAAAGAAGCTAACAACCTGGGGATCCCGGTATTCTCTATCGTTGATACCAACTCCGATCCCGATGGCGTTGACTACATTATCCCTGGTAACGATGACGCCATCCGCGCCGTTAGCCTGTACCTGAATGCCGTTGCCGCAGCAGTGCGCGAAGGCCGTTCTCAGGACCTGGTTGAGCAGGCTGAAGAGAGCTTCGTCGAAGCTGAATAATAAGGCTGGCTCTATCGAGCCCTTATTAACCAGGTATTGATATATGTTGGTTAGGGGGCCTGTAAAGGCCCCCTTTTACTTATCTCCCCCATGAGATAACGAGGAAAAGATAATGGCTGAAATTACCGCTGCCCTGGTAAAAGAACTGCGCGAACGTACTGGCGCAGGCATGATGGAATGTAAAAAAGCGCTGGTTGAAGCGAATGGCGACATTGAGCTGGCCATCGACAACATGCGTAAATCCGGCCAGGCTAAAGCTGCCAAGAAAGCGGGTCGTGTTGCTGCTGAAGGCATCATCCTGACCAAGATTTCTGCAGACGGCAAATACGGCGTCATCGCTGAACTGAACTGTGAAACTGACTTTGTTGCCAAAGATGCCGGTTTCAAAGCGTTCGGTGAAGAAGTCGCTACCGCTGCTCTGAACGATCGCATTACCGACGTCGAAGCGCTGAAAGCCAAATTTGAAGATCAGCGTACTGCGCTGGTGGCTAAAATCGGCGAAAACATCAACATCCGTCGTATCTCCGTACTGTCCGGCGACGCGCTGGGTTCTTACCTGCACGGCGCGCGCATCGGCGTTATGGTTGCCGCGACGGGCGCAGACGAAGAGCTGATCAAGCATATCGCCATGCACATCGCCGCCAGCAAGCCTGAATACGTGAAGGCTGAAGATGTTCCGGCTGACGTTGTTGCCCGCGAGCACCAGATCCAGCTGGATATCGCCATGCAGTCCGGCAAACCGCGTGAAATCGCAGAAAAAATGGTCGAAGGCCGTATGCGTAAATTCACCGGCGAAATCTCTCTGTCCGGCCAGCACTTCGTGATGGACCCGAGCAAAACCGTCGGCCAGCTGCTGAAAGAGCACAATGCAGACGTCACCAGCTTCATTCGTTATGAAGTCGGTGAAGGTATCGAGAAAGCTGAAGTTGACTTTGCTGCTGAAGTTGCAGCAATGAGCAAGCAGTCTTAAGAAAAAAGAGGAGCCGCCGGTTGGCGGTTCCTTTTTATCCAGCCAAAAGAGTTCATGACATCGGGTAACTCGCTATTCTGCGAAACCGGGTGTAAGCAGTGTAACCATCCCCAATACGACGACAGCCTGTTAGGACAAAACACCATGGCAACCAACGCAAAACCCGTATATCAACGTATCCTGCTCAAACTGAGCGGCGAAGCCCTGCAAGGCGCGGACGGTTTCGGTATTGATGCTAGCATTCTGGATCGCATGGCTCAGGAAGTGAAAGAACTGGTGGAGCTGGGCATTCAGGTCGGTGTGGTTATCGGCGGCGGCAACCTGTTCCGCGGCGCTGGGCTTGCCAAGGCGGGAATGAACCGTGTTGTGGGCGACCATATGGGGATGCTGGCGACGGTAATGAACGGTCTGGCGATGCGTGATGCCTTGCACCGCGCATACGTCAATGCCCGACTGATGTCGGCGATCCCGCTGAACGGCGTGTGCGATAACTACAGTTGGGCGGAGGCTATCAGCCTGCTGCGCAACAACCGCGTCGTGATTTTCTCGGCCGGCACCGGCAACCCTTTCTTCACCACAGACTCCGCAGCATGTTTGCGCGGCATTGAGATCGAAGCCGACGTGGTCTTGAAGGCGACTAAAGTCGATGGCGTTTACTCAGCCGATCCGGTAAAAGATCCGAATGCGACCTTGTACGAAACGCTGGACTACCAGGATGTGCTGGAACGTGAGCTGAAGGTCATGGATCTGGCCGCATTTACGCTGGCGCGAGACCACAACCTGCCGATTCGCGTGTTCAATATGAACAAGCCCGGCGCGCTGCGTCGTGTGGTGATGGGTGAAAAAGAAGGCACGCTGATCAGTAATAACGGCTAACGTCAAAGTAGGGTAATATCCTGCTTCGGCGATACAAGATAGCGCTATCGCTGCCCGCTACGGCAGGCATCAATTATTCACTGGATCATGTTAAGGCGTGATCTGACAGGCAACCAGTTTTCAAGGGTTCACAACGTGATTAATGAAATCAGAAAAGATGCTGATACGCGCATGGAAAAATGCGTAGAGGTTTTCAAAAACCAAATCAGCAAAGTCCGTACCGGACGGGCTTCTCCCAGCCTGCTGGACGGTATTCATGTGGAATATTACGGTAGCGCAACGCCGCTGCGTCAGGTCGCCAACGTGGTTGCGGAAGATGCCCGTACGCTGGCGGTGACGGTCTTCGACCGCTCCCTGAGCGCGGCTGTGGAAAAAGCAATCATGGCGTCCGATCTCGGTCTGAACCCGATGTCCGCGGGTACGGTCATTCGTGTACCGCTGCCTGCGCTGACCGAAGAACGCCGTAAAGATCTGATCAAAGTGGTCCGCGGCGAAGCCGAGCAGGGGCGAGTCTCCGTCCGTAACGTGCGCCGTGACGCGAACGACAAGCTGAAGGCGCAACTGAAAGACAAAACCATCAGCGAAGACGAAGAACGCCGTGCTCAGGACGATATTCAAAAGCTGACCGACAGCTTTATCAAGAAAATCGATGCCGCGCTGGCTGACAAAGAAAAAGAGCTGATGGATTTCTAAATCCATCAGTCAGGACAGCGCCGCCAGTAGGTGAAGGTTTATCCTTCCCTCTCGCGGCGCTTTATTTTTTACACTTCCTTGATTCAGGTTTGGCGGTATTCATACCGGTTCAACCGGCATTGCCGACAGCAATGGAAGAGTCGAACTCCCGCCTGCTGCCACATCTGACAATCAACCGCTGTACGTATTAGAGCATTCCTATGAAGAAGCTGACAATTTTGGGTTCAACGGGTTCGATCGGCGTGAGTACGCTGGCTGTGGTCAGGGCGAATCCGAACGACTTTTCGGTCAAAGCGCTGGTCGCCGGGCGGAATGTGCCGCGAATGGTGGAACAATGTCTGGAATTTCGCCCTGAATTTGCTGCGATGGCGGATGAAGACAGCGCAGGCGAATTGCGTCGGCAGTTGAAAGAACAGGGCTGTAAAACTGAGGTGCTATGCGGAGAGCAGGGTGCCTGCGAGCTGGCCAAGCTGGACGGCGTCGACCAGGTTATGGCGGCCATTGTAGGCGCGGCTGGACTGTTGCCGACGTTGGCGGCAATTCGCGCAGGTAAGCAGGTACTATTGGCGAATAAAGAATCGCTTGTCACTTGCGGTCACCTGTTTATGCGTGAAGTTGCGGCTAACCGAGCCCAACTACTGCCTATCGACAGCGAACATAATGCTATTTTTCAGAGTTTACCTGAGCAAATTCAGCATCAGCTGGGGTACGCTGGCCTTATGGATTACGGCGTTGAACAGATTGTCCTTACCGGTTCAGGTGGGCCTTTCCGTGATACCGCGCTGGCGGACCTGAGGGCGATGACGCCCGATCAGGCTTGCGCCCATCCCAATTGGTCGATGGGGCGTAAGATTTCCGTGGATTCTGCGACCATGATGAACAAAGGTCTGGAATACATCGAAGCCCGCTGGTTGTTCAACGCTTCGGATGAACAGATGGAAGTGGTGATTCACCCTCAGTCGGTCATTCATTCCATGGTGCGTTATCGGGACGGCAGCGTACTGGCACAGCTGGGATCTCCGGATATGCGTACGCCGATTGCGCACGCGATGGCCTATCCGGTTCGCGTCGCCTCAGGGGTGCCAAAGCTGGATTTTTGCCAACTGGGCGCGTTGACCTTTTCGGCTCCGGATTATCAGCGTTATCCTTGTCTCACGCTGGCGATAGAAGCCTGTAATCACGGACAGGCGGCGACAACGGCGTTGAATGCCGCCAATGAGGTTGCCGTCGAGGCTTTTTTGCAGTCGGCTATCCATTTCACGGATATCGCGCAGGTCAACCGGGAGGTGCTGGAGCAACTGGTACTGCCCGAACCCGACAGTGTGGATGATGTGCTGGCAATCGACCGCTGGGCAAGGGGACAGGCACGACGGCAACTGCAGCACTACCGCTGATTGGGCGGGGTGTCCGTTTGTGGCGGGTGTTTCGAAATGGTATAGTCTGCGCCGCTAGGTGTAGGCTGTTTACGCGATAAGCCAATGGTAACGACAAGCTGTGCACGTTCACGGCTTTTTTTGCGCTGCCAGGTCCGATGACTGAAAGAACCTATCGATATTCTTGCTTGAGGAAATCAGTACACGCTATGCCCTCCAAAAATCAACAAGGCAGCCAAAGCCAGCAGTTATGCAGTCCACGTCATGTGGCCATCATCATGGATGGTAACGGACGTTGGGCAAAGCAGCGGGGTAAACTACGCGTTTTCGGCCATCAGGCGGGAGTCAAATCCGTTCGCCGGGCAGTCAGTTTCGCCGCCCGTCATCAGTTGAACGCCTTAACGCTTTATGCGTTCAGTAGTGAAAACTGGAGTCGTCCAGCGCAAGAGGTGTCGGCGTTAATGCAGCTGTTCATGCGAGCGCTGGACAGCGAAGTGAAAAGCTTGCACAAACACAATGTTCGGCTGCGCATTATTGGCGACACGAGTCGCTTTAGTTCACGTTTGCAGGAGCGAATCCGTCTTTCGGAAGAGCTGACTGCGAATAATAGCGGTCTTACCCTGAATATTGCTGCGAATTATGGCGGCCGTTGGGATATCATTCAGGGAGTCCGACAAATCGCCGAGCAGGTACAGGAAGGTGCGCTGCGTCCCGATACCATCGATGAAGCCACCCTGTGCCGGTACACCTGTCTTAACGAGCAGGCGCCGGTTGATTTAGTAATAAGAACGGGCGGAGAACATCGCATCAGCAACTTTTTATTGTGGCAAATAGCCTATGCTGAGTTGTATTTCACCGATGTCCTCTGGCCCGATTTTGATGAAGAAGTCTTTGAAGGTGCGCTGAATGCTTTTGCTCAACGAGAGCGTCGCTTCGGAGGAACCACGCCTAACGATGTCGTTGCATCCTAGGGGGACCTTTTGCTGAAGTATCGCTTGATTACTGCTTTAATTCTTATTCCTGCTGTTATTGCCGCGCTCTTTTTCCTGCCGCTGCTGGGATTCTCTTTGGTAACGCTGGCCGTTTGCATGCTGGCTGCCTGGGAGTGGGGACAGCTGGCTGGGTTTGTTTCATACAGTCAACGTATCTGGCTGGCGTTGCTCTTTGGGTTGTTGCTGGCTGTCATGATGTTGACGATACCGGCTTACCAACGCTCGGTGCACGTGGTGCAGGTCTCAGCGTCGCTGTGGTCTTCTGTCGTCTGGTGGTGCGTGGCGTTGGTGATGGTGCTGTCCTATCCCGCATCGGCTCTCGCCTGGCGGCATTCGCGCATACTGCGGCTGGTTGCCGGTATATTGACCATCATCCCGTTCTTTTGGGGCATGGTGACGCTGCGTCAGATGGGCTACGAAGCCAACTCATTTACCGGCGCCTGGTGGTTGCTGTACGTCATGTTGTTGGTATGGGGCGCCGACAGCGGCGCTTACGCTTTCGGTAAGGCCTTCGGCCGACATAAGCTGGCGCCGAAAATCTCCCCTGGGAAAACCTGGGAAGGTCTGATCGGCGGGCTGGCAAGCTCTGCGTTGATTTCCGTAGTTTTTAATCATTTTGTGCCGCTGACAAATTCGGGTCATATCCTGCTGATTTGCTCGATTGTCGCCGTGCTGGCTTCCATATTGGGCGATCTGACTGAAAGCATGTTCAAACGCGAAGCGGGCGTTAAAGACAGTAGTCATCTCATTCCCGGTCACGGCGGGGTGATGGATCGCATTGATAGCCTTACGGCGGCGGTGCCTGTGTTTTCCTGCCTGATGCTATTACTGTTCAAAGTCGTTTAGGGATATCGGTAGAGCCTGTTTATGATGAATATTCTCTGGAGTCTGGCCGCATTCATCGTCGCCCTAGGCGTGCTGATAACGGTTCATGAATTCGGCCACTTCTGGGTCGCCCGTCGCTGCGGCGTCCGGGTGGAGCGTTTTTCTATCGGCTTCGGAAAGGCGCTATGGCGACGTCGCGATCGTCTTGGCACAGAATATGTCATTGCACTCGTCCCACTGGGCGGATATGTGAAAATGCTCGACGGCCGCGTGGCGGATGTTCCGCCAGAGTTGGCCGAACAGGCATTTGATCGTAAGACCGTCTGGCAGCGCGCGGCCATTGTCAGCGCGGGTCCTATCGCCAACTTCATCTTTGCCGTTTTCGCCTATTGGCTGGTCTTCATTTTGGGTGTTCCGGGCGTGCGTCCGGTGGTTGGTGAAGTTTTACCCAATTCGATTGCCGCGCAGGCGCAAATTTCGCCTGGGATGGAACTAAAGTCAATCGACGGTATCGAAACGCCTGATTGGGACAGTGTTCGTCTTGCTTTTATCGGCAAGATCGGCGATGCCGAGATGACGATAGGCACGGCCCCGCTGGGGTCTTCCCTTATCGAACAAAAAAAACTGGATCTGCACAGCTGGAGTTTTGAACCAGACAAGCAGGATCCCGCGGTTTCTTTGGGCATAGTGCCCCGCGGGCCGCAGGTTGAAGCGGTGTTGGCCGGAATTCAGCCCCATTCAGCTGCTGAAAAAGCGGGTTTGCAAGCTGGGGACAGGATCGTTAAAGTCGATGGTCAGCTGTTGTCGCGCTGGCAACAGTTCGTCATTGCCGTCCGCGAACATCCCGGTGAGCGCGTCGAGTTGTCGGTCGAGCGGGAAGGGGAAACGTTAACCCTCACTCTGACCCCTGACAGCAAAACGGTAGGAAAAGATAAGATTGAAGGGTTTGCCGGCGTTATCCCACGTGTTACGCCGCTGCCTGAAGAGTACAAGACTGTTCGTCAGTACGGGCCGTTCAGCGCCGTTTACGAAGCCACCGACAAAACGTGGCAGTTGATGAAGTTGACGGTCGGCATGATAGGGAAACTGATTGCTGGCGACGTTAAGCTGAATAACCTGAGTGGGCCGATATCCATCGCTCAGGGAGCAGGAATGTCAGCTGATTATGGATTGATTTATTACCTGATGTTTTTGGCACTGATAAGCGTCAATCTGGGGATCATCAATCTGTTCCCGCTGCCGGTATTAGATGGTGGTCACCTGCTCTTTCTGGCGATAGAAAAGCTGAAGGGTGGGCCGGTTTCCGAGCGTGTGCAGGACTTTAGTTATCGCATTGGCACAGTGTTGCTGATGATGTTAATGGGACTCGCACTTTTCAATGATTTCTCCCGCCTTTAAGGTGTGGATTAAGTTAGGAAAAACGCATAACAACGATGGCGATTAAAAAGTTGCTCTTAGCGTCGCTACTGTTCAGTAGCGCCACCGTATACGGTGCAGACGGATTCGTAGTGAAAGACATTCATTTCGAGGGCCTGCAACGGGTTGCCGTCGGTGCGGCATTGCTCAGCATGCCAGTCCGTGTTGGAGATAACGTTAGCGATGAAGACATCGGGAATATTATCCGTGCTTTATTTGCGACCGGAAACTTCGAAGATGTTCGAGTACTGCGTGATGGCAATACGCTACTCGTTCAGGTGAAAGAACGTCCCACCATCGCCAGCATCACTTTCTCCGGCAACAAGTCGGTGAAAGAGGACATGCTGAAAGAGAACCTGGAAGCTTCCGGTGTTCGCGTGGGGGAAGCGCTTGACCGCACGATGATTTCCAACATCGAAAAGGGATTGGAAGACTTTTACTACAGCGTCGGTAAATACAGTGCGACGGTGAAAGCCGTGGTCACGCCGCTGCCGCGTAATCGTGTCGATCTCAAGCTGGTCTTTACCGAAGGCGTTTCCGCCAAAATCCAACAGATCAACATCGTTGGCAACAAAGCGTTCAGCAGCGATGAGCTGATTTCACGCTTCCAGTTGCGCGACGAGGTGCCGTGGTGGAACCTCGTCGGCGACCGCAAATATCAGAAGCAGAAACTGTCTGGCGATCTTGAAACGTTGCGCAGCTTCTACCTTGATCGCGGCTATGCTCGCTTTAATATCGATTCCACTCAGGTGAGTCTGACGCCGGATAAAAAAGGCATCTATATCACCATCAACTTGACGGAAGGCGATCAGTACAAACTTTCGGGCGTCGATGTCCGCGGCAATCTGGCCGGGCACTCCGCTGAAATCGAAGGGTTAACCAAAATCCAGCCGGGCGAGCTGTACAACGGCACGAAAGTGACCCGGATGGAAGAAAGCATTAAGAAACTGCTGGGCCGCTATGGTTACGCCTATCCGCGCGTCATCACGCAGCCGGAAATCAATGACGCCGACAAGACGGTGCGCCTGAATATCAGCGTGGACGCGGGTAACCGCTTCTCCGTTCGTCGCATTCGTTTTGAAGGCAACGATACCTCCAAAGACTCCGTGCTGCGTCGTGAGATGCGTCAGATGGAAGGTGGATGGCTCGGCAATGATCTGGTCGACCAGGGTAAAGAGCGTCTGAATCGTCTCGGTTACTTTGAAAGCGTCGATACGGAAACGCAGCGCGTTCCCGGAACGCCGGATCAGGTCGATGTGGTCTACAAGGTGAAAGAACGTAACACCGGTAGCCTTAACTTCGGTATCGGCTTTGGTACTGAGAGCGGCGTGAGCTTCCAGGCCGGGGTCCAGCAGGACAACTGGCTGGGTACGGGGAATTCTGTCGGGATCACCGGCACGAAAAACGACTACCAGACCTATATAGAACTGTCGATGACTGACCCCTACTTCACGGTAGACGGCGTGAGCCTGGGCGGTCGTCTTTTCTATAACGACTTCAAGGCGTACGACGCCGATCTGTCTGATTATACCAACCGCAGCTACGGCGCGGGTACGACCCTGGGCTTCCCGATCAACGAGAACAACTCGTTGCGTTTGGGTCTCGACTACGTGCACAACGACCTGTCCGATATGGAACCGCAGGTCGCAATGTGGCGCTACCTTAATAAATCCGGCGTTGAACCGAATGTCGTCTCCGGCAGTTCCGACAGCGCGGACTTCTCGGCCGACGATTTCTTCCTGACGCAGGGCTGGACGTATAACAACTTGGATCGGGGTTATTTCCCGACGTCGGGTAGCCGCGTAACGCTGAACGGTAAGGTGACAATCCCAGGGTCTGACAACGAGTATTATAAAGTCACTCTGGACTCGACCAGCTATCTGCCGCTGAGCGAGAATCGTGACTGGGTGCTGATGGGCCGCTCTCGTCTGGGTTATGGCGATGGACTGGGCGGTAAGGAGATGCCGTTCTACGACAACTTCTACGCCGGTGGTTCAAGCTCGGTTCGTGGTTTCCAGTCGAACACCATCGGCCCGAAAGCCGCTTACTACAAATGTAACGGTACGGAGTCGTCCTATGCCGGTTGTCCGATCGACAAAGATAATCTTGACGATGCGGTGGGCGGTAACGCGGTCATGGTGCTGAGCGCCGAACTAATTGTGCCTACGCCATTTATCAGCGAAAAATATGCGAACTCCGTGCGTACGTCCTTGTTTGTCGATGGTGGTACGGTGTGGGATACCCATTGGGAAAACACCCCGGCGACGCTTGCTGCGGGTGTACCGGATTACAGCAAGCCGGGTAATTTCCGTATATCGAGTGGTATTGCGCTGCAGTGGATGTCTCCGCTGGGGCCGTTGGTCTTCTCCTATGCCCAGCCGATCAAGAAATACGACGGGGATAAATCGGAGCAGTTCCAGTTCAATATAGGCAAGACTTGGTAATCTGAGGCCGGCAGAACGTATGCAGGCAAGCCGCACGGCAGGCAGAGTTGAGGACGCCGGCCTTTATGGAGCGTTACAGCGCTGCCTGTTGTGCATATACGAGTGTGTTAAGACACAAATAGGTTAGCGTGAGGAGTTTATAGTGAAAAAGTGGTTGTGTGCCGCAGGTCTTGGCCTGGCATTAGCTGCATCAGCGGGCGTTCAGGCTGCTGATAAAATTGCAGTGGTAAACGTATCCAGCATCTTCCAGCAATTGCCGCAACGCGAAACCGTCGCCAAGCAGCTGGACAGTGAGTTCCGTGGCCGTGCGTCAGAACTTCAAAATATGGAACGTGGTCTGCAGCAGAAAATGCAGAAACTGCAGCGCGATGGCTCTACGATGAAAGCCAGCGAACGCAGCAAGATGGAAAAAGACGTCATGGCACAGCGCGAACAGTTCTCTACTAAAGCGCAGGCATTTGATCAGGACAACCGTCGTCGCCAGATGGAAGAACGTAACAAAATCCTGAGCCGTATTCAGGATGCTGTGAAAAGTGTTGCCAGCAAACAGGGTTACGATATCGTCATCGATGCTAACGCTGTCGCTTATGCGGACAACGCGAAAGACATTACTGCCGACGTGCTGAAACAGGTTAAATAATTCGATGTTTTCAATTCGACTGGATGCTTTAGCACAACAGTTGGATGCACAGTTGCACGGTGATGGCGATATCGTCATCACCGCTGTCGCATCAATGCATTCTGCTCAGTCAGGTCAGATCACGTTCTTGTCTGACAGCCGCTATCGGGATCGCCTTGCAACCACTCAGGCTTCCGCCGTCGTGGTGACCGAAGCTGATTTACCTTTCTGTCATACCGCCGCCTTGGTGGTGAAAAACCCTTATCTAACCTATGCGCGTATGGCGCAGGTGATGGATACGACGCCGGCGCCGGCCGAAGATATCTCACCTGCGGCGACGATTGCGTCGGACGCACGCGTGGGTAAAGGCGTCTCAATCGGCCCGAATGCGGTGATTGAGTCTGGCGTTGAGCTGGGCGACGGCGCCGTAATCGGCGCTAACTGTTTCATCGGCAAGAATGCGCGCATCGGCGCGGGCAGCCGTCTGTGGGCCAATGTCACGATTTATCACAATGTCGTTCTGGGCGAACAGTGCTTAATTCAGTCAGGGGCGGTCATCGGCTCGGACGGTTTCGGTTATGCCAACGATCGCGGCAACTGGGTGAAGATCCCTCAGTTAGGTACGGTCATTATTGGCGATCGCGTCGAGATTGGCGCCAATACGACGATCGATCGTGGCGCGTTGGATGACACGATCATCGGTAACGGCGTCATCATCGATAACCAATGCCAGATTGCACACAACGTGGTGATTGGCGACAATACCGCAGTTGCCGGAGGCGTTATCATGGCGGGAAGTCTGAAAATCGGACGTTACTGCATGATTGGCGGCGCCAGTGTGATAAATGGCCATATGGAAATTTGTGACAAAGTTACGGTGACGGGAATGGGGATGGTTATGCGTCCTATCACCGAGCCTGGTGTATACTCCTCGGGCATACCACTGCAGCCGAATAAAGCATGGCGTAAAACGGCGGCTTTGGTCATGAATATTGATGACATGAGCAAGCGATTGAAGGCCTTAGAGCGAAAACTCGATAAAAGTTAAGTCCGTTGGCTTCAGTTCTACTGGGCTTTGCTGCAGGGACGGGCAAAGCTGTTTTGCTTTGTTATTGGCAGACTGTGTGAGGCTCCCTCTATTGGGGAGCCGCGGTCTGCATTGTTGATGACGTTTTTTATTAAGACAGGAAGAGTATTTTGAATACTGACACCCATACTCTGCACATTGAAGAGATTCTGGAACTGTTGCCGCACCGCTATCCGTTTTTGCTGGTAGACCGCGTACTGCATTTCGAGGAAGGTAAATTTTTACGTGCAGTGAAAAACATTTCCTTTAATGAACCTTTTTTCCAGGGGCATTTCCCAGGTAAACCGATTTTCCCCGGCGTGCTGATTTTGGAAGCCATGGCTCAGGCTACGGGTATTCTGGCGTTTAAAAGCGTCGGTAAACTGGAACCCGGCGAGCTGTACTATTTTGCCGCGATCGACAACGCGCGTTTCAAACGTCCTGTTGAGCCGGGCGATCAGATGGTATTGGAAGTGGAGTTCATCAAAGAACGCCGTGGCGTCGCTCGTTTCAAAGGCGTTGCGAAAGTGGATGGTGAAATCGCTTGTGAAGCAGAGATGATGTGCGCTCGTCGTCGGGAGGCCTGATAACGTGATTGATCAAACCGCCTTTATTCATCCCAGTTCGATTGTTGAAGACGGAGCCGTCATCGGTGCCGGCGTACACATCGGCCCCTTCTGCTGGATCGGTTCTCAGGTAGAGATCGGTGCGGGAACGGTGCTGAAATCGCACGTCGTGGTTAACGGAGTCACCCGTATCGGAGACGATAACGAGATCTATCAATTCGTTTCCATCGGTGAAGTTAATCAGGATCTGAAATACGCAGGCGAGCCGACCCGCGTTGAGATAGGCGATCGCAACCGCATCCGCGAAAGCGTGACCATCCACCGCGGCACAGCGCAGGACGAGGGGTTGACTAAAGTCGGCAGCGATAACCTGCTGATGATCAATACGCACATTGCCCATGACTGCGTCGTGGGAAATCACTGCATCCTGGCGAATAACGCGACGCTGGGCGGCCATGTTTCCGTTGATGATTACGCTATCATCGGCGGTATGACCGCCGTACATCAGTTCTGCGTCATTGGCGCGCACGTCATGGTGGGCGGTTGCTCCGGCGTGGCTCAGGATGTACCGCCGTACTTGATTGCTCAGGGGAATCACGCCACGCCGTTCGGTATCAATATTGAAGGGTTGAAGCGCCGTGGTTTTGATAAGGCGACGTTGCACGCAATACGCAATACCTACAAGCTTATCTACCGTAGCGGTAAGACGCTGGATGAGGTCAAGCCGGAAATCGAAGCGCTGGCCGCGGACCATCCTGCGGTTCAGGCTTATCTGGACTTCTTCACCCGCTCTACGCGCGGCATTATTCGCTGACGCTTATGACCCGTCCCCTGACTATTGCCCTTGTCGCCGGAGAAACCTCCGGCGATATTCTTGGCGCCGGTTTAATTCGCGCCATCAAAAACCAAGTCCCGGATGCGCGCTTTGTCGGCGTGGCTGGTCCGCGCATGCAAGCCGAAGGTTGTGAACCCTGGTACGAAATGGAAGAGCTGGCGGTGATGGGCATCGTGGAGGTGCTGGAGCGCCTGCCGCGCCTGCTGAAAATCCGACGGGATCTGACCCAACGTTTCACCGAGTTGCAGCCTGATGTCTTCGTGGGCATCGACGCGCCGGACTTCAACATCACGCTTGAAGGGCGGTTAAAGCAGCGCGGGATCACAACCATTCATTACGTCAGCCCTTCCGTATGGGCCTGGCGCCAAAAACGCGTTTTCAAAATTGGTCGAGCTACCGATTTGGTGTTGGCCTTTTTGCCTTTTGAAAAGGCGTTTTACGATCGTTTCAACGTTCCCTGCCGCTTCATTGGGCATACCATGGCCGACTCGATGCCGCTGCATCCTGACAAGCTGGCCGCCCGGGCGACGCTGGGGATCGCTCCCGATGTTCGCTGCCTGGCGATACTGCCGGGGAGCCGCGGCGCAGAAGTCGACATGCTGAGCAAAGATTTCCTTCTGACGGCCAGACTCTTGCGCGAATCCTGCCCCGATCTGGAGATTGTCGTACCGCTGGTCAACGCCAGGCGACGGCAGCAGTTCGAAGAGATCAAAAATGAGGTCGCGCCGGATTTGAATGTCCGTCTGCTGGATGGGTTAGCGCGCGAAGCGATGATTGCCAGCGATGCGGCGCTATTGGCCTCGGGGACGGCGGCGCTGGAGTGCATGCTGGCGAAATGTCCGATGGTGGTGGGTTATCGGATGAAGCCGTTCACCTTCTGGCTGGCCAGCAAGCTGGTCAAAACGCCGTGGGTTTCACTGCCCAATTTGCTGGCCGGGCGTGAACTGGTGAAAGAGCTGCTGCAAACCGAATGCACCCCGGATAAGCTGGCAGAGGCTTTGCTGCCTTGGTTACAGGACAGCGTTCAGGTCCACGAATTACAAGAAACCTTTTTACATCTGCATCAGCAGATACGCTGTGATGCCGATGAGCAGGCGGCTCAGGCGGTACTGGAGTTGGCAAAACCATGAATGATGTTTTCGTTTATCCGCAGGCAACCTGCATTGCCGGCGTGGATGAAGTCGGAAGAGGCCCGCTGGTGGGCGCCGTCGTGACCGCCGCCGTCATTCTCGATCCGGCTCGACCAATCGTCGGTCTGGCCGACTCCAAAAAGCTCAGCGCGAAACGGCGCGAGGCGCTGTATCATGAAATCAAAGAAAAAGCGCTGGCGTGGAGCCTGGGCCGGGCAGAGCCGGACGAAATCGACAGCCTGAATATCCTGCACGCTACCATGCTGGCGATGCAGCGCGCCGTGGCCGGTCTGTCATTGACGCCCGACTATGTGCTGATCGATGGCAATCGCTGTCCAGCCTTGCCAATGCCGTCACAAGCGGTCGTCAAAGGCGATAGCCGGGTGCCGGAGATCAGCGCCGCGTCCATCCTGGCGAAGGTGACGCGAGACCGAGAGATGGAAGCGCTGGATTTACTGTTCCCGCATTACGGTTTTGCGAAGCACAAAGGTTATCCCACGCCTTACCATCTGGAAAAACTGGCGATGCATGGTGCAACTCATCATCATCGCCGCAGTTTTGCTCCAGTGAAGCGGGCGCTGGGGCTGGCGTAGCGTCAGCACAAATTATGTGATGCCTGTGGGCGTATGAGTCGCAGGCGACATTCGATTTAATCAATACTGGGATCTGGAGATGGCCGAACCACGTTTTGTTCACCTGCGTGTTCACAGTGACTATTCCATGATCGATGGGCTGGCGAAGGTCGGACCGTTGGTGAAAAAAGCAGCGTCGATGGGCATGCCTGCGCTGGCGATCACCGACCACTCCAACCTGTGCGGTCTGGTGAAATTTTACGGCGGCGCTCATGGCGCTGGCGTCAAGCCGATCGTCGGCGCCGATTTTTATCTCCAGAGCGAGGAACTGGCCGACGAACTGGCGCACCTCACTATTCTGGCGATGAACAACGCCGGCTATCAGAATCTGACGCTGCTGATATCGCGCGCCTACCAGCGCGGCTATGGCGCTGCTGGCCCGACGATAGATCGCGACTGGCTGGTGGAGCATCAGGAAGGCCTGCTGTTGCTGTCCGGCGGTCGTCAGGGTGACATCGGCAAATTCCTGCTGCGTGGCAATGACGCGTTAGTGGAACAGTGTCTGGCTTTTTATCAGGAACATTTCCCGCAGCGTTACTATCTGGAGTTGATCCGTACCGGTCGGTCGGATGAAGAAAGCTATCTGCATGCGGCGGTGGCGCTGGCAACCAAGCACGGCCTGCCCGTCGTTGCGACCAACGACGTACGTTTCATCAACGCCGACGAATTCGACGCCCACGAAATTCGCGTAGCGATCCACGACGGCTACACGCTGGACGATCCCAAGCGGCCGCGCAACTACAGTCCCCAGCAGTACATGCGCAGCGAAGAGGAAATGTGCGAGCTGTTTGCCGACATTCCCGAAGCGCTAACTAACAGCGTTGAAATCGCCAAACGCTGCAACGTGACCATTCGACTGGGCGAGTACTTCCTGCCGCAGTTCCCCACGGGTGATATGTCGACGGAAGATTATCTGGTCATGCGCGCTCGGGAAGGGCTGGAAGAACGTCTAGCGTTCCTGTTTCCGGACGAAGAAGAGCGAACGCAGCGGCGGCCGGCTTATGACGAGCGCCTCGATATCGAGCTGCAGGTCATCAACCAGATGGGATTCCCCGGCTACTTTCTGATCGTGATGGAGTTTATTCAGTGGTCGAAAGATAACGACGTGCCCGTCGGGCCGGGACGAGGTTCCGGTGCCGGGTCGCTTGTCGCCTATGCGCTGAAAATCACCGACCTCGACCCGTTGGCGTTCGATCTGCTGTTCGAACGATTCCTGAACCCCGAACGTGTTTCTATGCCCGACTTCGACGTCGACTTCTGCATGGAAAAACGCGACCTGGTTATTGATCACGTGGCGGATATGTACGGTCGTGATGCGGTATCGCAGATCATCACATTCGGTACCATGGCGGCGAAGGCGGTGATCCGAGACGTGGGGCGGGTGCTGGGTCATCCCTACGGATTCGTGGATCGCATCTCCAAGCTGGTGCCGCCCGATCCGGGAATGACGCTGGAAAAAGCGTTTGCCGCGGAGCCGCAGCTGGGCGAAATCTACGAAGCGGATGAAGAAGTCAAAGCGCTGATCGACATGGCGCGCAAACTCGAAGGGGTGACCCGCAATGCCGGCAAACACGCCGGGGGCGTGGTGATCTCGCCGACCAAAATTACCGACTTCGCGCCGCTGTATTGTGACCCGGAAGGGCAGCATCCGGTCACCCAGTTTGACAAGAGCGACGTGGAATACGCCGGGCTGGTGAAGTTCGACTTCCTTGGCCTGCGCACGCTGACCATCATCAACTGGGCGCTGGGGATGATCAACCCGCGTCAGGAAAAGCAAGGGTTGCCGCCGGTCGATATCGCCGCCATTCCGCTCGACGACAAAAAAAGTTTCGACATGCTGCAGCGGTCGGAAACCACCGCGGTTTTCCAGCTGGAATCCCGCGGCATGAAGGACTTGATCAAACGTCTCAAACCCGACTGCTTCGAGGATATGATCGCGTTGGTGGCCCTGTTCCGGCCAGGCCCGCTGCAGTCAGGAATGGTGGATAACTTCATCGACCGTAAACACGGTCGGGAAGCCATCTCTTATCCGGATATCGAGTGGCAGCACGAGTCGCTGAAACCGGTGCTCGAACCGACTTATGGTATCATCCTGTACCAGGAACAGGTGATGCAGATAGCCCAGGTGCTCTCCGGCTATACACTGGGGGGCGCGGATATGCTGCGTCGCGCCATGGGTAAGAAAAAGCCCGAAGAGATGGCCAAGCAGCGCTCGGTGTTTAAAGCCGGCTCAGAAAAGATGGGCATCGACGGCGAACTGTCGATGAAGATTTTCGACCTGGTGGAGAAGTTCGCCGGTTACGGTTTCAACAAGTCGCACTCGGCCGCTTATGCGCTGGTGTCTTATCAGACGCTGTGGCTGAAGGCGCATTATCCGGCGGAATTCATGGCTGCGGTCATGACGGCGGATATGGATAACACCGACAAGATTGTCGGGCTGGTCGATGAATGCTGGCGTATGGGCCTAAAAATCCTGCCGCCGGACATTAACAGCGGCCTATACCATTTTCACGTCAACGACGCCGGCGAAATCGTTTATGGCATCGGCGCGATTAAAGGGGTTGGCGAGGGGCCGATTGAGGCCATCATCGAAGCCCGTAATCAAGGCGGTTATTTCCGCGATCTGTTCGACCTCTGCGCGCGCACGGACATCAAAAAGCTCAACCGCCGTGTGCTGGAAAAGCTGATCATGTCCGGCGCGTTCGACCGTCTCGGCCCGCATCGCGCGGCGCTGATGAACTCATTGCAGGATGCGATGAAATCGGCCGAACAGCATGCGAAAGCAGAGGCTATTGGTCAGGTGGACATGTTCGGCGTGCTGGCGGAGACGCACGAGCAGGTTGAGCAGTCCTACAGCACGGTTCCCCCGTGGCCGGAACAGGTAGTACTGGACGGTGAGCGGGAAACGCTGGGTCTGTATCTGACCGGCCATCCCATCAACCAATATCTGAAGGAAATCGAACGTTATGCCGCAGGCGTGCGTTTGAAAGATATGCACCCAACGGATCGGGGCAAAATCACCACTGCGGTGGGTCTCGTGCTTTCCGCCCGCGTCATGGTGACGAAGCGAGGCAACCGCATCGGTTTATGTACCCTGGACGATCGCTCCGGTCGTCTGGAAGTGATGTTATTCACCGATGCATTGGATAAATACCAGCATTTGCTGGAGCAAGATCGAATTTTGATCGTCAGTGGACAGGTCAGTTTTGATGATTTCAGCGGCGGGCTTAAAATGACCGCGCGTGAGATTCTGGATATCAGCGAAGCGCGGGAAAAATATGCGCGTGGACTTGCTATCTCGCTGACTGACAGGCAAATTGATGACCAGTTGTTAAACCGTCTCCGTCAATCGTTGGATCCCCATCGATCAGGGACGATTCCGGTGCATCTTTATTACCAGCGGGAGGATGCGCGAGCTCGGCTACGCTTCGGCGCAGCATGGCGCGTGACCCCGACCGACGTGCTCCTGAACGATCTGCGCACCGTAGTGGGTAATGAACAGGTAGAACTGGAATTTGACTAATATAGGATTACTATGAGTCTGAATTTTCTTGATTTTGAGCAGCCGATTGCAGAGTTGGAGGCGAAAATTGACTCTTTGACCGCCGTCAGCCGTCAAGACGAAAAATTGGATATTAACCTGGATGAAGAGGTTAAGCGTTTACGCGAAAAAAGCGTAGAGCTGACGCGTAAAATCTTCGCCGATTTGGGCGCATGGCAGGTTGCTCAACTGGCACGTCATCCTCAGCGTCCTTACACGCTCGACTATATCAAACGCGTTTTCACCGATTTCGATGAGCTGGCAGGCGACCGCGCCTACGCTGACGATAAAGCGATTGTTGGGGGTATTGCGCGTCTGGATGGCCGTCCCGTGATGGTCATCGGCCACCAGAAAGGCCGTGAAACCAAAGAAAAAATTCGCCGCAACTTCGGTATGCCGGCCCCGGAAGGCTATCGCAAAGCGCTGCGTCTGATGGAAATGGCCGAGCGTTTCAAAATGCCGATCATCACCTTCATCGACACCCCGGGCGCTTATCCGGGCGTGGGCGCGGAAGAACGCGGCCAGTCTGAAGCGATTGCGCGTAACCTGCGTGAGATGTCCGAATTGAGCGTTCCCATCATCTGCACCGTCATCGGTGAAGGTGGCTCTGGCGGCGCGCTGGCGATCGGCGTGGGCGACAAGGTCAACATGCTGCAGTTCAGCACCTACTCCGTGATTTCCCCTGAGGGCTGCGCCTCTATCCTGTGGAAAAGCGCGGACAAGGCGCCGTTAGCCGCAGAGGCGATGGGTATTATCGCTCCGCGTCTGAAAGAACTGGGCCTGATCGACACGGTGATCCCTGAACCGTTGGGTTCCGCGCACCGCGACGTAGACGCTATGTCGGCATCACTGAAATCTCAGTTGCTGGCTGACCTGCGTGAGCTGGATGCGTTCAGCGATCAGGAACTGTTGAATCGTCGTTACCAGCGGTTGATGAACTACGGCTACTGCTGATTGTTCTCTCCGTCTGAAAAAGTCCGAGGTCAGCAATGACCTCGGACTTTTTTTGTTATGATGGCCCTCATGTATTCCTCACACCGCGGTTGCCGGGAGTCGCTATGCTGAAACTTCAAGGAATTCATCATATTGCCATCATTGCATCTGACTACGAACGAAGTAAGCGCTTCTACTGCGACCTGCTGGGATTCACCCTGCAGCACGAGATTTATCGTGCCGCCAGAGACTCCTGGAAGGGGGATTTGGCGTTGAACGGCCACTACGTCATTGAGCTGTTCTCTTTCCCGGATGCGCCTTCGCGCGTGAGTCGTCCCGAGGCCCAGGGACTCAGACATCTGGCCTTTGCTGTTGAGGATATCGACCAGTCGGTCAGCGAACTGACCCGCAGGGGCGTAAACTGCGAGCCTATTCGTATCGATGAAGAGACCGGGCGACGATTTACCTTCTTTGCCGACCCGGATGATTTGCCGTTGGAATTGTATGAACGATAACGCCTCTGCTCCTATCGATGAAGTCCTGTTGAACGCGGTTGCGCGTCACGTGACGTCTGGCGGTCGTTACCTGCTCGCCTACAGCGGTGGGCTGGACTCCACCGTGCTGCTCCATCTTCTGGTAACGTTACGCGAACAGCGCGGGCTATTACTGCGGGCGGCGTACGTCCACCACGGACTTAGTAAGTTCGCCGACAGCTGGGCATTGCACTGCGCAAGGCAATGTGCAACCTGGGATATTCCATTCAGCACCCTGCGGGTGAAAGTAGAGGCGGAGCAGGGGGGGATTGAAGCGGCGGCCCGCGAGGCGCGCTATCAGGCCATCCGTCAACATCTGTCCCCGGAAGAAGCGCTGCTGACGGCGCAGCATCTCAACGATCAGAGTGAAACGTTCCTGCTGGCGCTCAAACGGGGCAGTGGTCCTGCAGGGCTGTCGGCGATGGCATCGTCGACACGACTCGGCGAGCAGACGCATTTACGCCCCTTGCTGGACTGTAGCCGCGCTCAACTTGCCGAGTATGCGGCGCATCACGGCCTGCAATGGATTGAAGACGACAGCAATAGCGACGATCGCTTTGATCGTAATTTCTTGCGTCGCCACGTTTTACCTATCTTGACGCGGCGCTGGCCCCATTTTCCGACTGCGGTCTCACGCAGCGCCAGGCTCTGCGCGGAACAAGAGCAACTGCTGGACGAGTTGCTGGCCGAGTCGCTGCAATCGCTTCGCCGCACCGACGGCGGATTGTCGATTACGGATCTGGCATCTTACAGCCCGCAGCGACGCTCAGCACTGTTACGACGTTGGCTGGCGGCTGAGGGCGTGCGGATGCCTTCTCAGGAGCAGCTACAGCGCTTGTGGCGGGAAGTGGCGCTCTGCCGGCGGGACGCGGAACCGCAGTTGCTGCTGGGACAGTGGCAGATTCGACGTTTTCGCGATTGTTTATATGTGTTGCCGCTGCGTGCGTCGGTCAGAGAGGCGATTTTGACCTGGGACCCGCCGTCAGCGCCTTTGGCACTGCCCTCCGGGCTGGGATCGTTGGCGTTGGGGCCGCAGGGGGTTGCGGTTCGCCAGCCCTATCCCAATGAAGCGGTAACCGTTCGCTTTCATGCGCAGGGAAAATTTCATATCGTCGGACGCGAACACGGGCGCCAGTTAAAAAAACTGTGGCAGGAGTTAGGGGTTGCGCCCTGGTTGAGGGAACGGACGCCGTTGATTTTCTACGGCGAACAGCTTATCGCGGCGGTGGGAACGTTTGTCACGCGTGAAGGGCGGCCCGATTCAGAAGAGGCGGCCTGGCGTATTGTCTGGCATCCTGCGTCTCTACCGTAAAAGGGGTTTTAAAGTGAAAACGGACAACCAGGTTGTCCGTTTGAATTTTTGGGAAAAATTTGGTCAGGGTTCGCTAACCACGACTTTACCTATTTCGGGATGGCTGAAGCTAAGGATATGGTCAAGCCGAACTTCCCTGACGTCGCCCGCATCATCAAGCAGCAGATATTCGACGTGCTTGCGAGAGATGATGTCGTTGGCTATCCCGGACACCACCTCACCGTTACGCAATTCCACCGTCAACGTCAGGTGCTGTTGGCAGGTGGCTTCAAGATTCTCGTAATCATCACAATTGATGGGTTGATATTCATGACTCATTGACATAATCGCTCACCAATAAGTTAGCGGCGGCAAAAGCCGCCTGTTCCCTGACTGAGGACGGCAAATCGCTATTGAGGGCGATTTCGTCCAGGGTTTTCAATACACAACCCAGAGCATCGGGTAAATAAGCCAGGTTACCGCCGGCGATCTCTGCATAGAGACGACGTACTAATTCACCATATTGTTGCACTATATCCTCCCTAAGAGCTCAGCCTGGTAGCCTTCAAAATGACTTCACCGGAGGTGATAAGCCTAAGACGAAAATGAACGCTATCTTGCCAGCCGACTATAGCATAGGCATTGAGGGGTTATCAGTATTATGCCCAAGGCGTATTACCAAAGCCGGGGTGTGAGGCACGGCGGTTCTCCAGTACAATGTCGGCCCAAACCAAGAGGTGAAACATGGCGTTAAAAGCAACGGTGTACAAAGCGGCAGTCAATATTGCCGATATGGATCGCCATTTTTTCCACGATGCTGCACTGACAATAGCGCAGCATCCTTCCGAAACCGATCAGCGAATGATGTTGCGGCTCCTGGCCTGGATTTGCCATGCCGACGAAACATTGCGGTTTACGAAAGGACTGTGTGCCGACAACGAACCTGAAATCTGGCGGCACAGTGACGATCAGCAGATTGAACTGTGGATTGAACTGGGATTGCCGGATGAAAAGCGTTTAAAGAAAGCGTGCAGCTTGTCGCGTGAAGTGGTGCTGTATGCCTACAACGAGCGCGCGGCGCGGGTCTGGTGGCAGACGATGGCGGATAAAACTGCGCAGCTTTCCAACCTGACGGTACATTTTCTCGATGATAAGCAACTGATGCAGTTGACCACGTTGGTCCGCCGCAACATGTCGCTGCAGGCCACCTTGCAGGAAGGCACCATCTGGTTGTCAGATGATCAGAATCATCTGGAAGTCGTTTTTGATGACTGGCAATTGGCGCGGCAATAGGGATGATCGCTATTCATTTACGCCATCCTTTCCTTCATTTCTGCGCTGAACGGATGGCTATATCAAGAGCCGCCGTTACGTTGAACTTAAGCAAAACAGACCTCGACCGCAGGTTTGTTACGCGCAGAAAAGCAGGGAGATTATGATGCATAAGCTGATCATCAGTGGTGTTTTGATGTTCGGTCTGTCGGGACTTATCGGCTGCCATTCGCATCCGGCCGTTCAGTCTGAGTCACTCCAGCCTATGGCGCAACATTATCGGGGAACGTTGCCCGATAGCCGGAACATTGTGCTGTATCTCGACGCCGACGGCAGTTTCGTTCTGAATACGCATGCTGTTGATGGCGAAGGGCGTCCTCTGCGCCGGATAGAGAAAGGTCAATGGCTGCGTACCGCGGATAAGCTGGTGCTCACGAATACCCACGGCGGCAAACGTTACTTTTTAGCTAAAAATAACGATTTAACGGTACTGGATGATAATGGCCGCCCGTTGCGTTCCTCTCAGCAATACCATCTGTTTGCCGTAAACCCCGCGTAAACATCGGAGTTGTGACTTTGCAGTCACGGCAAAGCATGCATCCAACGCGGATAGGGATAGCCCGTGGAGCGCGAGATAAAGACTACTTCCGACCTCAAGGCCTGACGTCGGCGCTATCGCTATCCTGCGCTAAGACATCCCTTGTTTCCCGCTCAAAAAGTTTCCCCTCATCAGGGTTTTCTGAACTTACAGCGTTGAATGACTCACAAACATACAATTTGCTGGTGCCAGGAATGACGGGATAGGCGGGGACGAAGATTGGAAGGCGATGAGTCGTGATCAATGGGGGGTACAGGCGTAAGCTACGACCGCCTTACGACGGCCGTGCGATGATTTTCTTTTAATTTATAACATCTTTTTCAACTGATAGAGCCAATCTAGCGCCTGACGCGGCGTCAGCATATCCGGGTCGAGCGTCTCTAGCGCTTCAATCGCGGCCGATGGCTCTTCGGGCGCCAGCAGCATCAACTGCGCCCCGTCGATATGGCTGCTCGAGGCATTATTAGACAGCGTTTCCAGCTCTTTCAGCTTTTGGCGCGCGCGTTTGATTACGTCTTTCGGCACCCCGGCCAGCGCCGCTACCGCCAGCCCGTAGCTCTTACTGGCAGCTCCATCTTGTACGCTGTGCATAAAGGCGATGGTATCGCCGTGTTCTAAGGCATCCAGGTGGACATTGACAACACCTTCCATTTTTTCTGGCAAATTGGTCAGTTCGAAGTAATGGGTGGCGAACAGCGTCATGGCTTTGATCTTGTTTGCCAGCGTTTCTGCGCACGACCAGGCCAGAGACAGGCCGTCATAGGTTGATGTTCCACGGCCGATCTCATCCATTAGCACCAGACTGTGTTCCGTCGCGTTATGCAGAATATTCGCGGTCTCGGTCATTTCCACCATGAAGGTGGAGCGACCCGACGCCAGATCGTCCGCTGCGCCGACGCGGGTAAAGATGCGATCGACCGGGCCGATGATGGCCTGCTCCGCTGGAACATAGCTGCCGATATGGGCCATTAGTACGATAAGCGCGGCCTGACGCATATAGGTGCTTTTCCCGCCCATATTCGGACCGGTGATAATCAGCAGTCGACGCTGTGGGGACAGCGACAACGGATTGGCGATAAACGGTTCGCTGAGCACCTGCTCTACGACGGGGTGACGGCCGCCTGTGATCTTGATACCGGGGCGATCGCTCAATGTCGGGCAGACATAGTTCAGTGTTTCCGCACGTTCCGCCAGGTTGCTCAGCACGTCCAGTTCCGCCAGCGCGCTGGCGCTTTGCTGTAGCTCCGCCAGATGGGGAAGCAATATGTCAAACAGCTGGTCGTACAGCGCTTTCTCCAGCGCCAGCGCCTTACTTTTAGAGGTGAGAACCTTGTCTTCGTACTCTTTCAGCTCAGGGATGATATAGCGCTCGGCGTTTTTCAGCGTCTGACGGCGCACATAGTGCATTGGCACCAGATGGCTTTGGCCGCGGCTAACCTGGATGAAATAGCCGTGTACGCCGTTGAAGCCGACTTTCAGCGTATCAATGCCGAGCTTTTCGCGTTCTCGGATTTCCAGCTTGTCCAAGTAGTCGGTGGCGCCCGCGGCAAGGCTGCGCCATTCGTCCAGCTCTTCGTTGTAGCCGGTGGCGATAACGCCGCCGTCCCGAACCAGAACCGGCGGCGTTTCAACCACCGCGCGTTCCAGCAGATCCCGCAGTTCGTCGAACTGACCTATCTGGCTGGCAAGCCGCTGAATCGCATCGGCGTCGATCGATGACAGCAGGGCATGAATGTCCGGCAGTTGATGGAAGGCATGGCGCATTCTCGCCAGATCGCGCGGACGCGCCGTTCGCAGCGCCAGCCGGGCCAGAATACGCTCCAGATCGCCGACCTGACGCAGAAAAGGCTGCAATTCGACGGCCAAATCCTGTAACGCGCCAATGGCCTGCTGACGCTGCGTTAACGTCTGAACGTTGCGGCTTGGCATATGCACCCAACGTTTCAGCATCCGGCTGCCCATCGGCGTCACGGTGCAGTCCAACACGGCCGCCAGCGTATTCTCGGGGCCGCCGGACAGGTTCTGCGTCAGTTCGAGATTACGTCGCGTCGCGGCATCCATGATGATGCCGTCTTGCTGGCGCTCCATCGTGATCCCGCGAATATGCGGCAGCGAAGTGCGCTGCGTATCTTTGGCGTATTGCAGCAGACATCCGGCGGCGCGCAGCCCGAGCTTGGCCTGTTCGACGCCAAAGCCCGTCAGGTCGCGCGTACCGAACTGCAGATTCAGCTGCTGGCGGGCCGTATCCAGCTCAAATTCCCACAGGGGGCGGCGGCGCAGCCCGTTGCGATGGTCAATCAGCGACATCAATTCAAAGGTTTCGGGATAGAGCAACTCTGCCGGATTGGTGCGCTGTAATTCAGCGGCCATGCTTTCGGCATCGGCGGGTTCCGCCAGTCGAAAACGTCCAGAACTGATGTCCAGCGTGGCATAACCGAATCCGCGGCTGTCTTGCCAAATCGCTGCTAGCAGATTGTCCTGACGCTCCTGAAGCAGGGCCTCGTCGCTGATGGTCCCCGGTGTCACAATGCGCACGACTTTCCGTTCTACCGGGCCTTTACTCAACGCGGGGTCGCCGATTTGTTCGCAGATGGCGACGGACTCACCCAATTGCACCAGCCGGGCCAGATAGTTTTCCACCGCATGATGAGGAACGCCGGCCATCGGAATGGGCTCACCCGCCGAGGCGCCGCGCTTGGTTAATGAGATATCCAGCAGCTGAGATGCCCGCTTGGCGTCATCGTAGAACAGCTCGTAAAAATCGCCCATGCGGTAGAACAACAGAATGTCCGGGTGTTCTGCTTTCAGCCTCAGGTACTGCTGCATCATGGGGGTATGACTATCGAGGTTGTCGGTGGTTTTCATGCGGTTATTTTCATAATCCATTGAATTTACGTTCGATGGTGATTTTTTTTGTTCTTGTAGGGCATCACCGGTGTATCGCAGCGAGCAGCCGATTGTGTTCGTCGTGAAGTCGGAATGCGACGCCTGCCAATCAATCAACGGGCTATCATAGCGGAGCGCGTTCGACAGGAAAACCGATCAACAAAGCGTTCTCGCTCAAGGCCAGCGACGCGATGAGCCAGGAGATTCACTCATGGCCGTTGCTGGCGAGAATACCAAGCTGAAAAAGCATCGGCGGCAACGGATATCGCGACCCTTATTGAGCGCTATACTAGCTCAGCGCCCTGCAAACTGACATAGGTAAAACCTGGAAGCGTCCCGCAAACTTTGTGTGAAATAGCTTATTTGGAAATGGCAGAGACTTGTGTTCGTTTGTAAGAAACGGGGAAGGGGCCACAGCACATGAGGAGTAGCCGGTTCTAGGAAAGAGCATCGCAGCCACCTACAGTAATGATTGTACGAATCGTCAATATGGAAACGTTTCGCGACGTGGTTCATTCATGCTATTTCTCGCTTATTCCCGCGCGATATGGCTTCCCCCAATGTTATCTACCAATAAAACTGCCCGGTATTTTGGCTCCAGCCTAACCACATCAAGGGGGCTTTCTCGATACATTTTGTCTCAACGGTCATGTCGTCAAAACACAGTAAGTCAGTATCTTCGTCCGTTCCTTGGTCTACACGGTAGCCCTCACCGTAGTTTTGGATGAATAAATCATAGCTTCCGTCGTTACGTCTGTGAGGGATGCCATAGGTTGCTTGGATTTTATCTTTATTAGCTTCCCACCAAGCGATCTGGCGGTTTTTCAAGTAGGGGAAATGTTTGACGAGAATGATGTCGCCATCATGTACGGCTACGATTTCCACAGGGGTCAGGGACTCCCAAAGTAAATAACCACTGGCCACAGCTGCAATCAAGCTAGCTACTATTCGTTTATTCACCTCGTCTCCCGCTAATTTCCACTCTGGTATTCATTTCGGTAATAAAAGGCTTATACCCGTACTGTTTTGAGCGCTGTAATACAAACCACAACTTGAAGATGGAAAACTATGATTGTAATTAGTATTTAGGATATCTTTATCATCGAGTCCAAAATGGTCTTGGACACGATAATGGACGACGGCTTTGTAGGAATCCCCTGTATGTCCAGGGACTCAAGTGTGATATGGGTCGCCCAGGTATCGTGAACGGAGAGGCCAAGAGCATTTACATAGTCTAGCCAACGATCAAACTTGGGTAATACGGTATGTTTCTGAATATTTTCGCGAAAACGCGACTCTTTATCCTTAGGGATAAATCCGTTGTCGTAATCGATTGAGGATGCAAGCGTCTTTTTGATATTGAGAAGTGTACTGCTGCTGGAATTGTCTTCCAGGATCTGTTCTTTCAATGCATTGTCCAGAAACGGGCTACTGAATGGCTTACCCGTGTTTTCTTGCATGTGTTTGATCATCTTCATGATGATATTCTCACTCCCCCCTAAAGGAGTAAGATCCGCTGCACTCTCCCTGAATTCATCAAACATCATTGCGGCTGCTTCTTCCTGAGTCACCTTTTCGATAGGAGATGCGTTTTTTTTAAAAAAGTTTTCTGATATCGATAGATATAACGGTTCTAGCATAGGTGTTTCGGCATCTAAAGATCGTATTGACCTTATGTCGGCCTGTTTTTTTATAAGTTCTACGGGATCCACAACGGAAGATGCATTATTGACATCGATATTATATTTACTTTTCAGCGTTTCAATATCGAGATCGCCGCACTTCATGTCATCCGCTTCATAATCATCCATTTTATGTCTGGTGGTAAAGATGAGCGCCGGTATGGCCATTCTTTGCAGCCCTTGGTGCTCTTTATAAGAGTCAAGCTGCACAAATGGCGCGAACCTTTCTTCGACGATTTGCGGTATGTAACTGTAGGCGGGTCTTTTAATTTGTTTATCAATCAGGTAATTCAGCCTGTCCTTAAGAAAAATAGGCAACCTTTCGTTGAGCCTATTTCCACCGGAAAGAACGCCCATAATCTCCACGCCATAAAACGTGTTTCCATTGCATAACCCTCTGATTGACACCGTTACGCAATCATCCCTCTCAACACCGTTATTGATATCATAACGCCTTAATATCAACGCGATAAATAACCTGTTGAATTGAGTGGTTAATGGCGGTTTGCCTGAAAGCTCACTGTTTGTATCCCTCCGATTCTCATCAACAGAGCTCATGCGGCAATAGGGTAAAAACAGCCGTAGACCCCAAAAGGGGGAAGGGGAAAAGGGGGGGACTGGATCGTCTTTTAAGGTACGACCAGGGCATTTCAATTATTCAACACTGCCCACGCGGCGGGCTGGTGCTATCTGAGTCAGTACGCCAGCTGGCAGGGGTACGCTGCGTCTTATTCTGTTTTCGTGACACGCGTTGTACTGATTCTGGACTCCACCACGCGGCCGCCTGCGTTTTAACCCCTTACGCCACACTTTTTCGATACGTTGATTGTTCTTTGAAGCGGGGCGCTGATGATCGTATATGCTGTCTTTCTGCGCTATTTCACGGCGTTTGTGCTGAAAAAACGCATAGTCTAATGAATGTATGTTGAATAATACCCCATGTTAAAGATGAATGATCGTTTACGATAGCTCGGGGGAATTTACGCTTCTGCGCGGCAGCCATTTAGATTAATTTTTGATTAAATTTTGACTCAGTCTCTCTCTATCATCGGGTGTTGATATAGGTAATGATTTCAATGCCTTTCCGAATGAACTCCGTATCAAATCTAATCTTGAAGACCGCTATATTAGCGCGCAAATAACGTATTTATCCTTTTTATTCAATGGCTTTATTGGGTTTTGTTGATCTTGCTTGGGCTTTTAATAAAAAGTCAGCCGCAGCCCCTGTTTACCGTCCTGGCGAGCTTAACTACGTGCTTTTTCTGCCGATAGTAATGATGTCGGCAATATCGTTGTTTTGCTCATATATATAGGACTTAATATGTCAATTAAACGCTTCTCTCTCATCATTCTTGCTTCACTTTTGCTTATCTTTTTCGCCAGTACGCTATCGAATGTATGGATGCTGATACGCAGCAACAATTCTCTGGATAGTGTGAATAAAGAAATACGCGTTGTGCTGTCGGTCATTGACCCCATCAACCATAGCCGCACCTTGCGCGTGCATCTCATGGAATACATGGAAGATTTGGAAAAAGGGAACAGTCAGAATACTCAGTCGACGCTGGAAGGCGCGAAAGCCGTGCTGGCGAAAGCCGATGCGGCGTTTCAGGCTTACCTCAGTGCGCCGAAACAACCGTCGGAAGGTCCGCTGGCCGACGCATATCGCACCACCTATCTCGCCTACCGCCAGGATGGATTGCAGCCTCTGCTGGATGCGGCGGCCAAAAATGACGAAACCACATTTTATGCGCAGCTGGCCATCGTACGTAAGCTGGATCGTCAGTACGAAATTGCCCTGGATAAGCTCCTGGAATTCCGTGAGCATTATGCGAAACAGCTGAATCAGGACGCTCAGAGTAACTTCACCTTCTCAATGGGCCTGATCGTTACTTTCGCCATCGTGTTTATCGCCATCATGGTCGGGATGATGATCCTGCTGAAGCGCTTCGTTCTGGATCAGCTGGGTGTTGCCAAAGATCACTGTAGTCAGATTGCCAACGGTCATCTGGAAACCTCGGTGAATGGGCGTTTGAAAGGCGAGATTGGCGATCTGATGCGTTCGATGGAGCAAATGCGTCTCTCCTTGGTGCAGATTATCGGGCAGGTGCGCGACTCGAGCAACACCGTTGCTCACGCATCTCAGGAAATTGCGGCGGGCAACATTGACCTGTCTTCCCGCACCGAACAGCAGGCGTCCGCGCTGGCGGAAACGGCGGCAAGCATGGAAGAGCTGGGGGCGACCGTAAAACAGAATACGGCGAACGTATATCAGGCCACCAGCCTGACCCAGGACGCGGTGAAAGCCGCGCAGGAAGGGGAAAAGGTTGCTCAAGCGGTGGGTGAAACCATGCAGGGCATCACCGCCAGTTCCAAGAAAATCGAAGACATCACCAGCGTCATCAACGGTATTGCATTCCAGACCAATATATTGGCATTGAACGCGGCGGTAGAAGCGGCCAGAGCCGGAGAGCAGGGGCGGGGATTCGCCGTCGTGGCCGGTGAGGTGCGCAATCTGGCGCAGCGCAGCGCTCAGGCGGCAAAAGAGATCGAAGGGCTGATCAGCGAATCGGCGAACGGCGTACGCATGGGGTCGGAGCAGGTCACTAAGACCGGAGACGCGATGTCTGCCATTATCACCTCCATCACGCGGATTAACGATTTGATGGGTGAAATTGCAACGGCGTCGGACGAACAGAGCCGCGGCATCGGTCAGATAGAACAAGCCGTGACGGAAATGGACGGTGTGACGCAGCAAAATGCGGCGTTGGTTCAGGAATCCGCCGCGGCCGCTGCGTCGCTGGAAGAGCAGGTGCATCATCTGACTCACGCCGTCTCCTCTTTCAAACTCCCGACGAATGAAAACACGCTGTTACGGCCTACATTAACCCAAAAAACGCCTTCGTCCTCCAGCGTCAAAGCGCTGCCTTCGAGCACCGACGGTAAAAAGACGGGCGAGGATAACTGGGAAAAGTTCTAAAAACAGGTGCGCCAATCACTCACCATCGCTGAGTTTTCCTACGCTGTGGTGGTGACCTGGGAAACGGGCCAAGCCGTACAAGGGAGGTACGGTCGGCGAATGGACTTCCCGGGGGCCGACAAGTGATTGGCGAAGGGCGTTGCGGACTCACACCCTGTGGCGGGGCTAGAGCTGGCCAAACTGTGTTACCAGCTTCTAAGTGAAAACGTCGAATCCGCCATGGATGCTATTAAAAACAAGGTGGCGACGCCTGCGCTGGAACAGACCATCGAAGCCACCATTTATTTGAGCGGCGTCGGCGCTGAATCCGGTGGTCTGGCGGCCGCCCATGCGGTGAATAACGGTATGTCCGTCGTACCGGATTTGCACAAAGCCCAGCACGGTGAAAAAGTGGTCTTCGGCCTGCTGACGCAACTGGTGCTTGAAAACGCGCCGGTCGCCGAGTTCGATGACGTTATCCGCATCATCAAAACCACCGGTCTGCCGTTGACGCTGGAAGATATGGGCCTGAAAACGTTTGTTGAGGCTGAGTGGCGTAAAGTGGCGGAAATTGCCTGCCATAAAGACGACACGCTGGGCAACATGCCGATGGCGGTGACCGAAGAGGATGTCTATAACGCAATGGTCGCGGCGAACAGCCTGGCCGAGCGTTACAAAGCGAAAGCCTAACGCTTGTCGCTGCGTCCTCATGCCAGCCCTATTGCCGGGTTGGCTTGTTGCCGCTTTTCCGCTTTATGCGGCACGTGTCTGTTGACCTCTCTTCTCCTGGACCGTGCGCAATGCATGGGATTTTCACTGCTAATCGGCGGCACTGGCATCGAGCGGTATGAGGATTTGTTTGTTCCACGTGAACTCATTGCCTGCGCTCTGAATTCATCCGAATTTTTTTTTATCTATTATACTGTCTTCGGTCATTAAACTGAGGCGCAGCAGCAGCTGTGAATAGAGCAGAGATGGAATATTATTGCTTCGTATTAATCAAATTCATTATTGGTTTTACTATTGTCATCACGCACCTGAATGTTTCAGGTAAAACACAGTTATCGCAAATGACGCCGGTGGACTTCATCGGTAACTTCGTTCTCGGGGGGATTATCGGCGGCGTTATTTACAGCGACAGCATCCCACTCTACCAATACATCATCGTGTTATTTATTGGCGTTGGGCTTATTTCTTTGCTGAATTTTATCAGCAAGCATTTTCATCTTTTTCGCTCTATCGCCATTGGCGATCCTTTACCGATCGTCAAAAAAGGTCGTTTTCTGATGGAAAACATCCTGCGACAGAAGAACAAAATCGACATTCTTAATGTCGCCTCGCAGCTTCATTCTCAAGGAATTCGTTCATTCCAACAAATTACCTATGCTCAGATCGAGCCGAGTGGCCAGTTGACGGTGGTCTGCGAAGACAACGAAATGCCTTCGGTCATTGTCATGAAAGACGGTGAAATCAGGAGTAGAGAGTTGGAACAAATTGAAAAAGATGAGGATTGGCTGCAAAACAAGCTTCGTGAGCATGAACTTGAAGAAGATGACATCTTTATCGCGGAGTTTTGGGACGGCAATCTGATGTTTATCCTGCGCGACGGCTCGGTAATGAAGTAACGTTTGTGTGATATTCGGCGGATAGCGGACGTGACGTTTCGTTAATCCGTTTCGACAGATACGTATAATCCTCTGTAATAAAAGTTTTTTCTCCTTTTTCGGGGCCTTTAACCTAGGTTGATGGCCCCGTTTTCGTGCTGCCATAAAGTCCTTTACGTAAAGATGGCTACTCAGCGAGGCTTTAAAACGTTAAAATATGCTCAGCTGAATATACTGCTATTGATTTTATTGGTTTTTTACATACATTTTTTATTTTTAGGAATTTTATCATGCAACAGCTACCCAATTGCCCAAAATGCCAATCCGAATACACCTGGCAGGACAACGACATGCTGAACTGTCCTGAGTGCGGGCATGTTTGGTCAATGGCGGGCGAAGCCGCGGAGCAGGAAGAAGGACTGGTCGTTCGCGATGCTAACGGCAACCTGCTGGCTGATGGCGACACGGTCACTGTGATTAAGGATCTGAAAGTGAAGGGAAGCTCTACCCCGCTGAAAATGGGTACGCGCGTGAAAGGGATCCGCCTGGTGGAAGGCGATCACAACATCGACTGCAAAATCGACGGCTTCGGCGCGATGAAGCTGAAGTCCGAGTTCGTGAAGAAAAACTAATCGCCGTGCTCTCGCTTCCTGAAGTAGCCGTATTGATTTCAGGAAGCATCTCCATTGATGAGTTCCACACAAGCTATCCTCGCCGATCCCTTCATCCATTCCTGGTAGTAAACATATCCGTCTTCCCCGTCCGTGAGCGCTGAAAATATCGCCCTGGGTTTAACATCTTGAGTTTCACACCAGTCCCAATACCGCGGCCATAACGTCGAGACTGACGCCGTTCGTCAGGCATCGCCCCGGTTTGGCGGCCCTGACTGATTGCGCTGTAGCGGCTTCAACATACAGCGCTGCGCTGTCCATGAACGTGACGCCACCTTGACGGTCGTATAAGCCCGAGAAAAGACTGACGCGCTGTCTGAGATAGAAAAGAGGGGGATTGAACAGCCCGCAGGGGCGACGGTCTTTCACGACCGGCAGGCTGACCAGTGCTTCAATCTCGTAAAAAGCGTCTGTGCCGTCTCAGGGGGAGACCGGGAAACAAATATATCGTGCGCCTCGGTACCCGCAAGCCATGCGTTGTGCGGACCTCATGAGAAACATGGCGAATGAGCACATAGCGTATTATCTTTAAGCGGTGAGTCATGGGTAAAACCATAACAGCGCGAAACGGAAGCCTGGCATCTGCTTTCGTCGGGGAAGTGGCGCAAAGGGATAATAGTGGCGTACGCCATCAATTCTCTATTTTTATTCTTTTTTAGTCTTAACGAAAAAATGCATTAGCCGATATATTTTAGAGAACAGACTTTTTTTGACTCTGATATCAGCTGTTTCTACTACAGAATGTTCTTTCATGCCAAGGTGGCGGTTGAGCCTATTTTCTCCGCTGTTTGATATTCGCCACCAGGAGCCTGTTTACATTTCCAATAATCGCTTTCGGGATGAAAGCATTTGAACTTTATTTCAATACTTCGATGTTAGTTATTACGATAACTCGTCGCTTTTACGGTGTGATGGTATTAATTGAAATATAACAAGGAGACGTATTGTGGCTATATCTGGTATTGAGACACACAGTCAAAATATAAAGCCTTACTATCCCCTCGTGACATCAATCGGCGCGGCGAATAAGAGCGGCTCATCCACAGCGGATAGCGAGAGCGGTTTTCCGCTTAACAGTCAGACGGGAGCCAGCTTTGGCGACGTTTCCACACAGACGTTCACGACGGGGACGGTAAGCGCGTCCGATTCAACCCAGTCGACAGATGAGCGGCTGGAAGATCTTGAGGCACAGCTAGAGTCTCGCGAAGCCCAACAGGCTAAGGACGATAAAGAGGAAGTGCAGTCCGACTCGCTTGAACGTTCTCTGCAAATGATAAATGGGATCCCGATGTACGGCGGCACGTTGGTGTCGATGATCAGCTACCCCGACGGGAGTTGGGTAGCGTACGACGCCTTCTCCGGCGAGCCGGTCACCACCGAAGAGCGGGTGAAGATGGGGCAAGAGAGTAGCAGCGCGGACAGCGATATGTTCAGCTTCTATAGCAAAGGGATATATAAAGGCCTCTCCGCCGCTGAAATTTACGAAAAGATCCAGCAGATGATGGGGGGAGGGGCGGACGAGATGACCTGGGGCATTGTCGGGTCTTCTAAAGTCGCCTCGACAAACGCCTAACGAACGCTTTGCCGTTTGCAAACCTGTCAGGGTGTAACAGGTTCTGATTAAAGGCTATTCCGGCCAGTCAGGCGTGGCTCCTGATGTAGATAATTGTTGCACCCCATCAACTGAATCAGCCGTATTGAACGGCGACCGGAACTCGAGCATTTATCCTTTGTTGATCAGCCTGGATGAATATGTCATTAGCTACTCATAAATCTTCATATTACGCACCTTGTTGTTCACGCTGTTATCGGCGGACGGCTCTTTCAGTCCGCCCACTTTCAAGTCATTGTCGGACGAGTAACCTGTCATCAGCGTGACGCCTAAACCTTTTGTGCAAGCCCATAGCGAGCAGCAATGAGGTTGTGGGGGAGATTTCATTCGATGCGTCGCACCCGTTCCTGGCGCATTATTCGCTTTCTGCATCAGGCTATCAGTCATGATGCCAAACTGCTGGCCAAGCAGACGCTGCCCAGCCCGACCATGCTCCTGCATCCCTCCCTGCATAACACCGCGTGTTATCCCTCGCTTGCCCCGGAAACCGGGACTCCGTCCTGAGTGAAGCGCAGCAGTGGGCTAAGCTCAAACACGTCGTCGACATCGCGAAAACCATCTGGATAATCCCTGATTAAGTCAACGGATCCAGAAGAATCATATCGAGAAAGGCGGCGCCATTCGCTGCCGCCTGCAATAACTGATTGATATCATTTCGCCGCTAACTAAACTGGCTGCATCCAACTTCTCAGCATGCGGGATCCCATGGAGCTGATTCATCTTGTATACCGGCAATATCGTTGGCCTTTCATCGCCGTCATTCTTCTAAGTCTGGCCAGCGCGGCGCTAGGAATTGGTCTGATTGCGTTTATTAACCAACGATTGATTGTCACATCGCATTCGGACCTCTGGGTGTTACCACAGTTTCTGGGTTTGCTGCTGCTTCTGATGGGGATCACGCTGGGCGCCCAATTGGCGCTGACCCTGTTAGGGCACCATTTCGTCAGCCGTATGCGCGGGCAGCTCATCAAACGCATCCTGGACACCAGTCTGGAGCGCATGAACCACATTGGCCATGCTCAGCTGCTGGCCAGCCTCTCCAATGATATCCGCAGTATCACTATCGCCTTCGTTCGCCTGCCGGAACTGGTGCAGGGCGTTGTTCTGACCGTCGGCGCGGCCTGTTATCTGGCGTGGCTGTCGCCGCGCATGATGCTGTTCACCACGCTGTGGGTGACCGTCACCATCTGGGGAGGTTATTGGCTGGTCTCCCGCGTCTACCGCCATTTCAACCGCGTTCGGGAAATGGAAGATAGCCTGCACGAAGACTATGAGCGGGTCATTTCGGGATGTAAGGAGCTGGCGCTGAATCGGGACCGTGCTCAACGGCTGTACGAGGAGGATTATCAACAGCACGCCAGGGAATATCAGCACCATATCGTGCGTGCCGACTCCTACCATCTCAGCGCGATCAATTGGTCGAATATTATGATGTTGGGCACTATTGGTGCGGCGTTCTTCATGGCCAACGGTCTCGGGTGGGCGGACAACGCGGTGGCCGCGACCTATTCGCTGACGCTGTTATTCCTGCGCACGCCCTTGTTGCAGGCGGTCGGCGCGTTGCCGACGTTGCTCAGCGCACAGGTGGCGTTCGATAAGCTGCGTCGGCTCAAGCTGAACCCTTATCAGGAAGGTTTTCCGGCGTTCGCCGCTCCGCGGCACTGGCAGTTGATCGAGCTACGCGACGTCCGCTTCCGCTATGGTCAATCCGGCTTCGAGATCGGCCCGATCAACGTGCGCATTCAGCGCGGCGAACAGGTGTTTGTCATCGGCGGCAACGGCAGCGGAAAATCCACGCTGGCGATGCTGCTGACCGGACTGTATACGCCGGTCAGCGGACAAATTTTGTTGGATGGCAATCCGGTATCGTTGCCGGACTATCAGGCGCTGTTCTCGGCGGTCTTTACCGATTGTCACCTGTTTGACCGATTGATGGGACCGCAAGGCGAGGCGCCGCCAACGGCGCTAATCGAACGCTGGGTGGAACGTCTCAATATGCAGCATAAACTGCGGCTGAACGGGACCCAAATTGAAGACTTATCGCTGTCTCAAGGGCAGCGGAAGCGGGTCGCTTTGCTGCTGGCGCTGGCAGAGCAGCGAGAGGTCCTGCTGTTGGACGAGTGGGCCGCGGATCAGGATCCTCAGTTTCGACGCGTGTTTTATCAGGTGCTGTTGCCGCATCTGATGGCCGAAGGCAAAACGGTCATCGCCATCAGCCACGACGATCACTATTTCGGTCAGGCGGATCGGTTACTGGAGATGCGCGCCGGTCAACTGGTGGAGCTGACCGGACAGGCGCGTGCCGACGCCAGCCGCGATGCCGTCGCGAGGATCAACCGTTGCGAGGAAGGGGGCGCGCGCTGACAAGCCGCTTCTTCCGCTCGGCGCTTCGAAGACGCCCGCATAATCGCCGTGTTGCTGCGGTTCGATATTCTTATTCCCCCGCTTTGCTTGTATGATTCAACTCTTGGTATGACAGAAGACGGCTGATGCGATGGCCGTCGACTAAGCACCTTTCCCATACGGGCGATGTCACCTGTCATTCCGGACCACGCGGTGCTCGAAACCCTCACGCATATCCCTGTGCGCGCCGGTTTCTCCGCACTGTATGTGTCCAGACTGGCGGCGGCAATAACGCCTTGTGGGATAGGTTCTATGAATAATTAAGGACTCGTCGTTAAATGACACGACCGATTTTTATGGTTGGCGCCAGAGGGTGTGGCAAAACTACCGTGGGCGGGGAGCTGGCGCGCGCGCTCGGCTATCAGTTCGTTGATACCGATATTTTCATGCAGGAAACCAGTCAGATGACGGTGGCCGAGGTCGTAGCAGCGGAAGGCTGGCCGGGATTTCGCCGTCGTGAAAGTGCCGCGCTTCAGGCGGTGACTCAGCCTGAGTACGTGATTGCCACCGGCGGCGGTATTGTGCTGCTGGACGAAAATTGTCGCTTTATGCGGGAGCAGGGGAGAGTCATCTACCTGCATGCGCCAGCAGGGTTATTGGCTCAACGGCTGGTGGTCGACCCCCAGGCCGAACAACGGCCGACGTTGACGGGGCGCCCAATTGCGGCGGAAATGGCGGCGGTACTGGCAGAACGTGAGGCGCTCTATCAGTCTGTCGCGCACCACGTCATTGATGCGACACAGACCCCTGACTCCATCGTTGCAGATGTCTTGCAGGCGCTCAGGATGGCGGCGGCCTGAGCCTGCGTCGCGGCGACAGCCGGTGCGGCCTTGTTCCAGGATGATTTTTCATAACATGATGACTGTTCGATAAGAGGATGTTTGTATGCTGCAGGTGAACGAGTATTTCTCAGGAAAAGTGAAATCGATTGGTTTTGACAACAGCACTGATGGCCGAGCGAGCGTAGGGGTCATGGCGGAAGGCGAATACACCTTCGGCACCGGTCAGGCCGAAGAAATGACGGTCATCAGCGGCGCGTTAAATGTACTTCTGCCGGGTGCGGTGGAATGGCAGCTGTTCTCCGCTGGGGAGATGTTCTCCGTGCCGGGGCATAGCGAGTTTAATCTACAGGTTGCCGAACCGACGGCCTATCTGTGCAAATACCTCTAATCCAGGTCGTCTGACAGGCGGGCACCGTCAGATACGGTGTCCGCCGCGCCGAAGCCGCCGTCTCAACCCGTGTGTTATTCGCCTTACGGTCTCTTCACCGCACCGTCGCTCGGTCAGCAACAGCGTCTCATCCCTTTTCTCTGAATGTTTTTTCTGTGGAAATGGTTATTTCCGTGTTCATGCGCCGAGCGTTATTTAGTACCTAATGAAATAAATTAAATGTCGACGTAACACTATTTTATTATCACCCTTGATCTTTGAGGTGATATTTTTCTCGGCGCATTATCGGCAGTCAAAATAAAAACTTTACTCGCTTTGGTTAAATATAAAAATCCCCTATGGGAACCTGGGTCTTATTTTTTATTAAAGGGGTTCATGCGAGCCTGATTTATCGATCTTGATGCTATTTTCTTATATTAAAAAAAGGATATAACGCTGTGAATAAATTCCCTTCCGTTGTATTTTGCTGAAGGGGCGCGACCGCGCGGGGAGGAAATGGGGTGTATCAGGAGGAAAAACAGGACGCTGGCCAAGTATATAAAGAAAAGAAATCCTCTGGTATTCAATTGAGGAAATTACATTGGATATTCAAAACGTTATTACAAATGGTTGACTACTATGCTCAAAACTACACGCGCTCGTATTTTGGCTGTATGTACCGCAATTATCGTTTTATCTCTGATCATTAATACCTTCCTGAATTACCAAGTGGCAGGGAAATATAACGATAAATCCATCGATAATATGCTGTCTGCCGTGACGGAAAGCCACAGCCTGGCTATTGGCGATTGGGTGGCATCGAAAAAACAGATGATGGCTTCGTTGTATGACGTCGCCGCTGGCAGCGACGACCCTGTGCCGATATTCCGGCAGATAACCCGGTCGGGCGACTTTATCAACGTGTATATGGGCTACGCTAACGGGACGGCCAAGTTCGTCGAGACCGGCGGCATTCCCGCAGACTATAACCCGACGGTACGGCCGTGGTATCAGCAGGCGGTAAAAGAGGGCGAGCCGCTGGTGACCGCACCTTATGTGGATATGGTTACCAATACCATCGTGGTGTCGTTTGTCGCGCCGGTTATTGATAACGGTACCCTGATAGGCGTTGTCGGCAGTGATATGGCGATGAAAAATGTGATCGCCAACGTCAATGCCATTCATCCCACCACCGAGAGTTACGGCCTGCTCATTCAGGCCGATGGCACCATCATCGCCCATCCCAACCCTGAACTGACGATGAAACCGCTGAAGGAGATCGCGCCAGAGGTGGCCTTAGATCGCATTTTGTCCGCTAAAACTCCCGTCGAGGTAAAGCTCTCCGGCGTCGACAAACTGGTGCTTGCCAGACCTGTCGCGGGGACGGACTGGTATGTGCTCGTCGCGCTCGACAAGGCGCAGGCGACGGCGGGGATGCATTCGCTGCTTCTGACGTCGGTGATTACGTTGGTGGTCATTGCGCTACTCGGCTCGCTGATTGTCAGCGTGATGGTGAATTCGTCGCTGAGACGTCTGCTACAGGTGCGCGATGCGATGGACGACATCAGCAACGGAACCAATGACCTGACCCAACGGTTGCCGGATGAAGGCCATGATGAAGTGGCGCAGATCGCACGTTCGTTTAACCGCTTCGTCGATAAACTCAGCATGATTATGTTGCAAATCCGCGATGTGAGCGCCTCGCTGCAAATGGCGGCCAACGAGATTGCCGCGGGCAATAACGACTTGTCCTCTCGTACCGAAGCCTCTGCGGCGAGCTTGCAGCAAACGGCGTCGGCGCTGGAACAGATTTCGGCGACGGTCACTCAGTCGGCGGGGTCGGCCCAGCATGTCAATGAGCGCTCACTGATACTGGCGAAAGATGCCCGCAGCGGCGGCAAAGTGGTCTCGGATGTGATTGTGACCATGGACGATATCGTGGTGGCCTCCGGAAAAATCGGCGACATCATCGGCGTGATTGACGGCATTGCGTTCCAGACCAATATTCTGGCGCTTAACGCCGCAGTCGAAGCCGCTCGCGCCGGCGAGCAGGGCCGGGGATTCGCCGTCGTTGCGGGTGAGGTGCGAGCGCTCGCTCAGCGCAGCGCCCAGGCAGCCAAAGAGATCAAGGCGCTGATTGAGTCCACGGTGCGCAGCGTGGGCGCAGGCTCTAAACAGGTGCGTCAGGCCAGCAGTACCATGAATGAAATTGTCGGCGGCGTATCGACGGTCACGACGGTGATGTCAGAGATCACCCATGCATCGGAAGAGCAGATGAGGGGAATTCAGGAGATCAACAAGGCGATGGCGCAGCTGGACTCGATGGTGCAGCAGAATGCGGCGTTAGTTCAGGAATCTGCCGCCGCGTTTGCTTCGCTGCAATCGCAAACCGAGGAGCTGAATTCGGCGGTCGGTCACTTCAAACTGTAATCGACATTCCCCCGCCTACAGGCGGGGGAATGTTAACGAAGGAGATCAGGGAGGGATCAACGCGGGGCTTCGCCGCCCAGCGCTTCGATCAGGTTAGCGATGAGCGCGGCCAATTCCGCCGTCATCAGAATGAAATCCGCATCGAATTTCTGTGCAAAATCCTCACGGTCGATATCGTCATTCTGCTCCCGCAGCTCGTCTGAGAATTTCAGGCGTTTCAGCGACCCATCGTCGGCCAGCATCAGTTGAACTCGCTCCTGCCAGTCCAGCGCCAGTTTGGTCACCAGCTTGCCCGCTTCGATATGTACGGCAATTTCGTCGCTGACCAAATCCTGTTTCTTGCAGCGAATCACGCCGCCGTCTTCCAAGATGGCCTTCAGCTCGGCTTCGTCCATCAAGGCAAAGCCCTGCGGGGTTTGGCCGGAGCGAACCCACTCGGTCATCGTCAGCTCGATGGGGCTTTCCATCGTCAGCGGCACAACAGGCAGGGAGCCGAGTGTTTTGCGCAGCAGCGCCAGCGTATCTTCCGCTTTTTTAGCGCTGGCGGCGTCGACCATAATCAGGCCGTTGACCGTATCAATCCACAGCCAGATCTGGCTGAACCGGCTGAACGCGCGCGGCAGCAAGCTGTGCAGCACTTCATCCTTGAGGGCGTCTTTTTCGGTTTTTTTCAGTTTGCGGTGCTGTTCGTTTTCCAGCTTGTCGATTTTGGCTTCCAGCGCCTGCTTGATGACCGGCGACGGCAGGATCTTTTCCTCTTTGCGGGCGCAGATCAGAATTTGGCCGTTAACTTCGTGCGTCAGGGCATCGCTGTGGGAGCCCATCGGCGACACCCAGCCGCTCTTGGTCATGTCCTGACTGCCGCACGGCGTGAAAGAGAATGAGGCCAGCTGCTTTTCCATTTCATCCGCAGACAAGCGGACGTCGCGGCTGAGGCGATAAATCATTAAATTTTTAAACCACAGCATTCTGTTATTCCAGGCTGATGCGCAAAAAGAAGACGCGCGCAGGATTAATGTCAGCGCGCATGATAACGACTGAGGCGGGCGACGTTAAGATAAAAAGGTGGTTGCCGTCGCCCGCCGGATTGGCGCAAGTATCACGCCGGGGTTATTTGACCGCGTAGAGACTGTCCAACTGGCTGATCCCCAACCCGTTGCGTTTTCTCACCCGAATTTGCACCTGAATACGCTCTTTCATCGCTTCGACGTGGCTGATGACGCCGATGGATTTTCCCGTCGCATTGAGGTTGTCCAGCACGTCCAAGGCTGAGTCCAGCGTGTCGCCATCCAGCGACCCGAAGCCTTCATCGAGGAACAGCGAGTCGATGCGGGTCTTGTTGCTGACCAGATCGGAAAGCGCCAGCGCCAGCGACAGGCTGACCAGGAAACTTTCGCCGCCGGAGAGCGTGCGGGTATCGCGCGTGGCGTCGGCCTGCCAGGTGTCGACCACCTGCAGTTCCAGCGTGTCGGAGGCTTTACGCTGCAGCAGGTAGCGTCCGTGCAAGCGCGACAGCTGGCGGTTGGCCAAAAATACCAGGTGATCCAGCGTCAGCCCCTGAGCGAAGCGTCGGAACTTATCGCCTTTCTGAGAGCCGATCAGCTGATTTAGCTGCGCCCAGTCTTCGCATTGTTGTCGGCGCCGCGCGACCTCTTCCAGCAAAGTGCGCTGCTTGTCCTGCCACTGCTGGTCGCTTTGCAGCTGTTGACGGATCTCGCCCTGCCGTTGCGCGCCGTTCTTCAGCATATTGTCGAGTTCGGCGAGCATTTGCAGCACGTCCGCATAGACCAGGTTCTCCTGCAGCGATGCCGGTCTGGCCGCCTGATGCTGAGTGAGTTTTTCTTCCGCCTGCGCATGTAGCGCATCGGCCTGCTGCTGACGCTGATTGAGCTGCTCTTTCAGTATGATGAGTTTCTCGCGGATCTCTTCGCTCAATAGCGCGCGGGTAAAGTCGCTCTCATCATCGAACGGGCTAGCCCGCAACGCGTCGGTAAAGCGGCTTTCCGCCTCATTCAGCATGTTCTCGGTGCGCTGTCTCTGCTGTTTCAGCGACTGTCTTTCGCCGGTCATCCGGCTGAGTTGTGACTGGCCTGACTGCCACTGATCCTGTGCCAGTCTAAGATCGCGCTCGTCCTCCTGCGCCTGTTGACGCAGGTGCGCCTGTACCTCTTTAACGCTCTGATTGCCCAACAAATTCCAGCGCGACTGTTGCGCCGTTTCCAGCGATTGCCGCGTCGCTTTCAGCTGTTGCTGTAGCGTGGCGAGGGCCGTTTCCGTGTCTTTCAGACGCTGTTGCGTATGTTCGGTGTCGGCGATCAGCGCCGATAGTTTGGGTTCGCACACGTGCTGTTCGTGTTCGCTCTCCTGCCAGCGCTGCCATTCGCGCCGGCGAAGATTCAGCCACTCTTCTTGCCGGCCGTCAGCGGGGGCGTCGAGAGTAAACTCGGCGAGCTTATGACTCAGGGCGTCATTCAGTCGGGCCAGCTCTTTCTCGGTTTTTTCCTGCGCCTGCTGTAATGCCTGGCGGGACTGGGTCAACGCTTCCCGTTGCTGGGCATTCAGCGCCAGCTGCTGTTCAGTCTGTTGCAGCGACTGCTGCGCGGAGGTCAGTAAATCCTTACTATCCTGAATTTGTCGTCGAGTTTGTTCACGCTCGGCGAGCTGCGCCTGCAACGCTTTCTCCTGCGCGTCGCACTGTTCCTGCCAGCGGCTCAGTGCTTCCGGCTGATTCAGGTCAAAGTCGATGTGCAAGCGTTCACTGACGTTTTGGCACTCCTGTCGCAGGTCGGCGATTTCATCGTTGACCTGATTCAGCCTCAGATGCTGCTGCTGTCGCTGCTGCTGCAACAGATGCAATTGGGTGGTGGTTTGCACCACTTTAGCCTGCAAGGCATCCACTTCCTGCCGCAGCGAATGCAGCCGCCGTTGGGTTTCGGACGGGCGCAGCGACTGATAGCGTTCGATCGCCGGATGATGCGTAGAGCCGCACAGTGGGCACTCTTTACCGGGCTGCAGCTGTGTACGCTCGTTTTCAAGATTGGCGATGCGCAGTTCCAGTTCGTGGCGTTTTTCCAGATCGTCCAGGTGGCCGACGCGCTGCTGATGTTCTCCCCGTTGCTGCTCCTGTTCCCGTTCTAACTGCTGAATACGGTGGTGGTCGTCCAGTAGCTGAGATTCCAGCAGCGTGTGTTGGCTCAGCAAACGTTGCAGAACAGTAGCGCGGGTGGCGAACTGCTGACGGTCTTGACGTTGAGCCGCTAAATCGCTCAACTGCTGACGCAGGTCGTCGGTCGGTTGCGACGCTTCACGCTCTCGGACGCGCTGCTGCAACTGTTCGTAATTTTGCCGAGCGCCTTCCGTCGTTGTCCGTTGCGCCTGCTGTTTTTCTAACAGCGCAGCGTGCTGTTGCTGAAGATAATCGGCGCGAACCTGCTCTTCGTCCGCCTTGGTTCGCTGTGATTTCAGCTCCTGTTGCAGTGCCTGCAACTGGGGAAACTGCGCTTCCCATAACGGAATGTGGCTGCCCCAGTATTGATAAAGGCTATGTTGCTGTCTGAATTCGGCGATTTGAGCCAGCTGCGTCTGAACGCGATCGCGTTCCTGACGCAGTTCGGACTGGTTTTCGATCAGAACTTTTTGCAGTTGCTTCTGCTGGTCTTGCAACTGCTGCTGCTGGTCGCGTTGTTCTCGCAGCGTGGCGATGCGCTGGTCCAGTGGCTGGATCTGCTCGCTGATTAGCGTTTCTTGACGCTGGCGTTCTTCGGCGTGCTGTTGCTGACGTGCTGCGGCATTTTCTTTCTGCGTTTGCAGTTGCGTCAGCGTGCTCTGCTGCTGCGTCATTTGCCGATCGAGTTTGGCGATAAGATTCGCCAGTTGCGTCTTTTCCTCTGTATAACGTTGGCGTTCATTGTAGAGCGGGCGCAGTTTTTCTGCAGGAATGCTGGCCTCCAGACGTTCCAATTGAGGCTTCGCCTGAACGTAGTCCAACTGTAGCGACCGCAGTTTTCCTTGGCTTGAGGTGAGCGCCCGCTGATGTTCGTGCAGCGTCTCAAACCAGCGCTGATGGGCGGTGATATCGTCACGATGGCGTGTATTCTCCAGCTCTTGCTGCTGGAGTTCGCTGAGCTGTTGTTCAAGTTCAGCACGCCGCTCGCTGCTCAGACATTCAATGCCGCCGGCCTGCGCCTGTAGCTGTTCGAGCGCGTTTTGCGCGGCTTTATGCTGCTCAAAGACGCGCTCGGAGATCCGCCCGTAGATATCGGTGCCGGTTAACTCTTCCAACAATTCGGCGCGCTCATTGGCGTCGGCGTTGAGAAAAGCCGCAAATTGCCCCTGGGACAGCATCATGGATTTGGTGAAACGGTCAAAGTCCAGCCCGGTAATCTGCGCGATGGTCGACAGCTTGTCGTTGACTTTATCGCTGATGATTTTGCCGTCCGCGCAGTACGCCAACTCCACCTTCGGCGCCTGCAGGTTGCCTTCCGGCGCGTTGCGCGCACGGCGCTGGCTCCAAAAGGCGCGATAGGCGACGCCTTTCACTTCAAACTCGACTTCGGCCAGGCATTCCGCGGTGTGCCTGGTCATCAGCTCGTTCTGACTGGGGGTGACTTTCAGTCGCGGCGTCTGGTGGTACAGCGCCAGGCAAATGGCGTCCAGCAGCGTGGTCTTACCGGCGCCGGTGGGGCCGGTAATAGCGAACAGACCATTGCTGACAAACGGCTCGCGGGTGAAGTCGATTTTCCATTCACCCTGCAACGAGTTGAGGTTTTTCAGCCGTAGACTCAAAATCTTCATGCGGTTGCCTCCTGGCTATCGTCTTCCACGTCTTGCAGCACCTGATTGAACAGCGTACGCAAACGTTGCTGCTGGCGCTCCTCCAAATCCGGCTCCAGCGCCAGCCGTCTCTCGAAGACTTCACCGGGCAGCAGTTCGTCCAGCGTCTCTTTCTCCTGTTGAACCAGCATCTGTAGATGCTGTTCGCGCGCGCGGCGCAAGAGCACCACCTCCACGTTCAAATCGGCCGTCAGGTTTTGAATATGCTGCTGGATGTCGCTCAGGTAGTCCTGAGTAGCGATTTCAATGTCCAGCCAAACCGGCTTTTCACCGTCGTATTCACGAAAACCGGCCAGGCGACGTTCGATCTCGGACAGGCTGCCTTTAACCAGTTGCATCGGCTGAGAGGCGGGGATCGTCAGGGGCGAGACGTCTTCGAGCCTGTCCTGCTCGAAACGCACCAGATAGACCGATTTCTCGTGGTTCAACTCGTCGAAACTGAGGGGGATAGGCGAGCCGCTGTAGCGAATGTGTTCCGTCTGCGCGATGCGCTGAGGACGGTGAATGTGACCGAGCGCGATATAGTCCGCCGGCGGAAACGCCTGAGCGGGGAAGGCATCCAACGTACCGATGTAGATATCCCGCACGGAATCGGTCGTGGTCACGCCCACCGTGGTCAAGTGGCCGGTGGCGACGATCGGTAGCGCGAGGCCCATCGCTTCGCGTCGGCGCACGGCAAGCTGATAGCTGCGCTGATAATGGTTGGCGATCGCTTCCTGGAGCGCCAGCTGCTTGTCGGCGCCCGACTGCCCGGCCTGGCTGGTCAGCACGTCGCGTGGTCGCAGGAACGGAATAGCGCATAGCAGCGCGCCGGGCTTGCCCTCTCGGTTGTTCAGCACGATGACCTGCTGTTCAAGATCGCCTTCGCAGCTTGCAATGACCTGCGTGTTCAGGCAGGAAAGTAACAGTCGGGACTCGTTCAGGGTGGCGACGGAATCATGATTGCCGCCTAAAATAACCAGCTGACAGCCGGTTTTATGCAGTTCGACCACGAAGCGGTTGTACATCTCCCGGGCGTAGCTCGGCGGCGTGCCATTGTCGAAAATGTCGCCGGCCACGATGATGGCATCGACGTGATGCTGCTCCACCTGCTCAATCAGCCAGCGCAGAAACGCCTGATGTTCCGCGGCCCGGCTCTTAGTGTAGAAGTACTGTCCAAGATGCCAGTCGGAGGTATGAATAATTTGCATGGCGCGTCCTGTTGCGGCGTCGGGATAGCTGAGTGTTACGATTATCGGCGATTATAGACAGACAGTTTAGGGCTGTCTCAGGGAATATCCGCCCCCACGCAGTCAGTTAACCGAGGATGACGAGGGAACCGCTTTATCATAAATCTGTCATAAAACTGACGCATAATCCCTACCGCACGCCAATAGCGACGATTAACGGCAGGATTAACGATGGCAAGACGCATTTTGGTAGTAGAAGATGAGACGCCTATCCGTGAGATGGTGTGTTTCGTTCTGGAACAGAACGGTTATCAGCCTGTAGAAGCCGAAGATTACGACAGTGCGATCAATCGCCTGTCGGAACCTTATCCTGAACTGGTCTTATTGGATTGGATGCTCCCAGGCGGTTCCGGCTTGCAGTTCATCAAACACATGAAGCGTGAAACGTTGACCCGCGATATTCCCGTCATGATGCTGACCGCGCGCGGCGAAGAGGAAGACCGCGTCAAAGGTCTTGAAGTCGGCGCGGACGACTACATCACCAAACCGTTCTCCCCCAAGGAGCTTGTGGCGCGTATCAAGGCGGTGATGCGCCGCATTTCTCCGATGGCCGTCGAAGAGGTGATCGAAATGCGTGGTCTCAGCCTGGACCCCTCGTCGCATCGCGTCACCACCGAGGACCGGGCGCTGGACATGGGGCCGACCGAGTTCAAGCTATTGCATTTCTTTATGACTCACCCGGAACGGGTATATAGTCGAGAACAATTGCTGAACCATGTCTGGGGCACGAATGTCTATGTGGAAGATCGTACCGTCGATGTTCATATACGCCGCCTGCGTAAAGCGCTGGAAGCCAGCGGGCACGACAAAATGGTGCAGACTGTCCGGGGAACCGGTTACCGATTCTCGACGCGCTACTGATCCCGGACGCTGTGGAGACAACCTCACGTGTTAGAACGTTTATCCTGGAAAAGGCTGGCGGCGGAGTTGGCGTTCTTCTGTCTTCCCGCGCTGCTGCTGGGGCTGATAATCGGTTATCTGCCGTGGTTCTTGCTGGCGGCGGTGCTGGCCGCCCTGTGCTGGAACTACTATAACCAGCTGCGTCTGTCTCACTGGCTCTGGGTCGACCGCAGCATGACGCCGCCTCCCGGTCGCGGCAGCTGGGAGCCGTTGCTCTACGGTTTGTACCAAATGCAATTGCGCAGCCGTCGTCGTCGTCGCGAGCTGGCGGTGCTGATCAAACGTTTTCGCAGCGGGGCGGAGTCGCTTCCCGACGCACTCGTCATCACGACGGAAGAGGGCGGGATCATCTGGTGCAACCGTCTGGCTCAACACCTGCTGGGGCTGCGCTGGCCAGACGACAACGGGCAAAATGTACTCAATCTTTTACGTTACCCTGAATTTTCCCACTACATGCAGTCGCAGACGTTCGATCGCCCGCTGACGCTGCAGCTGAACAATGGCCACCACGTCGAATTTCGGCTAATGCCGTATTCTGAAGGCCAAACGATGATGGTGGTGCGTGACGTCACCCAAATGCATCATTTGGAAGGCGCTCGCCGCAACTTTTTCGCCAACGTGAGCCACGAGCTGCGTACGCCGCTCACCGTGTTGCAAGGGTATCTGGAGATGATGCACGACGGTCCGATGGAGGGGCCGCCGCAGGCAAAGGCACTCAACACCATGCAAGAGCAGACGCGGCGGATGGATGGTCTGGTAAAACAGCTGCTGACGCTCTCCAAGATTGAAGCGGCTGCGACCATCAATCTCGATGAGAAGGTCGACATTCCCCTGATGTTGCGGGTGTTGCAGCGCGAGGCGCAGACTTTAAGTCAGGACAGGCACGAGATTGTCTTTCGCGTCAACGAACAACTACACGTGTTCGGGAATGAAGAACAGCTGCGCAGTGCCGTCTCCAATCTGGTGTATAACGCCATTAACCACACGCCGGAAGGGACACGAATCGAGGTCACCTGGCAGCGGACGTCTCAGGGGGCGCAATTCCAGGTCAGCGACAACGGGCCGGGCATCGCGCCGGAGCATCTGCCTCGGCTAACGGAACGTTTCTATCGCGTCGACAAGGCGCGTTCGCGCCAGACGGGCGGTAGCGGTCTGGGGTTGGCCATCGTCAAACATGCGCTTAGCCATCACGACTCCCGACTGGAAATTCTCAGCGATCTGGGAGCCGGTTCCCGCTTTTTATTCACGCTGCCCAACCGTCTGATTGTGACGTCGCCTTCTCCGGAGTCCCATTCGACGCCTTCCTTGTTATAACCTGGCAGGCCATCATTGTCCGATGGCCTGCTAAACGTCCCCTGCTTCTTTGCTCCTCTGTGCAACGCTGTTACGCGGAATGAAAACTATTCTATTGTCCGATGGCGCAATTCATGTCAGGATGAAATCGCTATAGCCGTCTGGATGTCCGGTTTAAGTGCGATATTCCACGGTTTCTCATTAACCCTGTCTGTTGCGGTCAGCCACCGCCAGCAGCGACTCAGGAGTCAAACATGACACAACCTAAACCTCCGTTCCGTGCTGATGTCGTGGGTAGTCTACTGCGCCCGGCGGCGATCAAGCAGGCGCGTCAGCAATGCCTGGCGGGTGAAATCGATGCGGCGCAGCTGCGCGAAGTGGAAGACCGAGAAATTCTGCACGCCGTCGAGCGTCAGAAAGCGGTGGGGTTGCAGGTGGTCACCGACGGCGAATTTCGCCGTTCATGGTGGCACTTTGACTTCTTCGAAGGGCTGGAAGGGGTTGAAGGCTATGAAGCCGACCACGGTATCCAGTTCAACGGTATTCAGACCAAATCCCGCAGCATCAAGGTCACAGGGAAGGTCGGGTTCAATCCGCGCCACCCGATGCTGGACGACTTTCGCTATCTGAACAGCATTGCGGGAGACGCCGCCGCTAAAATGACGATCCCCAGTCCCAGCGTATTGCACTTCCGGGGCGGCCGCGCCGCGATCGACAGCGCCGTTTATCCGACGTTGGACGCTTATTTCGACGACCTGGCTCAGACCTGGCAGGACGCCATTCAGGCCTTTTACGATGCGGGCTGCCGTTATTTACAATTGGACGACACCGTGTGGTCATATCTCTGCTCCGAAGATCAGAAACGCCAGATCCGCGAGCGCGGTGAAGATCCTGAAGTCCTCGCCAGCACGTATGCGCGGGTGCTGAATCAGGCGCTGGCCAACAAACCGGCCGATTTAGTCATTGGCCTGCATGTGTGTCGGGGCAATTTTCGCTCCACCTGGATCGCCGAAGGCGGCTACGAGCCTGTCGCCAGCACCTTGTTTGGCGGCGTGAACGTGGATGAGTTCTTCCTGGAATATGACACGGAACGGGCCGGCGGCTTCGAACCGCTGCGATTTATTCGTCCGGGCCATCAGCAGGTCGTGCTGGGGTTGATTACCACCAAAACCGGCGAGCTGGAGGCGGTGGCCGACGTGGAGAAACGGATTGCCGAAGCCGCGCAATATGTCGCGCTGGATCAGCTTTGCCTCAGCCCGCAGTGCGGTTTTGCTTCTACCGAAGAGGGCAATACCCTATCCGAAGCAGAGCAGTGGGAGAAGCTGAAGCGGGTTGTGGAGATTGCTAAACGCGTATGGTAACGCCGTATGCGTGTTGTTTTTATAACGCCGATAGTGAATATCGGCGTTTTTTATATCAATAAGTTTTGTTTATGACTGTGTTTAGCGCAGAGCGGCATGAAAGTGCCATATTATTGCTCTGGATGGGCCTTAAATGCACAAATCATGTGTTAGCCAATAAAGAAAAACTAATCACATTCACTGGGTAGAATAAATAATTCAGTTCGATATTCTGCTTTTATGATCGCGCCTTGTATTTTTTCGCTATAAACGGTTTACTTAGCCACCACAAACGCTGTGTGGAAAACAACCATTCCTATACTTCTGCGCACCATCCGAAATCAAGAGCGGATCCATACCGGCGACGACCTCGTTCCGGTCTTTTTTCAGTTCGTTTTACAGGCAACACGACATACGTATGAATTATCGTTTAAAAACCAGAGATATCGTGGCATTAGGTTTTATGACCTTTGCCTTGTTTGTTGGCGCGGGCAACATTATTTTCCCGCCCATTGTCGGACTGGAAGCGGGTCCTCACGTTTGGATCGCCGCTCTAGGCTTTCTGATTACCGCCGTGGGTCTGCCTGTGATTACCGTCGTTGCGCTGGCGCGCGTGGGCGGCGGGATCGATGCTCTGAGTACGCCGATTGGCCGAAAAGCGGGTCTCGTGTTGGCGACGGTCTGTTACCTCGCTGTCGGTCCGCTGTTTGCAACGCCGCGTACTACGACCGTTTCCTTTGAAGCCGGTATTGCGCCGCTAGTCGGCTCCGGCGGCATGCCGCTGCTGATTTATAGCCTCGTCTACTTCGCCATTGTCATCGGCATCTCCCTCTATCCCGGCCGTCTGCTGGATACCGTTGGTCATATTTTGGCACCGGTGAAAATCATTGCATTGGGCATCCTTGGGGTTTCCGCCCTGTTATGGCCCGCCGGTTCGTCTATCCCGCCGGCGGAAGCGTATCAGTCCATTCCCTTCTCTAGCGGTTTCCTCAATGGCTATATCACAATGGACACGTTAGGTGCGATGGTGTTCGGTATCGTCATCGTTAACGCGGCCCGTTCACGCGGCGTCAGCGACGCCAAGCTGCTGACCCGTTACACCATTATGGCTGGTTTGATTGCCGGCATCGGTCTTGCGCTGGTTTATCTGAGTCTGTTCCACTTGGGGGCGCATAGCGGTCAGTTGATCCCGGAAGCTCAGAATGGCGCCGAGATTCTGCATGCGTATGTCCAACATACGTTCGGCAATATGGGCAGCGCGTTCCTGGGGATCCTGATTTTTGTCGCTTGTCTGGTCACGGCGGTCGGCTTGACTTGTGCCTGCGCGGAGTTTTTTGCCGAGCACTTGCCATTTTCCTACCGTACGCTGGTTTTCATTCTGGGGCTGTTCTCTATGGTGGTATCCAATCTGGGACTGAGCCATTTGATCCAGCTGTCCATTCCGGTGCTGACCGCGATTTATCCGCCTTGTATCGTGCTGGTGATGCTGAGCTTCACCCTGCGCTGGTGGAATAACAGCAGCTATATCGTCGCGCCCACCATGCTGATTAGTCTGGTCTTCGGCGTGATTGATGGCGTAAAATCGTCGGCCTTTGCGTCCTGGTTGCCAGAGTGGGCGAACTACCTGCCGTTGAGTAAACAAGGACTGGCCTGGCTGTTACCGTCTCTGGCCGTGTTGCTGGTGGCTGCCGTTTACGACCGATTGATCGCTCGTCAGACGGCTGCCGCGCGCACTTAGTACGGCAAGAGGGATTTTCACCACAGGCTCCCGCCTGTGGTTTTTTTCGTTTGTAAAACAGGGTTGCTTTAAATATGGAACAAGAGTCCAAGCTCAAGCGTGGCTTAAGCGCGCGGCATATCCGTTTTATCGCCTTAGGTTCGGCGATAGGAACCGGTCTGTTTTATGGTTCCGCCAGCGCCATTCAGATGGCAGGCCCCAGCGTATTGCTGGCTTATCTCATTGGCGGCGTAGCGGCGTACATCATTATGCGCGCGCTGGGAGAGATGTCGGTCAACGACCCTCAAGCCAGCTCCTTTTCTCGCTATGCTCGCGATTATCTCGGTCCGATGGCCGGTTACATCACCGGATGGACCTACTGCTTTGAAATGCTGATCGTGGCGATTGCCGATGTCACGGCGTTCGGCATCTATATGGGCGTCTGGTTCCCTGCGGTGCCGCATTGGGTCTGGGTACTGAGCGTCGTGCTGATCATTGGCGCGATAAACCTGATGAACGTGAAGGTGTTCGGCGAGCTGGAGTTCTGGCTGTCCTTCTTCAAGGTCGCGACGATCATTCTGATGATTGCCGCGGGTATCGGCATCATTATCTGGGGGATAGGCAACGGCGGCGAACCGACCGGCATCCATAACCTCTGGACCAACGGCGGCTTCTTCAGTCACGGGGTGATGGGGATGATACTGTCGCTGCAAATGGTGATGTTCGCCTATGGCGGCGTGGAAATTATCGGTATTACCGCCGGCGAAGCGCAGGACCCGCGTAAGTCCATCCCGCGCGCCATCAACTCTGTTCCCTGGCGCATTCTGGTGTTCTATGTCGGGACGCTGTTCGTCATCATGTCCATTTATCCGTGGAATCAGGTGGGTACCAGCGGCAGCCCGTTCGTGATGACCTTCCAGCACATGGGAATCAATGCAGCGGCCGGTATTTTGAATTTCGTCGTGATCACCGCGTCGCTGTCGGCGATCAACAGCGATGTCTTCGGGGTAGGGCGGATGCTGCACGGCATGGCTGAACAAGGTCATGCGCCGAAAGTCTTCATGCGCCTGTCCCGTGGCGGCATTCCGTGGGTGACGGTCGTGGTGATGATGGTGGCGCTGCTGGCGGCGGTCTATCTGAACTACATCATGCCCGAAAAAGTGTTCCTGGTTATTGCGTCGCTGGCGACCTTCGCGACGGTCTGGGTATGGATTATGATCCTGTGTTCCCAAATCGCCTTCCGCCGCAAGCTCACCCGCGAACAGGCTAAAGCGCTGGCATTCCCGGTGCCGGGCGGGGCGGTAACGTCCGCAGTAGGGATTGTTTTCCTGGCGTTTATCATCGGCCTGATCGGCTACTTCCCGGACACGCGTATCTCGCTGTATGCCGGTTGCCTGTGGATTGCGCTGTTACTGGCGGGTTATTTCGTCTTCCTGCGACGTAAAGCCGCCTGATGACCGCAGGCCGGATGGCGTGACCGTGTTGCTCGGTCCGGCTTGAATCTCAGCCAATAAAAAACCCCGCGGCCATCACCGCGGGGTTTTTGACGTTACAGGCCGTTGAATTACAGCTTGTTGGCGTTCTGAGACAGATATTTGGCGACGCCGTCCGGAGACGCGCCCATGCCTTCTTCTCCCTTCACCCACTGCGCCGGACAAACTTCTCCATGCTCTTCGTGGAACTGCAGCGCATCGACCATACGCAGCATCTCATCAACATTACGACCCAGCGGCAGATCGTTGACCACCTGATGGCGCACGATGCCGTTTTGGTCGATCAGGAAAGAACCGCGCAGCGCGACGCCCGCGTCCGGGTGTTCGATGCCGTAGGCTTTCTGAATTTCGCGTTTGATGTCTGCTACCATCGCGTATTTCACTTCGCCAATGCCGCCTTTATCGATAGGGGTGTTACGCCAGGCGTTGTGGACGAACTCGGAGTCGAAGGAGACGCCGACGACTTCAACGCCGCGCTTCTGGAACTCTTCGTAACGATGGTCGAAGGCGATCAGCTCTGACGGGCACACGAAGGTGAAATCCATCGGCCAGAAGAAGATGACGGCCGGCTTACCGTTGATGTGCTCTTTCAGGTTGAAATTTTCAACGATCTCTCCGCTGCCTAAAACGGCGGCGGCAGTGAAATCGGGGGCGGGACGAGTAACCAGAACCATAATAACTCCCGTGGTGTTAAATGAGTAAAGCGGAGGGATATAAACCCTGTCGAGTATAGGTATTTCGCCAGGGTGAATAAAGGGATGGTCGGCCAATCAATGAGATAGGTTTAGCCTATTGCATCAATTGGTATTAGTTTACGAAGTCGTCCTGTTACCGCGGGTCAGGCGATGACAGTCGTCCGCTTTTGGCGGTCTCCATCATCACGGGATAAAACTGCCAGAACAGGGGTTCAAGCTGATGATAGTGGCGCTCAATATCCTCGAAAGAGCCGGCCAACGCCGCCAGTCGAGGGCGACGTTGCGCCATGCGGGACAAAACTTCGCCGATGAATGGCAGCTCGGCATAGCGCTCCAGCCAACGTTCGCTCCACAGATAATTGTTCAGATTGCGGAAACGTTCAGGGGTGTGCGGTAACTGAGGCTCGATCTCATGACGTGCGTCGGCGACGAACTGCGTCAATGTGACGTGAGGGGCCAGCCTCGACCAATGCAGAGCCAAAAAGTGATCCCACAGCACGTCGAGCGTAATCGGCGCGACACGGCGATAATTCGGACTGAAATAGCAGCATGCGGCACGGACTTCCGGCAGGCTGTCCGTCAGGCTGTCAATTCGACGATGCAGCCGAATACCGGCGACGATCTCATCGGGAAAAACGCCGTCGGGGTTGCCGCGCACAAAGTCAGCCATCAGGTTTCCCAGCAGGGAGCTATCGGCCAGCGTGGCTAGATGGAGATGGGCAAGAAAATTCATCCCGGCAGTATAAGTGCAATTCCCTTTGCAGACCGCTTATTTCTTGCAGCTGGCCGTTCCCGGCTCTAGACTAGGCCGCCTCTTTTTCCCTCTGTCAGATAGCTAAGTGAATAGTCATGCGTGTTGCCGATTTTTCGTTTGAACTCCCTGAGTCCCTCATCGCCCATTATCCCCAGGCGCAGCGTAGCGGGTGCCGTCTGTTATCGCTGGATGGGCCGAGCGGCGAGACCTCTCTGGGCATCTTTAGCGATTTGTTGGATAAGCTGGAACCCGGCGACCTGCTGGTTTTCAACAATACACGCGTGATCCCAGCCCGCCTGTTCGGACGCAAAGCGAGCGGCGGTAAGCTGGAAGTCCTGGTGGAGCGGGTGCTGGACGCGCATCGCGTGCTCGCGCATGTCCGCGCCTCGAAGGCGCCTAAGCCGGGCGCTGAGCTGGTGCTGGGCGAGGATGAAAGCGTGGCGGCCACGATGCTGTCCCGTCAGGACGCGCTGTTCGAAATTCGTTTCGACGATCCGCGCGACGTCCTGACTATTCTCAACGACATCGGCCATATTCCGCTGCCGCCCTATATCGACCGTCCTGATGAGGATGCCGACCGGGAACTGTATCAGACTGTCTACAGCCAGCGTCCCGGCGCGGTGGCGGCGCCGACCGCCGGCCTGCATTTCGACGAGCCGCTGCTGGCCGCGTTGCGCGACAAAGGGATTGAAATGGCCTTCGTCACCCTGCATGTGGGCGCGGGGACTTTCCAGCCGGTCCGGGTCGACAGCATCGAAGATCACGTTATGCACGCCGAGTATGCGGAAGTCCCGCAGGACGTCGTGGATGCCGTGCTGGCGTGTAAAGCGCGCGGTAACCGGGTGATTGCGGTCGGCACGACGTCCGTCCGTTCGCTGGAGAGCGCGGCGCAGGCCAGTTCGGAGGCCATTATTGCCCCGTTCTTCGGCGATACCCGCATCTTTATCTATCCCGGCTATCACTACCGCGTCATCGATGCGCTGGTCACCAATTTCCACCTGCCGGAGTCCACGTTGATCATGCTGGTCTCCGCTTTCGCCGGCTACCGTCATACCATGAACGCCTATCGTCTGGCCGTGGCGGAGCAGCTCCGTTTTTTCAGCTACGGTGATGCGATGTTTATTACTCGCAATCCCGGAGCAGAACAGGAAAGCGTCGGCGAATAAACCGACGATTACCGGCGGCGTAGGCCGCCAGCAATCCCTATTATTTATAGGTCATCAACAACGACATCAGACTGTTTCTCTGGTGCTGGAGGTTAAGTGAAGTACGAATTGTTTACGACGGATGGTCGTGCCCGCCGCGGACGACTGGTGTTTGAACGTGGCGTCGTCGAGACCCCGGCTTTTATGCCGGTGGGGACTTACGGCACGGTCAAAGGCATGACGCCGGAAGAAGTGAAAGAGACGGGGGCGCAGATCATTCTGGGCAACACGTTCCATCTGTGGCTGCGGCCGGGGCAGGAGATCATGAAGTTGCACGGCGACCTGCATGACTTCATGCACTGGCAGGGGCCGATACTGACTGACTCCGGCGGCTTCCAGGTATTTAGTCTGGGCGATATCCGCAAGATCACCGAAGAAGGCGTTCATTTCCGTAACCCGATCAACGGGGATGCGATCTTCCTTAGCCCGGAAAAATCGATGGAAATTCAGCACGACCTGGGATCGGATGTTGTGATGATCTTCGACGAATGCACGCCGTATCCCGCCGACTGGGACTACGCTAAACGCTCGATGGAAATGTCGCTGCGCTGGGCAAAGCGTTGCCGCCAGCGCTTCGACGAACTGGGCAATGGCAATGCGCTGTTCGGCATCGTGCAGGGCAGCGTTTACGAAGATTTACGAGATGTGTCGGTAAAAGGGCTGGTAGACATTGGTTTTGATGGGTACGCTGTGGGCGGCCTGGCGGTCGGTGAGCCGAAAGCGGATATGCATCGCATTCTGGAACACGTCTGCCCTCAGCTTCCGGAAGACAAACCCCGATACCTGATGGGCGTTGGGAAGCCGGAAGACTTGGTGGAAGGCGTGCGACGCGGCATAGACATGTTCGACTGTGTGATGCCGACTCGCAACGCCCGCAACGGTCACCTGTTTGTGACCGACGGCGTGGTGAAAATTCGCAACGCCAAGCATAAGGATGATACCGCGCCGCTGGATGCCGAATGTGATTGCTATACATGCCGCCATTACAGCCGTGCTTATCTGCATCATCTTGATCGCTGTAACGAAATACTCGGCGCGCGTCTCAATACCATCCATAATTTGCGCTATTATCAGCGGCTGATGGCGGGTTTACGTCAGGCTATCGAAGACGGTAAATTGGATGACTTTGTCACCGCCTTTTACCAGCGTCTTGGTAAGCCGGTTCCGCCGGCGATCGACGCAGCATAAGTCGTATAAGTCGTATAAGCAGTATGAGGGCGGCGGCGGACGTCGCTCCCTTGACTTTTTTTGGTTTGATCACTTTTTCGTTTTTATAAAGAGGAAATTTACATGAGTCTTTTCATTTCCGATGCCGTTGCAGCAACAGCGGGGGCTCCGGCGCAGGGAAGCCCTTACTCTCTGATCATCATGCTGGTTGTGTTCGGTCTGATTTTCTACTTCATGATCCTGCGTCCTCAGCAAAAGCGCGCCAAGGAACACAAAAAGTTGATGGATTCCATCAGCAAAGGGGATGAAGTGCTGACCAACGGCGGCCTGGTAGGTCGTGTGACTAAAGTCTCCGAGAATGGCTATATCGCCATCGAACTGAACGAAAATAACGAAGTCGTGATCAAACGTGATTTCGTCGCCTCCGTGCTGCCGAAGGGTACTATGAAAGCCCTGTAATTTTTGCTTCTTCCCAAAGGGAACTACCGTGTTAAACCGTTATCCTTTGTGGAAGTACATCATGCTGATCGTGGCTGTTCTTATCGGTCTGCTGTATGCGCTTCCTAACCTATATGGTGAGGATCCGGCGATTCAGATCACTGGCGCGCGCGGTGTCGCCGCCAGTGAATCTACGCTGGTCCAGGTCCAAAATGTCTTAAAAGAACAGAATCTTTCCAGCAAGTCGATTGCGCTCGAAAACGGCGCGATACTGGCTCGTTTCTCCAACCCTGACGTACAGCTCCGCGCTCGTGAAGCGCTGCTCGGCGAGCTGGGCGACAAGTTCGTCGTTGCGCTCAATCTGGCTCCCGCGACCCCGCAGTGGCTGAGAGTGCTCGGCGCTGAACCCATGAAGCTGGGGCTTGACCTGCGCGGCGGCGTGCACTTCCTGATGGAAGTGGATATGGATACCGCGTTGGGCAAGTTGCAGGAGCAAACCATGGACTCCCTGCGCAGCGACCTGCGCGAGAAAAACATCCCTTACGCGTCCGTCCGCAAGAGTGATAACTACGGCGTCGAAATTCGCTTCCGCGACGGTCAGACTCGCGATCAAGGCGTCAGCTACCTGACGTCCCGCCACCGCGACCTGGTCATTAACGCCAATGGCGACGCGACGCTGCGTGCGGTCATGAGCGATGCGCGATTGAGCGAAGCCCGCGAGTACGCGGTCCAGCAGAACATCAACATTCTGCGTAACCGTGTGAACCAGCTGGGCGTTGCGGAGCCGTTAGTTCAGCGTCAGGGCGCTGACCGTATCGTCGTCGAACTGCCGGGTATTCAGGATACGGCGCGCGCGAAAGAAATTTTGGGCGCGACGGCGACGTTGGAGTTCCGTCTGGTCAACGCTAACGCGGATTCCACGGCGGCAGCCAGCGGCCGCGTCCCGGGTGACTCGGAAGTGAAGCAGATGCGCGAAGGCGGTCCTGTCGTGCTGTACAAGCGTGTGATCCTGACCGGTGACCACATCACCGATTCCACGTCCAGTTCCGACGAATATAACCGTCCTCAGGTCAACATCTCTCTGGACAGCGCCGGCGGCAATATCATGTCCAACTTCACCAAGGACAACATCGGCAAGTTGATGGCGACGCTGTTCGTGGAATATAAGGACAGCGGTAAGAAAGACGCCAACGGCCGCTCTATCCTGGAGAAACAGGAAGAGGTCATCAACGTCGCGACCATTCAGTCTCGCCTGGGTAACAGCTTCCGTATCACCGGTATCAACAATCCGAACGAAGCTCGTCAGCTGTCGCTGCTGCTGCGCGCCGGTGCGTTGATTGCGCCGATTCAGATCGTCGAAGAGCGGACTATTGGCCCGACGCTGGGGATGCAGAACATCACTCAGGGTCTGGAAGCCTGCCTGTGGGGGCTGATCGCGTCCATTGTGTTCATGGTGGTCTACTACCGCAAATTCGGGATTATCGCGACCACGGCGCTGATCGCTAACCTGGTGCTGATTGTCGGGATTATGTCCCTGCTGCCCGGCGCGACGCTGACCATGCCGGGGATTGCCGGTATCGTGCTGACGCTGGCGGTGGCGGTTGATGCGAACGTGTTGATAAACGAACGTATCAAGGAAGAGCTGAAAAACGGTCGAACGGTGCAACAGGCGATTCATGAGGGTTACAAAGGCGCGTTTTCCAGTATCGTGGATGCCAACGTGACGACCCTGATCACTGCCGTGATTCTGTATGCGGTTGGTACCGGCTCGATCAAAGGCTTTGCCATCACCACGACGATCGGGGTTGCAACCTCGATGTTTACGGCGATTGTCGGTACCCGTGCCATCGTGAACCTGCTTTACGGCGGTAAACGCATTAACAAGCTGTCTATCTGAGGAGTGCGTTGTGGCACAGGAATATACTGTTGAGCAACTCAACTACGGCCGTAAAGTCATCGACTTTATGCGCTGGGACAATCTGGCGTTCCTGATCTCGGGGATTCTGCTGGTGATTTCGTTGGTGCTGATCGGCGCTCGCGGCTTCAACTGGGGACTGGATTTCACCGGTGGTACGGTGATCGAAATTCATCTGGAAAAACCGGGCGATCTGGACGAAATGCGTCTGGCGCTGGAGAAGGCCGGCTTCGCCGACCCTCTGGTTCAGAACTTCGGCAGCAGCCGTGACGTGATGGTGCGTATGTCGCCGAATGTCGGCAACTCCGGGCAGGAGTTGGGCAATCAGGTGCTGAACGTGATTAACCAGAGCACTTCCCAGCACGGCGAAGTGAAACGTATCGAGTTCGTTGGACCGAGCGTCGGTAACGATCTGGCGCAGGCGGGCGGCATGGCGCTGCTGGCGGCGCTGATCTGCATCCTGATCTACGTTGGCTTCCGTTTCGAATGGCGGTTGGCTCTGGGGGCGGTTATCGCGCTGGCGCATGACGTCATCATCACGCTGGGCGTGCTGTCGCTGTTTCAGATCGAGATCGATCTGACGATTGTGGCCTCGCTGATGTCGGTTATCGGCTACTCGCTGAACGACAGTATCGTGGTCTCCGACCGTATCCGTGAGAACTTCCGTAAGATCCGCCGCGGTACGCCGTATGAGATCATGAACGTGTCGCTGACGCAGACACTGAGCCGTACCATCATGACGTCCGCCACCACGCTGGTGGTGGTGCTGATGCTGTATATCTTCGGTGGTGCGATGCTGTCGGGCTTCTCGCTGGCGATGCTGATCGGCGTCTCCATCGGTACGGTGTCTTCGATTTACGTCGCGTCCGCATTGGCGCTGAAGCTGGGTATGAAGCGCGAGCACATGCTCCAGCAGAAAGTCGAGAAAGAGGGCGCGGATCAGCCGTCGCTGTTACCGTAACGTCCTCGGTGAAACGCTAAAACCCGCCTGTGACGGCGGGTTTTTTTTTGCTTGGGCCACGGCATTCGATAGAGAGCCGTGGCCCAAGCGAGACGCGCTTACCGGCGCTGTTCGTCATCGCGCGGGCGGAGAAATGTGGTCCGTCTGCGGCGCAGAGGCGGAGACCTTCTCGATATCATACAGGCGGATGAAACCCAGCTGTTCAAGCGATAGGCCGGTCAGGCGCAGCGCGATCGTGACCTCCCCTTTGGGGAGCATGGTTTGCGTCACCGTAAAGGATTGGGTCTGCGCGCTCTCTGTCAGCGGCTTTCCCGACGCATCCAGCAAGCCCCAATCCAGTAGGGCGCGGAAATTGGGCAGCGCTCCGCCATCGAGCCGTCGGATATGCAACTGGGCATACGTCTCGGCTTCCTGTGAAACCTGGCTGAGAGAGACGCTGAGTCGGCCTATCGCACTGTCCACCAACGCATAATTTTTTGCTGCCGGCAGCAAGTGAACACCTGCGCTGGAGTGTGCGTTGAGGGTGTTCTGGCGCTCGAGCGCCACGGCCTGTTCAGCCAGCGTCTGCAAGCGCTGGTTCAACTGACTAATCTCTTGCTGCACTTGGGGCAGCTGTTGCTGATGGGCGCAGCCTGCCAGCGCGATCAGGGGCGGCAGCAAGGTAAGCAGACGGAAACGAATGGTCATGAAAGAGTCTCCTTGAGGGACGGCGCGTACGACAGCAAGGCGGGGAAGCGCCGCCGCCGGTTAAGTGTTCTGCGACAGATAATAGCGGATGTGGCATAAAAACGGGGCTGTGGCAGGCCAGAAACGGGAGAAGAGAGAAGGAGGCTGCGCTCCCAGGAGGGGCGCAGCCGTTGAGAGGGGCGTTTATTGCCAGCCGTAGCGGCGAGCGAAGAAGCCTTTCATTACCTGCGTCAGCATCATGTAGCCGCAAAGGATGGCGATGAGCCACGGGAAATAGCTCAGAGGCAGTGACTGCAGTTCCAGGAACTCGGCCAGCGGTGAGAATATCAGCGCGATCCCTGCCGCCATAATCAGCAGCGTCATCATTGCCAATGGCCATGACGGACGGCTCTGGAAAAATGGAATTTTACGGGTACGGATCATATGCACAATCAGCGTCTGCGACAGGAGTCCTTCAATGAACCAGCCGGACTGGAACAGCGTCTGCATCTCCGGTGTGTTGGCCTGGAATACCCACCACATCAGGGCGAACGTCGCCACGTCGAAAATAGAGCTGATCGGGCCGAAGAACACCATGAAACGACCTATGTCTCCGGCATTCCAGCGCTGAGGACGGCGAATCTGCTCATCGTCCACGTTATCGAACGGAATAGCGATCTGCGAAATATCGTACATCAGGTTCTGTATCAGCAGATGCAGCGGCAGCATGGGCAAGAACGGGAGAAATGCGCTGGCGATCAGAACGCTGAACACGTTGCCGAAGTTCGAGCTGGCGGTCATCTTGATGTATTTCAGCATGTTGGCGAAGGTTCTACGCCCTTCGACAACCCCTTGCTCCAGCACCATCAGGCTTTTTTCCAGCAGGATGATATCGGCGGCTTCCCGGGCGATATCCACCGCGGAGTCGACGGAGATGCCAATGTCCGCCGCCCGCAGGGCAGGGGCATCGTTAATGCCGTCGCCCATGAAGCCGACGACATGGCCCTGCGCCCGCAGCAGACGCACAATCCGCTCTTTGTGCATCGGCGTCAGTCGCGCGAACAGCGTGGTGGTCTCAGCCTGAGTCGATAGTTCCTCATCGGTCATTTCGTCGAGGTGGCTGCCGAGCAGCGTCTGCGAACAGTCGATGCCGACATCGCGACAGACCTTGGCGGCCACCAGTTCACTGTCCCCGGTCAGGATTTTGACCGCGATCCCACTGTTGTTCAACGCTTTCAACGCGGGCGCGGTGCTCTCTTTCGGCGGATCGAGGAAGGCGATATAGCCTTCCAGAATCAGGTCCGACTCATCGACGCGGGAATAATCCCGCGGCTCGGCGTCGACCACCTTGCTGGCGACGGCCACGACGCGTAGGCCCTGGCGATTCCAGTCGTCGGTGAGATGGCGGATCCGCAGCAACCGATCCTCATCCAGCATCATGGTTTCTTCGCCGAGCCGTATGGAGGAACACACGCTCAGCATTTCTTCCAGCGCGCCTTTACAAATCAGCCGATGTTCCCGATCGTTTTCGGCGACGACGACCGACATCCGGCGGCGTTCGAAGTCGAAGGGGATCTCATCCACCTTGCGCCAACGGGAGAGGACGTCGCGCTGCTCTTTATCGGATATGCCTTCCAGCACGGCCTGATCCAGCAGATTGTGCAGCCCGGTTTGATGCGCGCTGTTCAACCACGCCAGACGCAACACCTTTTGGCTGCAGCGTCCGAACGCATCGGTATGACTTTCCAGCGCAATATGGTCCTGCGTCAGCGTGCCGGTCTTATCGGTGCACAGAATATTCATCGCGCCGAAGTTCTGAATGGCGTCCAGACGTTTGACGATCACTTTCTGACGAGAGAGTTTTACCGCGCCTTTCGCCAGCGTTGAGGTAACGATCATGGGCAGCATTTCTGGCGTCAGGCCGACGGCGACCGACAACGCGAACAGCGCCGCTTCCCACCAGTCGCCTTTGGTGTAGCCATTGATGACCAGCACGATGGGCGTCATCACCATCATAAAGCGGATCAGCAACCAGCTGACGCGGCTGATGCCCTTCTGAAAGGCGTTTTCCTGCCCGGGCTGATTCGTTACTCGGCCTGCAAGCTGGCCGAACCAGGTGTTGGCGCCGGTACCGATCACTATCGCCTGCGCCGTACCGCTGATGACGTTGGTGCCCATGAAGCACAGCGTGTCGCTTTCCAGCGCCGGGGCGTTTTTCGCCAGACGGCTTTGCGCGACTTTTTCGACGGGCAGCGACTCGCCGGTCAGCGATGCCTGACTGATAAACAGATCGCGCGCCTGCAACACGCGCAGATCGGCCGGGATCATGTCGCCGGCCGCCAGCTTGACGATGTCGCCAGGCACCAGCTGATCCATCGGGATTTCCTGATACTCGCTGCGTCCGGTCTGCTCATCGCATCGCAGTACGGTGGCGGTATTGCTGACCATCGCCTTCAGCGTATCCGCGGCTTTTCCCGAACGCGCTTCCTGAATAAAATGCAGTAGCGTCGAGATCAGTACCATCAGCCCAATGACCAGTGCCGCGGTCAGATCTTCCGTTGCGTAGGAAATCAGCGCCAGCAGCGTCAGCAACAGGTTGAAGGGGTTACGATAGCAGCGCCACAAATGCAGCCACCAGGGGGCGGCCCGTTCGCCGGGGATTTGATTTTCTCCGTAGGTTAATCGTGCCTGACGGACTTCGTTGGGCATCAGCCCTTCGGGATGGCTGTCAAAAGCCTGATAGAGCGCTTCTTCATTCTGCCAGGCGTAGTGATGGCACTGACGGGCGAGACGCTCCGGAATCGCATTTGCCTGGCCGTTCGGCATGGGCGCGCGATGAAACAAACGAGAAGGCAGATGGCGCCTGATTTGGGCGAGCCACTGTCGGGTGAGGCGAGTAAATAGCATAGCAGTCCCTCCGCCACGACGGGGTGACGTCGCAGCGTGCTGACGCGCAGGGGGTATTCGCCGGCGCATCGGTTTCTAAAATGAGCAGGGACGATATCTGAACGTCGCTGCCTTACATATCGGTCGGTAAGGCAGCGAAAAAAAGCGGGGTTGCCTTACCGAAGAAGTCCTGCATGCGCAGGGTGAGGTTCTGGTTCCATCAATTTTCTCCGGTGGGTGATGCCATTCCAAATGACGCGAATATACGCTCAGGAGGCTAATTTCAATTTACGAGATTGCCGGTGAACGGAGGGTGCGCCAGCATGCGGAGTCACAATCTAGCAGATCAATCCTCAACCCAATCTAAACCGATGGCAGGGCGGCGCCGGTGGCAAGGAGACGCATATGGCCGCGTTGCGCCATAAGGAGGCTGGGTTAGGCCGCTAATTCAGGGTAAACTATTCTCATGATAAACGGAGGGAGCGGGAAAGGTTATGCATTGCCCATTTTGTTCTGCAGTTGATACCAAAGTGATTGATTCCCGTCTGGTTAGTGAGGGAGCACAGGTACGTCGACGTCGTCAGTGTCTGGTCTGCAATGAACGTTTTACCACCTTCGAAGTGGCGGAACTCGTGATGCCTCGTATCGTCAAAAGCAACGATGTCCGGGAGCCATTCAATGAGGAAAAATTGCGCAGCGGTATGCAAAAAGCGCTGGAAAAACGGCCGGTCAGCTCCGATGACGTGGAGATGGCGATCAACCATATCAAATCGCAGCTGCGCGCCACTGGAGAGCGAGAAGTCACCGCCAAGATGCTAGGGAATCTGGTGATGGATGCCCTGAAAAAGCTGGATAAGGTCGCGTACATTCGCTTTGCCTCGGTTTACCGTAGCTTTGAGGATATCCGAGAATTCGGGGAAGAAATCGCCCGTCTACAGGACTAACCCCTGTCATGCCGCACCGTCGGCGCTGAAAAGAGAGGCTGGGAATGACATTACCGTCGGATGAGTTTTATATGGCACGAGCGCTGGAACTGGCGCGCCGTGGGCGTTTCACTACCGCGCCCAATCCTAATGTAGGCTGCGTCATCTCCCGCGACGGCGAGATCGTCGGCGAGGGCTATCACCAGAAAACGGGCGGTCCCCATGCGGAAGTTCACGCGCTGAGCATGGCCGGTGACCGTGCGTACGGCGCAACGGCCTACGTCACGCTGGAACCCTGTAGCCATCAAGGGCGGACGCCGCCCTGCGCGGATGCGCTGATCGCCGCTGGCGTGAAGCGGGTGGTGGCCGCTATGCAGGATCCCAATCCACAGGTGGCTGGCCGTGGGCTGACGCGATTGCATCAGGCCGGCATTGATGTCAGCTACGGCGTAATGGCGGCGGAAGCGGAACAGCTCAATCGCGGTTTTCTCAAACGTATGCGCACCGGACTTCCCTACGTACAGCTCAAGATGGCGGCGTCTCTGGATGGACGCACGGCGATGGCTTCCGGCGAAAGCCAATGGATCACGTCATCGCAGGCGCGCCAGGACGTGCAGCGGTTTCGCGCCGAAAGTGCCGCCATCCTGAGCAGCAGCGCGACCGTGCTGGCGGATGACCCCTCTCTGACCGTGCGCTGGGAAGAGCTTGACCCGGATACGCAGCGCGCCTATCCGCAGGATCAGCTACGTCAGCCCGTACGGGTGGTCGTGGACAGTCAGGAAAGAGTCACATTTCGTCATCGCCTGATCCAGCAGCCCGGCTCAACCTGGCTGGCGCGCCAGAAGGCTGATGCGCAGGCCTGGCCGTCGTCTGTCGAACAGTTGGCGTTGCCGTTGCAAGGCGAAGGGATCGATCTGGTCGCGCTGATGATGCTGCTGGGCAAACGCGAGATCAACTCGGTGTGGGTCGAGGCAGGCGCACGGCTGGCCGGAGCGTTACTGCGCGCCAACGTGGTGGACGAAGTGCTGCTCTATCTCGCGCCGAAGCTGCTGGGAGAGGCGGCGCGTCCGCTTTGCGTCTTGCCGGGATTGTCCCAGTTGTCCCAGGCGCCGGAGTTTTCGCTGGCTCAGGTGGCGCAGGTCGGCCCCGATCTGCGTCTGACTCTCAAACCGCAGTCCTGAGACCACGGCACGGGCGTCGCGTAGTACAAAATATCAGCTGACAAAACCGGACACGGGTCCGGAAGAATATGATAGAATCCGCCCCCCTGCGGGGCACTCAAACCAGTCAAAGGAAAGCTATGAACGTTATTGAAGGTGTTGTTGCTACTCCTAATGCCCGCGTGGCGATTGCAATTGCCCGCTTCAACCATTTCATCAACGACAGCCTGTTAGAAGGCGCCGTTGACGCTCTGAAACGCATCGGCCAGGTGAAGGAAGAGAACATCACCGTGGTCTGGGTGCCGGGAGCCTACGAACTACCGCTAGCGGTACGCGCGTTGACCAAAAGCACTCAAAACGGCGGTTATGATGCCGTAGTGGCGCTGGGAACGGTGATCCGCGGTGGAACAGCCCATTTTGAATTTGTGGCTGGCGAATGCAGCTCAGGTTTGTCGCAGGTTGCCATGAACAGCGACATTCCCGTGGCTTTCGGCGTACTTACGACGGAAAGCATTGAGCAGGCTATCGAACGCGCCGGCACCAAAGCGGGTAATAAAGGCGCAGAAGCTGCGTTGACCGCGCTTGAAATGATTAATGTATTACACGCTATCAAGTAAGCCTGATTAAGTAAGGGGTATTTCCGTGAAACCTGCTGCTCGTCGCCGCGCCCGTGAATGTGCGGTTCAAGCGCTTTATTCCTGGCAGTTATCTAAAAACGATATTGCCGATGTTGAACTAGAATTCCTGAGCGAGCAGGATGTCAAAGGCGTTGACATCACCTATTTCCGCGAGCTGTTGACCGGGGTGGCGACGCAGGCCGACCGTATGGATGAGTTGATGACGCCATACCTGTCCCGCAAGCTGGAAGAACTGGGTCAGGTGGAAAAAGCGATTCTCCGTCTGGCGTTTTTCGAACTGAGCCGACGTGACGATGTGCCCTACAAAGTGGCCATTAACGAAGCTATCGAACTGGCTAAAGTGTTCGGTGCTGAAGACAGCCACAAATTTGTCAACGGCGTGCTGGATAAAGCGGCCCCGCGCCTGCGCAAGAAATAAGTTATTCGGGACCGGATTACCCGTCCCGAAAGTTTGAACGTCGGGACGGCCTGGACGAGATATGGTTGCTGGTGAATTCGATCTGATTGCTCGTTATTTTGACCGGGTGAGAACAACGCGCCGGGACGTTGAACTGGGCATCGGAGACGACTGCGCGCTGCTGACGGTGGCTGATAAAACGCAGCTGGCGGTCAGTACCGACACGCTGGTTGCCGGCGTACACTTCCTGCCGGACATCAATCCGGCGGACTTGGCCTACAAATCTTTGGCCGTCAATCTCAGCGATCTTGCCGCTATGGGCGCCGATCCGGCGTGGGTGTCCCTTGCCTTAACACTGCCGTCTATCGACGGCGGCTGGCTGGAGGCCTATAGCGACAGCCTGTTTGAACTGCTTGACTACTACGATATGCAACTGGTTGGTGGAGACACCACCCGCGGCCCGCTGAGTATTACCATGACGATTCAGGGGCTGGTGCCCGCCGGACGAGCCTTGCGGCGCGACGGCGCGCATGTCGGCGACTGGATCTACGTCACGGGGACGCTGGGCGATAGCGCTGCGGGTCTGGCTATTTTGCAGGATCGCCTACAGGTCGAGGACGACGAACGGCGACGCTACCTGCTGCAACGTCATCTGCGGCCTCAGCCGCGCATCCTGCAAGGGCAGGCGCTTCGCGGCCTGGCTCATTCCGCCATCGACCTGTCCGACGGTCTGGCTTCCGATCTCCGCCATATCCTTGCCGCCAGCCAATGCGGCGCACACATCAATCTGGATATGCTGCCGTACTCCGGAGCGCTGCAACAGTCGGCGGATGCCGACTGCGCCAGACGCTGGGCGTTGGGCGGGGGAGAGGACTATGAGCTTTGCTTCACCGTGCCCGAGCTGAATCGGGGCGCGTTGGATATGGCGCTCAGCCACCTTGGCGTGCGCTACACCTGCATTGGACAGATGTGTCCGGCAGCCGAAGGGCTGCGTTTCTTCCAACAGGACGAACCTGTCGACATCGATCTCAAAGGCTATGACCACTTTGGGGAGTGAAAATAAAGGTTCGCGTGAGGCGAAAAGCCGCCTGCGAATGCTGAACCCGTGGCATTTTCTGGCGACCGGGTTGGGAAGCGGACTCTCGCCCTGGATGCCGGGAACGGCAGGATCGTTGGCGGCGATCCCGTTATGGTATCTGATGATTCTGTTGCCGTGGCAGCTGTACTCGCTGGTGGTCATGTTCAGTATCGGCATCGGCGTTTACCTGTGTCAGCTTACCGCGAAAGACATGGGCGTTCACGATCACGGCAGTATCGTGTGGGACGAATTCGTCGGGATGTGGATTACGTTGATGGCCGTGCCGTCCATGCATTGGGCATGGGTGGCTACAGGATTCGTGCTGTTTCGGCTCCTCGATATCTGGAAGCCCTGGCCCATTCGCTGGTTCGACCGAAACGTGCATGGCGGAATGGGGATCATGGTGGACGATGTGATTGCCGGCGTTGTGGCGGCGTCCCTGATCTACCTGTTGGGTCACTCTCTGCCGTGGTAAGCGTGCGCCACCACGTGCGCACGTTCTTTTGCTCTGCCGTTTCCGATTGAGACTCCGGATATTCCCCACCTGACGCAGTGATGTCGGCGGGGAACCTGCGCCGAGCCTGAGATCAGGCCAGCCATTCCCGAATGCGTTGTTCAACGCCCGCCGCATCCAGTCCCAAGTCGGCCCGGATTTCCTGCTGCGACCCCTGAGAAATAAAGCGATCCGGCAGGCCCAGATTCAGAACCGAAACGGGGCGGCGATTCGCCATTACCCATTCGTTCACGCCGCTGCCGGCTCCGCCCATCACCGCATTTTCTTCCAGCGTCACCAGCGCGTCGTGGTTTGCCGTCAGTGTGTCCAGCAGCTCCACGTCCAGCGGTTTGACGAAACGCATATCGACCAGCGTCGCATTCAGCTTTTCCGCCGCCTGACGCGCTTCAGGCAGCAGCGTCCCGAAGTTGAGAATAGCCAGCTTTTCGCCTTCACGGCGCACAATGCCTTTGCCGATAGCAATGGACGCCAGCGGCGTCAGTTCTACGCCCAGACCGCTGCCGCGCGGATAGCGAACGGCGACCGGCCCATCCTGATAGTGATAGCCGGTGTGCAGCATGAGGCGACATTCGTTCTCGTCGCTCGGCGTCATGATCACCATATTAGGGATACAGCGCAGGAATGAGAGGTCGAACGCGCCCTGATGCGTCGGTCCGTCGGCGCCGACAATGCCGCCGCGGTCGATGGCGAACAGCACTGGCAGCTTTTGAATGGCGACGTCATGAATGACCTGATCGTAGGCCCGCTGCAAGAAGGTGGAGTAGATCGCGACGACCGGCTTGTAGCCGCCGATCGCCAGTCCGGCGGCAAAAGTGACGGCATGCTGTTCGGCAATCGCCACATCAAAATACTGCTTGGGATATTGGCGGGAGAACTCGACCATTCCGGAGCCTTCGCGCATGGCGGGCGTGATCGCCATCAGCTTACTGTCGCCCGCGGCGGTTTCCGTCAGCCACTGGCCGAAGATTGTGGAGTAGGTCGGGAGCGCTTCCTTGCTCTTCGGCAGCATCCCGCTGGCAGGATCGAACTTGGGTACGGCGTGCCAGCTGATAGGATCCTGCTCGGCGGGCGCATAGCCACGGCCTTTCTTGGTCATGATGTGCAGCAGTTGCGGCCCTTTCAGGTTACGCATGTTTTTCAGCGTCTGCGTCAACACGTTGACGTCGTGACCGTCGATGGGGCCGATGTAGTTGAAGCCGAGCTCCTCGAACAACGTGCCGGGCACGACCATCGCCTTGAGATGTTCTTCGGTGCGGCGAACCAGCTCTTTGATGGGGGGCATGCCGGACAGCACTTTTTTGCCCCCTTCGCGCAGCGTGGAATACAGTTTGCCGGACAGCAGCTGCGCCAAATGGTTGTTCAGGGCGCCCACGTTTTCAGAGATCGACATCTCGTTGTCGTTCAGCACCACCAGCATATCCGGGTCGATATCGCCCGCATGGTTCATGGCTTCAAACGCCATCCCCGCGGTGATGGCGCCGTCGCCGATCACGCATACGGTACGACGGCCCAATCCCTCACGGTCGGCGGCTACCGCCATGCCGATGCCTGCGCTGATGGAGGTGGAGGAGTGGCCGACGCTTAGCACGTCGAACTCGCTCTCTTCACGCCAGGGGAACGGGTGCAGGCCGCCTTTCTGCCGGATGGTCGCAATACGCTCGCGTCGGCCGGTCAGAATTTTGTGCGGATAGGCCTGATGGCCCACGTCCCAGATCACGTGATCAAACGGCGTGTTGTAGACATAGTGCAGAGCCACCGTCAGTTCTACCGTACCGAGACCGGAGGCAAAATGCCCGCTTGAACGGCTGACGCTGTCCAACAGGTATTGCCGAAGCTCATCGCACAGTTTCGGCAGACTTTCTTTGGGCAGCAGGCGCAGTTCGTCCGGGGTTTCCACCAGCGCCAGCGTGGGGTATTTCGCTATATCAAGGGTCATCGGATACTCATTAAGCGGTGTCTTATGTTGAAATTATTTATCGCGTTCAACGATGTAACTCGCCAGCGCCCGCAGCGGCGCAACGTCCAGCCTAAGGGAACTGACTTTGACCAGATCGTCTAGCGCCTCCAGAGAGTCCTGATAGAGTCGCTGCGCCTTGTCTTTCGCCTTCTCCAACCCCAACAGCCCCGGGTAGGTGCTTTTACCCAATTGCTGATCGGCTCCCTGGCGTTTGCCGGTGGTGGCGCTGTCGCCGACGACGTCCAGAATGTCATCCTGTACTTGAAAGGCTAAGCCGATGGCGGCGGCGTAACGGTCGAGACAAGGCAATGCCTCTCGGCCCACTTCGCCCGCGGCCAGCGCGCCCATCCGTATGGCGGCTCGGATCAGCGCTCCGGTTTTGTGACTGTGGATCTGTTGCAGCGAGGCTAAATCGACCTGATGCCCTTCGGCGACCAAATCCAGCGACTGGCCGCCGCACATGCCCGCGACGCCGCTGGCCTGCGCCAGTTCGGAGACCATCGCCAGACGGTCGCGGTCGCTGACCCGCGGCATCGGCGCATCCGCCAGAATCGAAAACGCCAGCGTTTGCAGCGCGTCTCCAGCCAGGACCGCGCTGGCTTCGCCGAACCGAATGTGGCAGGTCGGCTGGCCTCGGCGCAGATCGTCGTTGTCCATCGCAGGCAGGTCGTCGTGAATCAATGAGTAGGCGTGTATACACTCGACGGCCGCCGCTGGCGCGTCCAGACTTTCCAGTTTCAGTCCGAAAAGCTGTCCGGTCGTATAGACCAGAAACGGACGTAGCCGTTTACCCCCCAGTAATGCCCCATAGTTCATAGCGTCAACCAGCGGAGTATTCTGAAATGGCAGGGCGGCGATAAACTGACTCAGCGTGGCGTCCGTGCGCCGGTGGTGGGCACGCAGTTGCTCAAAGAATTCTGTCATAGCGTGACTACTCGTTGTCCGGGGTAAAAGGCGTCAAGGCCGCTTCGGGTTCATCGTTGAGCAGGATTTGCACGCGCTGTTCCGCCTGCTGCAACTTCAACTGGCCTTGACGCGCCAGCTGAATCCCTTGTTCAAACGCCTGCAGCGCCTCTTCCAACGGCAGATCGCCTGACTCAAGTCGGGCGACGATCTGCTCCAGATCGTTCAGTGAACTTTCGAAACTCACGGGTGGTTCGTTTTTTTTCGGCATAGTCGGTTTGGGTCCTGTTCCTACATATCGGCGCGCAAAAGGGGGCCGTAGCTCGTCGTGCCGCATGGTGCATTTGTGCGGTTAAGACGCGCCGTATGCCGCAATTAAGTGATATACTCCGCGCCCTGGATGCTATTGGTAAGACCGCCGGAGCAACGTCGGTCTTACCGATAACGTGATTTTAGCCTCAGGGTAAAATTATTTACGCCTTTACGATCAAGTAACGACAGCCACCATGAAGTTTATCATTAAATTGTTCCCGGAAATCACCATCAAAAGCCAATCTGTGCGGTTGCGCTTTATCAAAATCCTCACAGGGAACATCCGAAACGTTTTAAAACAGTATGATGAAACGCTGGCGGTTGTCCGTCACTGGGATCATATCGAAGTTCGTGCTCAGGACGAAAGTCAGCGCGTCATTATACGTGATGCCCTGACGCGTATCCCGGGGATTCACCATGTCCTCGAAGTGGAAGAGCACGACTATACCGATTTGCACAATATCTTCGAGCAAACGCTGGCCATGTACCGCGATCAGGTGGAAGGCAAAACCTTCTGCGTGCGGGTCAAACGTCGCGGCAAGCACGACTTCAGCTCTCAGGACGTTGAGCGTTATGTCGGTGGCGGCCTGAACCAGCACATCGAGAGCGCGCGCGTCAATTTGACCTCGCCGCAGGTTACCGTGCATCTGGAAATCGAACAGGATCGTCTGCTGCTGATTAAAGGCCGCTACGAAGGGATTGGCGGCTACCCGATCGGGACGCAGGAAGATGTACTGTCGCTGATTTCGGGCGGCTTCGACTCCGGCGTGTCCAGCTACATGCTGATGCGTCGCGGTTGCCGCGTGCACTTTTGCTTCTTCAATCTGGGGGGCGCCGCGCATGAAATCGGCGTTAAGCAGGTGGCGCACTATTTGTGGAACCGCTTCGGCAGCTCGCATCGCGTTCGCTTCGTCGCCGTCGATTTTGAACCGGTGGTGGGCGAAATTCTTGAGAAAGTCGACGACGGCCAGATGGGCGTTGTGCTGAAACGTATGATGGTGCGGGCGGCCTCGAAAGTGGCCGAACGCTATGGCGTGCAGGCGCTGGTGACCGGCGAAGCGTTGGGACAGGTCTCCAGCCAGACGCTCACCAATCTGCGTATGATTGATAACGCGACGGATACGCTGATTCTGCGTCCGCTGATTTCGCACGATAAAGAACACATCATCAATATGGCGCGTCAGCTGGGCACTGAAGATTTTGCCAAGACCATGCCGGAGTATTGCGGCGTGATCTCCAAGAGTCCGACGGTTAAAGCGGTCAAAGCGAAAATCGAACACGAAGAGAGTCACTTCGACTTCGATATTCTCGATCGCGTCGTGAGCGAGGCGCGCAATCTGGATATTCGTGAAATTGCTGAGCAGACCACGCAGGAAGTGGTGGAAGTCGAAACGGTGGACGCGTTCGCCGCCAACGACATCCTGCTGGATATCCGTTCGCCGGATGAACAGGACGATCGTCCGCTGACGCTGGAACAGGTCGAAATCCGGTCGCTGCCGTTCTATAAGCTGGCGACCCAATTCGGCGATCTGGACCAGAGCAAAACCTATCTGCTCTATTGCGAACGCGGCGTGATGAGCCGTCTACAGGCGCTTTATCTGCGCGAGCAGGGCTTTAATAATGTGAAGGTGTATCGCCCCTGATTGGGCGAAGCGATGTAGGTAAAAAAAGGCGCTTCGGCGCCTTTTTTAATGCATGAAAATCAGTCCTGATAATTGTAGATGCCCGGGGGCAGCACCAGCTGAGCGGCTACCTCGGCCGCCTTTGCCTTGCCGACCAGCAGGTCAATCAGTTTCAGGGCGAAGTCGATGCTGGTGCCCGGTCCCTGGCTGGTCAGGAGGTTGACACGCGGGTCGAAGGCGACGCGTTTGTCGAGCCATTTCTCTTCCGGGATTTGCGATTTCAATCCCGGATAGCCGGTCATATTCCCTACCGGGAAGAGCTGATGATACTCCAGCACCACGGCGGGGGAGGCGCAGATCGCGGCGACGATGTTGCCCTCCAGATGCGTCTGGCGCAGGCGTTCGATGAGCAGCGGGCTGTCGCGAAAGCACTCAGCCCCTTCCAGTCCGCCCGGCAAAACCACCGCGTCGAAGGCGCGGTCAGCCACGGCCACCAGCGGGACCTCCGCCAGAATACGGACGCCGCGCGAGCAGATGATGTTCAGATCGCCGTCGCCGGCGACGCTGGCGGTCGTCACCTGAATCCCCGCCCTGACCAGCAGGTCAATCGTGGTGACCGCTTCGATTTCCTCGCTACCAGGGGCCAGGCAAACCAGTACCGATGCGCTCATATTCACTCTCCTTTTGCTTAATCTGTTCGAACAGGCGGCGATTTTCCGGCAGCGTTAAGCCGTGAGCTCGTCCGCGTTTCAGCAGGTAGCCGGTAATGTAATCAATCTCGGTGTGCCGCTGCGCCAATATATCCTGCAGCATTGAGGAGGTATTGGCGGCCGTGTTGTGGATGATCTGATGGATATAGAGTAACAGGCTTTCGGTCGAGGTGTGCAGGCCCTCCCGGTCCATGACCTGCGCTATCTCCTGGCACAGCGCCGTCAATGCCTGCGCATGGAACGCCAGCTCACCGTTGGTGCAGCGCAACAGCGCGGTCAGCGGGTTGATCACGCAGTTGGCGGCCAGCTTCAGCCAGCAGGTAGCGGTGATATTGTTATGCCAGGCCACGTCCGGCAGGGCCTGTTGCAGGATTTCCGCCAGCGAGCTCTGGTCGTCAATGTCATTGACGCCGCCGATACTGACGCGGCCGATATGGGTCGTGCCTGCGGCGATATGGGTGACGGCCGTGCGATCGCGGCGTGCGGCGTGGGTGGTGATGCCGGCCAGCACCGGTTGGGTTAACGTCGGAAGTTCTTCCAGCGTTCCCATGCCGTTGTGCAATAGCAGGATCGTACAGTTCGGACGCAGACGCGGCAGGAGGGTGGAGACGGCGTCAGAGACCTGCCAGGCTTTGAGCGTCACCAGCAACAGCTCGCTCTGCGCCAGATGTTCGGGATCGTTGGCGGTGAGATTCAGGTTGCGGTGCTCTCCGTTGAGCGTGATCACATTCACCGGACAGTAGGGACGGGGAATGCGCAGCCAGCCTTGTACGTCGTGCCCTTGCTGATGAAGCGCTGCAAGCCAAAGTTGCCCGATAGCGCCGCAGCCGAGGACGGTAATATTCATGCCTCTCTCCCAGGGTAAAATGAAAATGTGATCTACATCACTTCATACATGATAAGCCATCGCTCATTGGTTTGTCCGGCGTATTCGCCGCCTGCGCTTGGCGTTCTGTATCGTGCTCCTGCGTGCATTTTGCTTATGACTGGCGAGCAGGTATCATGCTCGGCAGCCTTTTTGTGTCAGGAGATAAATCATGCCATCTTTCGATATTGTTTCGGAAATTGATATGCAGGAAGTCCGCAATGCGGTAGAGAATGCGTCACGCGAGCTGAGCACCCGCTGGGATTTCCGCAACGTGCCCGCCAGCTTTGATCTGAATGAGAAAGCGCAAACCATCAAGATGGCGAGCGAGTCCGACTTCCAGGTTAAGCAACTGGTGGATATTCTGCGGGAGAAGCTGGCCAAACGTGGCATTGAAGGCAGCGCGGTAGAGGTGCCTGAAGAGCTGGAGCACAGCGGTAAAACCTACAGTGTGGAGGCCGGGCTGAAGCAGGGAATCGAGACGGCTCAGGCGAAGAAACTGGTCAAGCTGATCAAAGACAGCAAGCTGAAAGTTCAGGTGCAGATTCAGGGCGAGCAGGTGCGAGTGACCGGTAAGTCCCGTGACGATCTGCAAAGCGTGATGGCGCTGGTGCGCGGCGCGGATCTGGGTCAGCCTTTCCAGTTCAATAATTTTCGCGACTAAGCGGACTTCTCCCAGAAGCAAAAGGCCAGCTAAGCTGGCCTTTCTGTTCTAAAGCGTCATCAGACGCGTATTGCCTCCCGCCGCCGCCGAATTGGTGCAGACTGCGCGCTCAATCAGCAGGCGCTCAAGCCGAATGGCGCGGTCTCCGCTGCTCAAGCCCTGCACCGATACGATCGGGCCGTGTCTGGCGGCCAACTGAGTACAGACATTCTGTAGCGAAACGGCATTACCGTGATGGATAACCGCGTCGAAAGGCTGTTCGTAAAGCGTCGAAGCGGGCGCGATGTTGATAGCCGATTTAACGTCAGTGGGCAGCTTTTCGTAGAGCGCAATGTTCATGGAGGCGTCCGGCCACAGCATTTTGCCGCCCACGCTGGCGACGGCCGCCAGTTGAATCAGCAAATCCTGGGAATTCAGCGCCAGCCCCAAAACGCGTTCTCGGGGCAGGAGCCGGTAGTCGTTATCTTCGCCGGTGGGGCCGGGAAGCGCGCTAACGGTATACCCGGCGCTATTTTCTTTGAACGTTTTGCAACAGTGCAGCAGCTCGCTGTTTTGCTGCTGCTCCGCCCACGCTTTCAGTGCCGTAAAGGCGTTGAAGGTGCCAGGCTCCGTCGGCATGGCTTCCGGTCCGGCGACTGCGGTGTAGCGCAATCCTCGCAGCGAGGCATCGGCAGGGCACTGGCTTAGCAGACGATACAGGTACAGCGGCCCGCCCGCCTTGGGGCCGGTGCCGGAGAGTCCCTCGCCCCCGAAGGGCTGAACGCCGACCACCGCGCCCACGACATTACGGTTGATGTAGACATTGCCCACTTTGATGTTTTCCGTCACTTTATTAATGGTGCGGTCGATGCGGGAGTGAATGCCGAAGGTAAGGCCATATCCCAATGCGTTGATTTTATTCACCAACTCCGGCAACTGGCGGCTGTCGTAACGCAGTACGTGCAGCACGGGGCCGAACACCTCTTTTTTCAAATCTTCGATCGCGTTGATTTCAATGAGCGCGGGTGTGATGAAGTAGCCTTGCGCATCGTCTGCGGCGTCGCCCATCGAGGTATGACTGGCTTGAAACACGGGGAAGCCTTTGTCCCGCATTAAGCTGATGTGCGCGCGGATTCCGCCCATGGCTTCTTCATCGATAACCGGACCGATATCCGTGGACAGCTGTTCAGGGTTGCCCATCTGATATTCGACCATCGTGCCGCGCAAGGCTTCGAGCAGCGGCTCGGCGACGTCATTCTGGATACACAACAGTCTTAACGCGGAGCAGCGCTGACCGGCGCTATCGAACGCGGAGGTCATGCAGTCGATAATGACCTGCTCCGGCAAAGCGGACGAGTCGACAACCAGGGCATTGATGCCACCGGTTTCCGCAATCAGGGGAATAGGACGTCCGGCGTCGTCCAGGCGTCCCGCAATCTTTTGGTTTATCGATAGGGCGACGGCGGTAGAGCCAGTAAACATCACCCCTTTGACGTTCTCGTCGGCGATCAGCGGCTCGCCGACGGTTTCGCCTCGTCCCGGCAGCATCTGCAAGACGTCGTTTGGAATACCGGCTTCGTGCAGAATATTCACGGCAAGGTAGGCGATAAGCGGCGTTTGCTCGGCCGGTTTGGCAATCACCGTATTGCCGGTCGCCAACGCGGCGGCTATCTGGCCGGTGAAAATGGCCAGCGGGAAATTCCAGGGGCTGATGCAGACGACGACGCCCAGCGGCACGTGGCTGTCATTTTCGAACGTCTGCTGAACCTGCAAGGCGTAATAGTTGAGAAAATCCACGGCTTCGCGAACTTCGGCGATGGCGTTGCTGTAGGTTTTTCCCGCCTCTCTGACCAGCACGCCGATGAGTTCGCCAATGCGTTGCTCCATCAATTCGGCGGCACGGATCAATATTTCCGCACGGTCCGAGGGCGCAACGGCGGACCACTGACGCGTCGCCTGTTGCGCGGCAGCCAGCGCATGAGCGACATCGATGTCGGTCGCTTCGCAAACGGTGCCTACGATATCGCGCGGGTTCGCCGGATTGATGATATCGATTGGCGTCCCAAGTGGGGAACCTGTCGCCGTGAGGGGCTGCGCATGAATTTTCTCCTGCGAGCTGTGCGTCAGGGTTGTGAACAGTTCATGCAAACAGACTTCGCTATACAGGTTCAGCCCCCGCGAGTTCTCTCGGGATGCGCCGTAGATATGTCGCGGCAACGGGATGCGGGGGTGCGGCAATCCGAGCTGGCTTTCCGTTTTCGCTAGCGCTGCGACGACATTGACGGGGTTTGCGATCAGGCTGTCGAGAGAAACGTTCGGGTCGGCGATCTGATTCACGAATGAACTGTTGGAGCCGTTTTCGAGCAAACGACGGACCAGATAAGGCAGCAGGGTTTCGTGCGAACCGACCGGCGCATAGATGCGGCAGGGGCGATTCAGGCGCTCTTCGCCCACGACTTCCCGGTAGAGCGGGACGCCCATGCCGTGGAGGCACTGAAACTCATACTGATGCGGGGTAACGTTTTCCCCCGCCAGATAAAAGATAGCCGCCAACGAGTGAGCATTGTGTGTCGCAAACTGGGGGTAGAACAGTTCCGGCTCGGACAAAAGAGCTTTCGCGCAGGCCAGAAAGGAAACATCGGAGTAGACCTTGCGCGTAAACACCGGATACGCGCCAAGGCCGGCGACCTGCGCGCGTTTGATTTCACTGTCCCAATAAGCGCCTTTCACCAGTCGTACCCGCAGGCGGCGCTGGGTTTGTCGTGCCAAATCTTTCAGGTAGTCGATCACGCTGAAGCAGCGCTTCTGGTAGGCCTGGACGACGAAGCCGATGCCGTCCCAGGACTGTAGTTCCGGCTCTTCACACAGCCGCGTCAGTAAATCCAGCGAGATGTCGAGTCTGTCGGCCTCTTCGGCGTCAATGGTGATCGGCACATCATAGGATTTGGCGAGGAGCACCAGCGACTTCAGCGTGGGATATAGCTCGCTGAACATCCGTTCATACTGGTGCAGCGTATAACGGGGATGCAGCGCCGAAAGTTTGAGTGAAAACTCCGTGCCGTCATAAATGCCTTTCCCCTGGCTGTGCTTGCCAATGGCGTGCAGCGCTTCCTGACAGCGTTGAACGTAGTTGTCGGCGTCTCGCTGGGTCAGCGCCGCTTCGCCCAGCATGTCAAAGGTGTAGGTGAACCCGGCTTTCTCGATGGGAGTGATCGACTGCAACGCCTGCGAAATAGTTTCTCCGGTGACGAAATGTTCGCTCATGACATGCATAGCGACGTCCATCGCTTTACGGATCAGCGCGGAAGAGGCGGTAGCGATAATCGTATTCATGCTGTGGGACAAGGCGTGCTTGTCGCCATAACTAACGACCGAACCGGTGACGAGCAGTCCCCACGTCGCGGCATTGATAAACAGAGATGAATTTTTACCCAGGTGAGACTTCCAGTTCTGTCCTGAGAGTTTGTCGCGAATCAGTAGGTCGCGGGTGTCGTCATCCGGTATACGCAATAGGGCTTCGGCCAGACACATCAGCGCGACGCCTTCTCGTGAAGACAGGGAGTATTCCTGCAACAAGTTCTGGATCATCGTTTCGCGATTTTTACTGACTTTCTTCTTACGTAACGATGAGGCCAAGGTATAGGCCAATTGATGGGTCTTTTGGTCTATGTCGTCAGGTATGTTAAGGGTCTCAAACAGAGAGGACACCACTTCCTGCTCAGGTTGGTCCCAGACCAGCGCGATGGCTTGTCTCTTGTGATCTCTGGAGGTCCAATGCGTAGATAATTCAGCGAACGGCGAAACTTTTTCTCTGTCCATAACATCATCTCTTACGGTATCGATAGCCATAGTAAACCTCACGTTACTTAATCTTAGTCTACGGCGGGAAAGCAGCCGCTACGGTGAATTTAGCCCGTCCATCGTTCTTGGCTATAGCGCGAGTGTCGTTAGCGCACTCTTCTGATTGTGGAGAAATTTCACTAATCTCTCGTCCGTGGAATGCAGGATGTCATTCGGTGAACCGACGGCGAGAATCTCACCTTCTTCCATAAAGACGATGCGATCGGAGATTTTGAATGCGAAGGACATTTCGTGCGTCACGATCACCATCGTCATCCCCTCGTTAGCGAGGTCTTCAATGACTTTCAGCACATCGCCGACCAGCTCCGGGTCCAGCGCCGAAGTCGGTTCGTCGAACAGCATGATGGAAGGTGTCATCGCCAGCGCACGGGCGATCGCCACGCGCTGTTGCTGGCCGCCGGAGAGCTGGTGGGGGTATTTGTGCGCGTGTTCAAGCAGCCCGACTTTCTTTAGCAGCGTTAACCCCTGAGCCAGAATGTCGTCTTTGGCGCCGGTATGATGGTAGAGCGGCGCGAACATCACATTTTCCAGCGCGGTCATGTGCGGGAAAAGATAGAACCCCTGGAAAACCATGCCGATTTTCTCGGCCTGCTGGTAATAATGTTGCGTCGGCCTGCCGTTATCCGTGGGGTGAAGGAAAGGCTGGTCATCCAGTAATATTTTCCCCGCATCGAGCGACTCCAGACCGTTCATGGTCCGAATTAACGAGGTTTTTCCCGAACCGGATGGGCCGATGATGGCGATCACTTCGCCTTTTTTGATCGCCAGGTTGATGTTTTTCAGCACCGGTTTATTGCCGTAGCGTTTGCAGATGCCTTCCAATGCCAAAGTTACGCGGTGCTTGTCGCTGGCATATTTGCGGGCGGACTGCGGCGCGGGAGCGGGCGGTTGCGCCTGTAGCAAGGCGAGTTCGTGATCGCTTAAACCCCGGGCTTTTCTGCCGCTGGTATCGAGCCATTTTTCCAGCGCGGTCACCAGCCGGTCGAAGACGGTTACGATGAAGATGTAATAGCACGACACGGCGAGCAGCGTTTCGATGACCTTGAAGTTCTGGGTATACAGTCGTTGTCCCACCAGAAGAATTTCCCCTAATGAAATCACGGACACCAACGACGTCAGTTTGACGATGACGATGAATTCATTCGCCAACGCGGGAAGCGCGATGCGCATCGCCTGCGGAATGATGATGCGCTTCTGTATACCGGCATAATTGATATTGAGGGATTTCGCCGCTTCCAGTTGCCCTTTGTGCACGGACATCAACCCGCCGCGATAAATCTCAGCGATAAACGCGGATTCGCACAGCACCATCGCGATCAGACCGGAAATAAACGGCGATGACAGAAGATCTGACGTCGAGGTAAAAAATTGCGGCAGGTTATAGATCAGGATAATCAAAACCAGGAGCGGTAAGCTTCTGAAAAACCAAATATAGACCTTGGCGAGAGCGCGTAGAAACAGGAAATGGGATTGTTTCGCCAGCGCCAGAATGAGGCCCAAAATATTGCCGCCGACCCAGGAGGCGACGCTGAGCGCAATCACGACGAGCGTGGCTTGCCAGAAGTCAGAATAAGAGAACAGTTCAAAGAAATAATGAGTATCAAAATCCATAGTTTATCCTGTGATGAAATTGACGCTGGCATCAGCGATCATGCATCTGGATGGTTCACCGGAATAACACGCATGATGAATAGCGACGACCGTGCTTTCTGTTCGCGATGATATGACGACGGCGAATCGGCGACGTCCTGTTCGCTACGACGGCATAAGCCGTAAAATCCGGTCAAGGCGCAAAGGAAGCCTGACTGATGATGCCCTTTCCCACACGGTCAGACCTCTGCACATGTGGGGAAGGGAACGGGATAATGATCTATTGCAGCGTGCCGTTTAACGCGGCCTGTACTTCGTTGGGGGAATACGCCTTTAAATTGTATTTTTCCAATAGCTGCTGGTATTCCGGTGATTTGATGACCGTCTGGACGGCGGTATTCAGGCTGCTGAATTTCTCTTGGTTGCCTTTTTTCACGCCCAGTCCAATCAGAATGGGATAGACGATGCCGCTGCTGACCGTCAGTTTCTGAGTTTTGTTGGCGACGTCAAAAGCCACCGCCGCATCGTCAAACTGGACGTCTACCGCGCGTGACAGCACGGCCTGACTGGCTTCAGGCGCGGTGGGGAATTCACGGATATCGATGGGCTTTAGCCCTTTATCCACGCACAGCGTCTTGGAACCCTGCGACATTTTCAACACCCATGCCGCCCCGCTGATGGAACTGACTTTTTTACCGCACAGCATGCCAAGTTCCGTTGGCTGAAACGGGTCGCCTTTTCTCGCGATCAGAACGCCGCCGGTTTTGACATAGGGAATAAAATCGATCTGTTTGGCGCGTTCAGGCGTGATGTAGAGTGAAGACGCGATCACGTCAAATTTGCCCGTATTCAATCCCATAATCAGGTTGGCGAAGCGCGTATCGATGAACTCGGGCTTGGTTTTGAGTTCTGTTGCCACGAGCTGGATGAACTCGGCATCGAACCCTGCGGGCTTATGATTATCGAGATAGTTATAGGGAGGATAGGTAAGGTCGGCGCCGACTTTCAGCGGTGCGGAAAAGGCCGGGGCGTTCGACAGGGCGCTGAGTGCGGCGCAGAAATACAGAGCCTTTCTGAGCGTAAAAAAAGCAGAGTTGAAAGGTTTTTTCCCAGTCATGATGATTTCCTTATTGTGCGGTAAGTCAGCCTGCTGTGTGGGTGCGATTCCTATTTGTTAAGCATATACCGTGCCATTTTATTGCCTCGTTCCTCTGCACGGCTCCCCGTCTGCAATGCGGCCAACGAATAGCGACAAGGCAGCGCCCATTGTTCGGGATAGTTAAGAAAAATTAATCAATATAGCTCCGGCGATCTTGGGTTTGCCAGACGCGCGGCAGAGCGGGAATGTCGTCTGTCTCAGCCTCAATGTGCAAATGAGCGGTTCTAGGAGGAACGGGATATGTCTCTTCGTTGTGCGTCTGCACAAGGGCGGTGCATCGCATGGTGCAACGGACGCGCAGAAAAAGGTGCCTGAATTAACGGGTTTTTTGGCTTGAAGAGGGAGGAACGCCCCTCGATAAACGGGGCGTTTTACGCTTAGGTGAGAGAGGCGATGGCACAATCGACACGGTCAGCACATCGGTATTAGACCGACGCCGATGCGGTATGGAGCCACTGCTCCAGTGTCTGACGGTTGGTCTGTTTGTTGTCGATTTTGACATAGGCGCTGAACTCGTGAGGCACAATGATGACCTCGGCGACGCCCGGCAGGCCGCGCATTTTTTGCTCCAGCTGAGGGTCTTGCAGCGTTTGATCGGACAGGGCGATCCGCAGGCTGCTGAGATAGGGCGGTTCCTGCATCGTAAAGCTCAGTATCAGCCAGCCGAGCGCGATGATGACGCCGGCGCTAAAGACCAGCGCGGCGCCGTGCAAGTCAAACAGCGCGCCGCCCAGACTGCCGCCAATCGCAACGCCGATAAACTGCGTGGTGGAGTAAACGCCCATGGCGGTCCCTTTGTATCCGGCCGGGGCCTCTTTACTGATCAGCGAAGGTAGCAGGGCCTCCATCACATTGAATCCCAGCAGAAACAGCTGAATACCGATGATAATTCGCCACAGCTGGTTGGTATCCGCACTCAGCAGTACCAGTTCGGCAGCGATCAGAATGACGATGCAGACGACAAATACCTGCTTCATGCGGCGCTTCAGCTCGGCATAAATGACAAAAGGCACGACGGCGACGAATGAAATCAGCATTGTCGCCAGATACACTTTCCAATGATCCTGAGGCGGAAGTCCCGCTTGCTCCATTGCGCGCGGCAGCGCCACGAAGCTCGACATCAGGAGAATATGCAGGCACATGATGCCGATATTCAGCTTCAGCAGTCGGCTATTTGCCAGCACCTCTCTGACGCTGCCGCGCACAATCGCCGACTCACGATTCAGCACGTGCTGTGCGGCGTTCGGGATAAAGGCGAGCGTGATGATTATCGCGATGACGGAAAGCATCGCGATCCCCCAGAAGAGCGCATGCAGCCCCAGCGCGTGGGTGACGATAGGGCCGACCACCATTGCGATGGCGAAGGTGACCCCAAAACTGACGCCAATAAACGCCATCGCTTTGGTGCGGTTCTGTTCCCGCGTTAAATCCGACAGCAAGGCCATGACCGCAGCGGAGATTGCTCCCGAACCTTGGAGTGCGCGGCCGAGAATAATGCCCCAAATAGAGTCGCTGAGAGCGGCGATAACGCTACCGATGGCGAACATCAGCAGACCGCCGACGATGAGGGGTTTTCGGCCGATGCGGTCTGACATCAATCCGAATGGAATTTGGAAGATCGCCTGCATTAAGCCATAGATACCGATGGCGACACCGATCAGGAATTCGCTGGCTCCTTGTAACGCCATACCGTATGTGGTCAACACCGGGAGGACCATGAACATGCCCAGCATGCGAAGTGAAAAGACCGTTCCCAGCCCCCACGTGGCCCTTAACTCGGCAGGCGTCATTCGGTTATCGTTCATCTATACCTCGGGTGTTTTTCTGGCTCTATTTTAGAGCCTCTTGCGCACGCGCGTAAATGCGCGTTTCGTTGCCTGATTTGCGGAGTCGGAGAGAAATAAAAAGACAGACGGCATGCCGTCTGTCTTTTTCTGCAAGCTGACGTCCTTAGCGGAGGTAAGTCAGCATCGCTTCCTGAGCGGGCGTAATAGAGTCGATCGACATCATCACGCTCAGCGAGGTGATGGCGACAATCGAGAACACGAACAGCTTTTTGGCCCAAAGGCGATCGTCATTCAGGTTTTTATAACCAGAGAGCGCCATGCCCAGCCACCACAGGCTGACCGCCGCTGCGACCACAAGATATTTGTATCCGGCGTAGCCGCCCAGAGAGAGCATCAATGTGGCGATCATAAACGCCAGAATATACAGCGTAATATGATGCTTCGCGACGGAGATCCCTTTCACCACTGGCAGCACTGGAATATTCGCGGCCTGATAGTCTTTGAAGCGGAAGATAGCGATAGCGTAAGAGTGGGGCATCTGCCACAGGCTGAAAATCAGCAGCAGGATCAGCGCGCCAGCGTCGAACTGGTTGCTGACGGCGCAGTAGCCGATGACCGGCGGAGCCGCGCCAGACAGGCTGCCAATCAGCGTGCCGTAAACAGAATGCCGTTTCATGTAGAGGCTGTAGACGCCGACATAAACAATGAAGCCAATTACCGCCAGCCACATGGCTAGCGGATTGGCGGCGACATACAGCAAGGCAAAGCCCGCAATACCCAGCAGCGCGGCATAAGCCAACGTTACCTTCAGCGAAATCAGCCCTCGCACCAGAACGCGGTTTTTGGTCCTCTCCATTTTTTTGTCGATATCGCGGTCGATCACGTTGTTGAAAACGCAACCGGAAGCCACGACCAGCGACACGCCGAGGAGCGTCGCTATAAACAGGGGATAATCAATGCTGCCGTTGGCCGCGAGTAAAAATCCCCCGATGACAGAAATCAGGTTGCCAAAAATAATGCCCGGCTTGGTGACCTGTAGGTATTGCTTAATCATCATGGTGACGGTCCAGTTACTGAATCATCATGTTGTGATGGGTGTTCCACATAATCCATATAGAACCCCCAACTACAATCGCGATAATCAGGGCGGTAAAGACAAGCGCGACAACGTTCCAGCGCTCTTGCGACGACGTGTTCAGGTGCAGGAAGTACACCAGATGGACCAGAATCTGTACGACGGCGCAGCCGACCACGGTCAGCATAATGATGTGCGTCGCCGCGGCGTCGGTCATCACCATCGCGAAGGGGATCACGGTGAGGATAATCGACAGGATAAAGCCGGTCAGATAGGACTTGACGGTGCCGTGGCTGGCACCCGCACTGTCATGCGTAGAATGGCTCATTACATCGCCCCCATCAGGTAAACAACGGTGAAGACGCAGATCCACACCACGTCCAGGAAATGCCAGAACAGGCTGAGGCACATCAGACGGGTTTTATTGGTCGCGGTCAGACCGCGGCGTGAGACCTGAATCATCATGATAACCAGCCAGATCAAACCGCTGGTGACATGAATACCGTGTGTGCCGACCAGAGCGAAGAAACCGGACAGGAATGCGCTGTGATCGGGTCCGTATCCTTCCGCAATCAGATGATGGAACTCATAAAGTTCCATACCGATGAAGATCAGACCAAACAGGAACGTCATCGCCAGCCACTGGTTAACCCGCGACTTATCGCCCTTGTTCATGGCGATCATCGCCATGCCGTAGGTGATGCTGCTGAGCAGCAGGGCAAAAGTTTCGACCAGCACGAACGGCAGTTCGAAGATCTCTTTGCCCGTCGGGCCTCCGGCAACGCCATCGACCAGGACGGCGTAGGTGGCGAACAGCGAGGCGAACAGGATACAGTCGCTCATCAGGTAGATCCAGAAGCCGAAGACTTTCGTCGCTCCCGCATCGTGATGCCCATGCTCTGCATGGGCGGTATTTGTGTGACTCAAAGTATCAGTGGACATTTTTCACGCCTGCCTTGCTGAGTTTCTCGAAATTTGCGTTTTCAATGCGCTCGATTTCTTCCACGGGAACGTAGTAGTCCACGTCCTGATTGAAACTGTGCACAATCCAGGTCGCTATCATGCCGACGAAACCGACGGCGGCGAGCCACCAGATGTACCAGATCATGGCGAATCCGAAGACCAGAGCGAAGGCGGAGATGACCAGGCCCGCGGCAGTGTTCTTAGGCATATGAATCTCTTCATAGCCGCCGTTTGGTCGGCGATAAGCCTCGCCCTTCTCTTTCTCTTCCCAGAACGCATCACGGTCATGAACCTGCGGGACGACCGCAAAGTTGTAGAACGGGGCAGGGGAGGACGTCGCCCACTCCAGCGTACGCGCATCCCATGGGTCGCCGGTCAGATCGCGGTTCTGTTCGCGGTCGCGGATACTGACGACGAACTGAATCAGCTGGCACAGAATACCCAGCGCGATCAGCGCGGCGCCGGCGGAAGCAACCAGCAGAAGTGGGTGGAATTCCGGATTGATCTGCTGGCTCAGGCGACGGGTCATGCCCATGAAGCCCAGCGCATACAGCGGCATAAAGGCGACAAAGAAGCCGATAATCCAGCACCAGAAGGCACGCTTACCCCAGGTTTCGTTCAGGGTGAAGCCAAAGGCTTTCGGGAACCAGTAGGTGATCCCTGCGAAGCAGCCGAACACCACGCCGCCGATGATGACGTTATGGAAGTGGGCGATTAGGAACAGGCTGTTGTGCAGCACGAAGTTCGCGCCCGGTACGGCCAGCAGTACCCCGGTCATCCCGCCGATAGAAAAGGTGATGATGAAGCCGATAGTCCACAGCATCGCCGAGTTAAGCTGAATGCGGCCCTGATACATGGTGAACAGCCAGTTGAAGATTTTCACCCCGGTCGGGATGGAAATAATCATGGTGGCGATGCCGAAGAAGGCATTCACGTTCGCGCCCGACCCCATCGTGAAGAAGTGGTGCAGCCACACGATAAACGACAGCACGGTGATGGCGATGGTCGCCCACACCAGGGACGTATAGCCGAACAGCCGTTTACGACAGAAGGTTGCGGTCACTTCGGAGAACACGCCGAAGACCGGCAGCACCAGGATGTACACCTCAGGATGGCCCCAGGCCCAGATGAGGTTGATATACATCATCATGTTGCCGCCCATATCGTTAGTGAAGAAATGGGTGCCCAGATAACGGTCCAACGTCAGTAACGCAATGGTGACCGTCAGGATAGGGAATGCAGCGATGATGAGAACGTTGGTGCACAGTGACGCCCAGGTGAACACCGGCATCTTCATCATGCTCATGCCGGGCGCGCGCATTTTCATGATGGTGGCGAAAAAGTTCACGCCGGTCAGCGTGGTGCCTAGCCCGGATATCTGTAGACTCCATATCCAGTAGTCGACCCCGACGCCGGGACTGTACTCCTTACCCGAAAGGGGAGGATAGGCGACCCAACCCGTCTGAGCGAATTCGCCCACGCCCAGCGAGATATTGACCAGGATGACTCCGGCGACAAACATCCAGAAGCTGAGTGAGTTCAGGAAAGGGAAGGCAACGTCACGAGCACCGATTTGCAGCGGAACGACCAGGTTCATCAGGCCGACCACGAACGGCGTCGCCACAAAGAAGATCATGATCACGCCGTGCGCGGTAAAGATCTGGTCGTAGTGATGAGGTGGCAGGAAACCTGCTTCACCTGCCGAGGCCAGAGCCTGCTGAGTACGCATCATGATGGCGTCGGCGAAGCCACGCAGCATCATCACCAGCGCGACGATAACATACATGATGCCGATTTTTTTATGGTCGACGGTCGTGAACCATTCGGTCCACAGCCATTTCCATTTGCCAAAATAGGTGATCAAGGCCAGCAACGCCAGCCCACCTAGAATAATTGCTGCCACGGTGACCATGATAATAGGTTCATGGTACGGAACCGCATCAAGAGTTAATTTTCCGAACATCGTATTATCCCTCGGCTCCTTTAATGAGAGGAGTGCTCGCTCATGTCCATGCCTTCATGAGATTGCATGCCTTCATCTTTCGGCGCGCTTTCTGCATGGTGCTGCATGTGCATTTCGTTGCCAGTAAATTTAGTAATCACCTGTCGGAACAGGTTCGGCTGTACCTGCGAGAAGTACTCGACGGGATGGTATTCACTGGGGAGAGCCAGTTTTTCAAATTCGCCCATGTTGCTCAACGTATGGGAGGACTGACGCACCGTATTCACCCACTGGTCAAACGCTTGTTGATTCGGCGTCGCGATAGCGGTGAATTTCATGCCGGAAAAACCTTTGCCGCTATAAGCACCGGAAATACCGTCGTACTTGCCGGGTTCATTCGCAATCAGGTGCAACTGCGTCTGCATACCGGCCATGGCGTAAATCTGTCCGCCGAGGCGAGGGATAAACAGCGAGTTCATGACGGAGTTTGAGGTGATTTTGAACGAGACGGGAACGTTGGCCGGGAAGGCGAGTTCGTTCACGCTGGCAATACCCAAGTCGGGGTAAATAAACAGCCATTTCCAGTCAAGCGATACGACTTCGACGTTAATGGGTTTGACGTCGGAATCCAACGGTTTGTAAGGATCAAGCTGATGGGTTGTCTTCCAGGTAATGGTGGCGAGGATGACGATGATGATGATGGGTACTGTCCAAACAACGGCTTCGATCTTGTTGGAGTGTGACCAGTTTGGCGTGTATTTGGCCTTATCGTTGGAAGCTTTGTACTTCCTGGCAAATACGATAGTCATAATGATCACGGGGATGACAACGATCAACATCAGCCCGAGGGCAGTCAGTATTAGCGAACGTTGTTCAAGCCCAATTTGTCCTTTGGGGTTCATCAGTGCCATATCACAGCCGTTAAGGAGCAGGGTGGCTGCAAATAAAGAGAACATCCCCAAAAATTTATTGTATTTCCTGAGTCTCATCTAGCGACCTCAATGACAAGGGGCTCTATCTGTTATTCACGCGAGCGGGCATTTTACGGGAAGGTTACCACACTGTAAACATGATTAAAGTGTTGTCAGTTGCTTGTTGCTCTGATTTTCTCTTTGTGTCACCAGTGTGGAGGTTTGTGAAAAAATATAATTAAAAACAGTGGGTAATAGTTTCTACAGAAAATGGCATGTCCGTATGAAAAATGACAACGCGTCCTCAAAATTATCGTGCCACCGTTATTAAGGTCTAGTGCGAGATGACGGTTTGTCAACGTAAAAAAGGTGGAAAAAGAAGATGACGACGGCCGAAATACAACGGCCATGCGATGTCGGCTGTGGATAACATTGGGTCGGGAGTATGAGAAAAAAGGCAAGAAGAGGCTGCTATGACGCAGCCTCTTTAGTACTGCTTACGTACGCCTGAGCGACAGATAATCTAATAGACTGCCCATAATGAGTCCGATCGCAGCCAACGCCACGCCCATGGTCATTAACGCTTCAGCCGCCGATGATCTATGCAGCCATCCCAGTGCGAACATACCCCAAACCGCCGCCCCGAGCGCGAAGCATGCGGCGCCGGAAAACAGCGTGCGCACCGCCAGCGTATACCCGCGAGAGTAGGCGCGTCGCGGCAGAAAATCATCGTGAGTCTGGGTGTATTCCAGCGTGCGGCGGCACAGTAAGAGCAGCAGCAGACCGGGGAAAGAGATCCCGACAGAGAACAGATAAAACCAGGCCCAGCCGTAATCTTCGACGAACCAACCGGCCAGCGGACCGACATAAACTCGGCCCACGGAGGCCAGAGCGGACAACAGGGCGAACTGTGTGGCGGAGAACGATTTGTTGCACAGGGCCATCAGCAGAGCGACGAACGCCGCCGTCCCCATACCGCCGCACAGGTTTTCAATGAAAATGGCGGCGCCCATGGAGAACAAATGCTTGTCCGTGATCGCCAGCAGCCAGTAGCCCGCATTGGAGACTGCCTGCAACAGTCCGAAAATCATCAGCGCCCGGAAAAGCGACCAGCGCTGCATCAGTATCCCGCCGTATAACGCGCCGACGATGGTGGCGAAAAGGCCGAGCGTTTTATTGATAAGGCCGACATCGCCAGCATCGAAGCCCACGCCGCGAATAAGAAACGTGGTGCTCAGGCTGACCGCGAAGGCATCGCCGAGTTTATAAAAAATTATCAGCAGCAGAATCAGCCAGGCGTTATTACGACCAAAGAAATCACGCAGCGGCGCCATCACGGCCTGTTCCAGCGAACGCGGCGCGGGCTGAGTATTGTTCGGCTCCGGGGCCAGCCAGGTCGCCAACGTACATAGCAGCATCAGACCCGCCATCAGCCAATAAGTTGACTGCCAACCCAGCAGGCGGTCGGCAATCCACAGCGCCAGCCCGCCGGAGACCAGCATCGCCAGCCGATAGCCCAGCACGGAGACCGCAGCCCCACTGCCGCGCTCCTGTGGAGGCAATAAATCTGTTTTATAGGCGTCGAAGACAATATCCTGGGATGCGGAGAAGAAAGCGATAACGACGGCTAGCGCCGCCAGCCACCAGAGATCCTGCGCGGGGGTTAATGTCCCGATGGCCGCAATAGCCGCCACGAGGCCCAATTGCGTGAGCAGCAGCCAGCCGCGACGTCGACCGAAGAAAGACGGCGTATAGCGATCCATCATCGGCGACCAAAGGAATTTAAAGACATAGGCCTGGCCGACCAACGAAAAGAAGCCGATGGTTTTGAGATCGACGTTCTCCACGGTCATCCAGGCTTGTAGCGTGCCGGAGGTCAATGCCAGAGGCAGGCCCGAGGCAAAACCCAGAATAAGCAGGATCAGTGAATTACGTTGCTTGAAAAGCGTAGGGAGCTGACTAGGCATGCAACATCCTTTTACTTGCCCCGGGGACGGGGCAAGGGAACCTGCGTAAAATTAATGGGCGTTGGTTTTGATGAATTCGTTGACGCTAGTGTCTTGCGCCATATCGCTGATCACATCGCCTAATACCTGATTCACCGCAGTGGTGATCTTGTTGTTGGTGGCCGTCAACGCACCTTGTACATTGTAAGTGGAGCGGTAGTTTTTGACCTGCTTATTGCCATTGGCGGCTTGAGCGATGATCGAAATATCCGCTTTGGTGGTGATGGTGTAGCGCAAGTTGCCTTCAGTGACGTCAGCATACAGCGTATTCACCACAATTTGCAGCGCGACCGGACCGCCGGTGCCGATCATGTAGCCGCGCGCGGACATCTGTTTCTCTAATGCTTCCTGCAACAGGAAACGGAGATCGCGCGAGGGGAGCAGTGTGACTAACTGACTATCGCGGTTCACTTTAGCCAGTGCTTGATCTTGACGCAGATCGGCTCCGTTAATGCTTATTGTCACGCCCATCAGGCTGGGATCCTGAGAAGGCAACGCGATGTTAGGGTTAATATTTAGCGTATTACCTTTGCCTGCGCAGCCCGCCAGCGCCATGATGGCGAGCAGCGGAAAAATAATTTTTTTAAACATGCGAATGTTCTCAGTAATAATAAGAAGGTTAAACGTTAAAAACGCGCGATATCATACCATTGACTTAGGCAAGAGAAAGAGCGGTGAATCGTCCGCGTCGCAAGTTCTTCGCCTGTAGGACAACCGATTCTGTTTTTATCATAACTTCCTGAAGAAAAGATATGCCGCACCTTGTCGGAGTCCCCTCAGTACCGGCATTAGCGGATTATTCTGCATGCTGTTTCCCCTGTGAAAACATAGCCCGGCGGCGTCGCCAGCGAGAGAAAATTCCCGTGATCGCACACACCGGCCATGTAAAATGATATCTATGTTGTCCGGTTCCCAAACTGTTACTAAAGGTTAATTCATGATCCGTGAAACCATTGAAGCCAAGCTGCATGCCGGATTGGCGCCGCAACACCTTGAGGTCATCAACGAAAGTCATCGCCATCGGGTGCCAGCGGGGGCGGAGAGTCATTTCAAAGTGGTGCTGGTCAGCGATCGTTTTGACGGTAAACGTCTGATTCAGCGCCATCGCGCGGTCTATGAGCTGCTGACTGAGGAGATGGCGGGTGCCGTGCATGCGCTCGCGCTGTACATTTACACTCCGCAGGAGTGGCGCGATCAGCACCAAATCGCCCCTGCATCACCAGCTTGCGGCGGTGCGGGAATCGACCGTTAACGCCGGTGATGCCACGGCGTAAAGTCTCCCCGTATCATATCCAAAGCGGTAATTCCTCGTGGGGCAATACGAGGGTGACTCTCCTCGACTCGGTCAGCCTATGCCGCTATAATGCCGCGTCTTATTTTTCCTGAATGTATTCGGGACGCTTCTGACTACAAGGAACGGGTCTGGTTCGCGAGGCCGTCCTGGTGATGTGAGTCTGTGATCAGAAAGCCTGCCTTCGGGCGCTTTGTGAAAACGGCTTTTGAGGTTGACCGAGCACTGTGATTTTTTGAGGTAACAAGATGCAAGTTTCAGTTGAAACCACCCAAGGCCTTGGGCGCCGCGTAACGATTACCGTTGCTGCTGACAGCATCGAGAATGCTGTTAAGAGCGAGCTGGTCAACGTGGCAAAAAAAGTTCGTATCGACGGCTTCCGTAAAGGCAAAGTGCCGATGAATATCGTTGCTCAGCGTTATGGCGCTTCCGTGCGTCAGGACGTGCTGGGCGACTTGATGCAGCGTCAGTTTGTTGATGCAATCATCAAGGAAAATATCACTCCCGCAGGCGCGCCGAAGTATGTTCCGGGCGAATACAATGCGGGATCTGATTTTACCTATAGCGTCGAGTTTGAAGTGTATCCAGAAGTAGAGCTGAAAGGTCTGGATAGCATCGAAGTCGAAAAACCGCTGGTGGAAGTTAAAGACGAAGACGTCGACGCCATGCTGGACACCCTGCGTAAGCAGCAGGCGACTTGGAAAGAGGTTGAACGCGCAGCAGAAGCTGAAGACCGCGTAACTATCGACTTCAGCGGTTCTGTCGACGGTGAAGAGTTTGAAGGCGGCAAAGCCTCCGACTTCGTACTGGCGATGGGCCAGAACCGTATGATCCCGGGCTTCGAAGACGGTGTTGTCGGCCACAAGGCGGGTGAAGAGTTCACTATCGAAGTCACCTTCCCGGAAGACTACCACGCAGAGAACCTGAAGGGTAAAGCCGCTCAGTTCGCTATCGTACTGAAAAAAGTCGAAGAGCGTGAGCTGCCGGAACTGACTGCTGACTTCATCAAACGTTTCGGCGTTGAAGATGGTTCTGTCGCCGGCCTGCGTACCGAAGTGCGCAAAAACATGGAACGTGAGCTGAAGTCTGCTGTGCGTAACCGTGTGAAAACACAGGTTATCGACGGTCTGGTCGACGCTAACGACATCGATGTTCCGGCTGCGCTGGTCGACGGTGAAATCGACGTACTGCGCCGTCAGGCCGCACAGCGTTTCGGTGGCGACGAAAAACAGGCTCTGGAACTGCCGCGCGAACTGTTTGAAGCACAGGCTAAACGTCGCGTTGTTGTCGGTCTACTGCTGGGTGAAGTGATCAGCACCAATGAGCTGAAAGCCGATGAAGACCGTGTTTCCGCGATGATCGACGAAATGGCAGCTGCCTACGAAGATCCGCAGGAAGTGATCGAGTTCTACAAAAAGAACAAAGAAATGATGAACAACATGCGTAACGTCGCTCTGGAAGAGCAAGCGATTGAAACGCTGTTGTCTCAGGCCAAAGTGACTGAGAAAGAAGTCGGGTTCAATGATCTGATGAACCAGACTAACAACGCGTAATCGCGTTAACCTTTCGAGGATGTCGGTCTAATACAGCCCGCAGTTTTAACGCTGCGGGTTTTTTTTCTGCCTGATTATGTAACGGTTTCTCCTGAAATTACGACCGCTAAGCATTTATTTGCACTATCATTAATCTTAGCGTAAGCCGAATCCACAGCGCTTCTTTCAGAGTAATGCTGGGTGAATCGAAAATAATCGGTGATGTAAGCTTGAAAATCGACACAAGACGCCTAATTGTCCGATAATCGATGACGTATCGCTGGATATTCTGAGTACTCAAGGTAGGGCAGCCATCCAAGGTCTGGGCGTGGTTTTCACTTCGTATCTCAAGTAGAATCGGGCAAGATGCGCCAAATGCATTTTATCTAGGAGACGTTGATGTCATACAGTGGCGAACAAGTAAAACAGGCTCCGCATATGGCCCTGGTGCCAATGGTAGTAGAGCAGACAGCACGTGGGGAACGTTCTTACGACATCTATTCCCGCTTATTGAAAGAGCGTGTGATCTTCCTGACCGGTCAGGTCGAAGACCATATGGCGAATCTTATTACGGCTCAGATGCTGTTTCTGGAAGCTGAAAATCCTGAGAAAGACATTTATTTGTACATCAACTCGCCGGGTGGGGTGATCACCGCGGGAATGTCCATCTATGACACCATGCAGTTCATCAAGCCGGACGTAAGTACTATCTGTATGGGACAGGCGTGCTCAATGGGGGCGTTCCTGCTGACTTCCGGTGCGGAAGGCAAACGTTTCTGCCTGCCGAACTCGCGCGTTATGATTCACCAGCCGCTGGGCGGTTATCAGGGACAGGCGACGGATATTGAAATTCACGCCAAAGAAATCCTGAAAGTGAAGTCACGGATGAATGAACTGATGGCTAAACATACGGGACGGTCTCTTGATGAAATAGAAAGAGACACGGAACGTGACCGTTTCCTCTCTGCCGATGAGGCAGTAGACTATGGATTAGTCGATTCTGTATTGACTCATCGCGACTAAATCCATTTGATGATGGTCGTTCTGTATAGCTGTAGACGGTGTTCGGCCGATAGTCTTTTGTGCGAGTGTGATTGCGCTTATTGGCTATAAAATAGTGGCGTTCGCTGTAGCGCTATCGCTGTATGGTTAGCCTGCGGGCAAGAGACTAAAGAAGAGGTTTACTGATGACAGATAAGCGCAAAGACGGTTCAGGAAAGTTGCTGTACTGCTCTTTCTGCGGCAAAAGCCAGCACGAGGTTCGTAAGCTGATTGCCGGGCCGTCAGTGTATATCTGCGATGAATGTGTTGACTTATGTAACGACATTATTCGCGAAGAGATTAAAGAAGTGGCCCCGCATCGTGAACGTAGTGCGTTGCCGACTCCGCACGAAATTCGTCATCACCTTGACGATTACGTGATTGGTCAGGAGCAGGCTAAGAAAGTTCTGGCCGTGGCCGTATACAACCACTACAAACGTTTACGCAACGGTGACAGCAGTCATGGCGTTGAGCTGGGCAAAAGCAACATTTTGCTCATCGGCCCCACCGGTAGCGGTAAAACCCTACTGGCAGAAACACTGGCTCGATTCCTTGACGTGCCTTTCACCATGGCTGATGCCACGACGTTGACCGAAGCCGGTTACGTGGGTGAAGACGTTGAGAACATCATCCAGAAACTGCTGCAGAAATGTGATTACGACGTACAGAAAGCGCAGCGCGGCATCGTTTATATCGATGAAATCGACAAAATTTCTCGTAAGTCGGATAACCCGTCGATTACGCGTGACGTTTCTGGCGAAGGCGTGCAGCAGGCCCTGCTGAAGTTGATTGAAGGGACCATCGCCGCCGTTCCGCCTCAGGGCGGTCGTAAGCATCCGCAGCAGGAGTTCCTGCAAGTGGATACCTCGAAGATCCTATTCATCTGCGGCGGTGCGTTCGCAGGATTGGATAAGGTTATCGAGCAGCGTACAGACACCGGTCGCGGGATTGGCTTCAATGCGACGGTAAAAGGTCTTTCGCAGAAAGTGACAGAAGGCGAGCTGTTGGGCCAGGTAGAGCCGGGCGATCTGATCAAGTTTGGTCTGATTCCTGAGTTCATCGGTCGTCTGCCAGTAGTGGCGACGCTGAAAGAGCTGGATGAGGCCGCGCTGATTCAGATTCTGCGTGAGCCGAAGAATGCACTGACCAAGCAGTATCAGGCGCTGTTCAAACTCGAAGGCGTCGAGCTTGAGTTCCGTGACGATGCGTTGACGGCCATCGCGAAAAAAGCTATGGCGCGCAAGACCGGAGCACGTGGCCTGCGTTCCATCGTGGAAGCCGCGCTGCTGGAAACCATGTATGAATTGCCCTCTCAGGACAGCGTGGACAAAGTCGTGATCGATGAATCCGTCATCGCGGGTCAGTCCGAGCCGCTCCTGATCTATGGCAAACACGAAGCGCAACAAGCCTCTGGCGAATAATTCGCCTAAAAATCATCTTAGAAGAACAAAATGGGGGGTGTTAGCCCCCCATTCCTTTTTCAGCGCGATCTATCGTTGAATGTAGGATATTTATCCCCATATACTCGAATATCTAGAGGCGAAACCGTGAAGAGCCTGTTTCACGAGATTCCCTTAACCTGGCGGAAATGAAACTAAGAGAGAGCTCTATGAACCCTGAGCGTTCCGAACGCATAGAAATCCCCGTATTGCCGCTGCGCGATGTGGTGGTTTATCCGCACATGGTCATTCCGTTGTTTGTTGGTCGGGAGAAGTCAATTCGGTGCCTTGAAGCCGCAATGGATCACGATAAAAAGATCATGCTGGTTGCACAGAAAGAGGCCTCAACGGATGAGCCAGGTGTTAACGATCTTTTCTCGGTTGGGACGGTAGCCTCCATTCTTCAGATGCTGAAATTGCCTGACGGTACCGTTAAGGTACTGGTCGAAGGCTTACAGCGAGCGCGTATCACCACGCTGTCTGACAGTGGAGAGCATTTTGCCGCGCAGGCTGAATATCTGGACTCGCCTGAAATTGAAGAGCCTGAGCAGGAAGTGCTCATGCGCACGGCGGTCAATCAGTTTGAAGGCTATATCAAACTGAACAAAAAAATCCCGCCTGAAGTCCTGACGTCGCTGAACAGTATCGACGACGCGGCCCGTCTGGCTGACACGATTGCCGCACACATGCCGTTAAAACTGTCCGATAAGCAGTCGGTCCTGGAAATGTTTGACGTGACGGAACGTCTGGAATACCTGATGGCGATGATGGAGTCGGAAATCGACTTGCTCCAGGTTGAAAAGCGCATCCGTAGCCGCGTCAAAAAGCAGATGGAAAAAAGCCAGCGCGAGTATTACCTGAATGAGCAAATGAAAGCCATTCAGAAAGAGCTGGGCGAGATGGATGACGCGCCGGACGAAAATGAAGCGCTAAAACGCAAGATTGAAGCGGCTAACATGCCGAAAGAAGCCCGGGAAAAAACCGAGGCGGAGCTGCAGAAGTTGCGGATGATGTCGCCGATGTCCGCGGAAGCTACCGTCGTGCGCAGCTACATCGACTGGATGGTGCAGGTTCCCTGGAACTCACGCAGTAAAGTCAAAAAGGATCTGGCCAAAGCCCAGCAGATGCTGGATAGCGACCACTATGGCCTGGAACGCGTAAAAGAGCGCATCCTTGAATATCTGGCGGTACAGAGCCGTGTCAGTAAAATTAAGGGGCCGATTCTGTGCCTGGTAGGGCCGCCGGGGGTGGGTAAAACCTCTCTGGGACAGTCCATCGCCAAAGCGACCGGACGTAAATATGTCCGTATGGCGCTGGGCGGCGTGCGTGATGAGGCGGAAATCCGCGGTCATCGTCGCACCTACATCGGTTCCATGCCGGGCAAACTGATCCAGAAGATGGCGAAGGTCGGGGTAAAAAACCCGCTTTTCCTGCTGGATGAGATCGACAAAATGTCTTCGGACATGCGAGGCGACCCGGCTTCTGCGCTGCTCGAAGTGCTCGATCCGGAACAGAACGTGGCGTTTAACGACCACTATCTGGAAGTGGATTACGACCTCTCGGACGTCATGTTTGTGGCCACTTCCAACTCCATGAATATCCCAGCCCCGCTGCTGGATCGTATGGAAGTGATCCGTCTGTCTGGCTATACCGAGGACGAAAAGCTCAACATCGCGCGGGAACACCTGTTGCCGAAACAAATTGAGCGCAACGCCCTCAAGAAGAATGAGCTGAAAGTAGATGACAGCGCGATTATCGGCATCATCCGTTACTACACCCGTGAAGCGGGGGTACGTAGTCTGGAACGTGAGCTTTCCAAGCTATGTCGTAAGGCGGTCAAATCGCTGCTGATGGACAAGTCCCTTAAGCACATTGAGATCAATGGCGACAACCTGAAAGAGTTCCTTGGCGTTCAGCGCTTCGACTACGGTCGTGCGGACGATGAGAACCGCATCGGTCAGGTGACTGGCCTGGCGTGGACCGAAGTCGGCGGCGAGCTGCTGACGATCGAAACCGCCTGTGTGCCAGGTAAAGGAAAGCTGACTTACACCGGTTCACTAGGCGAAGTCATGCAGGAATCGATTCAAGCCGCATTGACCGTGGTACGCGCGCGCGCTGACTCTCTGGGTATCAACTCTGACTTCTACGAGAAGCGCGACATCCACGTTCACGTACCGGAAGGTGCGACGCCGAAAGACGGTCCGAGCGCGGGTATCGCCATGTGCACCGCACTGGTCTCATGCCTGACGGGGAACCCGGTAAGAGCCGATGTGGCGATGACGGGGGAGATTACGCTGCGTGGTTTGGTGCTGCCCATCGGCGGTTTGAAGGAGAAACTGCTGGCGGCTCATCGCGGTGGTATTAAAACCGTGCTGATTCCAGATGAAAACAAGCGTGATCTGGAAGAGATTCCGGCAAACGTGATTGCCGATCTGGATATTCATCCGGTAAAACGTATCGAAGAGGTGCTGGAATTGGCGCTGCAAAATTCGCCTCATGGCATGAAGGTGGTGACTGCGGCGGCGAAATAGTGACCTGTTACATAAACCGTACATAAAATAAAGGCTGGTAAGTGTAATGATGCTTGCCAGCCTTTTTTTGTGCGGCTAAGTTAGAGCACTGTTAATCGTACGGCTAACCTCCGTGGATTTAACTGAATGTTAAAAGCTAATGCTGCGCCATAAAATAAGGGATGCAGCCACAGGATTTCAGAGGGGATGAAAGAGTGAACAAGTCACAACTGATCGACAAAATCGCTGCGGATGCTGATATTTCCAAAGCGGCGGCAGGGCGTGTGTTGGATACCATTATTGGATCTGTCACTGAATCTCTAAAAGAAGGGGATGACGTTGCTTTAGTTGGGTTTGGAACATTTGCGGTGCGCGAGCGGGCAGCTCGCACAGGCCGCAATCCGCAGACCGGAAAGGAAATCAGTATTCCTGCCGCTAAAGTACCGGGCTTCCGCGCAGGTAAAGCGCTGAAAGACGCCGTAAATTAATTGTCTTAGGGGAGAATGTCTCCCCTAAACATTACCTGACGTCACGATGTGGGTAAGGTAAGATATGGGGCGCATCATTCAATGATGTGCCTTTTTTTACCGGAAATCCGGATTACTATCATCAGGCAGTCGCCTGAGTGCGCCCTGGCCGTTTTGCGGCTATAGCATCGCAAGGAAGCATGGCTGCGGCCTGCGCAGGGAGTTTCATCCATTCTACAGCGGAGTGTTGTCACATTATGATGGACAATTTACGCGCGGCCGCGAATAACGTCGTGCTTAAAATTATTCTGGCCCTGATCATCGGTTCATTCGTACTGACTGGCGTAGGTGATTACTTGATTCGCGGGTCAGGTGATTACGCAGCGAAGGTCAACGGGCAGGAAATTTCCCGTTCCCAGTTGGAACAGGCTGTACAAAACGAACGTAACCGACAGCAGCAGATGCTGGGAGAGAACTTCTCTATTCTGGCGAGCAACGAAGGTTACATGCAGCAATTGCGTAAACAGGCGTTGTCTCAGCTGATTGATGAAACGCTGCTGGACCAGTATTCTCACACGCTGGGTTTAAGCATCAGCGACGAGCAGATCAAGCAGGCCATTTTCGCTATCCCCGAATTCCAAACCGATAACCGCTTCGATAACGAAAAATATCTGACCCAGGTGCGTCGTCTTGGCCTGAGTCCAGAGACTTTTGCCCAAATGCTGCGCAAGCAGTTGACCACTCAGCAGTTGGTCCGTGGCCTTGGGGGCACCGAGTTCCTTTTGCCCCAAGAGCTTGACCGCCTTGTACAACTGGCGGCGCAGGATCGCACCATCCGCACGGCGACCATCAATGCCGCCGACCGCGCCGAGTCGCAAACGGTCAGCGATGCTGAAGTGCAGAGTTTCTACGATCAGAACAAGAGCCGTTATCTGGCGCCTGAACAGTTCAAGGTCAGCTACATTCTGCTGGATGCGGCCGCCATCATGGACAAAACCAAGGTGGATGATGCGGCTATCGCCGCCTATTACGATCAGCACAAAAACGATTTCACTCAGGGCGCACGCAAAAAATACAGCCTCATTCAGGTAAAAACAGAGGCGGAAGCCAAAGCTGCATTGGATAAGCTGCAGCACGGCACCGACTTCTCCGCGTTGGCTCAACAGATCTCAACCGACGTCGTTTCTCGCCGCAACGGCGGCGACCTGGGCTGGATGGACGACAATTCAACCGTGGACGAACTGAAGCAGGCAAAACTGACCGAAAAAGGACAGCTCTCCGGCGTCATCAAATCCTCTGTGGGTTACTTGATTGTCCGTCTGGACGATATGCAGCCGCAGCAAATCAAGCCGCTGGCTGACGTTCGCGCTGAGCTGGCTGAGAAGGTGAAACACGAAAGAGCGCTGGATGCGTTTTATGCGCTGCAGCAGAAAGTCAGCGAAGCGGCCAGCAACGATAATGAGTCGCTGGCTTCCGCAGAACAAGCTGCCGGCGTTAAATCGGTACAGACCGACTGGTTTAGCCGGGATAAAGTTCCCGCCGCGCTGAACTTTCAGCCGGTTACCCAGGCCATTTTCGGCGGTTCTCTGTTAGGCGAAAATGGCGCCCCGGGCAGCAATTCGGATGTGATCAGCGTCGATGGCGATCGTGCTTTTGTCGTGCGCATCAGCGAACACAAACCGGAAAGCACCGAAGCGCTGGATCAGGTACGCGATCAGGTTGTTCAAACCTTGAAACGCCAGAAGGCGGATCAACAGGCGCGTCTTGAGGCTGAGAAAATCCTCGCCGACCTGAAAGAAGGGAAGATGGACAGTCTGAAAGCCGCTAATCTGAGCTTCAGCGCGCCAAAGACACTATCTTCTTTAAACCAGAACGAAGTGATGGCTGAGTCGATCTTTGCTTTGCCAATCCCTCAGAAGGACAAGCCTTCTTACGGCTTATCGAAGGATCAGGCGGGCAATGTGGTGATTGTGGCGTTGGACAGCATTCAGCCGCACACGCTGCAAGATCAGCAGAAACAGCAGTTTGCTAATCAGGTGAAACAGAATGCGGTCGGCTCTCTGTTTGACGTCTTGATTACCAGCCTGCGCAGTGAAGCGAAAATCAAGCTGGGGAATGCCGCTCAACAGCAGGAATAACCCTCGCAAGAGAATGTAACGCACTGCAACAGATAAAGGCCGCTTTCGCGGCCTTTTCCACATTTGAACACGGCGTATTGTTGCTGATTTCCCCTTCAGGCAAGGTGGGCGTGCTGTCAAACACAAGGAGACAACAGCATGAAAAAATCAGGAATCAAGGCTATGTGCTTCGTCGTGGGTCTGACCCTGTCGAGCCTGCCTGCACTTGCTCAAGCCGCGACAAAAGTGAACGCGGATATAGCGGTTGCGACTTTGCAGCAGGATGCGCCGGGCAAGAAGATCGAGCCGGTCATGCCGTCGGCCAGCGATGAAGAAAAAGTGAGTATCAACTCGGCATCGGCGGAGGAACTGGCCGATATTCTTAACGGCGTGGGTTTGAAAAAAGCGCAGGCTATCGTGAGTTATCGGGAGCAAAACGGTCCATTCACGCAGGTTGATCAGCTACAGGAAGTTCCAGGGATCGGTGCTTCACTGATTGAACGGAATCACACCCGGTTACGGCTCTGACGCTAAGTTAAAAAACGGATAGGTGAGTCGTTACGGGGGCGGAAACTTCTGTTCAGGAGATGACATTGGTTGAATGAAGCCCACAAAGCGGCTCTTGACGCAGGATGAAGTTAACCACAGAGAGATATCGTCATGGCGCTCGCTTTATTAAGCAATGAGTCTGGGCTGAGTTAATTAGCAGGAGTTGATGGTGGTTATCCGTGAGTTCGTCAATGGATAACCACCGGTCGGCAATGCGTTGGCGGAGTGAGTTACTTCAGCCCGGTTTTCTTGGACAGTGACGCTCTGACGCTTTCGGGGTTCTGCTGATACTGCTCTAGCCCTTTCTGGCGCAGATGGCAAGCGGCACATTGACCACAGCCGTCGCCTTTGATGCCGTTGTAACAGGTCAGTGTATGGTGACGAATTGTGTCTAGCTGCTGGTAGTAGTCGGCCAACGCCCAGGTTTCGGCTTTGTCCAGCCACATCAGCGGCGTAAGAAAACGGATATCTTTGGCTAATCCGAGCGCGACGCCTTCGTTAAGTGCTTTGACGAACTCGTCGCGGCAGTCCGGGTAGCCGGAAAAGTCGGTTTCGCAGACGCCGGTAATCACCGTATCGGCGCCGACCTGATAGGCGTAGATGGCGGCCAGCGTGAGAAAAAGGATGTTGCGACCGGGAACGAACGTGCTAGGAAGACCGTCCTGGTTCTCGTCGAAGTCCGGCACGGGAATGTTGTCCCGCGTTAGGCTGCTGACAGCGAGTTCATTCAGCAAACGAACGTCCAACACTTTGTGGGCGCAGGCGCCCAAGCGTTGAGCTAGTTCGGCAGCTACGTCGATTTCAGCCCGATGTCGCTGTCCATAATCGAACGTCACGCAGTGCACGTGATCGTATTGCTTGAGAGCCTGTATTAAGCAGGTTGTGGAATCCTGTCCACCGCTAAAAACAACTACTGCGCTTGTCATGCTGGTTCACCTCAATGAGCAGGGGGCCGTAGATACAGACTACGGTTTAACATGTCACGAAGGGGATATGGTAACTCAAATCCGTCCTCGCTTCAGCGCAGTAAATGACATCATACGGGACAAGGCGATAGGCTATTCTGCTGCGGTTCCGAGGCAAGTTGCCGGATGTAAGGCGCCAGATTACCGATGTGCGCCGCTACCCACTCAGGGTTGAAATAGGTATCCAGATAGCGCTCGCCACTGTCGCACAGCAGCGTCACAATGGCGCCTTGCCGCCCTTCGGATTTCATTTTTTCGGCTAGCTGCAACATGGCCCAGACATTGGTGCCGGTCGAAGGACCGACTTTACGGCCAATAACGCTCTCCAGCCAGAGTAAGGTCGCCACGCTGGCGGCGTCAGGCACTTTAATCATCTCGTCTATCACACTGGGAATGAAAGACGGTTCGGCCCGCGGGCGGCCAATACCTTCGATTCTGCTGCTGCAATCTGCGGTCAGCGTTCGATCCTGCTGATGATAGCAGTCGTAAAACACGGAGTTCTCGGGGTCGGCAACCACCAATTTCGAATCCAGGCCTTTATAGCGAATATAACGCCCGAGGGTCGCTGAGGTTCCACCGGTGCCCGCGCTCATCACCAGATAATCAGGAACCGGGAAAGGCTCTCTGGACATCTGGTGATAAATGCTGTCGGCGATATTGTTGTTGCCCCGCCAGTCAGTCGCCCGCTCAGCGTAGGTAAACTGATCCATATAATGGCCGTTAAGGTCGCGGGCCAACTGCTCCGATGCCGCGTAGATCTGTCCTGACTGCTCAACGAAGTGGCAACGGCCGCCATAAAACGTAATTTGCTCAATTTTACGTTTCGCTGTGCAAGCAGGCATTACGGCTATGAACGGCAGCCCCAGCAGGCGGGCGAAGTAAGCTTCGGAGACGGCGGTACTGCCGGAGGAGGCTTCGATGATCGTCGTGCCTTCCTTGATCCACCCGTTGCTGAGGCCAAACAAAAACAGTGAGCGTGCCAGCCGGTGTTTAAGGCTCCCGGTAGGATGAGTACTCTCGTCTTTCAGATAAAAAAAGATGCCGGGGTAGGCGGGTAGCGTCAGGCGCATGAGATGCGTGTCGGCGGAACGTTGAAAGTCAGCTTCAATCGCGCTGACGGCATTTTTTACCCATAAGTTGGTCATAAGGGAACTTCCGTTGTTTCTGAAGGATACGCTTAGATTACCGTGGTCATGAGGAAAAAATATTGCATAATTTTCTTTATTTGGCCTAAATAGTGGAAAATTTTTCTATGGTTATTCCACATGCTAGATAAAATCGATCGCACGTTGCTCTCTCTCCTTCAACATGATTGTACGCTTTCGCTGCAAGCATTGGCTGAGGCTGTCAATCTTACATCGACACCTTGTTGGAAAAGGCTGAAGCGTCTGGAAGAGTCTGGGTATATCAAGGCGCGTGTCGCTCTGCTGGATAACGAGCGGCTAGGACTGGGCTTAACGGCATTTGTGCTTTTGAAAACTCAGCAACACAACAGCGACTGGTATCGAGACTTCTGCCGTTTCGTTTCCGATATGCCCGAAGTGTTGTCTTTTTATCGCATGGCCGGTGAGTATGATTATCTGATGCAGGTTCGGGTAGAGGATATGAAAAACTATGACAACTTCTACAAGCGTCTCGTCAACGGTATTCCCGGTTTGGTGGACGTCACGTCCAGCTTTGCGATGGAAGAGATTAAACATACAACGGCATTGCCGATTAAGGTCTAAATTTATCCATCAGGGCAATCATGTATACTATTGTTCTGCCCGAAATAATAATGATGCTACTAGCTTTGGAATGAAGACCGCGTGAGACTTTTTGTTCAACTAGGATGGTATTTCCGCCGTGAATGGAAGCGTTATCTGGGGGCGGTGATCCTCTTAATCGTTATCGCAATACTGCAATTGCTGCCTCCGGCTCTTGTCGGGATTGTTGTCGACGGCGTAACGCAACATAAGATGCCTGCCGCTACCGCGATGGGGTGGATTGGGCTTATGGCGTTGTCCGCGGTTCTGACCTACCTGCTGCGATATTTCTGGCGCGTTTTGTTGTTTGGCGCGTCTTATCAACTGGCGGTGGAATTACGTGGAGACTTTTATCGTCAGCTGAGCCGTCAGCATCCTGCCTTTTATCTACGTCACCGCACCGGAGACTTAATCGCGAGAGCCACCAATGACGTCGACCGAGTGGTGTTTGCCGCAGGTGAAGGCGTGCTGACGTTTGTCGACTCTCTGATGATGGGATGTGCCGTACTGGTGGTAATGTGCACACAACTCAGCTGGCAGCTGACGTTGCTGTCGTTGGCACCGATGCCAATCATGGCCGTCATTATCAAACACTACGGCACGCAGTTGCACCACCGCTTCAAAGCCGCTCAGGCCGCGTTCTCTATGCTGAATAACCAGACGCAGGAAAGCTTGACCAGCATCCGCATGATCAAATCGTTCGGACTGGAAGATTATCAGTCTCAGCGTTTCGCCGAAGTCGCTGCCGACACAGGGGCCAAAAACATGCGAGTGGCACGCGTGGATGCGCGGTTCGACCCAACAATTTATATTGCTGTCGCATTGTCTAATCTGCTGGCGATTGGAGGCGGGAGTTGGATGGTAATCCATGGGACGATGACGTTGGGCGAACTGACCAGTTTCGTCATGTATCTGGGCCTGATGATTTGGCCGATGCTGGCGTTGGCCTGGATGTTGAATATCGTGGAACGCGGCAGCGCTGGGTACAGCCGTATCCGTCAGCTCTTGTCTGAGAAGCCGGTGGTGCTCGACGGTGCTCAGTCTTTGCCGGACAAGCCCGGAACGCTGGCGGCAGATATCCAGACATTCCACTATCCGCAGCATAGTCAGACTGTGCTGCATGACGTCAGTTTCAGGCTGCAACCTGGCAGAATGCTGGGGCTATGTGGCCCCACCGGTTCAGGGAAAAGCACGCTGATCGCTTTGTTGCTGCGTTCCTTTGACGTGGAGAACGGGCGGATTTCTTATCATGACCTCCCGCTCAAGAGCCTTCGTCTGGATGACCTGAGGCGCCGGTTTGCCGTCGTTGGACAAACACCGTTCCTGTTTGCCGATACGGTCGCGGGCAATATCGCCTTGGGCCGTCCGGATGCGACGGAAGCGCAAATTCAGGAAGCGGCGCGTCTGGCTCATGTTCATGACGACATTCTGCGTTTGCCGCAGGGATACAAGACAGAGGTGGGCGAGCGCGGCGTCATGCTATCCGGTGGACAGAAGCAGCGAATCGCCATCGCCCGTGCGCTCCTATTGGAGGCTGAGGTGCTGGTGCTGGATGATGCCCTGTCTGCCGTGGACGGACGCACCGAACACGAAATATTGAACAACCTACGTGAGTGGGGTGAAAGGCGCACGCTGATTATCAGCGCACACCGGCTTTCCGCCTTGGTCAACGCGGATGAAATCCTCGTGCTGCAACAGGGCCAAGTGGCGCAGCGCGGCAATCATCAGTCGTTGTCACAGGAATCAGGTTGGTATCGGGATATGTATCGTTATCAGCAACTCGAAGCCGCATTGGACGAGCCGACGTCGCTTGAGGAGGTCAAAGGTGAGTAATTCACATCCGCTCTGGCCGACGCTGAAACGTCTGCTGGCCTATGGGTCACCCTGGCGCAAGCCGCTGGCGGTAGGCATGGTGATGCTCTGGGTTGCGGCGGCGGCTGAAGTCGCAGGACCAATACTCATCAGTTATTTTATCGACCATCTCGTCTCAAAAGGGCAGTTCCCGCTGATGTTGGCCAGCGGTTTGGCGGCAGTTTACGTGTTGCTGCAACTTCTCGCCGCATCACTGCACTACCTGCAATCGTTGACCTTTAATCGGGTTGCGGTGGGCGTCGTACAACAATTGCGCATCGATGTGATGGACGCCGCATTACGTCAACCGCTGTCGACGTTCGATACCCAGCCTGTCGGGCAACTGATTTCCCGGGTGACGAATGATACGGAAGTGGTCCGGGATCTCTACGTGATGGTGGTGGCGACGGTGCTGCGTAGCGCTGCGCTTATCAGCGCCATGCTGGTGGCGATGTTCAGCCTTGATTGGCGTATGGCGCTCGTCGCGCTAACCATTTTTCCTGCTGTGATGGTGGTGATGGTGATTTACCAGCGCTATAGCACGTCAATTGTACGCCGTGTGCGTAGCTATCTGGCGGATATCAACGATGGCTTCAACGAAGTCATCAATGGTATGAGCGTCATTCAGCAATTTCGTCAGCAGGCGCGGTTTGGTAAACGCCTGAGTGAGGTCAGCCAAAAGCACTATCTGGCGCGAATGCAAACGCTGCGTCTGGAGGGGTTCCTGTTACGTCCGCTGTTGAGCCTGTTTTCTGCGCTGGTGTTGTGCGGACTCCTTCTGCAGTTCGGTTTCAGCTCGGTCGGCTCGGTGGGTGTCGGCGTGTTGTATGCTTTCATCAACTACCTTGGTCGGCTTAACGAACCTTTGATTGAGCTAACGACTCAGCAGTCGATGCTTCAGCAAGCCGTCGTGGCCGGCGAGCGTATTTTCGCGTTGATGGATGGTAAGCGTCAGGATTATGGCGACGATTTAGATCCCCTGACTAGCGGACGCATCGATATCGACGACGTGACCTTCTCATACCGCGGCGGCAAGCCGGTATTGAGTAACATCAACCTGCAGATCCCTGATAAGGGATTTGTCGCATTGGTGGGCCATACCGGCAGCGGCAAAAGTACGCTGGCGAACCTGCTGATGGGGTATTACACCCCCGAACACGGTGTTATTCGGCTGGATCAGCGTCCGCTGCCGACGTTGTCTCATCAGGTTCTGCGCAGCAATGTGGCGATGGTTCAACAGGACCCGGTAGTCCTGGCGGATTCTGTCTATGCCAACATCACGTTGGGCCGTGATATTGATGAAGAAAGTGTGTGGCGCGTGTTGGATATGGTGCAAATGGCTGAGCTGGTCAGGAATATGCCCGAGGGGATTCACAGTCGCATCGGCGAACAGGGCAATAACCTTTCCGTGGGGCAAAAGCAGCTGCTTGCGCTCGCGCGCGTGCTGGTAAATTCGCCGAAAGTGCTGATTCTCGATGAAGCGACGGCCAATATCGACTCAGGGACAGAGCAGGCTATCCAGAAGGCGTTACGCCTAATCCGCGCGCAAACTACGCTGGTGGTTATTGCTCACCGTTTATCCACGATCGTCGAGGCGGACAATATTCTGGTGCTTAACCACGGCGAAATGGCCGAGCAGGGGACACACTCGCAACTGCTGGCCCAGCAAGGGCGCTATTATCAGATGTATCAGCTACAACTGGCAGGGCAGGCCCTTGCAGAGTCAAACGTTACGATATTGCTGAGATGACTTCCTAAACTCCCTCAAAACTTCGCCTGATTTTCGGCACGCACCATAACCTAGCAGACATTTTCCTGCTCTTAGGGTAAGGCGCACTGGAATCAGGCGTTGCGCACTAAAATGGTGCGCTGGATATGTGCGCTTTGATTCCTGATAGTCCATTCTTTATTCAAGCCCGGTTTGCGCGATACGCGCATTCATCATCTTTCACCGCTTTTCCCTCGTCTAATCATTTATGGCACATCAATTGCTTTCAATGATGGCGTATAGACATTTGATAGTGACGGCGCAGGCCTGAACTTAACGGGTTAGGGGGATGAGAATGAAATTGGTGACTGTGGTAATCAAACCGTTCAAGCTGGAAGACGTGCGCGAAGCCCTTTCTTCCATTGGTATTCAAGGCCTTACCGTAACAGAGGTAAAGGGATTCGGACGGCAAAAGGGCCATGCGGAACTGTACCGTGGCGCGGAATACAGCGTCAATTTCTTGCCTAAAGTAAAAATAGATATCGCTATCGCCGAAGATCAGCTCGATGAAGTGATCGATGTGATCAGCAAAGCCGCCTACACCGGCAAGATTGGCGACGGTAAAATCTTTGTCGCCGAACTACAGCGCGTCATTCGCATCCGTACCGGCGAAACAGATGAAGCTGCACTATAACAACTACCTGATTTAGCCTTATAAATAGGGATGAATGAAATGAAGAAACTATCCTTCTTGTCTGGTCTGGGTACCGTAGCCATGTTACCGGCATGCGCCTTGGCTGAGACTGCAGCACCAGTGATCGATAAAGCCGATAACGCTTTCATGATGATTTGTACCGCTTTAGTGCTTTTTATGACCATTCCTGGCATCGCACTGTTTTACGGCGGTCTGATTCGTTCCAAAAACGTGCTGTCTGTACTGTCTCAAGTGGTGGTTGCTTTCGCGCTGGTTTGTCTGTTGTGGGTTATCTATGGTTACAGCGTTGCGTTCAGCTCCGGCAACGAATTTTTCGGCAGCCTGAGTAACTTCATGCTGAATGGCATTGATATCAACTCTCAGAACGGCACGTTCTACCAGTACATCCACGTCGCTTTCCAAGGCTCCTTCGCGTGCATTACTGTTGGCCTGGTGATTGGTGCTCTGGCGGAGCGTATTCGCTTTTCCGCAGCACTGATTTTTGTGGTTCTGTGGCTGACATTGTCCTACCTCCCAATGACTCACATGGTGTGGGGCGGCGGCTATCTGGCCGCAGACGGGGCGCTTGATTTCGCCGGGGGCACGGTAGTGCACATCAACGCCGCGGTTGCGGGGCTGGTTGGCGCAACCTTGCTGGGTAAACGCGTCGGCTTCGGCAAAGAAGCGTTCAAACCCCATAACCTGCCGATGGTGTGCATCGGAACCGCTATTCTGTATATCGGCTGGTTCGGCTTCAACGCGGGTTCCGCTAGCTCAGCCAACAATATCGCGGGTCTGGCATTTTTGACCACGGTGATCGCTACGGCGGCAGCGATTCTGGCCTGGGTCGTCGGCGAATGGGTTCTGCGTGGCAAGCCTTCTCTGCTGGGCGCGTGCTCCGGCTGTATCGCAGGTCTGGTTGCCATTACGCCTGCGGCGGGTACGGTTGGCGTTGGTGGTGCGATGATCATCGGTTTTGCGGGCGGCTTCGCTGGCCTGTGGGGCGTAACCGTGTTGAAACGCTGGCTGCGTGTTGACGATCCATGCGACGTCTTCGGCGTTCACGGCGTCTGCGGTATCGTCGGCTGCATTTTGACGGGCGTCTTCACCTCGTCTTCGCTGGGCGGCGTGGGGTACGCGGAAGGCGTCACCATGGCTCATCAGGTTTGGGTTCAGCTGTTCAGCGTGATCGTTTGTATCATATGGTCTGGCGTGGCCGCATTCATTGCCTTCAAAATCGCTGATATGGCTGTGGGTCTTCGCGTACCGGAAGAGCAAGAACGTGAAGGGCTGGATGTTAACAGCCACGGCGAAAACGCTTACAACCAATAATCAGTATCCCGGGGCGTGTAATACACGCCTCGACCGGAAAAAACCACCCGTGAGTTTGCTGCGGGTGGTTTTTTTATTGGGGTAATTACAAGGAAGAGCGGCTACGCGCTGTGTCGCCGGATAACGCCTTCTTGCATGCTGGAGGCAACCAGCACGCCTTCTCGGGTGTAGAACTGACCTCGAACCAACCCTCTGGCGCCGGAGGCCGATGGGCTGTCGACGGCATAAAGCAGCCAGTCATCCATACGGAATGGTCGGTGGAACCACATCGCGTGATCGATAGTGGCCACCTGCATGTTGGGTTCGAGAAAACCAACGCCGTGAGGTTGGAGCGCCGTTAGCAGACAGTTGCAGTCGGAGGTATATCCCAAAAGGTATTGGTGAATGCGTTCATCGTCAGCCAACTTACCGTTAGCTCGGCACCAGACATGGCGGATTGGTGGCTCAACTTCTCCTTTCAGCGGGTTATGGAATTTTACCGGCCGCATTTCGATAGGACGTTGTTTGGTAAGCATCTCTTTCAACTGAGGCGGCAGCAAATGAGCCAGGCTCTGAGCTATGTCTTGCTCTGAAGGCAAGTTTTCGGGCATCGGCACCTGCGGCATCACGCTCTGGTGTTCAAACCCCGGCTCGGGTCGCTGAAATGAGGCGGTCATATGAAAAATAGGGCGGCCGTTCTGAATGGCATCTACGCGTAGGGTACTGAAGCTCTTGCCTTCTCGTAAGGTAGTAACCTGATAGATAATGGGCTTTTGACTGTCTCCTGGCAAAAGAAAGTAACAGTGAAAAGAGTGCACGCTACGTTTTTCGGAAACCGTCTGTTTCGCCGCCGAAAGCGCCTGACCGACAACCTGGCCGCCAAAGACCTGTCTCAGTCCTAACTCCTGACTTTGACCACGAAATAAACCTCCCTCGATTTTTTCCAGATTCAGCAAATCGAGAAGCTGTTGTAATGCCTGACTCATCATTATCAGCCTTGTCGCTAGTACGCTATGTTGCGGGTCCTGGTGCGATAACCACGGGACCCCACTTTTTGTTTTGGTCCTTTATGTCATCCCTTATGAAAATACCAAGATATTGAACCATAATTAAAACGCCGAGTGGTTCTTGCTACTTAGCGGTCATCGGTTTTCGCCGAAGGCCATATAAATGATAAAGGGAGACTTACCAAATGAAATTATGGCATATCTTGGGCGGTATCATGGTATCGATCGGCTTGGTTGGGTGTGCGGATAAAAGTGATAGTGGTGTAGCTCCGGACGTCAGAGGTCCTATTCCGGCGAGTGGCAGCTATCTACCCGGCATTGCTCAGCCTTCCGTGACCGGCACGGTGAATATTCGACAAAAAATAGCACTGCCAGCGGATGCCGAATTAACAGTGACTGTTTCAGATGCCTCGCTGGCCGACGCTCCGGCGAAAATCATTACCCAGCGGGTGACATTGACTCATGGAAAACAGTCGCCTTTCCACTTCGTTCTGCCCTATAACCCGAACGATATCCAACCTAAAGCGCGTGTGCTTTTGAGCGCGGCAGTTACCATCAATCATCGCGTCACGCTGATTACGGAAAGGGTAGTGCCTGTGATTACCAATGGCGTTCGTTCCGCCGAGTTGACTTTGGTGCCGGTGGAGTCTGTGCCTGTACCGGCTAATCCGTCAGTACCTTTAGCGGCAGGGACGGATATCCATAGCGGAGCGACGGTGCCCCCTGTTTCAGGTACGGCCGTTTCCCCGATGCAGTAATCAAGGGGGGAACCAGCGGCGAGCGATCAGATTTACGTCGTTGGTTGCCACCGAAACTGGTTGAGGTCAATTTTACCAGCTAAATTAAATCTTATTCCTTCCGCAACCAGCGCCAGCTTTTGGCGCTGGTAATCGGGGCCCGTCAACGATAGCTGGCCTTTTCGATTAATCACACGGTGCCAGGGGAGCGCGGTTCCTTCAGGCAGATTACGCAATATAGCGCCGACTTGGCGCGCAGCGCGGGGCGAGCCGGCTAAAAGCGCGATGTCTCCGTAGGTTGTGACTTGACCAAAAGGGACCGCCGCGATGACCTGGAACACGCGTTGTCGAAAATTATCTTCATGTGGCGACATAGCCGTAGGGAGACTCCTGTTTGCCATGAGATTTATCGATAGTGCATGGTATCAAGTCGGTAGTGGGTAAGAAAACGGCGGTTAGGCCGTGTCGGCTTGCAATTGAGCAGGTCATCGCTGATAATGCCCACCGCTTCGCAGTGCGGAGCCGTCAATGGAGGCCCTGTTGGTTCTCCCGCAACACTAACCTGTGGACTCGGTCAGGTCCGGAAGGAAGCAGCCGCAGCAGGCGACGTGTGTGCCGGGATGTAGCTGGCGGGGCCTCCACCATTTCAGATGGTTCCTACCCCTTCTTACCCTTCTTATTTTTGCTTTCTGGATAATCTTTGTTTAGAAACTTGGCGTTGTTTCGCATTTTATTTATTGGGCGCTATCGGGTTTAAGCATTGAACGCCATTGAGGATAAGTTTATAAAAAGACTTATCTCTATCGGTAGGGAGTTGTTTAATAAAATGAGGACCCAGTCATCTCTGATGAATTAAGGCGGAAATATGTACATATACGTTGTTACTCGTTTTAGCATATTGCTTAATTTTTCTAATAAGACAAAGGCCGATCATGATATCGGCTCAATGTACTTTTAGCTCAACGCTAGAGGATTAATACGTATTAACGTACGTATTTCCATACAGCGGTAGGGACTTTGTCGTAGAGCTTATTCATGGTCAGCTCGGCCAGACGGTGGTCTGCCGCAGAATAGAACATTTCTAACTCATCGTTAGAGAGTTCATACTTGTTTTTTTCAATAACTCGTTCGAGAGTGTCAATGGTTGTGCATTTGCGCAAACGCATCAAGTAATCTATTTTTTTCATAATAACCTTTATGAATTTTCCTGGGTTAAAATAAGTATAAGGCAAATAATTGCTTAAGTTCTTACTGTTGCATAGCTGCTCTTTTCTGAGAGCATTCTGAATAATTGTGACTTAGACTTTTGCCATCTCCGCAGCTCGGCATCATTAATGCCGTAATTACTGAAAAGAATATAAGTATCGTCTAAATATTTTTCAACCCGCATGTACAACTCTTCATCATCCGGGTATTTAATTTTATAGGTGCCAATAAAGGCCGCAATATGCTCAATAAGCTCATTGAGCTGAAGATTTATTGCGGAGGTCGGATCATTCACCCAGCCGTGATTGCTGTCACCTAGCGTCGCGATACTTTCGTCGCGCAGATTCTCACACAAGAATCTGAGTTGGGCAATATCATAATGTTTAGGTGAGTACTCATCCATTTCAATCCCTCCGTTAAGCCATGGTTCAGTCTTACTTAGGGTTTACTCCTGCTTTAGCAGGTAACGTGATGAATTGCATAAGAGAGATTACACTCCGCTGTCCTCAAATAGACCAACCAAGGATAACACGGTGAATGTAAAGAATGTCCTCACATCAATGTAAAAGTCATTCTGCATCAACTATAGCAAAGAACACCTAGGTTCGCACTGCGCGGACATTTTCTGTCGTAATTGCTGCTATCGAACTCATCGTTCAAATTTTGTAATGTATTAATTGGGATACAGGACTATTAAGCGTCTCTTTTTAAACGTACTACATTTACTATGGTAATTAGTTTTTCCAGAATCGAATGTAAGGTATCCATATAAAATGTAACAAAAATAGCATCACTCAATCTCAAAGGTGTTGACTGAACGGTAGGTGGGATAGGGGAGGATGCTCCCCTATAGCGGTCAAAAGCCAAACCGCTTTTAAAGGTGATAGAGTGCAATACGCCGAATCATTAACAGTCAGTGAGTTACCTAAGTGTTAAAACCTGTTTAAATCCGAAGGAGTAAGAAAAGTTCTTTCAGGCTTAATTGTTTGTTTATTGAGGTCGGCGTAAAGGTCCGATGAGTTATTCATTAGTGTTTTTTCTTTTTCCGGCCTTGAACTGCATTAAAGCGAGGATGGCTTTTACAAATAACGTAAATTCTGCCTCGCCGTTTAACGACGATACAATCCTTGTGGCGTTTTTTGGCGCTGCTTAGTGAGCTTAATACCTGCATATAGCATTTCTCCCGTCTCTAAGATTTTAGAAAATGGCCGAATCTTTTTTGAAAGCGTGCTGCGCTTCCCTCTTTTGAATACTCTTTCTGCTTGCCGGTGTAGTAGGGATGTGAGGCTGCAGAAACTTCAATGGTGACATAGGGATAAATGTTCCCCTCATATTCATGAGTTCTTTCCGTCGCGATTGTTGATCCTACGGTATAGAACGTATTTGCGCTGGTGTCGTGGAAAAGCACGGTACGGTAGTGGGGATGTATATTGGATTTCATAACACACCTATAGTTTATGTTATAACATAACATTTATTCTGCGCTTTTTTTATTCGACGATCAACTGTGGTTTGCATGAATGGATGAGTTGAGAGAAAAAAATAGGCCGCTTGAGCGGCCTATTGAAACTTCAAGATGTGGATTAGTGCTGGTCTGGCTGATGTTCCGTATTCTCAGCGCCTTTCTTTTTACTGAAGCGTCGGCTGACGACGACATAAAAGACGGGCACGAAATAGATAGCCAAAATGGTGGCGGTCAACATCCCGCCCATGACCCCAGTCCCCACCGCGTTCTGCGCGCCGGAGCCAGCGCCTGAGCTGATAACCAGCGGCACGACACCCAAAATAAAGGCCAGTGAGGTCATCAGAATGGGGCGCAAACGCATCCGTACGGCATCGAGCGTTGCTTCCACCAAGCCTTTTCCTTCTTTTTCCATTAGGTCTTTCGCAAACTCCACGATCAAGATGGCGTTTTTGGCGGATAGCCCAATAGTGGTGAGCATTCCCACCTTGAAATACACGTCGTTTTCCAACCCGCGCATGCTGGCTGCAACAACTGCCCCCAGAATTCCGAGCGGTACGACGAGCATGACGGAGAAGGGAATAGACCAACTTTCGTACAGTGCGGCAAGACACAAGAATACGACGATGGCGGAAATAACAATCAGCGCTGGCGCCTGGTTTCCTGCCAGACGTTCCTGGTAAGACATGCCCGTCCAGTCAAAGTTGATCCCCTCAGGCAACTGCGAAGCCAGCTCTTCCATCAGCGCCATTGCTTCACCCGTACTTTTTCCTGGCGCGGCCTCCCCCAGAATCTCCATGGAGGGTAAGCCGTTGTAACGTTCCAGACGAGGTGAACCATATTCCCAGTGTGCCGAGCCGAAGGCGGAGAATGGAACCATTTGCCCAGCAGTACCGCGGACATACCAGTTCTGAATATCGCCGGGCAGCATACGGAATTTCGCATCCGCCTGAACGTAGACTTTTTTCACCCGACCGCGGTCGATGAAGTCGTTGACGTAACTACCCCCCAGCGCGGTCGCCAGCGTCGAATTGATTTCATCCAGCGTAACGCCCAGAGCAAGCGCTTTCTCCTGGTCGATATCCAGACGATATTGCGGTGTATCTTCCATGCCGTTCGGACGCACGCTCACCAGCGTATCCGAGTGCTGCGCGACCAACCCTAACAGCTGGTTACGAGCCTGCATCAGCTTGTCATGGCCCAAATTTCCCTGGTCAACCAGCTGGAAGTCGAAGCCGCTGGCGGTACCCAGCTCAACGATGGCGGGGATGTTGAACGGAATGACCAATCCTTCTTTTATCTGCGAGAAGGCGGCGTAAGCTCGGCCGGCGATAGCATCGACCTTATTGGCCGCTCCGCTACGTTCATCCCAATCTTTCAGGCTGGCGAAGGCTATCCCCATGTTCTGCCCGCGTCCGGCGAATCCGAAACCGTTGACGGTAAAGACGGAGTTCACGTTGTCCTTTTCATTATTCAGGTAGTACGAATCCACTTGATCCAGCACTTTTTGGGTACTTTCCTGCGTGGAGCCGACAGGCAGTTGCACCATGGTGAGCAGCACGCCCTGATCTTCCTGGGGCAGGAACGAACTGGGCAGACGCAAGAACATCAGACCGAGTCCAACGACCAGCAGCAGGTAAATCAGGACATAGCGACCGGTACTGCGCAGAATGTTGGCAACGCTATCGGTGTAGTGATGCGTACTCTTTTCAAAAAGACGGTTGAACCAGCCGAAGAAGCCTTTGGTTTTGCCGTGACCTTGATTATCAACAGGTTTAAGCAGTGTGGCGCACAGGGCTGGGGTCAAGATTAATGCCACCAGGACGGACAGCACCATGGAAGATACGATGGTGACCGAGAACTGACGGTAAATGGCGCCGGTAGAACCGCCGGAGAAGGCCATCGGCACAAATACGGCGGATAGCACAAGCGCGATCCCCACCAGAGCGCCCTGAATTTGCCCCATGGATTTTCGCGTTGCTTCTTTTGGTGATAGTCCTTCTTCCGCCATGACACGTTCGACGTTTTCTACGACGACGATGGCGTCATCCACCAGAAGACCGATCGCCAACACCATGGCGAACATGGTCAGGGTATTAATGGAGTAGCCAAATGCCGAGAGGATGGCGAACGTCCCCAGCAAGACGACCGGTACCGCGATGGTCGGGATGAGCGTCGCACGGAAGTTCTGCAGGAACAGATACATAACCAGAAATACCAGCACGATAGCTTCAATCAGCGTTTTCACCACTTCGTTAATAGAAATCTTAACGAACGGAGTGGTGTCGTACGGATAGACCACTTTCAAACCCGAAGGAAACTGCGCCTGCAGCTTAGCTAACTCGGCTTTAACGGCGTTGGCCGTATCCAGCGCATTAGCCCCGGTTGCCAGTTTGATGCCGAGGCCGGAAGCCGGCTGGCCGTTATAACGAGCCACGACGCTGTAGTCCTCACCCCCCAGTTCGATTCGGGCGACGTCTTTCAGCCGAACCTGCGAACCGTCCTGGTTTACGCGGATCAGGATATTGCCGAACTGTTCGGTATTATTAAGTCTTGTCTGAGCGATAATTGACGAGTTCAGTTTTTGTCCCGGCACTGGCGGCGTCCCGCCTAACTGACCGGCGGCAATCTGCGTGTTCTGCACCGTAATCGCTGAAACCACGTCTGACGTGGTCATCTGATAATTGGTCAGTTTATTGGGGTCAAGCCAGATACGCATGGCGTACTGGGCACCAAACAGCTGAGTGTCACCGACACCGGTGACGCGGCTGATGGGGTCTTTGACGCTGGAGCCGACGTAGTCCGCAATATCCTGTTGGGTGGTGTTTTTATCATCGCTGATGAAACCAATTACCATCAGAAAGCTGCTGCTGGACTTCTGTACGCTGACGCCTTGCTGCTGAACTTCCTGCGGCAAAAGCGGCATGGCGAGCTGCAGCTTGTTCTGCACCTGTACCTGCGCGATGTCAGGATTAGCTTTGGAGTCAAAGGTTAACGTGATTTGAGCGTTACCGGACGAGTCGCTGTTCGATGACATGTACAGCAGATTATCGATGCCGCTCATGTTCTGTTCGATGACCTGGGTGACTGTATCCTGCACCGTTTTGGCGTCAGCGCCCGGATAAGAGGCTGTCACTTCAACCGACGGTGGCGCAATGCTCGGATACTGGGCTACCGGCAACTGCGTTATCGCCAATAGCCCGGTCAGCATCACCATAATGGCAATGACCCATGCGAAGATGGGGCGATCTATAAAAAACTTAGCCATTGATTACCGGCTCCTGTTAAGACTTGGCGGGTTGAGTTTGAGGCTGCTGAGTGCTGTCAGATTTGACTTCCTGCGCTGTCACCACGATACCGGGTTTAATCTTTTGCAAGCCGGAAACAATCACGCGATCGCCAGGTTTAATGCCTGAAGTCACCACCCACTTGTCGCCAATGGCCTGAGCCGTGGTGACCGAACGGACTTCAACTTTATCCCCTTCACCCACAACCAATGCGGAAGCATCGCCGCGCGGAGTGCGGGTCACGCCTTCCTGAGGAACCAGAATCGCGTTTTGATTCACGCCGGCATCCAGACGCGCACGAACGAACATACCGGGCAGCAGGTTGTGTGAAGGGTTCGGGAAGATGGCGCGTAGAGTGATGGAACCGGTCGTTTCATCGACAGTGACGTCGGAGAACTCCAGCGTACCCTGCTGATCGTATTCGGTACCGTTTTCTAGCAACAGACGGACGTTGGCTTTACCGTTGGTCGCCTGAATAGTGCCACTGTTCAAATCATTCTTGAGCCGCAGAAAATCGTTGCTGGACTGCGTCACGTCCACATAAATGGGGTCAAGTTGCTGAATGGTGGTGAGCGCGGTCGTTTGAGCGCTGGAAACCAAGGCGCCTTCAGTGACCGTGGACTTACCAATGCGGCCTGAAATCGGGGCAGTGACTTTGGTGTAATCGAGATTGATTTGGGCGGAGTCTACGGCGGCTTTGCCGGAAACGACCGTTGCGTCGGCCTGACGGGAAGTCGCGACGGCCTGATCATAATCCTGCTTGCTGATGTAGTTAGTGCCTAACAGCGGTTTGTAACGGTTGACGGTCAAACGCGCGACTTCGGCGTTCGCCTGCGCTTCCGCCAGCGTGCCTTTCGCGCTATTAAGCTGTGCCTGATAAGGCGCAGGGTCGATTTGGTACAGTGATACGCCGGCCTGGACGTCGCCGCCTTCCACGAAATTACGCTTGAGGATAATGCCGCCGACCTGAGGACGGACTTCTGCCACCCGGTAAGAATTGGTGCGTCCCGGCAGTTCGGTGATGATATTCAGAGGTTGTGCTTTTATGGTGACAATATCTACCGCTGGCGGGTTTCCTGCCGCATTGCCTTGGTTTTCATCCTTATTATCACATCCAGTGAGAACTAAGCCGCCAGAAAGCATTAGCACCGCCGCCAGAGGCAAAAGCCTTCTGTTTTTATTCATAAAATAAACCTCAAGATTCCGATTCGAAAATTGATCAATGGATGACAAGCCCAAACCCATTGCTGCGATAATATTCAGTTCATGCTATGTTACATACATACACGAATGTATGTAAATCACACCTTTCAGTTAAAATAATGCTATGGCACGAAAAACCAAAAAACAGGCTGAGGAAACCCGCCAGCACATTATGGAGACGGCACTACGCCTCTTCTCCGAGCACGGTGTCTCTGCGACGTCATTGTCCGACATTGCGGTCGCTGCGGGTGTAACACGAGGTGCTATTTACTGGCATTTCAGAAACAAAGCCGAACTGTTTGCAGAAATCTGGGCGCGTTCAGAAACAAAAATGACCGAGTTTGAAACTGAGTATCATGCAAAATTTCCGGATGATCCACTTCATGTTATGCGGGAAGTCCTTATTTATATGCTGAAGCAGATCGAGTGTGACGGCGATTGGCGCGCGATGATGGAGATTATTTTCCATAAATGCGAGTTTAGCGGCGAAATTCGCTCGACCTGCCACGGACGCAAAGAAATCCATCTTGATTGTTACAATAAAGTGGACGTTTTGTTGGGGCGCTGCATTCACTCCGGCAAGCTGCCTGAGGATATTGATGCCCATCGGGCGGCGATTGCGCTGCGCGCCTACCTATCTGGCGTGATGGAAAACTGGTTATTTATGCCGGAAAGCTTCGCATTGAGTCACGAAGCGCCATTTTTAGTCGATGGCCTCATTGATATGCTGCGTTTCAGCCCTGCGATGCGTCAGGTTTATCGACCTGAAAATTGTTTATAGATCGTAAATACCGTTACGCTTCCCCACGGATTCACATATCTCGGCTCGACCGAGGCGTGATAAACTTGGCATATCTCCGCTTATACGATGATGTGTCATGAGTTCCAGCTTCTCTATTTTGCGCCATTTTTACGCCTCTTTTTCCCGCGTGTCGGATTCCGCCCTGCGCTCGCTGTCGGCACTTCTTCTAACGATGTGTCTGGCGCTGGCCGTAAGCGCGCCAGCGTTGGCGCTGACAAATGATTTGCCGACCCGAAGCGATATTCAAAACCGCCTCGACACTCTGAATAAACAAAAAAGCCAATCTCCGGCCGATAAGCTGGTTATAGAGGATTACACCAAAACGCTTGACGTGCTGGACGCGATAGACAGGGTTAAGCAGGAAACCGCTCAGTTAAAACTTCAGGCGGCACAAGCCCCGGCCAAGCTACGGCAGACGAGCGATGATTTGGCGGCCCTGACTTCGTCGTCGGAAGTCTCTCTTTCTACCCTCGAATCCTTATCTATCAAACAGTTGGAGTCGCGGTTAAATGATACGCTGGCTGGCCTGCAGTCGGCGCAGGAAAACCTGTCTAATTACAATAGTCAGCTGATTTCGCTGCAGACGCAGCCGGAAAGAGTACAGAGCGCCATGCTGACGGCATCGCAGCGCAGTCAGCAGCTACGCAATCAGCTCAATGGTCTGGACCCGGAACAGGCGACGTTGCGTCCGAGCCAGCAAACGTTGCTATTGACGGAACAGGCCCTGTTAAGCGCTCAGATGGAGCAACAGCGCAAAAGTCTGGAAGTGAACACGACGCTTCAGGATCTGTTGCAAAAGCAGCGTGACTACACTGCGGCTCAGATTAATCAGCAAGAACGCATGGTACAGGCGCTGCAAAATGTGGTCAGCCACAAACGTCTTAACCTGTCAGAGAAAACGGCCAAAGAGGCTCAGACATCCGGCGAGCTGCAACGCATTCAGGAAAACCCCCTGGTTAAGACGGAAATGGAGATCAACCGTCAGCTCAGTCAGCGGTTGATTGCCGCGACCGAAGCCGGAAATACGCTGGTGCAGCAAAGCATTCAGGTCAAAAACTGGTTGGATCGCGCCACGCAGTCCGAGCGTAATCTGAAAGAGCAGGTCACCGTACTTAAAGGCAGCCTGTTATTGTCACGCATCTTGTATCAGCAGCAGCAAAACCTCCCTTCGGCAGATGAACTGAGTGACATGAGCACGCAGATCGCCGATCTGCGCCTGGAGCAGTTCGACATCAACCAGCAGCGCGATGAGCTGTTTCGCGGCGATGAATATATCCAGAAGCTGCTGGCGCGCAACAATACGGTCTCCAACAGCGAAGTGACCGACGCGCTGGAGCAGATTCTGGACATGCGCCGGGAGTTGCTCGACCAGTTGAACAAGCAGCTCGGCAACCAGCTCATGCTCGCAATCAACCTGCAAATCAACCGACAGCAGCTCGGCAGCGTGAATGCCTCGCTGCAAAGAACGCTGACTCAGCAGATCTTCTGGGTTAACAGCAACAAGCCGATGGACTGGAGCTGGCTGAAAGAATTTCCGTCCTCGCTTAAACAGCAGCTGCACGGCATCCATATCGCAGTCAAATCGGAACAGTTTGTTCAGGGGGCTTTACGGTCCTTGCTTTATGTTGTTCCGGCGATGCTGCTGGTGGGGCTGATCTTCTGGCGTCGAAAATCTATCGACCATTATCTCGACAAATTGTCCAAAGACGTCGGACAGCTCAAACGCGACAGCCAGCTCCATACTCCCCAGACGATTCTGCTATTGCTGATTAAAGTGTTGCCCGGCACGCTTATATTGATATGTGTGGGGCTGTGGCTGGAGCGCGCCGGGGGGCAACTCGGCGAATTTGCGTGGCTGCTGAGTCAGGATCTGGCGCTGTTCTGGCTCGTCTTCGGGCTTGCCTGGCAGGGCTTGAAGCCGGAGGGCATGTTCGAACGGCATTTCAACTTAGCGCCTTCGTTAAGCGCGCACTATCGCAGGCAAACGCTGCGACTGGGATGTGCGCTGCTGCCGCTGATTTTTTGGTCTGTTATCGGCGAACAGATCCCGTTGTATCTGGTGGACGACGTTATCGGGCAATTGGTGATCGTCCTCAACTTGGTGCTGCTGTCGGTGCTGGTCTTTCCGCTTTGCCGGGATAGCTGGCGTGACAAGGACCGCCATACGATGCGTCTGATCGTTGTGACGGCCATCGCGCTGATGCCGCCTTTTTTGATCGTGCTGATGTTGAGTGGTTACTTCTATACGACATTGCGCCTGTCCGGTCGTTGGATCGAAAGCTTGTATCTGCTGATCGTATGGAACGTGGTCTACATGGCGACGATCCGCGGACTGAGCGTCGCCGCCCGACGTCTGGCCTATCGCCGTGCGCTGGCCAGACGGCAGAACGTGGTGAAAGAGGGCGCTGAAGGGAGCGAACCGGTACCTGAAGCGCCGCTGGCGTTGGAACAAATCAGCCAGCAATCGTTGCGATTGACCACCATGGTCCTGGTGATGATCTTCTGCGGGGCGATTTATGGGATATGGGCGGACTTGGTGACGGTGTTCTCCTATCTCGATAGCGTCACGCTGTGGCATTACAACGCATCCGTGGGCGGCAGCAACGTCCTGCAAGCGGTAACGCTCGGCAACCTGCTGCTGTCGCTGGCGGTGATTGTGATTGCCTACGTCATGACCCGCAACTTGCCGGGGCTGTTGGAAGTCTTGGTGCTTTCGCGACTGCAGCTGCGGCAGGGGACCTCCTATGCCATCACGACGATCCTGACCTACCTGATTACGTCCGTCGGCGCGGTGACTGCCCTCAGCTCGCTCGGCGTATCGTGGGACAAACTACAGTGGCTGGTCGCGGCGTTGTCCGTCGGGCTCGGATTCGGTTTGCAGGAGATCTTCGCCAACTTCGTCTCCGGTCTGATCATCCTATTCGAACGCCCCGTGCGTATCGGCGATACGATCACCATCGGTACGTTTTCGGGAACGGTCAGCAAGATCAGAATTCGAGCGACGACGATTACGGATTTTGACCGTAAAGAGGTGATCATTCCCAACAAGGCTTTTGTGACGGAACGTCTGATCAACTGGTCGCTGTCGGACACGATTACGCGTGTGATCATCAGTATCGGCGTGGCTTATGGGTCCGATCTCGATAAGGTGAAATCCGTCTTGCTGCAGGCCGCGCGTGAGAACCCCCGTGTGATGACCGATCCGGAGCCGCAGGTGTTTTTCCTCGCGTTCGGCGCCAGCACCCTCAATCATGAGCTGAGACTGTATGTGCGCGAGCTACGCGATCGCAGCTACACGGTGGATGAGCTGAACCGCGCGATCGACCGACTCTGTCGGGAAAATGACATCAATATCGCTTTCAATCAGCTGGAAGTGTATTTGCATAATGAGCAGGGAAAGGAAGTGAAAGAGGTGTCGCGTCAGCTGCCGGACAATCCATCGCACCTGTAAGTTTCGACAACGGGAATCGCCGGAACAAACGTTTAAAACGTCTGTTCCGGCTGAACAACCGCTAATCGGTTGAGAGATCGCCCTGTCCTTGGGTCTTGTGCAGATAGTCCTTACGCACAATGTCGAGTGCGGCGAGTACCACCTCAGGGTCAATCTGGTTGGTCTCAAGCAACATAATGAGATCCACCGCCAGTTTGACTTCGGGAGCTGCATTTTCCAGTGACATAGGGGTTCACCTTCCCGTTCGCTCGGAATCAGCGTGTAGATATAGCAGATATCACCGCGAGCAACGAGTTTTTAGGAACCTTGTTCCCGCCTTTCAATTTGACGTTCCAAACGCGTAAGCGCCTGTCGACAGCGCGCCAGCCGGCCTTCCAGCGCCGCCAACTCTTGTTGCAACCGCTGTTTTTCGTCAAACGCAGTTTGCTGGATAAGTAAACTTTCCCGATCCTGAATCATCGCTATCAAACGTCGTTCATAGCCTTGATGCTCGGCCAACTTGTGGTAGAGATCGGGCGGCGTTGGGGCGGAGGGGCTCTGCTGCCGCATTTTCCAGGTACCTAGTTCACGCTGTAGCGCCGTAATCTGAGCCAGCAGTTTTTCTGCCATAAAAGCCACTCGGTCGGTGCGATTTTCGGCGACATATTGCTGCAGGTGCTGATGATTTTGTTTCACTTCGGCCAGATAGTCGCCGAAGCGTGTGCCATAACAGCCAAACAGCTGGCGGTCGAAACGGGATCGGGCTGTCGTCATCCCTATAACCGGCGCTATTTGTTCGGCCAGGCTGGCGATCTGATGGTCTAGCGCTTGCAACAGCGTCGAGGTGCTCATTCGGTTGCCTCAGTCATTGTGCGGTGAATCAAAGCGGTGGGGGGCCGTCGACACGGGGCTTGCCGCTATGAAATTTGAAATCGTCATCGGGCGAAACGATCAGGTTAGCCTCAATCTCCGCAAAGAACGCGATCCTCGGTAAAATGTCTCGGTCGGCAATTTGCTTGGCCAGCGCAAGATAGTCCTGATAGTGACGGGCCTCAGACCTCAGCAGGGAGAGATAAAACTTCTGTAATTGCGAGTCCAAATATGGGGCCAGTTTAGCAAAGCGTTCGCAGGATCGGGCCTCAATAAATGCGCCGATAATCAGCTTATCAACCAGCATATTCGGCTCATGCGTCATCACGTGTCGAAGCATACCTTTCGCATATCGGCTGGCAGGCAGGCGCTGATAGACAATCCCCAGAGAGGCCATTATTTCCAGCACCTGATGAAAATGGTGCAGCTCTTCTTTTATCAACAACACCATCTTGTCGATCATATCCTGCCCATAGCGGCAGCCCGTTCGAATACTTATCTGCTTGGATACTGGGTTTTTCGCTTCCAGTTCGGCAAAGTTACTGCGGTCATGGTAAGCGAAGTTTTCATATGGCATGAGCCAGTCCATCAGCTGTCGCTGGCCGGACTCATCCACGGCGTAGCGCCGCAGGAGATGCGCCGCGTTTTGCGCCGCTTTCAGTTCGCACAGCGCGTGGTCGCGCAAAAGGGTCGGTAGATTATCGGCTTTTTGTGCCTCGATAACCCACTCGTCAGGCGTTTCAGCCGTCAAAAATTGATAGATTGGGGTAAGAATAGCGCGATCGAACATGAATTAAGCACGGAACGACGGTGGGTTAAACGTGACGCCATGATACCTGCTTTGACGGCATTTGCGATCCTGTTCCGCGATGGTCAAATCAGTGTTACACCCGTTACTATGTATGGGCAAGGGTTCGGCGACATCTACTAGCGGGAGTGTGGTGTATGTATCGTGTGGTCTTGATCGTGTTGGGATGGATTGCCGTCGTGCTGGCTACGCTGGGCGTCGTGCTTCCGCTTTTGCCCACCACGCCGTTTCTGCTGTTGGCCGCCTGGTGCTTCGCCCGATCGTCGCCGCGTTTTCACTACTGGCTGCTGCATCGTTCGTGGTTCGGCGGCTATCTGCGACATTGGCAGCAGCATCGGGCTTTGCCGCCGGGCGTCAAAGTCAAAGCGCTCGTGGTGATCGTCGCCACCTTCGCCTTATCGATATGGATGGTCAATATTCCGTGGGTGCGGGGATTATTATTGGTGGTGATGGCCTGCCTGCTCATCTTTATGTTGCGGCTGCCGGTGGTTGATCGGGAGCAATAAAAGTGAGCGACCGGGTGCTGGGCTGTTGCATTTGTCAGTCAGTTTGACTAGATTTGAGCGTTTTCGTGCGCGTCCCACCTCTACTCCTTTCCCGGCGAAGGGCGCGTGATGGCCGCCAGAGCGACAACGGGCGTCCGTTATTCACTGAACAGATTGTTTTATCAGGCACAGGATTATGACCGTAACACAGCCAGAATTAATTAAAAACAGTATCAAGAGCGTTCCCGACTACCCAAAGCCGGGCATACTGTTCCGTGACGTCACGAGCCTGTTGGAAAATCCGCAGGCCTACGCGGCCAGCATTTCCCTCCTGGCAGAGCGTTATCGTCATGCTGGCATCACCAAAGTCGTTGGAACTGAAGCGCGTGGCTTTCTGTTCGGTGCGCCGGTGGCGCTGGCAATGAACGTAGGCTTCGTACCGGTGCGCAAACCAGGAAAATTGCCGCGTAAAACGCTATGCGAAAGCTATGAGCTGGAATACGGCACCGACACGCTGGAAATCCACGAAGACTCCATTACTGCCGGCGATAAAGTGCTGGTTATCGACGATCTGCTGGCGACCGGCGGCACAGTCGAAGCGACGGTGAAATTGATCCGTCGTTTAGGCGGCGAGGTCACTGACGCAGCCTTTGTCATCAACCTGTTTGACCTTGGTGGTCAGCAGCGCCTGGAAGCCATGGGCGTACAGTGTTTCAGCCTGGTCGACTTCCCCGGTCATTAAGCACATCAGTCTCGCCGACGGCGGCGAGACTGTGTTAGCATCACCACCTCAATAACTCAACTGTTGCGGTATTGATGAGCTATCAGGTTCTTGCCCGTAAGTGGCGCCCTCAAACCTTTGCCGATGTCGTCGGTCAGGAACATGTCCTGGCCGCGCTGGCTAATGGTCTTTCCCTAGGCCGAATTCACCATGCCTATCTGTTTTCCGGCACCCGTGGGGTGGGGAAAACCACTATCGCGCGTCTGCTGGCGAAAGGACTGAACTGTGAGGCTGGCATCACGGCAACGCCCTGCGGTAAATGCGAGAACTGTCTCGAAATTGAGCAAGGCCGCTTCGTCGATCTGATCGAGATCGATGCTGCTTCCCGCACCAAAGTCGAAGATACTCGCGACTTACTGGATAACGTGCAATATGCGCCGGCGCGGGGCCGCTTCAAGGTGTACCTCATCGATGAAGTGCACATGCTTTCCCGCCACAGCTTCAACGCACTACTCAAAACGCTGGAAGAGCCGCCGTCGCACGTTAAATTCCTGCTGGCGACCACAGACCCCCAAAAGCTTCCAGTGACTATTCTGTCGCGCTGCCTGCAGTTCCATCTCAAAGCATTGGATGCGGAGCAGATCCGCGCCCATTTGCAGCACGTCTTGCAGGAAGAGCAGTTGCCCGCTGAGGCGCGTGCGCTGCAACTGCTGGCGCGTGCGGCGGAAGGCAGCCTGCGTGATGCGCTCTCGCTGGCCGACCAGGCTATCGCCATTGGTCAGGGGCAGGTCACGACTGAAACGGTCAGTCAGATGCTGGGAACGCTGGACGACGAGCAGCCGCTGGCGTTGATAGAGGCGTTGGTGAAAGCCGACAGCGCGCAGGTGATGACCTTGCTGCAACAAGCCGCGTCGCGCGGCGTGGATTGGGAATCGCTGTTGGTGGAAACGCTCACCTTGCTGCACCGCGTCGCCATGGTGCAAATGCTGCCTTCGGCGCTGGGCGATGAATACAGCAGCGTAGCGCCACGCCTGCGGGATCTGGCTCGCGCCGTCCCGCCTGCTGAAGTGCAGCTCTATTATCAAACCTTGTTGATTGGCCGCAAAGAGCTGGCTTATGCGCCCGATCCGCGAATGGGCGTGGAAATGACGTTGCTGCGCGCGCTGGCGTTTCATCCTCGCCAGGTCATTGATGCGCCTACGCCCGTTACCGTCGCTGCGCCGATAGTCGCTCCACAGGCGCCGACGAACACGCCGGTGCGGCAGTCCGCGGCTGCGCCGTCCGACGAGGCGCCTCAAGCGCCTCCTCAGCAGGCGGAACCACCACGGCCGCCGGAGTCCGCTCCGCAAACGGCGAGCCATTTACCGGACACGACCGCGCAGTTGTTGCAGGCGCGCAGCCAACTATTGCAGAAACAGGGAACGTCTCCGCCAAAAAAGTCTGAACCGGCAGCGTCAGGAAAAACGCGGCCGGGAACGTCAGCGCTGGAACGACTGGCCTCTGTGAGCGAGCGCGGTCAGCAGCGGATGGCGTCAAAGGCGGAAGAAAAGCGTGAACCGAAGAAGCCGGAAGCCTACCGCTGGAAGGCGCAGAATACGGTTCCACAGGAACAAAAAGCGGAAGTGGCGACGCCCAAGGCGCTGCGTTCCGCATTAGAACACGAAAAAACGCCGGAGCTGGTCGCCCGGTTGGCGGAAGAAGCCAAAACACGCGATGAGTGGGCGGCTGAAATCGACCATCTGACGCTGCCGAAACTGGTGCAGCAGCTAGCGCTGAACGCGTTCAGAGAGAGGCCGACGGATAGCGAGATTCATCTGCATCTGCGATCCTCTCAACGTCACCTGAACACCAGCGCGGCGCAGCAGGCACTGGTGTCTGCGCTATCGGCGTATCACGGGCGCGATATCGCGCTGACGATCGCAGAAGACGATAACCCTGCGGTTCGGACGCCGCTGGAGTGGCGACAGGCCATTTACGAAGAAAAACTGGCGCAGGCGCGTCAGTCGATCCTGACGGATAATAACATTCAGACGCTGCGGCGATTCTTCGACGCGGAATTGGATGAAGACAGTATCCGACCCGTTTAACTGCTGCTGTAGCAGCCCGAGTGATAGAGAGAACGATATGTTTGGTAAAGGCGGTTTAGGCAATCTGATGAAGCAAGCTCAGCAGATGCAGGAAAAAATGCAGCAGGCCCAGGAAGAAATTGCCAATGTGGAAGTGACTGGCGAATCTGGTGCCGGGCTGGTTAAAGTCACCATTAACGGCGCGCACAATTGCCGCCGTGTTGAGCTGGACCCCAGCCTGCTCGAAGATGATAAAGACATGCTGGAAGATTTAATCGCGGCTGCGTTCAACGATGCGGCGCGCCGCATTGCGGAAACGCAGAAAGAGAAGATGGCGGCGGTTTCCGGCGGGATGCAACTGCCGCCAGGCTTCAAGATGCCGTTCTGATGCAAACCAGTCCGCTTCTTGAATCACTGATGGAATCCCTGCGCTGTTTACCCGGCGTGGGGCCTAAATCTGCCCAGCGAATGGCCTTTCATCTGCTGCAACGCGATCGAAGCGGCGGGATGAAACTGGCGCAGTCGCTGACCCGCGCCATGTCTGAAATTGGCCACTGCGAAGACTGCCGTACCTTTACGGAACAGGGCGTCTGCAACATCTGCGCAAACGCCCGTCGTCAGGAAAACGGCCTTATCTGCGTGGTGGAAAGTCCGGCCGATATTCATGCCATCGAGCAAACCGGTCAGTTCGCCGGCCGCTACTTTGTCTTGATGGGACATCTTTCGCCGCTGGACGGCATTGGTCCGGATGATATTGGCTTGGGTCGGCTGGAAGAGCGCCTGGAAACGGAAAGCATCCAGGAGGTGATTCTGGCGACCAACCCGACGGTTGAAGGCGACGCCACGGCGAACTACATCGCCGAGCTGTGCGCCGAGCATGGCGTGATGGCTAGCCGCATCGCCCACGGCGTGCCGGTCGGGGGTGAATTGGAGATGGTGGACGGTACGACGCTGTCGCATTCACTGGCAGGACGTCACCCGTTCAAGTTCTGACTCTCTGGCTGCCGAAAAAATCGGCAGTCGCACTTTATTCCTCGTTTTTCGCCCGCGAGCGCTATCAGTCCCACTTGAAATCTCGGCACCTGACCCCACCTGTAGCTTATCTGACAATAAAACAGCCTGAATAAAACACGTTTTGAGGTAAGTCATAATGAGTATGAAAGGCCAAGAGACCCGCGGCTTCCAGTCTGAAGTGAAGCAATTACTGCACCTGATGATCCATTCACTGTATTCCAATAAGGAAGTGTTCCTGCGTGAATTGATCTCCAATGCGTCTGACGCGGCGGATAAACTGCGTTTTCGCGCGCTGTCGACGCCTGATTTATATGAAGGCGACGGGGACCTGCGTGTACGCGTCTCCACCGACAAAGAAAAGCGCACGCTGACCATCTCCGATAACGGTATCGGGATGTCTCGCGAAGACGTGATTGAAAATCTTGGTACTATCGCCAAATCCGGCACCAAAGCATTTCTGGAATCACTGGGTTCCGATCAGGTAAAAGACAGCCAGCTGATCGGCCAGTTCGGCGTGGGCTTTTACTCCGCGTTTATCGTCGCGGATAAAGTCACCGTGCGTACTCGCGCCGCTGGCGCCAGCGCCGATCAGGGCGTTTTCTGGGAGTCTGCCGGCGAAGGCGACTACACCATTGCCGACATCGACAAGCCGGAACGCGGTACTGAAATTACGCTGCACCTGCGTGAAGGCGAAGACGAATTCCTCGATACGTGGCGTGTACGCTCCATCATCAGCAAATACTCCGACCACATCGCCCTGCCGGTAGAAATTCAGACCGAAACGGAAAGCGAAGAAGAGGGCGGGGAAAAAACCGTTTCCTGGGAAAAGATCAACAAGGCGCAGGCGCTGTGGACGCGTAATAAATCCGACATCAGCGACGAAGAGTATGTCGAGTTCTATAAACATATCTCTCACGACTTCGCCGACCCACTGACCTGGAGCCACAACCGCGTGGAAGGGAAGCAGGAGTACACCAGCCTGCTGTACATCCCTTCTCAGGCGCCATGGGATATGTGGAACCGCGACCATAAGCACGGTCTGAAACTCTACGTTCAGCGCGTGTTCATCATGGACGATGCGGAACAGTTTATGCCGAACTACCTGCGCTTCGTACGCGGTCTCATTGACTCCAACGATCTGCCGCTGAACGTATCGCGTGAGATCCTGCAAGACAACCGCGTCACTCACAGCCTGCGTACCGCGCTGACCAAACGCGTATTGCAAATGCTGGAACATCTGGCGAAAACCGACAGCGAAAAATATCAGACGGTTTGGCAGCAGTTCGGTCAGGTCCTGAAAGAGGGGCCGGCGGAAGATGGCGGCAACCGAGAAACTATCGCTAAACTGCTGCGCTTTGCCTCTACCCATACCGATAGCGCGGCGCAGACCGTCTCGCTGGAAGACTATGTCAGCCGTATGGTTGAAGGTCAGGACAAGATCTATTACATCACCGCCGACAGCTACGCCGCCGCCAAGAGCAGTCCACATCTGGAACTGTTCCGCAAGAAAGGCATTGAAGTGTTGCTGCTGTCCGATCGCATCGACGAATGGATGATGAGCTACCTGACCGAGTTCGACGGTAAATCCTTCCAGTCCGTCAGCAAGGCCGATGAAGCGTTGGACAAGCTGGCGGATGATGCCGACGAAAGCCAGAAAGAAGCGGAAAAAGCGCTGGAGCCGTTCGTCGACCGCGTGAAAACGCTGCTGGGCGATCGCGTGAAAGAGGTGCGTCTGACGCATCGTCTGACCGATACCCCGGCTATCGTCACTACCGGGGCTGACGAAATGGGAACGCAGATGGCGAAGCTGTTTGCCGCCGCCGGCCAACAGGCCCCGGAAGTGAAATACATCTTCGAACTGAATCCGGATCATGCGCTGGTCAAACGCGCTTCCGACACCACTGATGACGCCCAGTTCGGCGAGTGGGTTGAGCTGCTGTTGGATCAGGCGCTGTTTGCTGAACGCGGCACGCTAGAAGATCCTAACCAGTTCATCCGTCGTATGAATCAGCTGCTGACGGCATAATCTCTTTTCTTTCCCGCCCCGGTTCTCCGGGGCTTTTTTTTGCAGGCGCGACCGCCGTTTATTTCCGTCAGGATGATGGCTGAACCGAGCCAGTTCCTTGAGGATGGCGAGACGGAATGGTATGGTTTAGCGTTTTTTCAATTTTGTTCAAATTTTCGAGGGGATCTACGCGATGCGTATTATTCTGCTGGGCGCTCCGGGCGCAGGCAAAGGCACTCAGGCTCAGTTCATCATGGAAAAGTATGGCATTCCGCAGATTTCCACGGGTGACATGCTGCGCGCTGCGGTGAAAGCCGGCAGCGAACTGGGTAAACAGGCCAAAGAGATCATGGATGCGGGTAAACTGGTGACCGATGAGTTGGTCATTGCCCTGGTCAAAGAACGCATCGCACAGGACGATTGCCGCAATGGCTTCCTGCTCGACGGATTCCCGCGCACCATCCCTCAGGCCGATGCCATGAAAGACGCCGGCATCAATGTGGACTACGTGCTGGAGTTCGCCGTACCGGACGAGCTGATCGTCGAACGCATCGTCGGTCGTCGTGTACACGCGGCGTCAGGCCGTGTTTACCACGTCAAATTCAATCCGCCGCGGGTTGAAGGCAAAGACGACGTCACCGGTGAAGATCTGACGATCCGTAAAGATGATCAGGAAGAGACCGTACGCAAACGTCTGGTCGAGTACCATCAGCAGACCGCCCCGCTGGTCAGCTACTACCAGAAAGAAGCCGATGCCGGCCATACTCAGTACCACAAACTGAATGGTACCCGCAGCGTGAGCGAAATCAGCGCGGAGCTGGCACGCATTCTGGGTTAAGAGCGCTCGCCCGCAAAGGCGATGATGAAAAGATAAAAATGCCAGACTTGCTCTGGCATTTTTTACGTCTGTCGTTAGCTGTTGGCCCTTGGGCTGCGGCGTCCATTTTGTCGGCATTGCTTCCGGCGATTGCTGATATCGGCACGAACCTCGCTACCGGTGCCATTACAGACTGGTTTTTTAGCTACAATAAGCGCCTGATCCAGAATGAATGGCGGAACTTTAGGCCGCCGTCGGAATGAGGAAAGCATCAATGAAAGAAGAAAAACGCGGCGTGCTGTTGGTTAATTTGGGCACGCCTGATGCGCCCACCCCCCAGGCGGTGAAGCGCTATCTGGCCGAATTCCTCAGCGACAGGCGCGTTGTCGATGTGAATCCCTTGCTGTGGGCGCTAATCCTGCGCGGTGCTATCCTGCCGTTCCGCTCGCCGCGTGTGGCCAAACTGTATCAGTCCGTATGGATGGAGGGCGGATCGCCGCTTTTAGTCTTCAGCCGCCGTCAGGAAAAAGCGTTGGCTGAGCGCCTGTCCGGCACGCCGGTGGCGCTGGGGATGAGTTACGGTACTCCCAGTCTGCGTTCGGCGCTGGATAGCCTGATGGCGCAGGGGGTGACGTCTCTGACCGTCCTGCCGCTGTACCCGCAATACTCCTGTTCCACGACGGCCGCGGTGTGGGATGGCCTCGCTAACCTTATGAAGTCGACTCGCCGGATGCCGGGCATCCGCTTTATCCGTGACTACGCCGAACATCCCGCTTATATCGCGGCGCTGAAGCACAGCGTAGAAACCTCGTTTGCCGAGCATGGCGTGCCCGAACGGTTGGTCATGTCATTCCACGGTATTCCTCAGCGCTATGCTAATGAGGGCGATGACTATCCGCTACGCTGCGCCGCCACGACGGCGGCGCTGACGGCAGCGCTGGGATTACCTCAGGACCAGGTGATGATGACCTTCCAGTCGCGTTTCGGACGCGAACCTTGGCTGACGCCGTATACGGATGAAACCATGCAGGCATTGGGCGCTCAGGGCGTGAAGGATATTCAAATCATGTGTCCCGGATTCGCCTCCGACTGTCTGGAGACGCTGGAGGAAATTCAGGGAGAAAACCGGGAGATCTTCCTGCATGCGGGGGGCGAGCGGTTTAACTATATTCCTGCGCTTAACGACGACCCGTTGCATATCGACCTGTTAGCTCAGCTGGTCAGTGCTTCAGATGACGTGGAATAGGGCTTCGTGAGACGGACATAAAAAATGCCAGACTGAGTCTGGCATTTTTTTTACTCTCTGCCCGCGTCGGCGTGGGCTACCACGCCTAAATCCCGTCCGTTAAATCGGGCATTCCCTCGCGGGCACATCCGGGGTGATGTTCAGCATGGTAATCATGGTGTCTGCGATTTCCCTTTCTCCCATCACCACATGATCGGCGCCGTGTTCGGCGATATAGCTGACTTCGTCGTCGTAGTGCGCGCGCGCGATGATCTCGAGATCCGGACGGCGGGCGCGAGCGGTCGCGACGATTTCTCCGGCCTCATAGCCGTTGGGAATGGTCAGCAGCAGCCAGCGTGCGCAGTCGAGACGGGCGATGTCCATAATCTCGGGCTTGGTGGCGTTGCCCAATACGGCTTTGATGCCCTGTTCGCGCAGGGCGTCGACGCGCGCGCGGGAGGTTTCAATCACCACCATCGGTATGCCTGACTCATGCAACTGAGCGCCGATTAGGCTGCCGACGCGGCCATAACCCACCAGGCAGGCGTGGTCGCACAGGTCCACCGGGATCTGTTTTTCCTCCTCGATGGCCTCTTCCACAATCTGTTCTTCGATGGTCTCGTTCTTGGCCAGATAGCGCTCCAGCAGCGAGAACAAGAGCGGGTTGAGCATGATGGACAGAATAGCCCCGGCCAGCACCAGGTGGCGGCCGTCTTCGGTGAGCAGCCCGAGGTAGATCCCCAGCCCCGCGAGAATAAAGGCGAACTCGCCGATTTGCGCGAGGCTAACGGAAATGGTCAGCGCCGTGCGTTTGGAGTGACCGAACAGCCTGACAATGGCGAAGGCTGCCAGCGATTTGCCGAAGACGACGATTAGGAGCGTACACAGGACGGCAAGCGGTTCGTTAATCAGGATCATCGGGTCGAACAGCATGCCGACGGAGACGAAGAACAGCACGGCAAAGGCGTCCCGCAAGGGCAGGGTGTCGTGGGCGGCGCGCTGACTTAGCTCGGATTCGTTCAGTACGACGCCGGCGAAGAAGGCGCCGAGAGCAAAGGAGACATCGAACAGTTTGACCGCGCCGAAGGCGATACCCAGCGCCATCGCCAGCACGGCCAGCGTGAACAGCTCGCGGGAGCCGGTGCTGGCGCTTTTCGCCAGCACCCAGGGCACCAGTCGACGGCCAACGACCACCATCAAGGTAATGAAGGCAACGACTTTACCCAGCGTGAAAGCCAGATCCTTGAGTAGCTTGCTGGTATTGGCCGTTTCCGAACCTAGCATATCGCTGAAGGCGGGCAGCAGTACCAGCGTCAGCACCATCGCCAGGTCTTCCACTATCAGCCATCCGATGGCAATTTGACCGCGCTGACTGTCGATAAGCTGTCGCTCTTCCAGCGCTCGCAGCAGCACGACGGTGCTGGCGGTGGACAGGCACAGCCCGAACACGAGCCCGCTTTGCAGGCTCCATCCCAGCAGCGAGGAAAGCCCTAGCCCGAGCAGCGTCGCGACGACGATCTGGACGATAGCGCCGGGGATGGCGATCGATTTAACGGCCATCAAATCGCGCAGGGAGAAGTGCAGGCCGACGCCGAACATCAACAGAATCACGCCTAGCTCGGCGATTTCCGGCGCCAGTTTGGTGTCTGCAACGAAACCGGGTGTGAAAGGACCCAGCAGAACGCCCGCCAGCAGGTAGCCGACCAGAGGGGAAATACGCAGACGATGCGCCAAAATACCCAAAAGAAAGGCAAGGACCAGCCCTGCGGCCATTGTGGAGATTAACGGGGTGGTATCATGCATTCCGACTCCTTTGCTAGGGTAAAGTGAGTGAGCGGATGTTCCTGAGCCTTGCTTCGTCCGGGCGGGAGCCTGCGACTCTTGAACCCTGGCGGCCCTTATTATTGCGGGCTCTGCCTCTATACTTATGCGCTTGTATGACAAACAGATAAATCAATTTATATAAATAAAGCCAGCGTGAGGCAATGAGTATTTTTATGGAAATATCGCCCCCCATCCTCTTATAAAGCGGAATGTGCCTTTTTTCATGATAGTTAGGTTTTATATTTGATATAAAAGAATAAAAATCACGATAAAAAGCATAAATGTCGGGTTTAAGGCTAATGGGTACGGCGATCAGCCTGTTTATATTTGCCTGATGTATCTACTATGCCACAAAATAGTCACTTATGGGGGGAGGCAGAGAAAATTTCATCTAAAACGTCTTTTTTGCAAAATACAAAACCGACGGGTGTCATTCCCTCAACGTATCACCACTGACATCAGCGGCTGTTATAACCGGTTTTTCCTTGGCAAATGACGAAGGTCAAAAGCTAAAGATTAACTTATGTTAATGTATTTATCGGTTATTAGCTGTGAATACCCTCTAAATAGCGACAAGTACACTTTAGTTATAAGTATTTTTAATGTTTAAATTGTGGAGATTTGCCATGGATTTTTCTAAAAAGGCATTGGGCTGTGCGGTCGCACTGACGCTGGCGCTAACATCGCCTTTTGCACAGGCATGGGAAAAAGATAAAACCTATAACATCACTATTTTGCATACCAACGATCATCATGGTCGCTTCTGGCAAAATGATGCCGGGGAATACGGTTTGGCCGCGCAAAAAACGGCGGTGGATGCTATCCGCCGCGAAGTACAGCGGAAAGGCGGGAGCCTGCTGTTATTGTCCGGCGGCGATATCAACACCGGTGTGCCGGAGTCCGACCTCCAAGATGCCGAGCCAGATTTTCGCGGTATGAATCTGGTAGGCTACGACGCGATGGCTATCGGCAACCATGAATTCGACAATCCGCTTTCCGTTCTGCGTCAGCAGGAAAAATGGGCGAACTTTCCGCTCCTTTCCGCCAACATTTATCAGAAAAGCACCCAGCAGCGTTTGTTTACGCCTTACCGTCTGTTCAACAAACAAGGTGTGAAAATCGCGGTTATCGGCCTGACGACTGACGATACCGCCAAAATCGGCAACCCGGCGTTCTTCACCGATATGGAATTCCACAAACCGGCCGAAGAAGCCAAGCAGTTGGTGGAAGAACTGCGCAGCCAAGAGAAACCGGATGTCATTATCGCCACAACGCATATGGGGCACTACGACAACGGCGATCACGGCAACAACGCGCCCGGCGACGTTGAAATGGCGCGCAGCCTGCCAGCCGGTTATCTGGATATGATCGTCGGCGGACATTCACAAAACCCCGTGTGCATGGCGAGCAGAAACAAGAAAAACTGGGATTATGTGCCGGGCACATCTTGCACGCCGGATCGTCAGAATGGCGTATGGATCGTGCAGGCGCATGAGTGGGGGAAATATGTGGGTCGCGCCGATTTTACGTTCCGCAACGGTAAACTGACGCTGAGACACTATCAACTGGTCCCGATCAACCTGAAGAAGACCGTGACTCAAGATGATGGTTCGACCAAAAGCGAGTACTACACGCAGGAAATCAAGCAAAATCCTGAAATGCTGCAGCTGTTGACGCCGTTTAAAGAGAAAGGCAAAGCCCAACTGGAAGTGAAAGTCGGCAGTACGCTGGGGCGTCTGGAAGGGGATCGCAGCAAAGTCCGCTTTGAACAGACCGATTTGGCCCGCGTGGTGCTTTCCGGCATCGCGGAGCGTACAAACGCTGATTTCGCCGTGATGAGCGGCGGCGGCATCCGTGACTCCATTGAAGCGGGAGATATCACCTATAAATCGATTCTGCAGGTGCAGCCCTTCGGCAACACGGTCGTGTATGTCGAGATGAAAGGCAGCGACGTCGAGCCGTATCTGGCGACGGTGGCTAACTTCAAGGTGGATGCCGGCGCTTACGCCCAGTTCTTCAACGTCAGCCTGGAAACCGACGGCACCGGCGTGAAAAACGTCAAGATCAAAGGCGAACCGCTGCAGGCGGACAAGGTCTATCGTATCGCGATGCTGAGCTTTAATGCGGACGGCGGGGATGGTTACCCGGTAGTGAGTAAGCGCTCTGATTTCGTAAATACCGGCTTTGTCGACGCTGAAGTGCTCAAAGAGTACATCGCGCAACATTCGCCGCTGAATCCGGCGGACTATGCGCCGAAAGGCGAGATCGTTTATCACTAAGACGTAATGCGTGAGAAAACGGGCGACGTGGGTGAAAACCAGCGTCGCCCGTTTTGTTATGCGGGCCTGAGAATGTCAGTCGCGTTTGGCGATATCGGCAAAGTCGGCGTTGAGCAGTGAAGCCAAATCCGAGGCCGCCAGTTCAATGTCCAGTCCGCGTTTGCCGCCGGAGATAAAAATGGTGTCGAAAGGCTCCGCGGCGATGTCGATGGCCGTCGGCAGGCGCTTTTTCTGCCCGAGAGGGCTGATGCCGCCGACCAGATAGCCGGTAACACGTTGGGCCAATTGTGGGTCGGCCATATCCGCTTTTTTGGCGCCGAAGGCTTTAGCGACTTTTTTCAGATCCAACTGACCCGCTACTGGCGTCACCGCCACGGCCAGATTTTTAGCATCGCCGTTCAGCGCGACCAGCAGCGTTTTGTATATTTGCTGCTTATTGACCCCAAGTTTACGGGCAGCCTCTTCGCCGAAGTTGGTTTCATCGGCATCGTGATGATAGCTGTGCAGGGTGAAAGTGATTTTGTGTTTTTCAAGCAGCTTGACTGCGGGTGTCATGATTTCTGTCCTTACATACTGTCAAAATGAGTGCGCCCGCAATAGGGCGGGCAAATTACCCTCGCCAAACAGGTGCAGCGCGCCTACCGAGATCACATAGTTTCCCTCAGGTAATGCCGTCAGCTGTTGCTGCCAGCGTCGATTGCGCTGCTGCATCAATATTTCCGACATAACGTTGCCGAAGCTGTCGGGCAAATTATCCAATTGCAGGGTTTTATAATCCAGCCAACCGTTAATCATGGTTTGCAGCAGGCGGGCGTTGCTGTGCCAGTGGGTCAGGGTATCTTCCAGCAGCGGCAGTCCGCCGCGAGGCAGTCGCTGGAGGAGTTCAATCTGCGCCTGCTGGCCCTCGAGTTCAATGATGGGCAAGCCCCGCAGCCGGGCCATGTTGATCAACTGAAAATCGATGCCGTATTGCGGACGCAAGCCCAGCGAGGTCGCCTGGCTGGCCTGCAACAACAACGCGATCTGCCAGGCAGGGAGGCGGTCGAGACTGTCATAGCTGAGCGCCAGCGAATGGCAACATTGTTGCAGTTGATTTAGCGCTTCGGCGTCCAGTCGCTCAGACAGCGGCGGCGCGTCTTCCACTGGCGGGAAGGGCGAGCGGCTGTCTGAAATATCCGCCTCCACCACCAGCGCCGTCGCCGCGTCCAACTGCTTGAGCAGCGCGTCCGGCAGCGGCGACATGTCCACCGTGCCCATGTGGATACTACCGACCAGATGATAGCGATGACCCGCGAGTTCAATATCGACCGCGGGGTAGCCGAGGCTGCGCCCGGAGATTAAGCCGAGGAACGTAGCGATACGGCGTAATAAAGGCTTCATGGCGGCATCTCCAGAGATCAATACGTTATGCTAAACGCTTAGCGGGAAAAGTTGTATCGGTAATTGCGGGAGCGACGGTGTGGCGTGATGAGTTGGTTTAGTCTGCCACGCTGGTCGTTGGCTTTCACTGAGGGCCAGTCCTAAAAAGGCGCATGAACACGCGCAGACGAGGATAGAACGAAGACGACCTGCACTAGCGAGATTGGGTAGGTTGCGAGAAATAAGCGCCATCGGCGTATGACGATGGCGGAAGTCTTAATGACCGCCCTACAGCCTCTTGTCGCACGGCAGACGGGAGACGGCTCGTGGACCGGACACTAACGAGTCTGCGGGCGAACGCGCAGCGTAATGCCGTCTATTGCGACGATTTCGACCGGTGTTCCCGCAGGCAGGTCCCGGTCAGCCGTAACTCGCCAACTGCTATCCCCCAGGGTGATGCGTCCCAGACCGTTCACCACAGGCTCGCTCAGGTTAGCCCGCCGTCCCACCAGCTGCAGACCGCGCTGATTAAGCGTCGAAGCCGGGCTGCGCAGCGTACGCTGACGCAACCAATACCACCACAAACATGCCGTGAGCACGGTGAGGATCGCGAACGCCACACCTTGCGCTGGTAATCCCAACGGCAGCAGCCAGACCAGCACGCCGACCAACAGCGCAGACACGCCGCTCCACAACAGATAACCGCCTGCGCCCAGCATTTCCGCCGCGAGCAGCAGTCCGCCGAGCGTCAGCCAGAACCAGCGTGCATAGGTCATCAGTAGATCGGTCATCATTACGCTTTCCGGCCGGACTGGCTTTCTTTAATCAGTTCGCTAATTCCGCCAATGGCGCCCATGAGGTTGCTGGCATCCAGCGGCATCATGATGACTTTACTGTTACTGGCTGAACCGATGTTCTGTAATGCGTCGGTATATTTCTGCGCGACGAAGTAGTTGATAGCCTGAATATTCCCGGCGGCGATAGCTTCAGACACCATCTGGGTCGCACGGGCTTCGGCTTCGGCGGAACGTTCGCGGGCTTCCGCTTCCAAAAAGGCGGACTGACGCTGACCTTCAGACTTCAGGATCTGCGACTGTTTTTCCCCTTCCGCTTTCAGAATGGCCGCCTGACGCACGCCTTCGGCTTCCAGAATATCGGCGCGTTTGTTTCGTTCGGCTTTCATCTGTGCGTTCATGGCTTCAATCAGCTCTGCCGGTGGACGAACGTCGCGGATCTCAATACGGGTGACTTTAATTCCCCAAGGATTAGTGGCTTCATCCACGATATGCAGCAGGCGAGTATTGATGCTGTCGCGTTGAGACAGCATTTCATCCAGCTCCATCGAACCTAGCACGGTACGAATGTTCGTCATGGTCAGGTTAATGATGGCCAGTTCCAGATTGCTGACTTCATAGGCGGCCTGCGCGGCGTCGATGACCTGGATAAAGCACACGGCGTCGATGGTGACGTTGGCGTTATCTTTGGAGATGATCTCCTGAGAAGGGATTTCCAGCACTTGTTCCATCATGTTGATCTTACGACCCACGCGGTCCATAAAGGGCACCATCAAATTGAGGCCGGGCATCAACGTGCGTGTGTAACGTCCGAAGCGTTCTACCGTCCATTGGTAGCCCTGGGGTACGATTTTGATGCCTGACCAGACGATAATCAGCGCAACGAGGATAATGACAGAAATAAAAGTTAGCATTGAGTCCACTCTCCCTGATGTTTTATCCACTCAGTGTAACTCATAATGTGTGGCGAAATGGGCGGTGGTTCGAGTTGCGTTATCGCTGTGTTGAGGTTGCGCTGAGGGGAGAGCGGCGGGAGGGGTCGTCATGTATCCGTCATTGAACCTCATTTATCGGCCTGGCGTCATCAGGACGAGAACGGGTGGAATAACCCAGGAGGGTAAGCCGCTGGGGGCGGATAAAGAGTGCCAGCGGCGCGAAGCGGCTGGCTAGATATCCAACTCCACGTCGCTGAGCGGCTTGCAGCAGCAGGGCAGGATCTCGCCAGGCAGAAAGAATGCCAGCGGCGTCTGCGCATAGATGACCTCGCCTTTGAGAAGGCGCATGCGACAGGCGCCGCAGTAGCCGGAACGGCAGTGAAACTCCACGTTGACTCGCTGCGTTTCTAACGCCTCCAACAACGTACCGTCTTCCTCTTCGCTGTACTCAAACTGCGCACCGGACGTGCGCAGGGTGATGGTGGGCGTACTCATGATTACAGCTGGAAGTCGCTCAGGTCGTCGGCATTAATTTCCGAGTCGATTTGTCCGACCAGATAGGAGCTGACTTCCACTTCCTGCGGGGCGACCTGCACGTTGTCTGAAACCAACCAGGCATTAATCCACGGAATCGGGTTGGTGCGGGTTTCAAACGGCAGCGGCAGTCCGACGGCCTGCATGCGGATGTTGGTAATGTACTCAATATACTGGCACAGAATATCTTTGTTGAGACCGATCATGGAGCCGTCGCGGAACAGGTATTCCGCCCACTCTTTTTCCTGCTGCGCAGCCAGTACGAACAGGTCGTAGCACTGTTGCTGGCACTCTTCCGCCACTTTCGCCATTTCCGGGTCGTCATGGCCGGAGCGCAGCAAGTTCAGCATATGTTGCGTTCCGGTCAGGTGCAGCGCCTCGTCGCGGGCGATCAGCTTGATGATTTTGGCGTTGCCTTCCATCAGTTCGCGTTCTGCGAACGCGAAGGAGCAGGCAAAGCTGACGTAGAAGCGAATCGCTTCCAAGGCGTTGACGCTCATCAGGCACAGGTACAGCTGTTTCTTTAACTGGTAGAGGTTGATCTCGATGGTTTTACCGTTCACCTGATGCGTGCCTTCACCCAGCAGATGGTAGTAACTGGTCAGTTCGATCAGATCGTCATAGAACCCGGAGATGTCTTTGGCGCGCTTGAGGATCTCGTCGTTGGTGACAATATCGTCGAAAACCAGCGACGGATCGTTGACGATGTTTCGAATGATATGCGTGTAAGAGCGGGAGTGAATGGTTTCAGAGAATGCCCAGGTTTCCACCCAGGTCTCCAGCTCAGGAATTGAAATGAGCGGCAGCAGAGCCACATTCGGGCTGCGGCCCTGAATGGAGTCCAACAACGTCTGATACTTCAGGTTGCTGATGAAAATGTGCTTCTCGTGATCCGGCAGCGCCTGATAATCGATGCGATCGCGGGAGACATCGACCTCTTCCGGACGCCAGAAGAAAGAGAGCTGTTTTTCAATCAGTTTTTCGAAAATCTCGTACTTCTGCTGATCGTAACGCGCCACGTTAACCGGCTGGCCGAAGAACATCGGTTCAAGCAGCTGATTGTTTTTGTTCTGTGAAAAAGTGGTATAGGCCATGGTATCTCCAAAAAAATGCCAAAGCATTTTTCAACGCCGTTTGCGGCGACCTCGGACGGACTGTGCGTCCGTTGTAGAAATTCAGAAAACTGCCGTCGGGCAGACGGCAGTTTCTATTGAGTTTACTGATAACCCGGCGATGACGAAACGATCATTCGACAGAATGAAAACACTTTCGCGCGCGGTTTAGATTTTGCAGGCGCCGCCTTCACAGCCATCATCCTGCGCGGCGACGTCCAGCAGGTCATCCTGTGAATCCTCGGCGCCGTCACGGGTATTTTGGTAATAGAGCGTTTTAACGCCGAGCTTATAGGCCGTCAGCAAATCTTTCAGCAGCTGTTTCATCGGCACTTTGCCTGATGGGAAACGCGACGGATCGTAGTTGGTGTTGGACGAAATCGCCTGATCGACGAATTTCTGCATCAGTCCCACCAATTGCAGATAGCCGTCGTTGTTCGGCATTTCCCACAGCAGTTCGTACTGGCCTTTCAGACGCTCGTAATCCGGCACGACCTGACGGAGAATCCCATCCTTCGACGCCTTCACGCTGATGTAGCCGCGCGGCGGCTCGATACCGTTGGTGGCGTTGGAAATCTGCGACGACGTTTCGGAAGGCATCAGCGCGGACAGCGTTGAGTTGCGCAGACCGTGGGCTTTAATATCCTGGCGCAGCGCTTCCCAGTCGTAGTGCAGTGGTTCATTGCTGATAGTGTCCAGATCGCGTTTGTAGGTGTCGATCGGCAACACGCCCTGCGCGTAGGTGGTTTCGTTGAACCACGGGCAGGCTCCCTGCTCGCGCGCCAGCACGTTGGAGGCCTTCAGCAGGTAGTACTGAATAGCTTCAAAGGTGCGGTGCGTCAGATTGTTGGCGCTGCCGTCGGAGTAACGGACGCCGTTTTTCGCCAGATAGTAGGCGAAGTTAATTACGCCGATGCCCAGCGTACGGCGGCCCATTGCGCCACGTTCGGCGGCGGGGATAGGGTAATCCTGATAGTCCAGCAGCGCATCCAGGGCGCGTACGGCCAGCGTCGCCAGCTCTTCCAGGTCGTCCAAGCTGTCGATGGCGCCGAGGTTGAACGCGGACAGCGTACACAGCGCGATTTCGCCGTTTTCGTCATTAACGTCGTTCAGCGGTTTGGTCGGTAGCGCGATTTCCAGGCACAGGTTGGATTGACGTACCGGCGCGATCTGCGGATCGAACGGACTATGGGTGTTGCAGTGATCGACGTTCTGAATGTAGATACGGCCGGTGGATGCGCGCTCTTGCATCATCAGCGAGAACAGTTCGACTGCTTTGATACGCTGTTTCCGAATGCTGTCGTCCTGCTCGTACTTAACGTACAGACGTTCGAACTCTTCCTGGTTGACGAAGAAGGCGTCGTACAGACCGGGAACGTCGGACGGGCTAAACAGAGTAATGTCTTCACCCTTGAGCAGGCGCTGATACATCAGCTTATTGAGCTGCACGCCGTAGTCCAGATGGCGTACGCGGTTGCCTTCAACGCCGCGGTTGTTTTTCAGCACTAGCAGGCTTTCGACTTCCAAATGCCATAGCGGGTAGAACAATGTCGCGGCGCCACCGCGAACGCCGCCCTGAGAGCAGGACTTCACCGCGGTCTGGAAGTGTTTGTAGAACGGAACGCAGCCGGTGTGGAATGCTTCGCCGCCGCGGATCGGGCTGCCCAGCGCACGGATGCGCCCGGCGTTGATGCCGATGCCTGCGCGCTGAGAGACGTATTTCACGATAGCGCTGGAGGTGGCATTGATGGAGTCCAGACTGTCGCCGCATTCAATCAACACGCAGGAGCTGAACTGGCGGGTCGGGGTGCGGACGCCGGACATAATCGGGGTCGGCAGAGAGATCTTGAAGGAGGACACCGCATCGTAGAAACGTCTGACGTAATTCAGTCGCGTCTCACGCGGGTAGCCGGAGAACAGGCAGGCCGCTACCAGCATGTACAGAAACTGGGCGCTCTCATAGATCTCGCCGGTCACACGGTTCTGTACCAGATATTTGCCTTCCAGCTGTTTCACTGCGGCATAAGAGAAGTTCATATCGCGCCAGTGATCGATGAACTCGTTCATCTGGGCGAACTCTTCCGGCGTGTAGTCTTCCAGCAGATGGCGGTCGTATTTACCCATGTCGACCATTTTTACAACGTGATCGTACAGCTTGGGCGGCTCGAACTGGCCATACGCTTTTTTGCGCAGATGGAAGATAGCCAGGCGGGCGGCCAAATATTGATAATCCGGGCTTTCTTTGGAAATCAGGTCTGCAGCGGCCTTGATGATGGTCTCATGAATGTCGGCGGTTTTTATGCCGTCGTAAAACTGGATATGGGAGCGCAGCTCAACCTGTGAAACCGACACGTTGTGCAACCCTTCGGCGGCCCAAGTGATAACCCGGTGAATCTTGTCCAGATTGATACGTTCTTTACTGCCATCGCGTTTGGTTACGAGCAGACTCTGGTTCATGTGGGAGAATACCTGTTTGAGTTCTTGGCAGCCCATTCGCCTGCATTTTTGCATGCGAAAAATAGTGTCTGATTCATAAGATAAACACTACATATAGGGTGCTGAGTTGGTTTTGATAACAAGATAGTGAGAAATACATGTTAATGCAAGTGAGTGCATCGTGCAGATTTTGACCTAGACATTGAGATGGAATGGAGCAAAACCAGCCGATCCCAGACGCGATGCGGCTTTGTTTTATGTCAACCTCTTCCACAAAAAATAAAAAAAATTGATCGAATGCTGGATTCTTATTCGAACGGAAAAAACAACTTTTTGATCTGGTCCTGCGTTTGGTTATTTGGCCACCAGAAGACGCGGTTGCGCAAAAAGCTTTTCTTCCCTGAGGTTGCGCGCTCTACGGTCTTTTTTTTGAATTACAGGCAAACGTATTTCTAAAACTTTCGTCGTTTTGGCGTGGGCCGGAAACGCGAGTCGAGTCCTACGCGGCAAGGCTTGGGAGGAAGGGGGCCGCCGTCGCTGGCGCGAACGAGAATGACATCGCTGGGAAATGAATCGATGCGCGTAGGACGGCTTTATCTGATCACTGTCCAGGATGGGTATTCGTTCATCCTGTCGTTATTAATGAAATGTATTAGAAATAATTATCTATTTTGGAGTGTTAGAAGAGTCATCTTATTTTTATGTTAATTTTCTGGTTTGGTTATGATTGATAAATAAAGGAGTAAATATATTTCACATAGCGTTTTTTTTCGCCAGGAAAAGAAAATAAAGTAATAATGATTATTTATAACTATCGCGCTAAAAATAAATTCAAATTATTTGTTTTAATCATATTGAGTTACATTTATTACATTATACTTATTTTTAATATTTTCGTATTGGGTTAATGTTTAAATGGTTTTATTAAATTTATGAATAAGGAAAATTCGATATGCAATATAGAAAAGCCTCTATTTTACTGAGCTCCATTACTGGTTTGGTAATATCAATGGCATCCTTGAACGCCTATTCCGGCACCGACGTTATCGATTCTGCTCCTGTGAATAACGAAAGCCATGTCTCAGCGGCCGGCCACCAGCCTCATTGGGTTATGTTGGCGTCTAGCTCTGCGACCAGCCGTAGCGGCAGCCCATCGCATGGCAGCACCAGCGGAAAATCGTCAGGCTCTACCAGCAAAGGAAGTAACGACAATAGAAATGGTCGATTCTAAAAGGAGGACGTCGTTTTTTGGTGGGGAATAATTACCTCACCAGCCCCGCTCATCATGATAAATAATCCACTACGATAAAATCCTTCGTCACATCCGCGTTATTGCGGAAATTTTTATGTGCATCGATTATTACGAATGGTGACTTAAAGGAAATCCATTTGTCATGGAGTGATGATATTTAGGGGGGGCGCCCCTGTGATCTAAGAGAAGCTTGGGGCAGCATTAAATAAAAAAAGCCTTTTAGGAATAATCTGGAGGAAATAACAAGGATATCGAAAATACTTCTACTGCGTTTATCTATTAAAAACGCTGAATATTGAAGACGGCATCTTATTCATCTGCCGTGGACAGACATCAAGTTAGCGCGAATTTTGCCTTGTCCTCGACCGAATGATGACGTCACCATCAGTCAAAGAGGAGGAACGGCGGTGTCAGCGGCAAGTTGTAAAGCAGCAGTCATTAGGCAGGAACGGGAAGGACGACGTGGTTCCTGTCATGCCGTCCTCCCGAATCGATGATGAGAGCGTATGAGATGCGGAGGGAACAAGGAGAACTCAAACGTCTGGCATGGCTCGTCAGCTTATTCGGCGCTTTCACGCTGTGTATGCAGCATATAGTTAACGTCTACACTCCCGCCCAGGCTGAATGTGTCGAACAGCGGATTATAGTGCAACCCGGTGATGTGTTTTTCCCGCAGTGGCGTCGAATCAATCCATCCCAGCAGTTCGGCGGGGCGTATAAACTTTTTGATATCATGCGTTCCTCTCGGCACCATTTTCGCGACATATTCGGCGCCGACGATCATCATCAGCCATGCCTTAGCGTTACGGTTGATCGTGGAGAAAAACACCTGACCTCCGGGCCTGACCAAACGGGCGCAGGCTTCGATTATGGAACGCGGGTCGGGCACATGTTCGAGCATTTCCATGCAGGTCACCACGTCGTATTCGCCAGCGTGAACCTCGGCATGAGCTTCTACGGTTTCTTGCACGTAACGCACGTCGACCCCGCTTTCCAGAGCATGAAGGCGCGCAACCTGCAGAGGTTCGCCCCCCATATCCAGTCCCGTGACCTTGGCGCCTTCGCGCGCCATACTTTCGGACAAAATACCGCCCCCGCAGCCGACATCCAGGATCTTCTTGCCGTACAGGCCTTCGGCGTGGCGGGAAATATAGCCCAGACGCAGCGGATTAATCCGGTGTAGGGGCTTGAATTCGCCTTCCAGGTCCCACCAGCGGGAGGCGACGGCTTCGAATTTGGCGATCTCGTCGTGGTCGACGTTTTGGGTATGGGAATCAGCCTTCATGTGCATGTCTAACCTTATCGTCATTTTTCGCTGTTAGTGAGTATATCCGGCCTGCCGCGGTTGTTGTAGTGAAGCCGACGATTGGGGACAGACGTACGTCGGCGCAGGCCATAAAAATCGGTCTCCTGGCCGGGCGGTAAAAACCCGGCGCGGGGTGCGGAGTTTCCCCCGAAACGCCGCTTTGTGATATACTTTTTCACCTTTTGAACTCGGGTAGATGCATTAATAGAGGGATAGCGGCTCCATGAGCGACCTTGCCAGAGAAATTACACCGGTTAACATCGAAGAGGAGCTGAAAAGCTCGTATCTGGACTATGCCATGTCTGTTATTGTCGGACGTGCGTTGCCAGATGTTCGCGATGGCCTGAAGCCGGTACACCGTCGCGTACTGTTCGCGATGAACGTACTCGGGAATGACTGGAACAAACCTTATAAAAAATCGGCCCGTGTGGTCGGGGACGTCATCGGTAAATACCACCCCCACGGTGACAGTGCGGTTTACGACACCATCGTGCGTATGGCTCAGCCATTCTCGCTGCGTTACATGCTGGTGGATGGACAGGGTAACTTTGGCTCAATCGACGGAGATTCCGCTGCCGCCATGCGTTACACCGAAGTTCGCATGTCGAAAATCGCCCATGAATTGCTGTCCGACCTGGACAAAGAAACGGTTGATTTCGTGCCGAACTACGATGGCACGGAACAGATTCCAGACGTCATGCCTACGCGCATTCCGAACCTGCTGGTCAACGGATCTTCAGGTATCGCGGTGGGGATGGCGACCAACATTCCTCCTCACAACCTGTCTGAAGTGATTGACGGCTGCCTGGCCTACATCAACGACGAAAACATCAGTCTTGAAGGGCTGATGGAGCACATCAAGGGACCCGATTTCCCTACCGCCGCCATCATCAACGGCAAGCGCGGCATCGAAGAAGCGTATCGTACAGGCCGCGGCAAGGTGTATATCCGCGCTCGCGCCGAGGTCGAAGCGGACGCGAAAACCGGCCGTGAAACCATCATCGTGCACGAAATTCCTTATCAGGTGAACAAAGCCCGCCTGATAGAAAAAATGGCCGAGTTGGTGAAAGACAAGCGTATCGAAGGCATCAGCGCACTGCGCGATGAGTCCGATAAGGACGGGATGCGCATCGTCATCGAGATCAAACGCGATGCGGTCGGGGAAGTGGTCCTGAACCACCTTTATTCCCAAACGCAGATGCAGGTGTCGTTCGGTATCAACATGGTGGCGCTGCATCAGGGCCAGCCTCGTTTGATGACGCTGAAAGAGATCCTCTCCGCATTTGTGCGCCACCGCCGCGAAGTGGTGACGCGCCGCACCATTTATGAGCTGCGTAAAGCACGCGAACGCGCTCACATTTTGGAAGGTCTGGCCATCGCGCTGGCGAATATCGATCCCATCATCGAGATGATTCGTCAGGCGCCGACGCCTGCGGAAGCGAAGGCGGCTCTGGTTTCACATGCCTGGGAGCTGGGTTCCGTAGCGGCCATGCTGGAACGTGCCGGCGACGATGCCGCGCGTCCGGAGTGGCTGGAGCCGGAATTCGGTATCCGCGACGGTCACTATTATCTGACCGAACAGCAGGCTCAGGCCATTCTGGATCTGCGTTTGCAGAAACTGACCGGCCTGGAACATGAAAAGCTGCTGGACGAATACAAGGCGTTGCTGGAGCAAATCGCCGAACTGCTGTTCATTCTGAACAGTCCGGATCGCCTGATGGAAGTCATTCGCGAAGAGCTTGAAGCGATCAAGGAACAGTACAACGATCCGCGTCGCACCGAAATCACCGCGAACAGCGCCGATATCAACATCGAAGACCTGATCAACCAGGAAGATGTCGTCGTGACGCTGTCTCATCAGGGGTACGTGAAGTATCAACCACTGACTGACTACGAGGCCCAGCGTCGTGGCGGCCGTGGCAAGTCCGCCGCCCGAATTAAGGAAGAGGACTTCATCGATCGTCTGCTGGTGGCGAACACCCACGACACGATCTTGTGCTTCTCCAGCCGTGGCCGTCTGTACTGGATGAAAGTCTATCAGCTGCCGGAAGCCAGCCGAGGCGCCCGTGGACGTCCTATCGTCAACCTGCTGCCGCTGGAGCCGAATGAACGCATCACCGCTATTCTGCCGGTGCGTGAATACGAAGAAGGGCTGAACATCTTCATGGCGACGGCCAGCGGTACGGTCAAGAAGACCGCGTTGACCGAGTTCAGTCGTCCGCGTAGCGCCGGCATCATCGCCGTTAACCTGAATGAAGGCGATGAATTGATTGGCGTCGACCTGACGGATGGCAGCAACGAAGTCATGCTGTTCTCCGCCTCAGGGAAAGTCGTGCGCTTCTCCGAGCAGGCGGTACGTGCCATGGGTCGTACCGCGACCGGCGTGCGCGGCATCAACCTGCAGGATGACGACCGTGTGGTTTCGTTGATTGTTCCTCGCGGCGACGGCGACATCCTGACCGTCACGCAGAACGGCTTCGGTAAGCGTACTGCGGTGGGCGAATATCCGGTGAAATCTCGCGCCACCAAAGGGGTTATCTCTATCAAGGTGAGCGAGCGTAACGGACGGGTCGTTGGCGCGGTACAGGTCGATACGGCCGATCAGATCATGATGATTACCGACGCCGGAACGCTGGTGCGTACCCGTGTATCCGAGGTGAGCATCGTGGGTCGTAACACCCAGGGCGTCACGCTGATCCGCACCGCCGAAGACGAAAACGTCGTCGGCTTGCAGCGCGTCGCTGAACCGGTGGAAGACGAAGAGCTGGACGGCGTTGTTGGCGGTATCGCCGACGGTGAGAGTTTGGAAGAGGAAGGCGATGAGCACGAATCCGACAACGACGACGATGAAGCCGTAGACGACGAGTAATCCGCAGGCGTTCCTCCGGATGCGATAACTAAGCCAGCGTGTGATGCGCTGGCTTTTTTTATGCGGGATCGGTACTGTGGTAGCCGCCGGTTCGGCGGCAGTTCTCTATCCCATAACCTGACGGTATTCCCTTGAAATTTGTAGCTTCATTTCAGACCACACTGAAATTCTCCCGGTATCTGTTCCGGGCGCTGGCTTTGGCGCTATGGCTCCTGGGGGCATTGATCTCCCTGTTTTATCTGAGTAAGGCGCTGAACGAACGCGAGTCGCAACTGAGGCACCTGTTAACCCTGAATGCCGACCAGTCTTTGGGATATATGCGTCGCGCTACCGATGTGGCGCGCGAGTTGAAATACATGGCGACCAACCGGCTGAGCGTAACCAATTCCGGCCGGGAGCATCTTACCGAGGTGCAGGAGAAAGCCTATTCGATTTACGGTATGTCGTCGTCAGTCAATTGCACTGCGGAGTATGAGAAGAATCCCGCCCAGCTGACGCCCCTCATCCGTTTCTTTGAGCAGTGGCACCGCGATTTTTCTTCCGTCTACGACCTGAACCGTATTTTCTTTGTCGATCGACGCCAGCAGTGTCTGGTGGATTTCGGCATTCGTAACCAGTCGCTGGATAGCGAGAGTCTGGTGAGAAACGTGCAGGAGCGCCTGCAGGGGCAGCGTAACAGCACACTGTCGACCCGTCGCGACGACAGCCTGTTCTGGGTTAGCTCTGGCCTGACGTCCGAATCCGGCTATTTCTATGCGCTGATGCCGATCTATGTGGAGAACCAGCTGGTGGCGGTAATGGGTATTGAACAGCCCATACGTCTCGATGATTTTATGCTGAGCAGCGATCTGCCGTTCAGCGTTAAACTGCTCGACCAAAACAATCGCACGCTGATGCAGTTCAGCGATGCGGCGCGCAATAACATCAATGGACCATACCCGGACGTCAGCGCCTATTTCGGGTACATCAATAACTACAACGCCCTGATTTTAAAAAAGGCGTTACAGCCGACCACGCTGAGCGTCGTGTACGCGTTGCCGCTGGAAGTCATTCTGGCGGCGCTCAACTCTCTCATCATGAACATGGCGTTGCTGAATCTGCTGTCCGCCATCACGCTGTTTGTGATTACCCGCGTGCTGGAGCGGCGCATGTTTTTGCCCGCGGAACGAAACGCGTTTCAGTTGGAGGAGAACGAACAGTTCAACCGCAAGATCGTGGCCTCCGCGCCAGTCGGGATCTGTATCCTGCGTATCAGCGACGGCGCCAATATTCTGAGTAACGAGCTGGCCCACAACTATCTCAGCCTGCTGACCTACGAAGACCGTATTCGCGTGACCAAGATTATCTGCGAACAGCAGTCCAAATCCGTGGATGTTCTGACCAGTCGTAACCATCACCTGCAAATCAGCTTTGTGCATTCACGCTATCGCAACGAGAACGTAGCGATCTGCGTTCTGCTGGACGTCAGCGCGCGCGTCAGAATGGAAGAGTCTCTACAGGAAATGGCGAACGCGGCTGAACAGGCCAGCCAGTCCAAATCCATGTTCCTGGCGACGGTCAGCCATGAACTGCGCACGCCTTTGTACGGCATTATCGGCAACCTGGATTTGCTGCAGACGAAGACGCTGCCGAAAGACGCTAACCGGCTGGTGACGGCCATGCACAATTCGTCTGAGCTGCTGTTGAAAATCATCAGCGATATCCTCGACTTCTCCAAAATCGAGTCCGAGCAGCTGAAAATTGAAAACTGTCAGTTTATCCCGCGTGAAGTAATCAGCCACGTAGTGAGCAACTACCTGCCGCTGGTGGTCAAGAAGCACTTGACGCTCTATTGCTTTATCGAACCCAAAGTGCCTTTAAGCCTTTCGGGCGATCCCGTACGCTTGCAGCAGGTGCTGTCCAACTTGCTGAGCAATGCGATCAAGTTTACCGACACCGGCTGCATCGTCTTTCAGGTGCGCTGTCGCGACGGGTATATCGAGTTTCTGGTGCGGGATACCGGTGTGGGGATCAATACGCGCGAAGTGATGAAACTATTCGATCCCTTCTTCCAGGCGGGAACCGGCGTGCAGCGGCATTTTCAGGGCACCGGTCTGGGGCTGGCGATTTGTGAAAAGCTGGTCAATCTGATGGACGGAGACATTACGATCGAGTCGGCGCCGGGGCTGGGCAGCCAGTTCGGCATTCGCATTCCACTGTATCAGGCCCAGTATCCGCTGACGGTGATTAATCCGCTATTACAGGGGAAAAACGCCTGGCTGCGCATTCGCAACGCCTATATGGGAAATTACCTGCGTGCGTTCCTGCAGGAACATGGCCTGAATGTGCAGGACTATAGCGGGCAGGCCGTGGCGGCCGATGAGATTGTCATCAGCGACTATCCGTTGAGACAGAACCTGGGGGCGCGGGCGCACATTTTGATCAGCGGTTCGCATACGGGCTCGGCGCAGGAAGTGTCGCCGGGATGCTGGGAGCACAGTACCTCAGCGCCGCAGGATCTGCCGCTGCTGCTGCAACGCATTTATCGTGGCAAAGACGCGCTGCCGGTGCCGACGTCCGCCGCTCCGGCGTCGGCAAGCTATAGCTGCGACAATGACGATATCCACATTTTGGTCGTGGATGATCACCCGATTAACCGACGTCTGCTGGCGGACCAGTTGGGATCGCTGGGGTATGAGGTGGTTACGGCCAACGATGGGTTGGATGCTCTCGACCTGCTGAGTAAACATAAGGTCGATATCGTGCTGACCGACGTCAACATGCCGAATCTGGATGGGTATGGTTTCACTCGACGGATGCGGCAGATGGGATTGACGCTGCCGGTGATCGGCGTGACCGCCAACGCGTTGGCGGAAGAACGGCAGCGCTGTTTAGAAGCCGGTATGGATAATTGCCTGTCGAAACCGGTCACGCTGGATACGCTGCAACAGTCTCTGGCGTATTACGCCAATCTGGTGCGCCAGAGTAACGCCGAACAGTCCAAGGAGAGCTGACAGACGTCCTCGCCGCGTGCAAGTCTGGCTCGCGATGAGAAAAGGGAAGGGAAACGAAAAAAGGCTCTGAGGAGAGCCTGAGCGTTGAGTGCCCGCCGAGGTCATCGGCGGGAGAAGGCTTTACTCTTTTTCTGTCGACGCCACGCCGACGGAGGAGAGGTAGTTCAGCAACGCGATATCGTTATCGACGCCAAGTTTGGTCATGGCCGATTTTTTCTGGCTGCTGATGGTCTTGATGCTGCGGTTAAGCTTTCTGGCAATCTCTGTCACCAGGAAACCTTCCGCGAACAAACGCAGCACTTCGCTTTCCTTCGGCGACAGGCGTTTGTCGCCGTAGCCGCTGGCGCTGATTTTTTCCAACACCTTGCTCACGCTTTCCGGCGTGAATTTCTTGCCTTTCTGCAGCGCGGCCAGAGCCTTGGGCAGATCTGTCGGCGCGCCTTGTTTGAGTACGATCCCTTCGATGTCCAGCTCCAGCACGGCGCTAAGAATCGCTGGGTTGTTGTTCATGGTCAGAACAATAATTGACAGCTGCGGAAAGTGACGCTTGATATATTTGATCAGCGTTATTCCGTCGCCGTATTTATCCCCTGGCATGGATAAATCAGTAATAAGAACGTTGGCGTTGAGCTTTGGTAAATTATTGATTAATGCTGTTGAGTCTTCAAATTCCCCAACGACGTTCACCCACTCGATTTGCTCTAGCGATTTTCTGATGCCGAAAAGAACAATCGGATGGTCGTCTGCAATAATTACATTAATGTTGTTCATTGTTGTTTACTCATATTGTTGGCCACCTTGCTGTAGTAATGCACTGACAAAACGTTCAATCTGTTGAAGGTTATTCTTTATCTGCACACTATCCTGCGAGGTTATTAGTTGTTCCAGGACTTCACACAATTGTTTGCCCGGATGCAGATTCAGCATGGCAAACACGCCTTTGAGCCGGTGGGCTGTCTGAGCCAGTGACACAAAATCGCCACCTTGGATTTCAGTATACAGCCTGTTCATATCCTCCGGTACTGTCTCTACGAACAGTGAAAAGTAATCGCTGCTGCGCAATTGGCGAGCGTAAAAACCGATGTCGTCATCCGTTGCCGGACGGCTGTCGTCGGTGGACGTTTCCAACTGCTGTTCGATCAGCTTTAGCAGAGCATCCAGCATCAGTTGGCTGATGTTGTAGCTGGTCCGCAGCCGCCGTTTGCCCAGAGAAACGCATTGAGTGTCTTCTCCGGTCACCAACAGCGTGTCGTCTGCGACTTTTCCTGCGTTATCCGTAATCGTGAGGTCCGCTTCCTGATTAATCAGACGTTCGTCATAAATGACGAATTCCGCCCCCCACTGGCTGACCATGCGGCTAACCATCTGCCGTACTTCATCCGTGGTGATATCCAGTAACACTGTAATACCATCCAGCAGCTTTTCCTCTTCCTCCTCCGGAAGCTCGACGGGGTCCATTTTCAGCGTCAGCGTATATTGCGTACCTAAATCCGGCAGTCGATTGATTTGCAATTGACCACCCAGTTTGTGGCAAAGCTGCTGACATAAAAATAAGGTTAATCCGGAATTTTGGCTGAATCGATCAGAAAGCGCCGGAGCGGCGAACGGATGCCGTACATTATCGAGTTCTTCGACGGAAACATCCGTACCCGTATCGTTAATTTGTATGACTAATTGTCCCGAAGACTTTTCAGGCTGTTGCAGCGTCAGCGTAATTTTGCCGTAGTCCGTATTCGTAACGGTATAATCCATTAATAATGAAAGCGTTTTCTTTAATAATTCACCGTCGCCGAGATAGGTTTGTCGAATATCCAGCTGATAATGATTAAACAGGCTGATTCCTTTTTGCTGTATGCGCGGCAATAACGTCAGCAGTAAATCGTCGACGAGCGCAAGCGGTGAAAAAGGCGCGTGCGCCACTTCCCATTCGTCTGTTTCCAACTGAGCCTGTAGAGCGATATTTTCCATCAGTCTCAGGGCGCAAGCGGCCTCGCTAATCAGCAGGTGCAGCGACTCCTGCCGTTCGTCCTGCGTCTGCTCGTTGCGCAGCGACAGCGCCAGCTGATGTACGGCATTGAGCGGTTGTTTGAACTCCTGGCTCAGGTTGTGGAACAACTGCTTACGCACGGCGATGTTCTTTTCAAACTCCTGCTGCGCCAGCTGGAGTTTCTTGTTGATGACGATTTCCTGCTCTTGTTCGCGTAGTAAGAACAGGCAGTAGTCCGGCGCGAACAGGCTGTAGAACAGCCTAACTTCATACATCTCATTATCGACGGTGGCCTGAATCACGCCCTGATGTTCTTCCGCCAGCGTCGCAATTTTTTTCAGGCTGAGGTGCGGATACAGTCGTTCCGCCAGTGCGTTCGCCACCACCACTTTATTGGCGCTGAAGTCATAGACCAGCACGCCCACCGGCAGGTGGCCGATAATTTCGGTGTACATGTTCTGCTGTTTCTTCAAACGATACGACAGGTCTTCACGGGGACGGGAAAAGTGGCGTCGAAAAGCGTAAAAGCCCATTAGCGCGATGAGCAGCAGCGTCAGATTGAGCAATATCATCCAGATATTGGTGCGCAGCATGTCGGTGATCAGACGGTCCAGCGGGATGCTGTACACCATTTTCAGCGGCGCGTTGGTCAATTGAGCGGACACTTCCACCATGGTACCTTCCAGGCGGATGTCGGTCGGCGTTTCGTTTTCGGTGCCGGTTTCCATACTCATCGGCAGCGTTTGCTGACGCAGCATGAGATTTTCCCGCTCCATGTTGCGCGGGATTAAATCATTGATTGACAGGTCGAAGGCAATCACCGTCGCGAGATGCCCCGGCTGGTTGAAAGTCGTGCGCAGGGTGAAATAGTAGTTGTTATAAAAACGCAGCTTGCGCAAGGGCGAGAAGCTTTCACGTTCGTCCAGCGCGTTCGCCTGTTGCAGCATTTCCGCCTTGCGGGCTTCAATCAGCGCAGAGATATAGCTGCCGCGAAACTGGGAAGAGACGTCCTTCAGCGGTTGGGTGGAGACCATCGTCAGGCTGTTATCGTTGCCGTTGAGATAGTACATCGAAAACACGTCGGTCTTCGCGCCCCATAGAATGTCCAGATACTGCGAAATTTTGTGCATGGAGTAGAGCGTACTCTTCTCGTGCTGGCCGAAAATCAGCGTATCGGTTTTCTGACCGCGCTGCTCGACGTAAAACACGTTGGGCACCAGCGTAATGACGTTTACCGCGCCTTCGGACGGGAGCGGGGCGTCCACGAGCAGATTTTTATAAATCTGGTCTGTGAAGAAACGATAAGTGTCGATTCGCTTCTGCATGCTTTCAGCGATGTCGGTCAGAGCATACTTCTTCTCCGTCATCCAGCCATTGATATAGTTGTAGCTGAACGCCCCGAACACCAGCAGTAACAGTAAAACAAACAGAGAAAAATAACGCATGATGATGGCGGGCATGTCAATCAATCTCCAGACGAACGGATGATGGCGCGAGAGCTGGCGCAGACCGCCAGCAACAGCATAACGATAACGCCCAGCGCCAGCGACAGGCTGCTGATCTGAGCAACAAATCCTAACAGCGTCGGACCAAGCAGAGAACCGGCATAGCCCATCGTCGTGATGGACGCCAGAGCCAGATGCGGCGGCATAATCGTTTGATTACCGGCGGTGGTGAACAGGATAGGCACCACGTTGGCCGCGCCGAGACCGACTAACGCAAAGCCGACGATGGCGGTGATAGGATTATCGATGGTAATCGTGAGCAGCAGTCCCGCGGCGGCGCACAGGCTTCCGCCAGCGATGACGGCAAAGCGGCCAAGACGGTTGACCACCCGATCGCCGTAGAGCCGCCCCAGCGTCATCGTAATGGAAAAGGCGGCGAAGCCGATGCCGGCCTGACGCGCATCGACGCCGCGAAATACAGTCAGGTACAGCGCTCCCCAGTCCAGGACTGCGCCCTCAGCCAAAAACATGATGAAGCACAAAATACCGATGAACAGCACCCATCCTCGCGGTATCGCCAGCAAAGGCCCCCCGTTGGCGCGCGACGTGGCGCGCACCATATGACGCTGCGACCAAAACAGCAGGAGCCAGATCAACAATGCCATCGCCAACGTCGCCAGCAGGGGTGACAGTCCCAGCCATAGCAGCAGGCTGACGCAGCCTGCGCCGATGATCCCACCAATGCTGTAAAAGCCGTGAAAGCTGGACATCAAGGCCCGTTGACTGGCGCGCTCCACTTCGACGGCCTGGACATTAATGGCGACATCCATCAATCCCAGCATCGCGCCCAGCAAACCCAGAATCAACGCCATCAACGGAAACGTTTCAGGCATCGTCAACAACGGCAGCAGCATGCACAGCAGGGAGCCGGAGGCAAAAATGACCCGTCGGCAGCTAAAACGAGCCGTCAAAAATCCGGCCATCGGCATGGAGATTAGCGAGCCGATGCCAATGCACAGCAGCAGCACGCCGAGCGTGGCGTCGTTGATATGCAACCGATGTTTGGTGTAAGGCACCAGCGGCGCCCAACAGGATATGGCCGTGCCGGAGATCAAAAAACCGACGCGTGTGGCGGCCTGTACGGCTTTATCCGTCAGGGGAGAGTCGAGGGAAATGGGGTTGGTGCCGACGGTTGAACGCATGAGAGACAGAGACCACGTCTGGAATCAGAAATATGGGGTACTTTTACCATAACTCGGGGCTTTTATCGAAAGGGGATCTGCTTTTCCTCGCCGGAACAACATTTTTTTAGGCGGCGCTCATTCGCCTAAAGGGAGCCAATGGCCGCCCGCCTCCAGGGGATACACGGACGGAGAATACGGCCATTCAGGGAACAATCTTAACCCAAAAGTCCCCTGGCGTTTTTTTTCCAGAGGCGCGCCCGTATAATCCCACACTTTCATTTAGGATACCGGGGGCGACGTGAAGCAACTTTCAGGCCTGTTGCAACGTATGGAACAGGCGCTCGGTGCATCGCTGCCAGATGACGCGGGCTTTCGCACTTTCACGCTGTCGGCGGAAAGAGGGGGAGATACAGCGTTGACGGCTTGGCTGGCCGCTCAGACGTTGTATCCGCAGTTTTACTGGCAGCATCGGCGAGATCCGGAAGAGGCCGCCGCATGCGGCGCTGTATGTACCTTTGCTTCCGCTTCTGAAGCTGAAGCCTTTCTGCACCGCGAGGATCTCGACGATGACGTGCGGCTGTGGGGGCTGAACGCCTTCGGTTATCCTACGCTGGCACAGGCGGAGCCTCTCGACGGCTACCTGTTTTTACCGCGGATCACGCTGTTGCGTGAGAGCGAACGAGTCGTGCTGCGAGTCAATCTTTTCAGCGCCGTCTCGCTGCGTCAGGATGCTGAAAACGCGTTGAAGGCACTGCGTCAGCTGGCAACGGCGCATCCGTTGCCGCCGTTAGCGGCGACCGTCAGGCTCACGGCGCACCATCCCGAAAAAAAGCAATGGACCGACCTTATCGCGCAGACGTTGACGGAGATTGAAGCCGGCGCTTTAAAAAAGGTGGTGTTGGCGAGGACGACCCGTTTGACGCTCGATCGTCCGCTGGCGGCGGTCCCCCTGATGGCGGCCAGCCGTGCGGCCAATCATGACTGCTACCATTTCATGCTGGCTTTCACGCCGGAGCGCGCCTTTCTGGGTTCCAGCCCCGAGCGACTCTACCGCCGGGAGGGAAACCGTCTGGAGACCGAAGCCTTGGCCGGTACCGTCGTCAACGATCTCGACGATCGGCGTGCCGACGAGCTGGCGCAGTGGCTCATGCGGGACGTCAAGAATCAAAATGAGAACCAGCTGGTGGTGGACGATATCCGCCAGCGTCTGTCTCAGGCCGCGACGGCGTTGGAAGTTTTGCCGCTGGAAATTATCCGTTTGCGCAAGGTGCAGCATCTGCGTCGGGCGATCCGCGCGGAACTGTTCGAGGCTAAAGACCGTGCTTGTTTGCAGCTGTTACAGCCTACGGCGGCGGTGGCGGGGCTGCCTCGCGCCGCCGCCCGAGACTATCTGGCCTGCTATGAACCGTTCGATCGCGGCTGGTACGCCGGGTCCGCCGGTTACCTGTCGCGTCAAGTGTCGGAGTTTTGCGTTTCTCTGCGTTCAGCGGATGTCGAAGGGGATTGCCTGACGCTATATGCCGGCGCGGGAATTGTCGCCGGCTCGGATCCACAGCAAGAGTGGCAGGAGCTGGAAACCAAGGCGTCGGGCCTCAAATCGCTGCTGGACGGCGACAAGTCATAGTTTTGTTTTATGTTTGTTGTGCCTGCTAAGGGTTTACATCAAAGTTGGCGAAATAAAACAAAATATAATTATTGCTACAGCCCGCAACCAGAGTTGTTGAGTCGACCATGTCCACGAATGTATTTAATCGCCGCTGGGCGGCAGTTCTGCTGGAAACGCTAACCCGGCATGGCGTAGGCCATGTCTGCATCGCGCCCGGTTCTCGCTCGACGCCGCTCACGCTCGCGGCGGCAGAGCACCCGGCGTTCACCTGCCATACCCACTTCGATGAACGCGGGCTGGGGCATCTGGCGTTGGGGCTGGCAAAGGCCAGCGGACAGGCGGTTGCGGTGATCGTGACGTCGGGAACGGCGGCGGCGAACCTGTATCCGGCAATCATCGAAGCCGGTCTGACCGGTGAAAAGCTGGTGGTGCTGACGGCCGACCGGCCGCCGGAGCTGATCGATTGCGGCGCGAATCAGTCTATCCGCCAACCCGGCATGTTCGCCTCTCATCCCACGCATACGCTGGCGCTTCCCCGACCGACCCCGGATATCCCGGCGAGCTGGCTGGTGTCCGCCGTTGACGATGTCGTAGGGCGGTTGACGCACGGCGCGTTGCATATCAATTGTCCTTTCGCCGAGCCGTTATACGGCGCGGACGACCCCGAGGCCTATCAAGTCTGGTTACAGGCGCTGGGCGCGTGGTGGCATGAATCGTCGCCTTGGCTACGAGCGGATGAATCTGCGTCGCACTGCGCCGCGCAGCCCGACTGGTCGGCCTGGCGTCGAAAACGTGGCGTGGTCATCGCCGGTCGCGTACCGCCCGAGAGCGGGGAGGCCATCGCCCGCTGGGCTGAACAACTGGGCTGGCCATTGCTTGGCGATGTACTCTCCCAAACTGGTCAGCCGTTGCCCCATGCGGATCTGTGGCTGGCGCATCCCGAGGCTGATTGTCTGCTGCAGGCCGAGATTGTCATCCAGTTCGGCGCCGGCTTGACCGGTAAGCGGCTCTTGCAGTGGCAGGCGGCCATTCAGCCGCAGGAGTACTGGCTAGTGGACGCTCTGCCCGGCCGTCTGGACCCGGCCTATCATCGCGGGCGTCGGCTGACCGCGCCTATCGCCGACTGGCTGGCTGCGCATCCTCCGGAGGCCGAGCCGCCCCAACCGTGGGCGGACACCTTGCCTGGGTGTGTTGAACGTATCGGCGCGCAGGTCGCCGCACGACTGGAGGAAGGGTTTGGCGAAGCGCAGCTGGCGCATCGCCTGCCTGCGCTGTTGCCGGAAGGGGGACAGCTTTTTCTGGGCAACAGTCTGACTATCCGTCTGGTGGATGCGTTGGCCCAGCTGCCTGCGGGCTACCCGGTTTACGCCAATCGTGGCGCTAGCGGCATCGACGGTCTGGTGTCCACGCTGGCGGGCGTGCAACGCGCTAACGGCCGTCCCATGCTGGCGGTCATCGGCGATCTGTCCGCGCTCTATGACGTCAACGCGCTGGCGCTCCTGCGCCACCCTCCCGCGCCTCTGGTGTTGATCGTCGTCAATAACAACGGCGGCCAGATATTCTCTTTATTGCCGACGTCCGAGCAGGCGCGGGAAACGTTCTACTGTATGCCGCAGCAGGTGGAATTCAGTCATGCCGCCGGGCTGTTCGGCCTGCGCTACGCCCGAGCGACGAATTGGCGCGAAGTGGTCGATGCCGCATCCGACGGGTTTAAACAGCCGGCGGCGACGCTGCTGGAAGTGGCGGTGTCGCCGAAAGCGGGCGCTGAGTGTCTGCAACAGCTTCTGGCCGAGGGGGTGACATGGTGATGCATGCGCGCTGTATTCATCAGGGCAAGTCGGGACAGCCGTGGCTGGTGTTACTCCACGGTCTGTTGGGCAGCGGCGAAGACTGGCGGCCCCTCCTTCCTTTTCTGAGCGATCGCCCTGTGTTGCTGGTGGATCTGCCGGGCCACGGCGACGCCCGTCATCAGCCCGCCGAGGGTTTTGAGGATGTCAGCCGTCAGCTCACCGCGCTGCTGGCGGAGAAGGGCGTGAGCGACTACTGGCTGCTGGGCTATTCGCTCGGCGGTCGTCTCGCCATGTTCCATGCTTGTCACGGCGAGACGCCGGGGCTGCGCGGTTTGCTAGTGGAAGGCGGCCATCCGGGGCTGGCGACGGCGGACGAGCGGGGGGCGCGACGGCGGCACGATGCCCGCTGGGCGCATCGCTTTGCGCATGAACCGCTGGCTCAGGTCTTGACGGACTGGTATCGGCAGCCGGTCTTCGCAGACCTGACCACCGCGCAGCGGCAGGCGTTGATACAGCGGCGCAGCCATAACGACGGCGCGGCGGTGGCCAGAATGCTGACCGCGACTTCGCTGGCGCGTCAGCCGAACCTGACCGCGTCGCTGCGACGGCTGTCGGTGCCGTTCGGCTATCTGTGCGGCGAGCGCGACACGAAATTTCAGACGTTGGCGCGGCAGGCAGCTCTGCCGCTGCTGAGCGTGGCCGACTGCGGCCATAATGCCCATCAGGCGAATCCGGCCGACTATGCGGCGCGGATCCGTTCATTAATTTCCCACCCCGTAAAGGAATAAACCCTATGCTGTATCCGAGTGAAGAACTGCTGTACGCCCCTACAGAATGGCACGACTGCAGCGGTGATTTTGTCGATATCCTCTACCACAAATCGGCTGACGGCATTGCCAAAATCACCATCAACCGTCCCCAGGTACGTAACGCCTTCCGCCCGCTCACGGTCAAGGAGATGCTTCAGGCGCTGGACAATGCGCGCCATGACGACGGCATCGGCGTGATCATCCTGACGGGCGCAGGCGACAAGGCTTTCTGCTCCGGCGGCGACCAAAAGGTCCGTGGCGACTACGGCGGCTATCAGGACGACAGCGGCGTTCATCACCTGAATGTACTCGACTTCCAGCGCCAGATCCGGACCTGTCCGAAACCGGTGGTCGCGATGGTGGCGGGTTACTCCATCGGCGGCGGTCACGTGCTGCATATGATGTGCGACCTGACCGTGGCGGCGGAAAACGCCATCTTCGGTCAGACCGGTCCGCGCGTCGGCTCCTTCGACGGCGGCTGGGGCGCCTCCTATATGGCGCGCATCGTCGGTCAGAAAAAGGCGCGCGAAATCTGGTTCCTGTGCCGCCAATACGATGCGCAGCAGGCGCTGGACATGGGGCTGGTGAATACCGTCGTCCCGCTGGCGGATCTGGAAAAAGAGACGGTGCGCTGGTGCCGCGAAATGTTGCAGAACAGCCCGATGGCGCTGCGTTGCCTGAAAGCGGCGCTTAATGCCGACTGCGACGGGCAGGCGGGGTTGCAGGAGCTGGCGGGCAACGCCACCATGCTGTTCTACATGACCGACGAAGGGCAGGAAGGACGCAATGCCTTCAATGAAAAACGTCAGCCTGACTTCAGCAAATTCCGGCGGAATCCGTAATGCGACGGGCGACGCTCTACCGTTACAGCGTTCCAATGGATGCCGGGGTGGTGCTGCGCAATCAGCGGCTCAAAACCCGCGATGGTCTGATCGTACAGCTGTGCGACGGCGAACGGGTGGGTTGGGGCGAGGTTGCCCCGCTGCCGCAGTTCAGCGTTGAAACGCTGAGTGATGCCGAGACCGCCGTCCGCAAGTCGCTGCGGCGCTGGGTGAACGGAGACGCGCTGGAAGAAACCGGCGTGCCGTCGGTCGACTTCGGCCTGAGCTTCGCCGACGCGGAGCTTTCCGGGGCGCTGCCACAGGACGCCGACTATCGTAAAGCGCCGCTGTGCAGCGGCGATCCGGATGAGTTGTTCGCGATGTTGCAGGGGTTGCCGAACCCGGTGGCGAAAGTGAAGGTCGGGCTGTACGAAGCCGTGCGGGACGGCATGATCGTCAACCTACTGCTGGATGCGCTGCCGCAGCTCTCCCTGCGTCTGGACGCGAACCGCAGCTGGACGCGGGCCAAAGCCGACGGTTTTGCGCGCTACGTCGATCCGGCCGTGCGATCCCGCATCGCCTTTTTGGAAGAACCGTGCAAAACCCGCGAGGAGTCGCGGGCGTTCGCGCGCGATACCGGCATCGCTATCGCGTGGGATGAGAGCGTGCGTGAGCCGGACTTCCGCGTGGAAGCCGAGCCGGGAGTGAGCGCCATCATCATCAAACCTACGCTGGTGGGCAGCCTGAATCGCTGTCGACAACTAGTCGCAGAGACGCATCGGGCGGGTTTGACGGCCGTCATCAGCTCCAGCATCGAATCTAGTCTTGGCCTGACGCAGCTGGCGCGACTGGCGCATTGGCTAACGCCAGACGCGATCCCCGGCTTGGATACGCTGGATCTGATGCAGGCACAGGTGTTGCGGCCCTGGCCGGACAGCCCGTTGCCGCAGCTTAACGCTGAACAGTTGGACGAACTATGGCGGTCGTGACCGACTGGCCGTGGCGACACTGGGCGCGACAGCAGCCTGACGCAACCGCGTTAATCCTCGACGATGAAGGCTGGAGCTGGCGCAAACTGGCCGACGACGTCGACACGCGCGCCAGCGCGTTTATTCGTCAGGGCGTCACGGAGGGGAGCGGCGTGGCGCTGCGCGGACGCAATAGCGGCGAGATGCTGCTGAGCTATCTTGCATTGCTACAGTGCGGCGCGCGTTTGCTGCCGCTTAATCCGCAACTGCCCGAGACACAGACGGATGTGCTGCTGCCATCGCTGGATATTCGCTTTGGGCTGTGCTTCAGCGATGCCCGTTGGCCCGACGAAATCGTCACGCTCACCGCCGGGGACGACGATGTCGCAGATACCGTACCGCGCACCCCGTGGGATCGGGAGCGACTGGCGACGATGACGCTGACTTCCGGCTCTAGCGGCCTGCCAAAAGCGGCGGTGCATACTTTCGCCGCGCATCTGGCGAGCGCGGAGGGCGTACGCGGACTCATGCCCTATGTACTGGGCGACAGCTGGTTGCTCTCCTTACCGCTGTTTCACGTCTCCGGGCAGGGCATCGTTTGGCGCTGGCTGGCGGCGGGAGCCTGTTTGGTGGTGCGGCCAGGGCGTACGCTGGATGTCGCGCTACGGGGCTGTACACATGCCTCGCTGGTGCCAACGCAGCTGTGGCGGCTGCTATCGCAGGGCGACGTGCCGACCTCGCTGACCGCGGTGCTGTTGGGCGGCGCGATGATCCCGCTGACGTTGACGCAACAGGCCGAAGCCATCGGCATTCGTTGCTGGTGCGGCTATGGGCTGACCGAGTTAGCCTCTACCGTGTGCGCCAAGCGCGCCGACGGACGCCCCGGCGTCGGTATGCCGCTCGCCGGACGGCATATCAAAGCCGTGGGAGAGGAAATCTGGCTGCGCGGCAATAGCCTGGCGGCCGGTTACTGGCGCGACGGCGCGCTGCTCCCGTTGACCGACGATCAGGGCTGGTTTCATACCCGCGATCGCGGCTGCTGGGACGGCAGCGAGTGGCGCATTATGGGGCGGTTGGATAATCAGTTTTTCAGCGGTGGCGAAGGCGTGCAGCCGGAGGATGTGGAAGCGGTTTTACTGCAGCATCCGGCGGTCGAGTTTGCCTGTGTCGTGCCGGTGGATGACGTGGAGTTCGGGCAGCGCCCGGTTGTGGTGGTGGAAACGGCGGGGGAGTGCGATCTGACGACGCTGCGTGATTGGCTCGCTCCGCAGCTGGCGGGATATCAGCGTCCCGTGGCGTTCTATCATCTGCCCGGGACGCTGAAAAACGGCGGGATAAAAATTTCCCGTCAGCAGGTCGCTGCCTGGGTGCGGCAGCAGCGCGGCTGACTCCTCTGCGGGCGGTGAGTCCGTACAAGAGACTCGCCGTCCGCAGGCGGGAAGTTAACGGCCCAGCGCTTTGGCGACACCTTCGCCGTAGGCAGGATCGACCAGGTTGAACAGCGCGATCTGACGGTCCTGAATAAACTCAGGCACCTGAGACAGCTCGCCGGCGATTCGCTGGAACATCCGCTGGTGCTCTTCTTCGCTCAGCAGCTGGAACAGCGCGCGCGGCTGGCTGAAGTAATCGTCGTCTTCGCGGTGGTTCCAGTGGTCGGCGGCGCCTTCCAGCGACAGTGGCGGCTCGCTGAAATCAGGCTGTTCCTGGAATACGTTGAAGCTGTTCGGTTCATACGTCGCGCCGTTGCCGCTGTTGCCGTCCACGCGCATCGCGCCGTCACGGTGATAGCTATGGAACGGGCAGCGCGGTTTGTTGACCGGGATCTGATGGTGGTTAACGCCCAGACGGTAACGCTCGGCATCGCCATAAGAGAACAGACGGCCCTGCAGCATTCTATCCGGTGAGAAGCTGACGCCGGGGACGACGTTCGCCGGGCTGAAGGCGGACTGTTCTACTTCGGCAAAGTAGTTTTCCGGGTTGCGGTTAAGTTCAAAATAACCGACGTCGATCAGCGGATAGTCGCCGTGCGGCCAGACTTTGGTCAGGTCGAACGGGTTGTACGGCACTTGAGAGGCTTCCGCTTCCGGCATAATCTGCACCTGCAGGTTCCAGCGCGGGAAGTCGCCGCGCTCGATGGCGTCGAACAGATCGCGCTGAGAGCTTTCACGGTCTTTACCGATCAGCTGTTCCGCTTCGTCGTCCATCAGGTTTTCGATGCCCTGCTGGCAACGGAAGTGGAACTTCACCCAGAAACGTTCGTTGTCGGCGTTGATAAAGCTGTAGGTGTGGCTACCGAAACCGTGGATGTGGCGATAGGATTTCGGCAGGCCGCGGTCGCTGAAGTCGATGGTTAACTGGTGCAGTGCTTCCGGCAATTGGGAGAATAAGTCCCATTTGTAGACCGGGTTCCGCAGGTTGGTGCGCGGATCGCGTTTCACTACGTGGTTCAGGTCCGGGAATTTCAGCGGGTCGCGCAGGTAGAACACCGGCGTGTTGTTGCCGACCAGATCCCAGTTCCCTTCTTCGGTGTAGAATTTCATGGCGAAACCACGAATATCGCGCTCGGCGTCGGCACCGCCGCGTTCACCGGCTACGGTGGAGAAGCGCAGGAACATATCGGTCTGCTTACCGACTTCAGAAAAGATTTTAGCGCGGGTGTAGCGGGTAATATCGTGGGTAACGGTGAATGTACCGTAAGCGCCGGAGCCTTTAGCGTGCATACGTCGCTCAGGGATCACTTCACGGTCAAAATGAGCCAGCTTTTCCAGGAACCAAACGTCCTGCAGCAGCATTGGGCCACGAGGGCCTGCGGTCATTACGTTGTTATTGCTGACGACCGGCGCGCCGGAGGCGGTGGTCAGCTTTTGTTTTTCATTGCTCATGTTTACTTCCTTACGGTTTGACTCGACTGGTGAGAACTATCAGTCAGAGCCGGTAAATAGGCAAATCGGCGGCGCTTATCATTGGTATCGCCAGCACTGAAAAATGCGAATTCGTCGCATTTCGTCAGATGAAACCCGCATATTTAGCCCTATTCTGGCTTCCACCGCCGCGAACATGACGTAGAATCAGTTCGATTTGATGATGTCCAAATTGACTGCGCGCCCGACAATGGGCACGAATTGATAAATTTACACTCCGATTTAAGGACGATTACGATGAAAAAATTGATGACTGCGTGCCTGGGCAGCCTTTTGCTGGCCTCGGCGGGCGCTCAAGCTATCGGCATTTCGGCGGAAGCGGGAAATGATTATGTCGGCGCCGCCGCCAGCATCGGCTTGCCATTCCCCGGCCTATCCGCCAACGCGGGGTGGGGTCACGATAATGACAACAATAACGACGCCTACAGTTTGGGGGTCGATTACGGCTTTAGCCTCGGTCGCGCCGCCGTCAATGCGGGCGTCAAAGGCGTTTATTTGCAGCCCGATCATGGTGACGACGGCTATGGTCTGGCCGTGGGCGGTGGCGTACAGTTCCCGCTGACGTCATCTTTCTCGTTGTTCGGGGAAGGCTACTATTCACCAGATGCGTTCACCAGCCATCTGGATCGTTACGTTGAAGCGAAAGGCGGCGTGCGTTGGCAGCCGCTGCGTCCGCTCTCCGTGGACGTAGGCTACCGCTACATCACGATGGGTTCATCCAACGACGACCGCAGAATCGCCGACGGTTTCTATCTGGGCGCAGGACTCAGCTTCTAACGCCTGCCACAGGGCGCGGTTTCCGCGCCTTCGCCTCTGGATCTTCAATCCCACGTTTACCCGCAGCGTCATTCCTTTATTATCTCAGTATCATAAATTGTGATGACTTCGTGCCGATGGGCGCTGTATCGCTCGTTGCCCACGGGTGAAGCCGCCTTATCGACCGAGCGGCTGACAAGGCGTGCCAAGAGCAATCAGACGATGGCCCGACGATTCACGAATGGAGAAAGTAAACATGCTTAGGGTTGAGATGCTTTGCACCGGTGATGAGGTGCTGCACGGCCAGATCGTTGACACCAATGCGGCCTGGCTGGCGGATTATCTGTTTCAGCAGGGCGCGCCGATGGCCAGCCGCATGACGGTTGGCGACGAACTCGACGCGCTGGTAACGGCACTGACCGAACGCAGTCACGTCGCGGACATCCTGATCGTTAACGGCGGACTGGGGCCGACCAGCGACGATTTAAGTTCACTCGCCGCGGCGACGGCGGCGGGCGTACCGCTGGTGGAGCATACGGAGTGGCTGGCGAAGATGACGGCCTATTTCGCCGATCGCGGGCGTCCCATGTCGGCGCTGAACCGGAAGCAGGCGCTGATCCCGGACGGCGCGGAGATCCTCGACAACCCGGTCGGCACTGCCTGTGGCTTCGCGCTGAAGCTGAACCGTTGCATGCTGTTTTTCACCCCCGGCGTGCCGTCTGAATTCAAGGTGATGGTCGAGCAGCAGATTATGCCGCGTTTACGTCAGCGTTTTACGCTTGGCGAAGCGCCGCTCTGTCTGCGTCTGACGACCTTCGGTCGTGGAGAAAGCGATCTGGCGAGCGCGCTGGCGCCGCTCGTCCTGCCGCCGGGCGTGGTGCTGGGATACCGCTGCGCCGTGCCCATCGTCGAGATCAAACTGACCGGCCCCGCATCGCAGCACGACGCTATGCATGCGTTATGGCGACAGGTGAAGGGGACCGTCGCCGACAGTACGGTGTTCGAAGGGACCGCGGGTCTGCCTGCACAGCTGGCGCAGGCGCTGTCTAAACGCCATTTGCGATTGGCAATCGCCGAAGCGTTCACCGCCGGGCTGGTTCACTGGCAGCTGCGTGGCGCCAATGCGCCGTTGGCCGGCGGCGATCTGTTGACCGCTTCCTCCAGTGCCTTGACGGCGGTGGCGCAACAGGCGCGCGAACTGGCGCAGCGATGCTCGGCGCAGGTGGCTCTGGTGGTTGGCGGATTGAGCGAGGGCAGGTTGTCTCTGGCGTTGCATACGCCTTCGCAAACGCTGGCTCAGACCCTCCAGTTCAATGCGGCGCGCTACGCGTTGTCGACGCAGCAGGAAATTGTCGCTATGGCGGCGTTGAATATGCTGCGGCGTTGGTTGAGCGGGATCTCGCCTTACGGCGGAAACGGCTGGATTGAAACGGTCGAAACCTGTTAGCGGGACAGAACGACGACGGGCCGCGGCGGCCCGTCGAAAAGCGCGGCGATCAGTAAAGCAGGGCGTAGAGCTGGCGACGATAGCGCGCGGCCAGCGCGTCGCCGGTGCCCAGCGCGGACATGATGTCCAGCATCGTTTTGCGCGCGCTGCCGTTGGCGGCCGCCAGATCCTTCTTCAGCATGCCGATCAGCAATTCCAGCGCCTCTTCGTTACGGCCGACCTGATGCAGCTTTAGGCTCAGCTTCACCGCCAGATCCGCATTGTCCGGATCCGCGACCAGCTCCTGTTGCAGCTGCTTGATTTCCGGGGTATCGGCGGCTTGTTTCAGCAATTCGATCTGCGCCACCAGCCCGTGATAGCGGCTATCCTGATCCTGAATCGGAATGGCGCTCAGCACGGCTTCGGCGTCTTCCGCGCGATTAAGCTCGATCTGCACTTCGGCCAGCAACAGGGCAATGTCGCTTCGTTTGCTATCCAATTGCCAGGCTTCTTTCAACAGCGGCAGGGCATCCTGCAGCTTGCCGTCCTGAATCAAACGCTCGGCTTCCGCCGTTTTCAGATCTTCTGCTTTAGGCAGAACGCGCTGCAACAGTTCGCGGATCGCGTCTTCCGGCTGAGGTCCCTGGAAGCCGTCTAACGGCTGACCGTCTTTGAACAGATAGACGGTGGGGATCGCGCGCAGGCCGAATTGCGCGGCGACGCGTTGTTCGGCGTCGCAGTCCACTTTCGCCAGCAAGAACTGACCCGTATATTCGGCGGCCAGTCGGTCCAGTACCGGGCCGAGTTCCTGACAGTGCGGGCTGCGCTCGGACCAGAAATAAATCAGCACCGGGACGGTCATCGACTGTTCCAGCACTTGCTGCAAATTCGTTTCGTTAATATCAATCGCGTTGGCGTGTTGTTCTAGCATGGGATTCTCTCTTATCCGTTTCAGCGAGTTATGGGGGCACATTCCCTCTGCTTCAACCCCTGTCAGGAGCGAGTGCGTAATAAGCCGTCGAGTGCGCGTCCGGGGAGCAGACGGCGAAGTATCGACAGCGCATGAGTCATCAGCGTGACCGGATAGCGTAATTTGGGGCGCGGACTCTCCAGAGCGTGGCGCAATTTCGGCAATATCGCCTCTGGCGTCAGCGTGAATCGCTTGGCGATGCCGGGATTCGTGACGGGACGATCGTGCTGCGTTTGGTTAACGTTGGCGGAAAACTGCGTGCTGATCGGTCCAGGTTCTATCAACGAAACGTGTATCCCGCTGCCGTGCAGCTCCATACGCAGCGCGTCTGACCACGCTTCAAGGGCATACTTGCTGGCTGCATAGGCGCCGCGTCCCGGCGTGACGACCAGTCCCATGACGGAGCTGGTCTGGATGATACGCCCTTCGCCGTGCGCAAGCATGGCGGGCAGCAGTCGCTGCGTCAGTTGGTGGGTGCCGAACAGATTACTGGAAAACTGTTGCTCCAACTGCTGGCGAGAGATCGTATTCAGCGGGCCGTACACGCCGTAGCCGGCGTTGTTGAAAAGCCCGTACAACCGGTTGCCGGTGAGCGAAATGACGCGGTCGGCGGCGCGCTCCACACTGTCGCGGTCGTCCAGATCCAGCTCGATGCCTTCCAGCCCCAAAGCGTTCATTCTTTCCACATCTTCCGCACGTCGGCAGGCCGCCAAAACCCGGTAGCCGCGCTGTTTAAGATCCTGCGCGGCGATCAGGCCGATACCGCTGGAACAGCCGGTGATTAAAATCGCTTTTTGCATAACTTTACCTAACTATAAAGCCCTGAATATCAAGAGTCGTGGTTAACTAGAGGGCCGAGTTTTTGCGCCATCCAGTCGGCGATAAACGGCTGGGCGTCGCGGTTCGGATGGATGCCGTCATCCTGCATCCACTCGGGTTTGAGATAGACCTGCTCCATGAAAAACGGCAGTAGCGGAATAGCGAACTGCGAGGCCAGCTTCGGATACACGGCCGCGAAGGTTTCAGTATAGCGCCGGCCGTAGTTGGTCGGCAGCCGGATCTGCATTAGCAGCGGCTGTGCGCCGGCATCTTTGACCTGAGAGATGATTTTTGTCAGATCCTGTTCCAGACTGGACGGTGGAAAACCGCGCAGCCCATCGTTGCCGCCCAGTTCGATCAGCACCCAGCGCGGCCTGTGCTGTCGCAGTAAAGCCGGAACGCGGGCCAGCCCCTGGGCGGCGGTGTCGCCGCTGATGCTGCCATTGACGACGTTAACGCCGCCGGGGGCTGACTGCCAGCGGCTATTCAGCAAGGCAGGCCAGGCCTGCGTCGCCGACATACGATAGCCCGCGCTCAGACTGTCGCCCAGCACCAGCAGCGTATCCGCCGCGATAGCACGTAAACTTACTATTCCCAGCAGTAAAAGGACCAGAAAATGCCAGCGGAAAACATTCTTGAAGTTCATCATCTTAGTAAACACGTTGGTCAAGGGGAACATGAACTGTCCATCCTTACCGGAGTTGAGCTGGTTGTCAAACCGGCCCAGACTTTGGCGTTAATCGGCGAGTCCGGGTCGGGCAAGTCGACGTTGCTGGGCATTCTGGCCGGACTGGACGACGGCAGCAGCGGCGACGTCGCGCTGTTGGGGGAGCCGCTTAACGGGTTGGATGAGGAGGGGCGCGCGGCGTTGCGGGCGCGCGACGTCGGCTTTGTGTTTCAGTCTTTTATGCTGGTGCCAACGTTAAATGCGTTGGAAAACGTCCAGTTACCTGCGCTGCTGCGGGGTGAAAGCGACCGCGAGAGCCGCCAACAGGCCGAACAACTGCTACAACAGCTCGGGCTTGGCGCGCGGTTACAGCATCTGCCGGCTCAACTGTCCGGCGGCGAACAGCAGCGCGTGGCGCTGGCGCGTGCGTTCAGCGGTCGTCCAAAAGTTTTGTTTGCCGATGAGCCGACCGGCAATCTCGATCGGCAGACCGGCGAACGCATCGTGGACCTGCTGTTTGCGATGAATCGCGACTATGCCACGACGTTGATTCTGGTCACCCATGACGAACAGCTGGCGGCGCGCTGCGAGCGGCGTTTACGTCTGCGTGACGGTAAACTGTGGGAGGAGTCATGATTTGGCGCTGGTTTTGGCGCGAATGGCTCTCCCCTTCGCTGCTGATCGTCTGGCTGGCGCTGACGCTGGCCGTGGCCTGCGTGCTGGCGCTCGGCACCATCAGCGATCGTATGGAACAGGGTCTGAGTCAACAAAGCCGCGACTTTTTAGCTGGCGACCGGGTGCTGCGCGCCTCAAGGCCGGTGGATGAAGCATGGTTGCAACGGGCGGAACAAGACAGGTTGACCGTCAGTCGACAGGTGTCGTTTATGACGATGACCTACGCCGGGGAAAATGCGCAGCTGGCGCAGGTTAAAGCCGCTGACGATCGCTATCCGTTGTATGGGAATTTACAGACCCGGCCTGCGCAGCTCCGTGCCGCACCCGGCACGATCCTGGTCGCCCCGCGCCTGCTGGCATTGTTGGGCGCGCGAGTCGGAGATCAACTCGATATCGGCGATACCACGCTGCGCATCGCGGGTGAGCTGATTCAGGAACCGGATAACGGCTTCAATCCCTTTGAAACCGCGCCGCGCGTGTTGATGAATATGGCCGATGTCGCCCGTACCGGCGCGATTCAGCCCGGCGGCCGCATCACCTGGCGCTACATGTTCGCGGGAGAATCTCAAGACATCGCGCAGTATGGCGACTGGATCAAACCCCAATTGAAGGCGGATCAGCGCTGGTACGGCATGGAAGATTCTCCGGGCGCGTTGAGCAAATCGCTTCAACGTTCGCAGCAGTTCCTCCTGCTCTCCGCGCTGCTGACGCTGCTGCTGGCCATTGCGGCGGTGACTGTTGCGATGAGTCATTACTGCCGCACGCGCTATGACCTGGTCGCCGTACTGAAAACCTTGGGCGCCGGTCGTGGCGCCCTGCGTCGACTGATTGTCGGTCAATGGCTATCGGTGTTGGCGCTGGCGGCTGTGGCGGGGAGCTTACTGGGTTTGGGCTTCGAGGCGGTATTGATGCGCGCGCTGGCGCCGGTACTGCCCGCCACGCTGCCGCCCGCTGGGTTCTGGCCCTGGGCTTGGGCGCTCGGCACGCTGGTGCTGATTTCGCTATTGGTCGGTCTGCGGCCGTATCGCCTTCTGCTGGCGACCCAGCCGTTGCGCGTGCTACGGCGGGACGTGACGGCCAACGTCTGGCCGCTGCGCTACTACCTGCCAGCCGTCGCGGTGGTCGTAATCGGGTTGTTGTTCGTGCTGTCCGGCGGCGGCTCGCTGTTGTGGTCGTTGCTGGGAGGAATGGTCGTCTTGGCGCTGCTGCTGGGAACGATAGGCTGGGGCAGCCTGCTGGTGCTGCGACGCCTCACGCTGAAACGGTTATCCCTGCGTCTGGCGATCAACCGGCTCCTGCGTCAGCCGTGGTCAACCATCGGCCAGCTGGCGGCGTTTGCGCTGTCGTTTATGCTGCTGGCGCTGTTGCTGCTCTTACGCGGCGACCTGCTGGACCGCTGGCAGCAGCAGTTGCCGCCGGATAGCCCGAATTACTTTGTACTGAATATCACCGGCGATCAGGTCCCTGCGGTGAAAGATTTCCTGATCCAGCACCAGGTGCAGCCGGATCGCTTTTATCCGATCGTCCGCGCGCGACTGACGGAGATCAATGGGCGCGTCGCCACGGAGCTGATCCCCGAGGATGCGCCGGGGGGCGGCACGGTAAACCGCGAGCTGAATCTGACCTGGCTGGCGGAACTGCCGTCACACAATGTGCTGGTGTCCGGGCCGTGGCCGCCGAAGCAGGGCGAGGTGTCGATAGAGCAGGGCGTGGCGGAGCGTCTCGGGGTTTCGCTGGGCGACACGCTGACATTCACCGGCGACACGCAGCCGTTCAGCGCCAAAGTCACCAGCTTCCGTCAGGTGGACTGGGAAAGTTTGCGGCCGAACTTCTTCTTTATCTTCCCGCCCGGCGCGCTCGAGCATCAGCCGCAGTCGTGGCTGACCAGCTTCCGACACACCGGGCAGGACAACGTGATTACCCAGCTTAACCGGCAGTTTCCCACGCTGAGCGTGCTGGATATCGGCACAATTCTCAAACAGGTCGGACAGGTGCTGCAACAGGTCAGTCGCGCGCTGGAAGTGATGGTGGTTCTGGTCATCTTCTGCGGCGTATTGCTGCTGCTGGCACAGATCCAGGTCGGGATGGGGCAGCGTCGTCAGGAATTAATGGTTTATCGGACGCTGGGAGCCAGCAAGAAGCTGCTGCGGACCACGCTTTGGTGCGAGTTCGCCGTAATGGGGCTGGCCGCGGGGCTGGCGGCAGCTCTGGGCGCGGAGGCGGCGCTGTGGATGCTGCAACGCAAAGTGTTCGACTTCCCGTGGGAGCCTAACTGGCCGTTGTGGATTGGCCTGCCGCCGCTGAGTGCCCTGCTGCTTTCCCTCTGCGGCGGGTGGTTAGGGTTGCGTTTGCTGCGTGGCAGGGCGCTGTTCCGGCGTTACGATGCTTAACGTTGCCGAAGCGTCATACGGTACGAGATCCACCGCAGATTAAGCGTATAAAAAGCCAGAAAAAGCAAAGCGCGCGCGTCCCGTTCTAAAAAGGGGGCGCGGTTTTGCTCGCATGACGCTCAATCTCCCCCTAACTCGGGCGGGCAAATAGGTGGCTGTGATAATGGGAATGGACCCAGCTTCCCGTTAGCCCGCTTCCCGCCGCTAACCCCCTCATGGCGTCATGAGGACGATCTTATTTGCCTCAACGTGTGCTGGCCGTCCCAAATAACGATGCCCGTCCTTCAAAAATAGCATTCTCGATAATATGTTGATGAGGTCAAGACATTCATGGCGGTAAAGAAGAGTGTTTAGTCCAGAATATCGACTACAGTGTCCTTATATTATTTTGTCAATTTCCCTTAGGCTGGGATTAATGTGGTTTTTAAGTCATATTTAATTTTTGATGATTCAAAATAACCTCTAATTAAAATATCAGGAATAAACCCTGCCACCACGAAATACCGATGCGACATCAAGCTCTTTATTTCAGACATGACTTTGGTGGAGAAGGCATAACTATCATGTGGCATGATCCCTGAAGTGTCGTGATATTTTCGGCAATGGACGTTGTGCGAGGAACTTAATTTTTTGGGTGACGCTGATTTTCGTACGAAAGGCATCAATGAAAGCCAATTTATCGTCGGACAACAGGATTGAGCGCGATGTGAATAGTGGTTTTGGAGACGTCTTGTTCAGCACTCATCAGTGAACCCCCACTGGTGGGAAAGGGAGCGCCTGGAAGACAGAGGGCGCGGGTTCGGCAACATGCGCATCGCCTGGGGCGGCAATGCGCATCGGTTATCGGGTAATGTCAGCCTCGGGAGACGGGGCGCCGCTGGGCTTTTTGTGCCTGGACAGATACTTATGCTGAAAAATGCACATCCGAATGGCGTTGCGGTACTCTCCGTTGATAAAGAATTCGTGAATCAACTCACCTTCCACATCGAACCCTAGCTTGCTGTAGATGTGGATCGCCTTCTGGTTCTCCTTGTCCACAATCAGATACAGTTTGTTGAGGTTGAGAATGGCGAAGCCGTAGTCCATCGCCAGCTGTGCGGCGGCGCTCGCATAGCCGCAGCCCTGATGCGCGGGGTCGATGATGATCTGAAACTCGGCCCGGCGATGGATGTGGTTGATGTCTACCAGTTCTACCAGTCCGACTTTGACCCGCTCGTGTTCGATGATGAAGCGGCGCTCACTTTGGTCATGAATGTGTTTGTCATACAGATCGCTCAACTCTACGAAGGCTTCATAGGGTTCTTCGAACCAGTAGCGCATCACGCTGGCGTTGTTATCCAATTGATGAACGAAGGGCAAATCATCTCGTTCCAGTGGTCTCAGACGAACGATGTGGTTCGAGCCAGACATAGTAAATCCTCTATTATCAGTATCTTATCGTGATATTTTGCTTTCTTGTCGTTCTTTATAGTGCCTGATATTTACTATTTGGCGAACGATTTTCGCGTCGTATTGAAGTCTAATCAGTGTAATGCACTATTTAAAATAATATTTTATACTGAAAACAAGGTATTTTTATTTTAATAAAAGATGAAACCCTGTTTTATATTATTTGCTCGCGCAAAGAATATTTATTCTTTTTGGTTTCATCGTTGTTGTCGTGGTTTGTTTTTTGTTCAAATAACCTTTACCTATACGAAAAATAAGAGATAGATATATCCCTTGTTCTTTTTATTAATCTGTTTTTTATTTGGTATTGAAATGTCGGCGGTATTGTTGCTTATTTAAGCATTAATGCCTGGGTAATATTTTCTGGAAAGAAGAGTGAACTCAGATAGGGCGGCGTCTGGGCCTCTGTGATAAATGTTATTATGGCTAAAAAGTAAGGTTTATGGATGTTTTATTTATGCGTTAGATAGGTGTTCTGGTAATTAAAACTAAAAGTAAATAATATTCACTGGCTTCGAACTGCGAAGTTTTTTTCATTTTAAGTAAAGGGATTACACACCATGAATAAAAAATTCAAATTAGCCGCAGCGGCGTTTGCGGTATCTCTGTTGGCGGGCTGTTCCTCTTATAATACCAGCCAGCCGACCGCCGGTCTGGAAGCGCGTGTTGAATCTTCCGTTAAAGCGGACATCACCGTTGGCGAAAAAATCAATGGCGAAGCGTCTGCAAACGTCCTGTTCGGTGTGATCAAATGGGGTGAAGGCGACAAATACATCGATGGCGTAAGCTACGGTACTGGCGGCGCGCTGTCTTTCATCGACGTCTCTGCTTCCGTGAAATCTGCTGCAGCTTACAACGCCGTTAAAGCGTCTGGCGCAGACCTGATCGTGGCTCCGCGTTATGAAGTGACCACTAAAGACTACGGCGTGTTCAAACAGCTGCACGTGGTTGTTACAGGTTATAAAGGCACCATCGCCAGCGTTAAATAATAACGTTACCTGCTTGCTCGGCGCTTTGCGCCGGGCAATTTCCCCTCAAAACGCAGCGTGACCTTTTCCTTCCATTACTATCCCAACCTTCTCCCAACACCCGAACCTTCTCCCAATACCCATGCCGGCCTAAACCGTTTACGGGCAGATGATGCTGAAACGCGGCAGGCATACATTGAAGGGGAAAAGCACTGCCCCGTTTCCGGAGCAGTGATGTCAGAGCAAAAATTAGAAGTCTACGCTGGCGCGCAGCATCACTTCCCGGCGTTCGCCCACGGCTACACGTAGATTGCTGCCGCTGGAAGGGTAGTACGTCTTATCAAACAGGTTTTTCACGTTGACCTGCCATTTCACCGCATAGCCGTTGATGGGCAGACTGTAGGAGACAAAGGCATCGGCGACGGTGTAGTCGTCCAGCGTGAAGCTGTTAGCGGCATCGCCAGCCCTGCGGCCGACGTAGCGCGCTCCTGCGCCGACGCGCAGGTTGTCGCCCGCATGCAGTCCAAGGTTGCCGAAGTCTTGCGTCAGGAACAGCGATGCGGTGTGACGCGCCGCGTTGGGCATGCGATTGCCATTATTGTCCGGGTCCGAAGTGACGCGCGCGTCGGTAAAGGCATAAGAGCCAATCAGGCTGAGTGAGTCCGTCAGCTTGCCGGCCATATCCAGCTCAACCCCTTGCGAACGGACTTTGCCGGCGGTGCGTGTGACGGTTTCGCCGCCCACGTCCTCGCTGACCATCACGTTGCGTTTGTGTATATCAAATAGTGCGATGTTGGCGGTGATGCGATTCGGCAAATCCAGTTTGGCGCCGATTTCATACGATTTGCCTAGTTCAGGCGGCAGCGCGCCAATCTGAGTCGCAATTGACGTGTTGGGCTTGAAAGATTCGCTATAGCTGGCGTACAGCGACGAGTAGGACGTCAGGTTGTAAACCACGCCGGCACGCGGCACGAGACGACCGTAAGAGCCGTCGGTATTTGTGACGAAGGGACGCCCCTTGCCGGACATCACGTCGAAGTGGTCGTAGCGCAGTCCGCCGAGCAGCATCCAGTTGGCGTCAAGACGGATGGCGTCCTGCATAAACACGCCGGTGCTGTCGACGTTTTCACGCTGGTCGCTGTCCGCGGCGCTGACGGAAGTCGAAGCGGGAAGCAGGCCGTAAACCGGATTATAGACGTTGAAGTTGGTGACGGCGGTGCCGCGGATCATATCTCCGCGGTAAGTCCGGTCGGCTTCATGATCGACGCCGAACAGCAGCTGATGGTTGGTCTGTCCCCAGTCGATATCGCCATTCAGCGTTAGCTGTACGGCCTGCGACTGACTGTGCGCGTAGCCGGTCGAGTCGGCCTGACGGGTCAGATCGCCGGTCGTTGCGTTATATTTGGTGGCGCGAGCCTGATTGTCATTGTAGCGGTTGCGGCTATAGGCATAAGTCAGACTGGTTTTCCAGCGGTCGGACAGGTTGTGGTCCGCCTGGAAGGTCAGGGTGTCCTGATCGCCGCGGGTGGCGTTGTAAGTTTCATCGAAGCGACGGTCGCGTGGCACATCAACCGGTTTGCCCGTACGGCTGTCAATCACCGTGCCCCGATCAAACGGCGTCAGATACTCCTGGTGCTCGTAGGCGACGCGCAATGTTGTGTCCTCGCCATACCACATCAGCGATGGCGCGATGGTCGTTTGGCGGTTGCGGCCGAAGTTGCGCCAGTAGTCGGTTTCGTCGTGATCGACGATCATGCGATAGGCGAGTCCGGAATCGCTGATCGGTCCGGTGACGTCCAACTGACCGCCGCCGCCGTTAAAGCTGCTGTTCCAGCCTTCGATATGCGTTTTCTGCACCAGCTCGGGTTTTTTGGTGATGACGTTAATCACGCCGCCGGGTTCGCCCATGCCGAACAGCATGGAGGCCGGCCCTTTCAGCACTTCGACACGTTCGCTGGTCGGCGTAAAGTTACGCGCCTGAATAGAACGCACGCCATCGTGGAAAATCGAGCCGTCGCGGTTGTCCCCGAAGCCGCGCTTAATCAACGCATCTTGCGTCCCGCCCAGCGTGTTGGACTGGGTGATGCCGCTGACATTGTAGAGCGCTTCGTCGATATTGGTCGCCGACCAGTCCTGCAGCACTTGCTGAGGGACGACGTTAACGGCCTGAGGCACGTCCAGCAGGCGGCTTTCAGTACGCGTACCCGTTACCGTCTTATGAGGCTGATAGCCGGTCTCCTTGGCGCTGGAGGCGGCGGGCGTCGTGTCGCGATTAACGACCAGCGTTTCATCCTGCTGTGCTTGTTGAGTTGCCGCGTATGAGGTGAAAGGCATGACGGCCAATAAAGGCCAGCCTTTGCGCCATAAATGATTATTCATGTGATAACTGACTCCAATAGGTCCCTGAAAAATCGATCGGTAAAAACTGCTGATAGAGTTGTTTTAAGGTTTGTTGTGGGTCGATATCGCTAAATAGCGACGGGTAGAGCGCCCTGGCGAACATTTCCACCATCACGACGTGATAAGGGCTGAGGTAAAAGTTGTGCCACATGCTCCAGGCTCTGCCGGATTGGACCGCCGCCAGATGAGACAGCAACGGCTGTTGCTGTAGCAGCGTGTTAAAGCTGTCGTTCGCCTCTTGCGGCGTGACCTCCGGGCCGAGCATCAGGTTGGAGACGCGTTTTCCTTCCGGTCCGGCCATCCCGGTGGCGATGTACACGTCCGGCCTGGCGGCCAGCGCCTGTTCCGGGTTGAGTTCGCCATAAACGCTGTGGATGGTGCCTTTGGCGATGTTGTCCCCGCCGGCGAAGTCCAGCAGCTCGCCTAAATTGCCGTTGACGGCGGTGGTGCAGCAGGTGTCGCGTCGCCCCAGATGCAGGTGCAGCATGACGGTAGTTTTTTTGCCCTGATAGCGGCTGAGACGGTCGCGGATAACGTCCATATGCTGCTGATAAAACGCGCTGAAGGCGGCCGCGCGTTCGGGACGATTCAAGGCCTCTCCCAGTAACTTGAGACTGGGCAGGGTGTTTTTGATCAGTTCGATGCGCAGATCAACATAGATATAGGGAATGCCCGCCTCTGTTAGAATGTGCTGCAAGCGCTGCTCGTTATCCGATCCTTTCGCCAGACGCGGCAGGATCACCAGATCGGGTTTCAGCGGCAGCAACATTTCGGCATTGATCGTGTTGAGGTTGCCGTTGCCCAGAATCGGGATGTGGGCGATGGATGGGAATTTCTGAGTGTACTGATGCCAGCTCTGGGCATCGTAGCGAGCGAGATCGTTGGGCCAGCCCACGACGCGCTGCGCGGGATTGCCGGGTTCCAGCAGCGCGAGCGTGTACAGCATGCGGCTTTCGCCCAGTACGATGCGCTGGGGATTGTCCGGGATGCTAACCTGGCGTCCCAGGATGTCGGTGATGGTTTTTGCAGGAGAAAGCGTACTGAACAAGCTGCAAATCAGCAAAGCGATGTAAGGAAATACCGGGCGCATGTAAAGTATCCGTATCAATCAAGCAGCGAAAGATAATAATTATTATTGGGATTTTCAATACAGAGAATGCAAGGGTATCGGGACAGAAATAAAAAACCCACGATCTCAAAGACATTTAGCGTGTTTCGTAAATAAATAAAATGTGCACAGGCGCGAGAACGGGACCCGAAAAGGAGGAAGAGGTTAGGTGACAGCGTCCGTTTCGCGTGATGCGAAGCGAAACGCTATCGGATAAGGGCGGCGGCTCGCCGAGGGCCGATGGAAGAGCGAGCGGCCCTCGGCGAACGAAGTCAGGAGGCGTCTTTGCGATCGTGGCGTTCGTAGCCGCGTGCGAAATGACGCTCGAGACGAGTTTGCAACAGTTCCAGTACCATCGACATCAGCCAATAGATCGCGGCGGCGGAGGTCAGCATTTCCATGTAGTGATAGGTGCTTCGTCCGTAAGACTGCGCCAAAAAGTTCAACTCCCACAGCCCCATCAAAGAGACCAGCGACGAATCCTTGATCATGGAAATAAACTGCGAACCCGCGGGCGGGATAATGATGCGCAACGCCTGCGGAGTGATGACGTGGGTGATGATGGTCCAGCGCGATAGCCCCAGCGCCATCGCGGCCTCTTTCTGACCACGCGGCACCGACAGCACGCCGCTGCGAATGGTTTCGGCCAGATAGGCGCCATAGTTGAGCGACAGCGCGATAATGCCTGAGGTGAAGGCGCCCATCACGATACCGACCTGCGGCAAAGCGAGGTAAATGATGAGTACCTGCACCAGCAGCGGCGTACCGCGGAATAACGACACGTAGAACGTGGCGCAGCCAAAAGCCAGCGCGCTTGAGGAGAGGCGGCCGATAGCGGTCAGCACGGCGAGCAGGATGCAGAACAGCATGGAGATGACGGTGATGACAATGCTAAGCACCGCGCCCTGAATGAAGCCGTCTGGCGACAAATGCAGCCCTAACATGGACGGCAGTTTCTGACGTATCAGGTCAGTATCCAGGTGCATGCTGGCGAACAGCCAGAAGAGCAGTCCGATCAGCAATAGCCAGGTCAGTCCGGCCCGGACGCGGAACCCCATACGATTATCCCGGCTCCGCGCCGGTGCCCCCATCGTATTGCGAGACGAGGAAGACGGTGTGTGCTGAGTCATTATTGGGCAATCTCGGTGATATCTTCGCCAAACCACTGCTGGGAGATTCGCGACATCGTCCCGTCGGCGCGCAGGGCGTTAAGGGTTTCCGCCAGCTTGGCGGTCCATTCGGGGTCGCCTTTGTCGGTGGCGATCCAGTTAGGTTCGGAGTAAAGCGTTGAGACGACGCGCAGCTGCGTCATGCGCGCCAGACGCGGCTTGGCGGTAATGCGATCAGAGATCACGGCATCTAAGCGTTTGCCGGGACCGAGCGCCAGATTCTGAAATGCGATGGCCTCGTCGGTCGGGATCGCCTGAACGTTTTGGAAGGGGAAGTTGATCGGTTTGCCGCCCGGAATAACGAGGCTTTTATTCAGGTAGCTTTCATAGCTGGAGCCGAGACCCAAACCCACGCGCTTGTTGCTGAGGTCCGCCGCCGACTGAATCTGTTTTTCGTCTTTGTGCACGATCAGCACGGCGAAGGTGCTGTAGTACGGCGTGGCGAAATCGAGGACTTTCGAGCGCTCGGGGTTCGGCGTCATGGAACAAACGCACAGGTCCCAACGCCCCTGCCAGCGTCCGCCGACGATGGCCTCCCAACCCGGCGTCGCCAACTGCAGTTTGACGCCAAGCTTCTGTGCGATGGCCTTAGCGACATCCACGTCAAAACCGACCAGCTGATTATTGTCATCGATGTAGCTAAACGGCGGATAGTCGTTAAACAAGACATTGCGCAGAACGCCGGTCTGGTTGATCCGGTCGAGTGTAGTTCCGGCCTGAGAGGGGATGCTGGCGGCGCATATCGCCAAGCCGAGCATCATCAATGTGAAAAGTTTTTTCATTTGTTTTCCCTATTAATCAGGATGCTAACTCTAAAATCCCTTTTACAGAATGGCGGCTCTCAGCGGAAAAAGCACGCTCAAAAGGAGTATCTTATAAATAGCAGGCGTGTCCTGTCAGCTATTACTCGTGCCGAATGACGACTCGCCGAACCTTGCGGCCCCGGCTTCAGGATCGTAAACGGGTAAAAAGCGGGGGAGAATACTCATGATAGGCCCCGGCGGCAAGTGCCTCCGGGGCAAAAGATGATTTAGTCGGCGGCGTAGCCGTGCGGCGGGATGCGAATACCGTCCAACCAGGCTTCGTTATCTTTCATTTTCAAACGGCCTTCCAGAAACCAATTGACCGCCAGCGGATAGATGGTGTGCTCTTGAGTCTGCACTCTCGCCTTCACATCCTGCTCTTCGTCATCGTCGAAAATAGGAACGCGCGCCTGCAGCACAATCGGTCCGCCGTCCAGCGCTTCTGTGACGAAATGTACCGACGCGCCGTGCAGCCGGTCGCGATTTTTCATCGCCAGACGGTGCGTATGCAGACCGGGGTATTTCGGCAGCAGGGAAGGGTGAATGTTGAGAATTTTTCCCTCGAATCGGGAGACGAACTCGGCGCTCAGTATGCGCATATAGCCTGCGAGCACGATGACGTCGGGCTGATATTTCTCTATTTCGTCCGCCAGCGCCGCGTCATAAGCCACGCGCTCGACTTCTTCACTCGGGGATAACACGTGCGTCGGGATGTCAGCGTCCTGCGCACGAGCCAATCCCCCCGCTTCGGGATTGTTGCTGAATACGGCGACGATCTTGCCTTTGACGCGGCAGCGCTCACAGGCAGAGATCAACGTTTGCAGGTTAGTTCCTTCACCTGAAATCAGCACTACGATATTTTTCATGCGTTAATAACCACGGTTTCTCCGGTATCGGTGCGGTTAATGTTACCGATTTTCCAGGCTTTTTCACCGTTGGCGTTCAGCAGGGCAATCGCGTCTTCTACCTGTTCGGCCGGCAGGGCGACGATCATGCCCACGCCGCAGTTGAAGGTGCGGTACATTTCATGACGGCTGACGTTGCCAGCTTTTTGCAGCCAGTTGAATACGGACGGCCATTGCCAGCTGGACTCATCGAGGGTGGCCTGCATGCCTTCCGGCAGTACGCGCGGAATATTTTCCCAGAAGCCGCCGCCGGTCAGGTGGCAGATGGCGTGCGCGTCCATTTTCTCAATCAGCGACAGGATGGATTTCACGTAGATTTTGGTCGGCGCCAGCAGGTGATCGGCCAACGGCACGCCATCCAGCTGCTCGGTAGCTGGGTCCGTGTGGCTGAATTCCAGAATTTTGCGCACCAGCGAATAGCCGTTGGAGTGCGGGCCGCTGGAGGCTAACGCGATCAGTGCGTCGCCTTCTTTTACCTTACTGCCGTCGATGATTTCTGATTTTTCGACCACGCCGACGCAGAAACCGGCGACGTCATAATCTTCTCCGTGATACATCCCCGGCATTTCCGCCGTTTCGCCGCCGACCAGAGCGCAGCCGGACTGTTTGCAGCCTGCGGCGATACCGGTGATGACGCTCGCCGCCGTGTCCACGTCCAGCTTGCCGGTGGCATAGTAGTCGAGAAAAAACAGCGGCTCGGCGCCAGCAACGACCAAATCATTGACGCACATGGCCACCAGGTCGATGCCGATGGCGTCGTGACGCTTCAGATCCATCGCCAGACGCAGTTTGGTGCCCACGCCGTCGGTGCCGGAAACCAGCACCGGCTCACGATATTTTTGCGGCAGGGCGCACAGGGCGCCGAATCCTCCCAGACCTCCCATGACTTCCGGGCGTCGAGTTTGTTTCACTACGCTTTTAATACGTCCAACCAATGCATTGCCTGCATCAATATCCACGCCTGCGTCTTTATAGCTGAGAGAGGTTTTATCGGTCACTGCGGAGTCCCCACGGAGGTTACGTTTGGTGATTGGAAAATGGAGCGGGGCAATTCTAACAGCCTAAGCAAACGTTTGCGAGCGGCGAGTGCCGGCGCGGTCTTTTAGGAAATAGGACGTCTAATTCGCAGAGCGGCTTGATCTGGATCAGCTGCCGCCGTATGTTCCCGCTTGCAAAAGCGGTATAATCCGGCGATTTTTTTGCCGTCCGTAGCCGAAGGGGAGAAGAAAAATGAAGATCGTAGAGGTTAAACACCCGCTAGTTAGACACAAACTGGGTCTGTTGCGCGAGCAGGATATCAGCACCAAACGTTTTCGTGAGCTGGCGTCGGAAATCGGGAGCCTGCTGACGTATGTCGCTACGGCGGATTTGGTCATGGAGAAAGTCACTATTGAAGGGTGGTGCGGACCGGTTGAAATCGATCAAATCAAGGGAAAAAAAATTACCGTTGTGCCGATTTTGCGCGCGGGTCTGGGCATGATGGAAGGGGTGCTGGAAAATCTGCCCAGCGCGCGTATTAGCGTTGTGGGGATGTACCGTGACGAAGAAACGCTGGAGCCGGTACCTTATTTCCAGAAACTGGCGTCCAATATCGACGAGCGTATGGCGCTAGTGGTAGACCCTATGCTGGCGACCGGCGGTTCCATGATCGCCACCATCGACCTGTTGAAGAAAGCCGGCTGCAAGCGTATCAAGCTACTGGTGCTGGTCGCGGCCCCGGAAGGGATCGCCGCGCTGGAGAAGGCCCATCCGGATGTTGAGCTGTATACCGCATCTATCGATAAAGAGCTGAACGAACACGGTTACATTATGCCGGGCCTGGGTGATGCCGGCGACAAGCTGTTCGGTACCAAATAAGCAGATACGATGAGCCGGCTGAAGAGCCGGTTTTTTTGGGGTTGAGTTTGCGGGTTGAGCTGTTTGCGCTGACGAAGTCGCGGCGGGTCGCCCGGGAGATGTCGTATTGAAGCGGATACGACCGCTTTACTGATTGTTTTTTCAACACCTAGAGAAAGGAATAACAAGATGACTCGTCGCGCCATCGGCGTTAGTGAACGGCCACCGTTGTTACAAACCCTCCCGTTGAGCCTCCAGCACTTGTTCGCCATGTTCGGCGCGACGGTGCTGGTCCCGATCCTGTTCAAAATCAATCCCGCCACCGTATTATTGTTCAATGGTATCGGGACGCTGATGTATTTGCTGATCTGTAAAGGAAAAATACCGGCCTATCTGGGATCCAGTTTTGCGTTCATTTCTCCGGTGCTGCTGTTGCTACCGCTGGGTTATGAGCTGGCTTTGGGCGGATTTATTATCTGCGGCGTCCTGTTCTGTTTGGTGGCGTTGATTGTCAAAAAAGCCGGGACCGCCTGGCTTTCGGTCATGTTTCCGCCCGCGGCAATGGGCGCTATCGTGGCGGTGATCGGTCTGGAACTGGCTGGCGTAGCGGCCGGGATGGCGGGACTGTTGCCCGCCGACGGCGCGAGCGTCGATACCAAAGCCGTGATTGTTTCGCTGACGACGCTGGCTGTGACGATTCTGGGATCGGTGATGTTTCGTGGCTTTCTGGCCATCATCCCTATTCTGGTCGGCGTATTGGCGGGTTACGCGCTATCCTTCTTTATGGGCATGGTGGATCTGACGCCGGTCGCGCAGGCCCACTGGCTTGCTCTGCCGACATTCTACACGCCGCGTTTTGAGTGGTTCGCCGTGTTGTCCATTCTTCCCGCCGCGCTGGTGGTGATAGCCGAACACATCGGACATCTGGTGGTGACAGCCAATATCGTCAAGAAAGATTTGATGCGTGATCCCGGACTGCATCGCTCCCTGTTCGCCAATGGGATCTCCACCGTTTTCTCCGGCTGTTTCGGTTCCACGCCGAATACGACTTATGGCGAGAACATCGGCGTATTAGCGTTGACCAAGGTCTACAGCACTTGGGTGATCGGCGGCGCGGCGGTGCTGGCTATCCTGTTGTCCTGCGTCGGTAAGCTGGCGGCGGCGATCCAAGCGGTCCCCGTGCCGGTGATGGGAGGCGTATCGCTGTTACTGTATGGAGTGATTGCTGCGTCAGGCATCCGAGTGTTGATCGAATCGAAGGTGAATTACGACAAAGCGCAGAACCTGATCCTGACGGCGGTGATTCTGATCATCGGGGTCAGCGGCGCGAAGGTTCACCTCGGCGCCGTCGAACTAAAAGGGATGGCGCTGGCGACGGTGGTGGGGATTTTCCTGAGCCTGCTGTTCCGCGTGATTTCCCTGCTGCGCAAAGAAGAAGTCGTGCTTGATCCGGCAGATGAAGAAGAAGGTTCCTTATGATGCCGTGACGAATGTCGCCGCTGTCGCGAGCCGACGGCGGCGACTGACCCCGGCGGCAGGTGTGCTGCCGGTTCAACAGGGGAAAGTTTCTGTGATAGACTTGCCCCGTTTTCCTGCCCGTTAGGTTTGAGGTGCTTCTGAACACGCCGGCACAGCTTTCATTACCGCTCTATTTACCGGATGACGAAACGTTCGACAGTTTCTATCCCGGAGAAAACGCTTCGCTGCTGGCGGCGCTTCATTCGGCATTGACTCAGCGGCACGGCAGCTACATCTATTTCTGGTCGCGCCACGGCGGAGGCCGGAGCCACCTGCTGCATGCGGCCTGCGCCGAACTCTCCCGTAAAGACGAAGCCGTCGGCTATGTGCCGCTGGATAAGCGCGCCTATTTTGTGCCTGAGGTGTTGGATGGGATGGAGCAGCTGGCGTTGGTCTGCATCGACAACATTGAAGCCATCGCAGGCGACGAAGAGTGGGAAATGGCGATGTTCAATCTTTACAACCGCATTCAGGAAGGCGGAAGCACGCGGTTGTTGATCACCGGCGATCGTCCGCCTCGCCAGCTTAATCTGCAGTTGCCTGACCTTGCGTCCCGGCTGGACTGGGGACAAATTTATCGCTTACAGCCGCTGTCCGACGATGAAAAAGGCGAAGCCTTGCAACTGCGGGCCAGACTGCGCGGATTTGAGCTGCCGGAGGATGTCAGCCGCTTCCTGCTGAAACGGCTGGACCGTGAGATGCGAACGCTGTTCGTGACGTTGGATCAGCTCGACCACGCCTCGATCGCGGCGCAGCGCAAGTTGACCATCCCTTTCGTCAAAGAGGCCCTCGACCTCTAGCGCCAGCTATTTCTGCGGCAGGATCGCCAGGACGTTCTCCGGCGGCCGTCCAAGCCGCGCCTGACCGTCAGCCACGACAATAGGGCGCTCGATCAATTTGGGATGGGTCGCCATCGCCTCAATCAGCTGCGCTTCGCTCAGCGTCTCGTCCCCCAGATTCAACGCCTTGTAGAGCGCTTCGTGGCGGCGCATGAGATCCCGCGCGTGGGTAAAACCAAGCATTTGAAGAAGTGAGTCTAGCGTCTTGGCATCGGGCGGGGTATCCAGATAGCGGAGGATCTGCGGCTCGATGCCCTGCTGTTGCAGCAGCGCCAGCGTTTCCCGGCTCTTGGCGCAGCGTGGATTGTGATAGATCACCACTCGATCGTTCATGGCATTATTCCTTTGGGTCATCAGGATTTATCGTATTGCTGAAAGCGTTTTTGCAGCGTGCGCAGCTGATCGATGCGGGCATCGTAGCGCGCCTGATCCAGGCTGCCGAGTTGGCTCTGGGCGCTGGCATTACTCAGCAGGCGGATAGCCTGATCGAGCTTGTCGTTCAGCGCCAGACTTTCTGCGCGGGCCGCCAGTTCTTCGCTGCGATTACCCAGGTCTGCCGCCGCATGGGCGAGAAGCTCCCAGCCATTGGGATCGCTGGGATTGGCGTAGGTGTACTTATGCAGGAGCCGGCTGGCGGCCGCGGCCTGATGGCCTTCCACATAGGCGTTCGCCAGATTGAGCTGCAGCACCGGGTTGACCTGGGCGTCCGGTATTTTCTGCAGGCGCGCGATGGCCTGCGACGCGCGCTGCTGCCCAATGTCGATATCGGTCATCAGGTCCAGAAACCACGGATCGGCGGGCGATTTATCGAGCAAGGGCTGGAGAGCCGCGCGAGCGCTATCGTATTTCTTGGTCTGGTATGCCTGAATGGCCCGGCCATACTGCGCCGCCTCTCGCTCGCGGACATTGCCTTTTTCCCAGTTGCTGAGCAGCGTGGCGGCGATCGGGTTGTCGTCCGACGCGTACATCGTCAGTACGCGAATACGCGCTAACAGGAAATCCTGCGACGAATGGACCGGCGTCGAGCGCATCTGGTTGGCGCGGTTGCGAGAGTCGGACAGCCGGCTTTCCGGCAATGGGTGAGTGAGCAGCATTTCCGGCGGCGTGGTGGCATAGCGCGTCTGATCGGCCAGACGCTGAAGGAAATCAGGCATCGCCTGCGGATCGAACCCCGCGCGTTGCAGCACCTGAATGCCGATGCGGTCGGCTTCCTGTTCATTTGCCTGCGTGAAGCTGATCACGCCTTGCTGAGCGCCCGCCAGCGTTCCGCTGAGCGCCGCCATCCCCATCTGAGGATTCGCCATCGCCAGTAGGATCGACCCCAGCGCGCCCGCCCAGGTCAGCGGCGCGCTGCTTCTCTGGGATTCGATAGCGCGCGCCAGATGGCGTTGGGTGACGTGAGAGATTTCATGCGCCAGCACCGAGGCCAACTCGCTTTCGTTCTCGACATAGCGAAACAGGCCTGAGTGGATCACGACATTGCCGCCGAAAAAGGCGAAGGCGTTGATCTCGTCGTTGTTGACCAGGAAGAAGTGAAACGGCGTCCGTACGGAGTCGGCGGATTTGACCAGCCGGTTACCCAGCTGGTTGATGTACTGTAAAAGCAGGGGATCGTTGACCAGCGGCGCGCCTGCACGCAGTTTGCGCAGATAAAAATCCCCCATTTCCAGTTCCTGATTGATACTGAGCGTAGCGCCTGCCGTCGTACCGATATCCGGCAAACGATCCTGAACGTCGGCGCTGACGGCGATTGGGCCGTTGGCAAGCAGCGTTGTCGCCAGCATCGCCATCACCGTTTGGTGAAGTCGGTTAGCCATTGTGCGTACCACCTTATGAACGGGGCGAAATCGTTATCATGGTCTTCATCTTAGCCAGAGGTCGCCTGCAAAGGAAATCCTAAGTATTGAAAGGCTGGATGAATGCAAGCGTGGAAGGTGTGAGAAGGGAAGATAGCCGGTACGAAGCGTGCGTACCGGCGGAACTTGCAAGCCTTGAAGACGATTATTCGCCTTTAAGATAGCTCAGCACGATGTCGTGGTGATTGCTGGTTTTGAAATTATCGAAGACTTTTTCCACCTTGCCTTCCGCGTCGATCAGGAAGCTGATACGGTGAATGCCGTCATAGGTTTTCCCCATGAACGATTTCTCGCCCCAGACGCCGAATTGTGCGGCCACCTGATGGTCTTCATCCGCCAGCAGCGTAAAGTTCAGCAACTCTTTTTCCGCGAAGCGTGACAATTTCTCGGGTTTATCCGTGCTGATGCCGAGAACTTCAACGCCATAGTGCTTCAGGTCGTCCATATTGTCGCGTAGACCGCAGGCTTGCACGGTGCAACCCGGCGTCATGGCTTTGGGATAGAAGTAAATCAAGACCCTCTGTCCCAGGAAGTCGGTCAAGCTAATGGGTTCGCCATCCTGATCGGGCAGGCTGAATTGGGGGGCGATATCGCCGGCTTTCAGTGTGCTCATCACTACTCTCCATCTCTTTTTTCATGCTGTGGATAGTTCACCACGCTAATACTGCCTTGTGCTTGCAGTTCTGTACATAGCTGATGAAAGGCTGGCTCGATAATTGAACCGTCCAGCGCGGCCGGACTGTGCGCGGTGATCTGAATGTACAGTTTCGGCATAGCGTCTCCGATGGCCGGCTGAGTTTTGGAAACCAGTTCGGCGATGTTCATCTGGTGAGAGTCAAACAGGTCGGTAAACCGCTCGATAATATGCGGGGAATCGACGACCTCCACCTTGACCCAAACTGTGGCGGGCATCGGCGGACGTGCATGCGACTCCGTGCGTTTCATGACGATCAGCAGTTCCAGCTCGGCGCCGATGATCGGCAGCGTGGACTCAATTCGGGCGATGGCGTTCCAACTGCCGGACAGCAGCATGATAAAGGTGAACTCTTTGCCCAGCATGGCAAGACGGCTATCTTCAATGTTGCAGCCGCTGCTGCTGACATGACGCGTAATCGTATTGACGATGCCGTTGCGATCGGCCCCCAGCGCAGTGACGACCAGATAGTGTTCTTGAGGGCTAGGCAAAATGGCGCTTCCTGTTCAATGTGTTGAGATCTACATGGTACACATAAAAAAAACCGGCTGCCAAGCGCAGACAACGGCGCTTGCGCGCTTGCTTTTGCATGGATGTCAAAAGTACCATGAGGCACTTGTTTTGGGAGGGGATGGCCAATGTTTACGGGAAGTAGTGTTGCTCTGATTACACCGATGGACGCCAAAGGCGCGGTCGATCGCGCAGCTTTGAAAAAATTAATCGATTATCATGTCGCTAGCGGAACATCGGCAATTGTTTCGGTTGGGACCACTGGAGAGTCCGCCACGCTAAGCCATGATGAACATGGGGACGTGGTGATGTTGACGCTGGACCTGTGCGACGGACGCATCCCTGTTATCGCCGGTACTGGCGCCAATTCCACGGCGGAAGCCATCTCCCTGACCCAACGTTTCAACGACAGCGGCATCGCCGGTTGTCTGACGGTGACGCCGTATTACAATCGACCGACTCAGGAAGGACTGTTCCAGCACTTTAAAGCGATTGCCGAACATACCGACCTGCCTCAGATCCTCTATAATGTGCCCTCCCGTACCGGCTGCGATCTGCTGCCTGAAACCGTCGCTCGCCTTGCCGCCATCAAAAATATTGTTGGAATTAAAGAGGCGACGGGGAACTTAAGCCGGGTGACTCAGATCCAAGCACTGGTTGATGACAGCTTCGTGTTGCTGAGCGGCAACGACGACGTTGGTCTGGACTTCATGCAGCTAGGCGGTCACGGGGTGATTTCCGTTACGGCGAACGTCGCCCCTCGTGAAATGGCGGAAATGTGCTCGCTGGCCGCGCGAGGCAACTTTGTTGAAGCCCGTCGTCTTAACCAACGGCTGATGCCGCTTCATCAGAAACTGTTTGTAGAACCCAATCCGATTCCGGTGAAGTGGGCCTGTAAGGCATTGGGATTGATAGCGACCGACACGCTGCGTCTGCCAATGACGCCTCTGACCGACAGTGGTCGTGAGGCGGTAGGGCAGGCGTTGAAGCAGTCTGGTTTGCTGTAATCGTTAGGGAGATTGAATGAGTTCTTCATTGCAAAAGTCAATGGTGGCAACCGTGGTCAGCCTTTCGCTGATCACGCTGCTGACAGCCTGTACCAACGATCAACGCTACAAGCGTCAGGTCAACGGTGATGAGTCCTACCTGCAGACGCCGGAGCACCGTGCGCTGAATGTCCCGTCCGGCATGATTCTGCCGTTGCAGAACGGTGACTACGACGTCCCGCCGATTAATCAAAACGGTCTGGTGGGTAAGAATCTGGATATTCGTCCGCCGATGCAATCGCTGGCGTTGCTAAACGGATCACGCGGTCAGGTGAGTGGAAATACGGCGACCCTGCTGCTGGAAAACAGCGCTCAGAACAGCCAGCTGTGGTCCCAGCTCATTCAGGTGATGCAGTCCAAAGGCTACACCATCGACAATCGTCAGGATGCCAGCCAGACGCTGACCACCGGCTGGATCAGCTGGAGTTCCGAAGAAGAGAAAGAACCGCCTTATCAGGCGCGTTATGAAGTGTCGTTGAAGCCTCAGGGCTATCAGCTGGCGCTGGGCGTGAAACTCCTCGCCCTGCAGCAGAACAACGCAACGCTGGATGATGCCTTCCTGACGCAACGCTACACGAGCCAGATGATGAACTCGTTATCCGATGGCCTGGAGAAGGCGGTGTCTGCCCGTGAAAATGCGCAGTCTCATCGCGGAAGTCAGGCTCTGGATGTCCAGAGCGCTGCCGACGATGCCGGCCTGCCGTTGATCGTGGTGCGCGGAAGCTATGTTCAGGTCTGGGACCGCCTGCCGAAGGCGCTGGAAAATAGCGGGATGACGGTGAACGATCGCAGCCGTCCTCAGGGTACGGTCTCAGTGACCTACCGCTCGCCGGGCAGCGACCATTGGGATTCGCTGGGTGCGAAAGATCCGCAGCTGATGAACGGAGATTATAAGTTGCAGGTCGGCGATCTCGGCAACCGCAGCAGCCTGCAGTTCATCGACTCGAAAGGACATACGCTCACCCAGTCGCAAAACGACGCGTTGGTGGCGGTGTTCCAAGCAGCGTTTAATCGATAAGTGTTCAGGGCCGGATGATCCGGCCCTTTTTTATTCTATTGTCAACGCGTTAACTATCACGGGCCAGGCGCGGATGGCCCTCACTGTGTGGAGTAATAAAGATGCAAAAGCTAGCTGAGTTGTATCGCGGAAAAGCAAAAACGGTTTACACCACGGACGATCCCGATCTGCTGGTGCTGCAGTTTCGCAATGATACGTCAGCGTTAGATGGTCAGCGCATTGAGCAGTTTGATCGTAAAGGGCTGGTGAACAACAAGTTCAATCACTTCATTATGAGCAAGCTGGAAGAAGCCGGTATTCCGACTCAGATGGAGCGTCTGCTGTCCGATACCGAAGTGCTGGTAAAAAAACTGGATATGGTGCCGGTTGAATGCGTGATTCGTAACCGTGCCGCGGGTTCGCTGGTGAAACGTCTGGGCATCAAAGAAGGCGAAATTCTAAATCCGCCGCTGTTTGATCTGTTCCTGAAGAATGACGCCATGCACGATCCTATGGTCAACGAGTCTTACTGCGAGACCTTCGGCTGGGTAAGCGCAAAGCACCTGGCGCGCATGAAGGCGCTGAGCTATCAGGCGAATGATGTTCTCAGCAAGCTGTTTGATGATGCCGGGCTGATTCTGGTGGACTTCAAGCTGGAATTTGGTTTGTTCAAGGGCGAAGTGGTGCTGGGTGATGAGTTTTCGCCGGATGGCAGCCGTCTGTGGGACAAAAACACGCTGGATAAGATGGATAAAGACCGTTTCCGCCAGAGCCTGGGGGGAGTGATCGAAGCCTATGAGGAAGTTGCCCGCCGTATCGGCGTTTCTTTAGACTAAAAAAGCAATCGTTTTCGTTTTGCCGTCAGGCACTCAAAACCTGACGGCGCTCCCGTTGTTCGACTGTACCGCCACTCCGCCTGAGATTGAACGCCGGTCCCATCATGATCGGTGGTATTATTGCCCGCCGTATTTTCTGTTTTTCCCCGCAAGGAATTTTCATGGCCTATTTAGACCCGACGCTATTAATTTTACTGGCGCTGGCCGCGCTTGGCATCATTAGCCACAACATGACCGTGACGCTGGCCATTCTGGCGCTGCTGGCGGTACGCATCACGCCGTTGAATCACTATTTTCCCTGGGTGGAGAAATACGGCCTGACCGTTGGCGTGCTGGTATTGACGATAGGCGTGATGGCGCCCATCGCCAGCGGAAAAATCAGCGCGGGAGAGGTCATACACTCGTTCCTGCACTGGAAATCGCTGCTGGCGGTGTTGATCGGCGTGATGGTTTCCTGGCTGGGGGGCCGTGGCGTTGCGCTGATGTCGAGCCAACCTTCGGTCGTGGCTGGATTATTGGTGGGTACGGTGATGGGGGTGGCATTATTCCGCGGCGTCCCGGTCGGCCCGCTGATTGCCGCCGGGCTGCTGTCGTTGCTGGTCGGTAAGGGCGGCTGAGGTTTTGTCGGAGATGTCGCGCTCTGCTCTTGACGCGCTTGTCGCCGCGCAATCGGCGATGTCGCTGGCGGGCATTCGCCGTGTGCTCACGATTAGCGGCGATCGCGAGTGGTGCATAACGCAGGCCCAGACCGTGCGTCAGGCGCTGCCCGGCGACTGGCCGTGGGTCGGCAAAACGGCGCTGGCGCCGTCTCAACTGAAAGGGAAGCTGGGGCAGGAGTTCCTGCACGGCGTATTTGACGCCCACGATGGAGTGGACGCAGAGGCGTTGGCGATCCTGGCGGGCACCCTCAAGGCCGGAAGCTGGCTGCTGCTATTGGTCCCTGAATGGGAGGCCTGGCCAAACTGCCCGGATGCGGACAGCTTGCGCTGGAGCGAAAGTACGGAAGCGATCGCGACGCCCGCGTTCATCCGCCGTTTGCGTGCGGCGCTGGTGTCTGACGGCGAAGCCGCGCTTTGGCGGCAGTCGATGCCATTTAACCTGACGCCGACTCGCATCCGGCCTGCGTGGCATGCGCCGGACGGCAGACCCACGCAAGGTCAGCAGGATATTCTGCGACAGCTACAGGCCGCTCGACATGCGGCTTATGTCATTACCGCTCCAAGAGGACGCGGAAAATCCACGGTGGCAGGGCTGTTCGCGCAACAATGTCGCGAACGCTGTTGGGTGGTTGCGCCTTCCCGTGCGGCCAGCGATGTCTTGCTGCGCCAGTCTGGCGATGCGCCCTCCTTCTGGTCCCCAGATAGCCTGTTGGCGCACTGTCGCCAGCACGGCGGTGGTGCTGAGTGGCTGTTGATTGACGAAGCGGCGGCGCTCCCGTTTTCAGTCCTCAATGAATTAGTGTCCTTTTTTCCGCATGTGCTGATGACGACCACCGTGCTGGGCTACGAAGGCACCGGACGCGGTTTCTGGATTAAATTTTGTGCCGGATTGCCTGATTGTCGAATGTTGGAACTGAGTGAACCGCTGCGCTGGTCCACCGACGATCCGCTGGAGCGTTTGCTGGACCACGTCATGCTGTTTCAGGCTGAGAACCGTCTGGAGGGGCAGCGTTTAACATCGCCTGTCACGCTGGTCCGCGACGAACCCGCCGATTGGACACGCTTTCCGGCCCGTCTGGAACAGTGCTACGGCCTGCTGTGCAGCGCGCACTACCGAACTTCGCCGTTAGACTTGCGTCGTCTGCTGGATGCCCCCGGTATGCACCTTACCGCAGCTCGTAGCGGCGAAAACCTGTGCGGCGTCATCTGGTCGGTGGATGAGGGCGGGCTGGACGCCGAGCTGGCCCGCGACGTATGGGCCGGACGTCGACGGCCGCGCGGCAATCTGGTCGCGCAGTCGCTGGCGGCCCACGGCAATTTGTGGACAGCGCCGCAACTACGCTCCCGGCGTATTAGCCGTATTGCCGTCCTGCCTTCTGCGAGACGAGAAGGCATCGGACTGGCATTGGTGCGGGAACAGCAGCGGCAAGGCGAGCAAGCGGGCCTGGACTTTCTGTCGGTCAGCTTCGGCTATGATCCGGCGCTGTGGCAATTCTGGCAGCGCTGCAGTTTTTGTCTGGCGCGGATAGGCAGTCATATTGAAGCCAGCAGCGGCTGCTATAGCGCGATGGCGTTATTACCGCTGAGCGATGCTGGTATGGCGCTGGCACACGAGGCCACGCGACAGTTGGCTCGCGATTGGCGCTGGCTGCGACGGAACATTGGGCTGACGCTGCCTATCGATCTGGACGACGAGAATACGCTGGATGAGGCCGACTGGCTTAATCTGTACGGATTCGCTTTTGCACATCGTCCTCCTCAGTCAAGCCTGGCCTCACTGGGCCGACTGCTGACCCATACTTCGCTGACGCTGCCTGCGCTAAGGCTTTGGCTGGATGACGGCGTGCCGGAAAGCGTATGTGTTGAGCGGTTGGGGCTGAGCGGCAAAAAAGCCTTGCTGCGCCGCTGGCGGGAAGAGACGGCGCAGGCCCTGTCACATTGCGATAACGACGCTCTCCAACACGCTCGGCAATGGCTGACGTAGTTTCTCTCTGCTGTTGACGTCTCTGCGCGCCATCATGGCGCCGTGCAGGATGATGCCAACAAGTCGTTCAGTAAACCTCAATATCGAGCGATTGGCGTCGGGCATACAGTGATGCTAATAACGGCCCGGAGAGAACTTATGAAACGTGAATACGTTGTGGGTACAACAGCCTTCCGCTCCCCGCCGTTATTCCTCATTTTTCATGGCGTAGGGGATAACCCGGCGTCGATGGCCGAAATCGGCCGCTATTTCGCCAACGCATTCAGCGCGTCCTGCCTCGCTTTATTGTGACCATTCGCTATTCGGCAAATGCAGAGCGGCATCAACGCGAGTCATACCGCGTTGGCGGGGCTTGGCAAGGGGACAAGGCGCATTGCGGCGGGCTCCGCGCCTGCGTTTTCACGGTTGACGCGGAAGAGGGGCAAACAGGACGGGCAGACTATTTTTCGTCTTGTTTTTTATCTTGTTTCTTATCTTTCGGCCAATCATCCTCTTCATCCCACTGCGCATTATTGTCGCGGTGAGGCGGTAGTTCGGGCTTGTCTTTCAGGAACCGTTTGTAATCTACTCGACGTAAATCTTTGATCCCGTTGATTAACATTCCCACCAGTATCAGCAGAATGATCCACCAGTAATCAGCCAGCCATGCCATATTATGCCTCATCGACAGCGTGTATAAATCGGGTAAACAGCGTGGGAAGGTGGGGTTTCAGCCAGTCATAACCGGCGACGTCTTCACCTACCCAGGCCTCAAGAATGATGTCCGGCGACAGCAACGCCATAGCCTCTCGGGCCAGCGGCAGATAGCTAATGTGCCAGGGTTCAATGGCGACGCCACCTTTGTCATGGACATAGGGGCGATAAAAATCGTACGCCCCCATGTGCTCGGTCAGCCAGTGGTTCAGCTCGAAAAAGTAACCGCCGGATTCATATTCCCAGGGTTCGAGCTGCAAGGATTGTTCCGACGGCAGCCGATCGGGATCGTACACATCCAGATCGGTGCCCCAATGGTGTCGGCTTCCCCCGGGCAGAGCGGACCACCTTAAGATCGTCTCGCAGCGTTCCGGGACGTCCATCGACAGGGCGTCCACCGGTTGGCTGTCGTGCGATAACAGCGGCCGCTGTCCGGTAAATTTGCCGTTCCATATCAGCCGTTGACGTTCAAAGTCGCGAAAGGTGCTGGCGGGCTGGAGATTAAATCCCGCCTGTCGCGCTTCCCGCTGTAGCGCCTGAAAGGCGTGTACCGCGCCGGGCTGCAGGCGATGCTGACCCGTCAGCGTCGTCAGATGCTGGTCACTCTTTCCGGTCAGCATGGCATGGGTGATCATGCGATCAATTGCTCCATAATCCGTTGATACATACGGCTCAGCAGCTGTAAATCGGCTGCGTTGACGCACTCGTCCACTTTATGAATGGTGGCGTTCACAGGTCCCAACTCCACCACCTGCGCGCCCATTCGGGAGATAAAGCGGCCATCTGAGGTGCCGCCGGTGGTCAGCAACTGCGGGGTGATTTCGCTGTAGTGCTCGACCGCGTTGACGACGGCATCCACTAACGCGCCGCGTGCGGTCAGAAATGGCTGACCCGATAACCACCAGTCCAAAGTATAGTTCAGCTGATGTCGGTCCAGCAGCTCGGCGACGCGCTGTTTGATGGTTTCGTCCGTCAGCTCTGTACTAAAACGGAAATTGAACTGAACCTGCAGTTCGCCGGGGATCACGTTGTTGCTTCCCGTGCCGGCTTCGATATTGGCGATCTGCATACTCGTAGGCGGGAAGAACTCGTTGCCTTCATCCCATACGGTGGAGACCAGTTCGTTTAACGCCGGCAGCGCACGGTGGACCGGATTGTCGGCCAGGTGAGGATAGGCGACATGCCCCTGAATACCGTGGATACGCAGGTTGGCGGTAATCGAGCCGCGACGGCCATTCTTGACGACATCGCCCGCCCGGCTGGTGCTGGAGGGTTCGCCGACCAGACAGTAGTCCAGACGCTCCTGACGCGCCATCAGCGCTTCCACCACCTTGACGGTGCCGTGCGTCGCGTCGGCCTCTTCGTCTGAGGTGATTAAAAAGGCAAGCCGGCCTTGATGCTGAGGGTTCGCGGCGACGAAGCGTTCAGCGGCGACGACCATCGCCGCCAGCGATCCTTTCATATCCGCCGCGCCACGGCCATACAGCATACCGTCGCTAATCGTGGGTTCGAAGGGAGGATGTTGCCATTGGCTGGCGTCTCCGCTCGGAACCACGTCGGTGTGTCCGGCAAAGGCCAGCGTTTCGCCAGTCCCGCGCCAGGCCCAGAAGTTCTGTGTTTCACCGAAATTCATCTTTTCGACGGTAAAGCCGATGGCTTCAAGGCGTTCAATCATGAGCGTTTGGCAGCCGGCGTCGTCCGGGCTGAGGGAAGGGCGCTTAATTAACTGCTGAGCGAGTTCGATGACGGGGCAGGACACGTTATTTCTCCTCCGCAAAAAATTGCTGGTAGCTGTCGTCGCTGAAGCCGAGCAGCGTTTTCCCATCCTCGTTAACCAGTAAAGGACGTTTGATGAGTGCTGGCTGCTCCAGCATAACAGCTTTTGCCGCAGCGGAATTATCGATCGCCTCTCGTCGGGTTTCGTCCAGTTTGCGCCAGGTGGTACCGCGCTTGTTCAGCAGCGGTTCCCAGCCCAGGCTATCGATAAACGATTGCAGCAGAGTATCGTCCAGTCCATCCGCCCGGTAGTCATGAAAACGATAGTCGATCTGGTGGGCCTCCAGCCAACGGCGGGCCTTTTTGATGGTGTCACAGTTCTTGATACCGTACATGGTCGTCATGGCTAATAAACCCTTTGTTTTTTATTAGGAATTAGTATGCAGATCATACCGTTTAATTCAGGTCCGATACCATACCAATCTATGGGCGTTTTTTCATGTCAACCTGGGGGCGGCTCAGGAACCGGGCGGTCGTTCGCCACGTTAAAACCGGTGTGGATTGAGCGGTTGCTGAAGAAATGAGGAAACCTGAGTAAATAAAAGAGGCTATTATTTGAGGCCCGTTTATTTGGCCTGCCATTTCGGACGTCGTGGTTTTGTCAGGGAAGCGTTGTATGAATTTTGCGCTTCACCTTTAGCTAAAAATGCGTTATCGCCGCGGACGGTCCTTTCCAACCTGTTTTTTCTTATCCCAAAAATTGAATAAAAAATGGCGTTAGTTAGTTGTAAAAAGCATATTGCGGGCGAATGCAGGTCATAAAAGGCGCTGGTCGAATTTTTTAACGCTTTTTATTGCATTTCGTCGATGTTCAGCTGGACAAATGCTTCATCTATTGCTGTACTGTGCATGACACAGAGTTTGTGTCTTTCATTCATGTTAAAGGTAAGTTTGATGTCTAAGATTACAGGTAGCGTTAAGTGGTTTAATGAGTCCAAAGGATTCGGTTTCATTACTCCTGAAGATGGTAGCAAAGACGTGTTCGTACACTTCTCTGCCATCCAGAGCAATGGCTTCAAAACTCTGGCTGAAGGTCAGCGTGTAGAGTTTGAAATCACTAGCGGTGCAAAAGGTCCTTCTGCTGCTAACGTTATCGCTATTTAATTATACCGATTTCTAAAAAACCCGCCTATTGGCGGGTTTTTTTTTTTCAGTGAGTCGCGAGCCAGCTAACGAGAGAAAAAGCGAGCGCGGCCAGCGCCAGCGAACCAACAAAACTCAACACCATATAAAATCCCGCCGTTAACCACTGACCTTCTTGAATCATTCCAAGCATTTCCACTGAGAACGTTGAGAACGTCGTCAAGCCGCCACAAAAACCGGTCGTCACCACCAGTTTCCAATGCGAAGGCAAATCCGGCAAACGAATGAAATAGCTTGCCGCAGCCCCAATGATGGCAGCGCCAATCAGGTTGGCCATCAGTGTTCCGGTAGGTATTCCCGACGCGCCGCTGTTAAAACGCAGGCTCAGCAGCCAGCGTGCGACGCAGCCAATGCCACCACCGAAAAAAACAGCAAATAAATTAGCGTACATGGACATCTTTTATTTCCAAAGCAAGTTGGGCTAATCTCGAAAGAATGGGCATTCGCTAGGCCCTGGGTTCGAGAAGGCGTAGACATCAATAGCCAAAAAGCGGTTATGAAGGAATGTCATCTCGATGGCAAACAGCCGAAGTTTACCCGTTAGCGCCGCGTTTTTGTAGGGAAGAGCATCGGGCGACGGTTTATCGCAGTTTGTGACTCACCAAGTGAGGGAATGCTATGAAAGTTGCGCTGGGCCAGTTTGCCGTACAGCGGCAGTGGCAGGATAACGCGAATACGTGCATCAGGCTGATAAATGAGGCAGCAGCGGCGGGAGCCAGCCTGCTGGTGCTGCCGGAGGCGGTGCTGGCGCGAGATGACGCCGATGCTGAGTGGGGAATCAATCACGCCCAGCCGATAAACGGGCCTTTTGTGAGCCAGCTCCTCTCGGCCAGCGAATCTTCACCTCTTACCGTTGTCTTCACCCTGCACACTCCAGCGGAAGAGGACCGAGTGTACAACACATTGCTGGTTCTGCGTCAGGGGGAAGTTTTGGCGCATTACCACAAGCTCCATCTCTACGATGCCTTCTCTTGGCAAGAGTCTAAACGTGTCACTCCGGGGGGGATACTTCCACCTGTGATCGACATTGACGGGGTGAAGGTTGGCATGATGGTCTGCTACGATCTGCGTTTTCCGGAGATGGCGCGAATGCTGGCGTATAAAGGTGCCGATGCACTGGTGCTTCCCGCCGCTTGGGTGAAAGGCGCGCATAAAGAGATGCATTGGGAGCTATTAAATAGAGCCCGTGCGCTGGAAAATACCTGTTACCTGATCGCCGTGGGCGAGTGCGGCGTCAAGAATATTGGCAATAGTATGGTGGTCGATCCTATGGGGATCGTTATTGCACAGGCAACGGAAGAACCCGCGCTGCTCTATGCCGATCTGAGTTTGGAGCGAATTCAACGTGCGCGCCGCCAATTACCTGTTCTGAATCATAGCCGCTTCGAATCACCTGTATTACGCTGTAAAGGTCACTTCGGCTAATGGATTGCGCCGAGGTACGGGAGTGCCGGTCTTATTTTGTTACAGATGACCGTTGTATTATGATGAAGGCCGTCTTAAAACGGGACAAGGCACAAGTGCTGGCTGTCCCAGCGTATAAAATCAGGTAGGTATTTATGGAAGGTATCAGCATTGCCAAACTGTTGGTGATTGGCGCATTGATCGTTCTGCTCTTCGGCACCAACAAACTGCGTAGCCTGGGCGGCGACCTGGGCGCGGCGATCAAGGGCTTCAAAAAAGCCATGAACGACGACCAGACTCCGGCTAAAACACCGACTCCGGAAGAACCTGCTGCGCTCAACGACGTGCGCAATAAGGAATAATCATTTTCGGATGATGCCGGGCGTGCAGCGGACGGGACCCGTCCGCTCAGTCCTGGTTCCTCGCCGGCAAACTGTAATGAGTTATTGCCGGATAGACCGATTATTTGACCTCTTCGCCTTTCGCCTGCAGGTCGGCGTGGTAGGACGAACGTACGAAAGGCCCGCAAGCGGCATGGGTGAACCCCATCGCCAGCGCTTCCTGTTTCATCTCATCAAACTCTTCCGGCGGCACATAGCGTTTCACTGCAAGATGGTGACGGCTGGGTTGCAGATATTGACCTAACGTGAGCATTGTCACGCCGTGACGACGCAGATCGCGCATCACTTCCACAATCTCTTCATTGGTTTCACCCAGTCCTACCATCAGACCCGATTTCGTCGGGATGTCCGGATGCGCGGTCTTGAAGTTTTCCAGCAGTTTAAGCGACCACTCATAGTTGGCGCCGGGACGGACCTGACGATATAGACGTGGTACGTTTTCGAGGTTGTGGTTGAAGACGTCCGGCGGGCTGGCATTAAGAATCTCCAACGCGCGATCCATCCGGCCGCGGAAGTCCGGCACCAGCGTTTCAATCTTAATCTGCGGACTTTTACGACGGATAGCGCTAATGCAGTCGGCGAAGTGCTGAGCGCCGCCATCACGCAGATCATCACGGTCTACCGATGTGATAACGACATAACGCAGACCCATATCGTGGATCGTCTGCGCCAGCTTTTCCGGTTCATTGGCGTCGGGCGCTATCGGTCGGCCATGCGCAACATCGCAGAAAGGGCAGCGGCGGGTACAGATTGCGCCGAGGATCATGAAGGTGGCCGTACCGTGGTTAAAACATTCAGCCAGGTTAGGGCAGGAGGCTTCTTCACAAACCGAATGCAGTCCATTGCGGCGCATGGCATCTTTAATCCCCTTGATCCGGCTTGAGTCGGCAGGGAGTTTAATCTTCATCCATTCGGGTTTGCGCAGCATATCCTGGCGTTCAACGGCAACGGTCCGTACAGGAATCAAGGCCAGTTTATCGGCGTCGCGGTATTTTACGCCACGTTCGATCTGAATCGGTTTACTCATGTTTGCGTAAGTTCCAGTTCTGAATCGCTGTCATGAATTAACGACTAATTCATGAATCGCGTGAGTCGTTAAACTTTTTTTTAAAAAACTCACAAAATTATATCATCATTGCCCGGTGACAATCAGCCCTCGAACAGGCAAAAAGCATCATTAGTGTAAATGGAATGTAATGATTATGCCGGGCGGCCGGACGAAAAATACGCCGTCGGCTGCGGTTCTCCCTGCTGTTCCCACGCCCAGTCTATCCATTCGCTCTCTGTGTACCCGAGTAGCCGCATAAAGGCGGCGGTCAGGACGGGGGCCGTCTCCTCGATGGTCGCGCTGGGTATGAGATCGCGGATCTGCGTCATTTGCATACCCTCATAACCGCACGGATTGATGCGCTGGAAAGGCGACAAATCCATCGCAATATTAAGCGCCAGACCATGAAATGAGCAGCCATGCCGAATGCGCAAGCCAAGCGAGCAGATTTTTTTATCGCCGACATACACACCAGGGGCGTCCGGGCGAGCGTGCGCTTCGATCTCGAAATGCGCCAACGTATCGACGACAGTCTGTTCAATCGCGCTGACCAACTGACGGACACCGACTTTGCGGCGTTTAATGTCAATCATTGCATACATCACCTGCTGGCCCGGGCCATGATAGGTGACTTGTCCCCCGCGGTCGCTCTGGATGACCGGGATATCTCCCGGCGTCAGCACGTGTTCCGCCTTGCCCGCCTGTCCCTGCGTAAACACCGGGGAGTGCTGAACCAGCCATAGCTCGTCAGCGCTGTCGCCATCGCGTCGTTCGGTGAAGTGGTGCATCGCCAAGGATACTTGCTCGTAAGGGAGTAAGCCTAGCTGACGTATGATGATCTTGTTTTGTTCCACTGGCGTCATCTTCAGAGTCGGGAATGAATGGCGGTCAGTATACTGGATACCGCCGTGGGGGCGAATAGCGCTTGTTGTCTGCGCTGGTCTTCCGGTGGAAATCGTCGACGAAATTAAAGCACCATACGTACGATGTCGATTTTGCCCAGCTCTTCGTACAACGTCTCAACCTGCTCGACGTGCGTTGCGTTAATCGTGATGGAAACCGAATGGTAGTTGCCCTTCGCGCTGGGTTTGATTTGCGGCGTGTAGTCACCCGGCGCATGACGCTGTACGACTTCAACCACCTGATCGACGAGCTCCGGCTGCGCCAGACCCATCACCTTATAGGTAAAGGAGCAGGGGAATTCAAGCAGTTCGTTGAGTTTGGTTTTCATTAAGATACTCCAGAGTGGTTTTCTAACGGTAAGACGATAAAAAGTATAACTCCCGCCAAGGCGGGAGTGTGGTTATCCGTGTGATATGGGGGCTTTATGCCCGAAAACAAGAGGGGATCAGCTGAACCAGCGGTGGAACATGAGCTTCACATAGTCCATCAGTCGGCTGAAAATGCCGCCTTCTTTCACTTCGTTCATCACCACCAGCGGGCGCTGTTCAATGGTCTTGCCATCCAACTGGAAGTTGATGGTGCCGACGACCTGATTTTTGCTCAGCGGCGCGTGCAGCTCAGTGTTGTTCAACACATAGCTGGCTTTCAGATCTTTCATTCGACCGCGCGGGATGGTCATGTAAACATCTTTTTCTACGCTCAGCGCAACGCGATCGCTGTCGCCGAACCAGACCGGTTCTGACGCGAACTCTTTGCCGGATTTCAGCGGCGCCACGGTCTCGAAGAAACGGAAGCCCCAGGTCAGCAGTTTTTTACTTTCCGTTTCACGGCCTTTGAATGTCCGACCGCCAAGCACGGCGGAAATCAGGCGTGTCTGACCTTCGGTCGCTGAGGCGACGAGGTTGTAACCAGCGGAAGAGGTATGGCCGGTTTTGATTCCGTCTACAGTCAGGCTGGAATCCCACAGCAGTCCATTACGGTTGGTCTGACGAATGTTGTTGAAGGTGAACTCTTTTTCTTTATAGGTCGCGTACTCGTCCGGTACGTCGCGGATCAGCGCCTGCCCGATAAGCGCCATATCCCGAGCTGAACTGTACTGCCCTTCGGCATCCAGTCCGTGTACGGTTTTGAACTGGGTATTTTGCAGGCCCAGCGCGTTAACGTAGTTGTTCATCAGGTTGACGAACGAGTCCTGACTGCCGGCGACATAGTCCGCCATGGCGACGCAGGCGTCGTTGCCCGACTGCAGAATAATCCCTTTGTTAAGCAGAGAGACGCTGACGCGGTCTCCGGGCTTCAGAAACATCAGAGAAGATCCCTGAAACTCCGGGTTGCCGGTCGCCCAGGCATCTTTACCGATGGTCACAACATCGTTAGGGGTGATTTTCCCCGCCTTGATGGCTTGGCCGATGACATAACTGGTCATCATTTTAGTCAGACTGGCCGGATTACGACGGGTGTCGGCGTTCATTTCCGCCAGGACTTTACCCGAGTTGTAATCAATCAGAATATAAGCTTCGGCGTCGATCTGCGGCACGCCGGGGATCATGGTTTTAAGGTTGACGTCGTCGGCGTGGGCGAAGGTCGACGCACAGAGTGCCAGTAGTGAGCCCAGCACGATGCGTGGCATAAAACGAGTTGCGGTTTCTGTATTCATGATGGAACAACAACATCCATGGGTATGAGTTAAAAACGAGTCACACTATAGCAGATGAAGATCCTGGGCGGCATCAGATAATACGTTACGCAATTTTGCCGAAGGGTCCCGCCGGGCGACGTCTTGACGGGGAAAGACGATGTCACTTTCGCTTCCCCGGTGGGTATCGGCCTACAGCGTCGTGATAAAAGACTGCTGCTGCGCTTCGCTTGCCAGCCGCTGCTGTAGCTCTAGCGCCTGCTGTCGGCTGGTGAACGGACCTAACTGAACGCGATACAGCCCATTGTTCTGCGTGACATTACCTTGGACATTGAAGCGACTTTTCAGACTACTCAGCCAGGCATCGGCGCGTTGTGAGTCCTTGAGCGCACCGACCTGAACCACTACGTTGCCGCTAGCTGTAGGCGTCGTCACGACTGCGGGCGTGGCCGCCGTTGTCTCAGTCGATTGGGGCGTTTCCAGAACGCCGCTGCGCAGCGGCTGAGGCGCGCCAAGGAATCCGCCGCTTGGGGTCGAATTGGCGGTTGGCGATACGGCTGAGGCGGCGTTGTCTGTGGCCGTATCGGCGACGGGCGGTGTGGTGACGTTGCCGGTTGCCGGGGACATAACCGGCGCGCTCATTCCGCTGGCACTGAGGTTAGGGCGTTCGGGCAGGGCGAAGCTCTGCTTGGCCACGCGGGTGCCGACAGTGCCCGGTCCTGACAGCGTACCGTCGGGCGCCACGCTAATGAAGTCGACTTTGACGCGGGTATTGTTGGATATATTCAGTCGCTCACCCGCGGCGCGCGTCAAATCAATGATTCTACCCGGCGTGAACGGGCCGCGATCGTTGACGCGGACCACCAGTTTTCGCCCATTGCTGAGGTTGGTCACGCGCACATAGCTGGGAATGGGAAGAGTAGGATGCGCGGCGGCCAGCGCATTGGGATCGAACTCTTCGCCAATGGATGTGCGGTTACCCGAGAGTTCTTCACCGTACCAGGTCGCCAAACCGGTCTGGCTGAAGTTCTGCGGATTTTTGACGATTTTGTAGCTTCGGCCGTTAACGGTGTAATCCTGCATTGTGGAAGGATTAAATGGTTCATAGCGCGGCTCCGCGCCGCCGATTTCTTCGACAGGGCCGTTGTAAACCGCCGGCGCGGCGGGCGCGGACCTCGCCTGTTCCGTCTCGGCGCTACAGCCAGACAACAGCAGACCGAGCGCTAAAATTCCTAGCCAATTCTTACGCATTGCCCACCTCTATAAGCTTTTGGATAACATTTTGCGGTGAGTATGTATCGACATGACGATACCGAATCCCGCCATCAAGACCACCAGAGCCGATCCGCCATAGCTGACCAGTGGCAGCGGTACACCGACCACGGGCAGAATACCACTGACCATGCCGATGTTGACGAAAACGTAGACAAAGAAGATTAGCATCAAACCGCCGACCATGACGCGGCCAAAGGAGTTTTGCGCGTTGGCGGCGATCACCAGACCGCGCATAATCAGGAACAGATAAAGCGTCAGCAGGATCAGTACGCCGATCAGGCCAAGCTCTTCCGCCAAAACGGCGAAGATGAAGTCGGTATGGCGTTCCGGCAGGAACTCCAGCTGCGACTGCGTGCCCTGCAACCAGCCTTTGCCGGAAAGGCCGCCAGAACCGATGGCGATTTTGGACTGGATAATATGATAACCCGCCCCCAAAGGATCGCTTTCCGGGTCCAGCAGCATCATTACCCTATCTCGCTGATAGTCGTGCATCAGGAAGAACCAAAGAATGGGAATGAAGGCGGCCAGCAGCAGTGCGGCGAAGCCAATCAGTCGCCAGCTCATCCCCGCGAGAAAGAGAACGAACAGGCCTGACGCGCAGATCAGAATCGACGTTCCCAGATCAGGCTGCGCCGCCACCAGCAGCGTAGGCACGAAAATCAAGGCCAGCGCAATGGCGGTATTTTTCAGGGATGGAGGACACATATCGCGGTTGATATAGCGCGATACCATCAATGGAACCGCAATTTTGGCGATCTCGGACGGCTGGAACCGGACCACGCCCAGATCCAACCAGCGCTGCGCGCCTTTACTAATCTGGCCGAACACGTCCACTAATACCAGCAGGATCACGCACACGACATATAAGTAGGGCGCCCAGCCTTCGTACACACGGGGCGGGATCTGCGCCATGATGATCATCACAATCAGGCCGAGCACGCATTGAGCGACTTTGCGCTCCATCATATCAATGTTCTGCCCGCTGGCGCTCCACATGACAATCAGGCTGTAGGAGAGCAGTGCCAGTACGCAGAGTAGAAACGGGAGGTCAATATGGATCTTGGTCCAAAATGAGCCTTTTTGTTGGCTGTCGGTCATGAATTTGCCTACTCAGTTTCACTGCCGGGAGGCGCGGGGGGCGCGACCGGGAGATTGACGTTGTTGTCGCCCAAAATAATATGGTCGAGGATCTGACGCACGATAGTCCCGACTGCGGGTCCGGCGCCGCCGTTTTCCAAAATGATGGTCATGGCCACTTTAGGGTCATTGTACGGGGCGAAAGCTACCATGAGCTTGTGATCGCGCAGCCGTTCAGCAATTTTATGAGCGTTATAGGTCTCATTTTCCTTCAGGCCGAATACCTGCGCCGTACCGGACTTGGCCGCGATTTTGTACGGCGAGTCAGCAAAGCTTTTGTGCGCAGTGCCGTTGGCGCGGTTGGCTACGCCATACATGCCGTCTTTGACCAGTTCCCAATAGCCCGAGTGAATATCGCCAATCTGCGTATGCTCTCGCTGTGCGAAAGGCACTTTGACGCCATGCTCCTGCGTGCTGGCGAGCAGATGCGGCGTTTTAACCTGACCGTCATTGATCAGCGTCGTCAGCGCTTTCAGCATTTGGATGGGCGTTGCGGTCCAGTAGCCCTGACCGATACCGACTGGGATGGTATCGCCCTGATACCACGGTTTTTTATATCGCCGCATTTTCCAGTCGCGCGTCGGCATGATCCCGGCGCGCTCTTCAGACAAATCGATACCGGTATAGTCCCCGTAACCGAATTTCGTCATCCATTCAGACAGGCGATCGATGCCCATATCGTAGGCGACCTGGTAGAAATAGGTATCCGCCGACTCTTCCAGCGCTTTGGTCAGATTAAGCCGTCCGTGTCCCCATTTCTTCCAGTCGCGGAAGCGTTTTTCCGAACCCGGAAGCTGCCACCAACCCGGGTCGAACAGCGACGTATTGGGCGTAATGACGCCCGCCGTCAGCGCGGAAACTGCGATATAGGGTTTTACGGTAGAAGCCGGCGGATAGACGCCTTGCGTGGCACGGTTGATGAGCGGACGGTTGGGGTCGTTGAGCAGCGTGCGATAATCTTTGCCTGAAATGCCGTCGACAAACAGGTTTGGGTTGTAGCTGGGCGTAGAGACCATCGCCAAAAGACCGCCGTCGCGCGGATCGGTGACGATGACGGCGGCCCGGCTGCCTTCCAACAGTTTTTCGATGTAAATCTGTAGATTCAGATCCAGCGTCAGATAGATATCTTTGCCGGCCTGCGGCGGCTGCTCATGCAGCTGGCGAATGACGCGGCCGCGGTTATTGACTTCAACCTCTTCATAGCCCGGTTTGCCGTGCAGCAGGTCTTCGTAGTAGCGCTCAATGCCGAGTTTGCCGATATCGTGCGTTGCCGCGTAGTCCGCCAGCTTGTCCTCTTTCGCCAGCCGGTCGAGATCCCGGTCGTTGATTTTGGATACGTAGCCGATGACGTGGGTCAGCGCAGATCCGTAGGGATAGTAGCGGCGCTGGTAGCCTTTGACTTCAACGCCGGGGAAGCGATATTGGTTCACCGCAAAGCGCGCGACCTGCACATCGGACAGGCCGGTTTTCACCGCGATTGAGGTGAAACGGCGCGAACGCTTGCGCTCTTTGCGGAAAGCATCCAGGTCTTCGTCGGTAAGATCGGCGATGGGCTTCAGTGCGTCCAGCGTGGCTTCGAGATTATTGACCTTTTCGGGGATCAGCTCTAGCTGGTAAATGGTCCGGTTCAGGGCCAGCGGCGTGCCGTTGCGGTCATAGATAATGCCACGGCTGGGCGCGATAGGGACCAGCTTTATGCGGTTTTCGTTGGAACGGGTGCGGTAGTCGTCAAAGCGTGAAATCTGTAGATGGTACAGATTGACAACGAGGATGCCGATCAGCAGCAGAATGCCCAAAAACGCCACCAGCGCGCGGCGTACAAACAGGGCCGACTCAGCCGTATAATCACGAAAAGGTTTACGCTCTATGTTCATCCGGCAGGATCAGTTCTGATAGTTCATGGTATCGCCTTACTCCCGGTGGTAAGGATGGTTAGCCGTAATGCTCCAGGCACGGTATAGGCTCTCTGCCACCAGCACGCGCACCAGCGGGTGGGGCAGCGTCAATGGGGACAGTGACCAGCTCTGTTCGGCCGCCGCCTTGCACTGCGGCGACAGGCCTTCCGGCCCGCCAATCAGCAAACTCACGTTGCGTCCGTCCCGTTTCCAACGTTCCAGCTGTTGGGCCAACTGCGGGGTTTCCCACTGTGAGCCGGGAATATCCAGCGTCACAATCAGGTTGCCTTTTCCCACGGCGGCCAGCATTTGTTCGCCTTCTCGCTCAAGAATGCGGCGAATATCGGCGTTTTTGCCCCGTTTCCCGGCAGGGATCTCCACCAGTTCCAGTGGCATATCCTTTGGGAAACGGTGCAAATAATCGCTAAATCCGGTCTGCACCCAGTCGGGCATTTTGGTGCCCACGGCGACCAGTTGCAGTTTCATATCAACTCCAGAGCTTTTCCAGTTCGTACAGTTGACGGCTGTCTTCCTGCATGACATGGACAATCACGTCGCCCAGGTCGACAACAACCCAGTCAGCCAGCGCTTCGCCTTCTACGCCCAGCGGGAGCAGACCGGCGGCGCGAGATTCCTGCACGACGTGGTCGGCGATGGACGCGACGTGGCGGCTGGAAGTTCCGGTACAGATGATCATGCAGTCTGTGATGCTGGACTTATTGGTGACGTCCAACGCCACGATATCCTGACCTTTTAGGTCGTCGATTTTATCAATAACGAAGTCTTGGAGTGCTTGGCCTTGCAAATGTTCCCCCTGGGGTAATGTTAATCAGCCTGAGCTTGATGGGCGGAGCGATGTCGCTTTCAGCATGCGCGCAAAAGCGTGGCGAGTCTGCCGCGGCAGGCCGGTTGCCTGCCGTTCGAACCAGCGGCGGAGTATACCATGCAGTCATGTTGAGTGGTATAAAGCCGTCGCTATCGGTACAGCCCGTGTGTGTCTATATAATTCAGCACGGGGGCGGGCAAAAGGTCGCTGCAGTCGCGCCCCTGTTGCCTGCGCTGACGGATTTCAGTCGCAGAAATGGGGAGCAGCGGAGTGTTCGCCAGATAGATTAACCCGTGCGGACGCTGATGCAACTGGCTAACCTCGGTAGTGTGACGGGACGTCAGCCATTGCTGCAATTCAGGGGTTTCCAGCGTGCGGCTATAGCCTGGGCGGGCGCATACCAGCAGGTGGCAATAGGACAGCATTTCCTGCCAGCGATGCCAGTGATGCAGCGTGAGCAGCGAATCCTGACCGATGATAAACGCCAAAGGTGCCGTCGGCCCGGCTTCCTGTCTTAACGCTTCCAATGTCTCAATCGTGTATGAAGGCGTTTCCCGCTGGAGTTCGCGGTCATCGATGCGGAAAAGCGGGTGATGCGCGATCGCCAGCGTGGCCATTTCTTTACGCTGGCGGGCGTTGGCTTCAGGTTGTTCGCGGTGAGGGGGAACATTATTGGGCAGCAGGACGACCTGCCGCAGTCCGACTTCGGCCGCCAGCGCGGCGACGGGGCGCAGGTGACCGAAGTGAATGGGGTCGAACGTACCGCCGAAGTAGGCGGTCAGTTCGCTAGTGGTATCCGGGATTGGCAAATCAGTAGACCTCAATCAGACTATTGGGCAGGGCTTTTCCACACAAGATCATCGCCAGCGTCTCCAGCTCTGCCCAAATAGGTTGGCCATAATTCTGTTTCAGGGTGATTTCCAGCCTGGCAAGCAGGGTGATGGCCTGTTGTAACTGTTCCAACGACAGGCGCTGCAACGCATGCGTCATCAGGGGGCGGCGGTTTTGCCAAATCTTATGTTGGTCAAACAAGGTGCGCAGCGGGGTGGCGACCATCTGCCGTTTCAGTTGCAGCAGCAGCAACAGTTCACGCTGCACGGTTCGCAGCAGAATGACGGGTTCGCACTCTTCCAGACGTAGCTGGTGCAGGATGTGCCAGGCGCGTTTGCTTTTTCCCGCCAGGAGCGCGTCCAGCCAATGAAACGGCGAAAAATGCGCGGCATCGCTGACGGCCTGTTCAACACGAGGCAGCGGAAGTTTGCCGTCGGGGTAGAGTAAAGATAGACGTTCCAGCGCCTGGGACAGCGCCAGCAGGTTGCCTTCATAGCAGTAGCAGAGGAGCTGGCAGGCTGGCTCATCCAGTTCCAGCTTCATACTCTTGGCGCGTTGCATGACCCAGCGCGGAAGCTGCTCTTGCTCGGGCGTCATGCAGGGCACGTAGATGCTTTTCTGCGACAAGGCTTTGAACCAGGCGCTGTTCTCCTGAGCGCGGGTGAGCTTGGCGCCGCGCAAAATCAGCAGAACGTCAGGATGGAGTAGCCCGGCGAGTTTCACCAGTTGTTCGCCTATCGGCGCGCCGGGACCGGAGTCTGGCAGTGTCAGCGACAATATCTGTCGTGATGAGAATAAGCTCAGCGCCTGACAGGCGCCGAAAATGGCGTCCCAGTCAGTCGTGTTATCCAGCGTAAACCGGAATTGTTCGTGAAAATCTTGCTGTTGAGCGGTATGGCAGATGTGATCCTGACTTTCCTGCAGCAGCAGTGGATCGTTGCCGAATAGCAGATAACAACCGCGCAGCCCCTCTCGGAGCTGCGCGGCGAGTTGCTCAGGATAAATCCGTGTCATGAACGTGCGGGAGCGGCTGGAGCAGAGGGCGGTGTTTCTTTGTTCTGCTCGATGTTTTTGCTTCCCTTCACGGTCAACAGGCTACGTACCAGCTGTTGTGCTGCCTGCTCGCGCATTTCCTGCATAATAATATCCTGCTCGGCATCTTTGGCGAGCGCCGTGAGCGGGTTATCGAAGAAGGTGCGGAAGACTTTGACGTTTATCGGGTAGATATCGTCTCCTGGCATCAGCACCTGCGCTTTCAGCTCCATGACAAACTGGTATTCGGCAGCCTTACCATCTTGGAAAACAGACGCAGTGCTGCGCGCCAGCGTCGTATTCAGCACGCGCAGGGACGGAATGTCCTGGCGTTTTGAATTCTCAACGATGTTCACATTGTTGAGACGAAGCTGTTCGCGCACCGCGCGCGTCATCGGCCCATACGGGTCTGAGCTATCCAGAATCAGGTTATGCAACTGATGCGGCACCTGAGTCGTGCCGCGCAGATGAAAACCGCAACCGGCGGTGATAAGTACCGCCAGTCCCAGCAACAACGTCAATAGTGGGTGTCGCACAAGTTCCTCCTCGTCTTAACCCACAACCAGGTTAAGCAGCTTTCCAGGGACGTAGATCACTTTCCGCACGGTAACGCCATTAAGGTACTTGGCCACCAGCGGTTCTTCTGCCGCGCGTTCACGAACTTGCTGTTCGTTGGCGTCGGCCGCAACGGTAATTTTGCTGCGGACTTTGCCGTTGACCTGAATTACGATCAGCTTCGAGTCTTCAACCATAGCCTGTTCATCCGCAACCGGCCACGGTGCGTTATCGATATCGCTTTCGCCGTGCAGCTCTTGCCACAGCGTGAAGCAAATATGCGGGGTGAACGGATACAGCATACGGACGACGGCCAGCAGCGTTTCCTGAGTCAGGGCGCGATCCTGCTCACTTTCCTGTGAAGCCTTCGCCAGCTTGTTCATCAGTTCCATGATAGCGGCAATGGCGGTATTGAACGTCTGGCGACGACCAATATCGTCGGTGACCTTGGCGATGGTTTTGTGCAGGTCGCGGCGCAGCGCTTTCTGATCGTCCGTCAATTTCGCGACGTCCAGCGGCTGTACGGCGCCTTTGGCGGTATGATCCAGCACCTGTTTCCACACGCGTTTCAGGAAGCGGTTGGCTCCTTCCACGCCGGATTCCTGCCACTCCAGCGTCATTTCCGCCGGGGAGGCGAACATCATAAACAAACGGACGGTATCCGCGCCGTATTTTTCCACCATGACCTGCGGGTCGATGCCGTTGTTTTTCGACTTCGACATTTTGCTCATGCCGGCATAGATCACCTCGCGGCCTTCGGCGTCGAACGCTTTCACGATACGGCCTTTCTCATCGCGCTCAACGGTCACGTCGGCAGGAGAGATCCACACGCGCTCGCCGTTTTGGCCGACATAGTAGAACGCGTCCGCCAGCACCATCCCCTGACACAGCAGGCGTTTCGCAGGTTCGTCGGAGTTGACCAGACCGGCGTCGCGCAGCAGTTTGTGGAAGAAGCGGAAGTACATCAGATGCATGATGGCGTGTTCGATGCCGCCGACATACTGATCGACCGGCAGCCAGTAGTTGGCCGCGGCGGGATCCAGCATGCCTTCGTCGAATTGCGGGCAGGTGTAGCGCGCATAGTACCAGGACGATTCCATGAAGGTATCGAAGGTATCGGTTTCACGCAGCGCAGGCTGGCCGTTGACCGTGGTTTTCGCCCATTCAGGATCGGCTTTGATCGGGCTGGTGATGCCGTCCATAACCACATCTTCGGGCAGTTTGACCGGCAGCTGATCTTCCGGCGTCGGTATGACTGTGCCGTCTTCCAGCGTGACCATTGGGATCGGCGCGCCCCAGTAACGCTGACGGGAAACGCCCCAGTCGCGCAGGCGGTAGTTGACCTTGCGCTGACCAACGCCTTTCTCAACCAGCGTGTCGGCGATGGCGTTGAAGGCTTCTTCGTAATCAAGACCGTCGAATTCGCCGGAGTTGAACAGGCGTCCTTTCTCCGTCAGCGCCTGAGCGGACAGGTCGACGTCTTGGCCTTCCGCGGCCTGAATAACCTGTTTGATCGGCAGCCCGTATTTGGTGGCGAACTCCCAGTCGCGTTGGTCGTGAGCCGGTACGGCCATGACCGCGCCGGTGCCGTATTCCATCAGCACAAAGTTTGCGATCCATACCGGTACTTTTTCGCCGTTCAGCGGGTGGATAGCGTACAGGCCGGTCGGCATGCCTTTTTTCTCCATCGTCGCCATGTCGGCTTCGGCCACTTTGGTATTGCGGCACTCTTCGATGAAGTCATTCAGCGCAGGATTTTTTTCTGCGGCCAGCAGAGACAGAGGATGCCCTGCAGCGACGGCGACATAGGTCACGCCCATGAAGGTATCGGGGCGCGTCGTGTAAACCGTCATCTGGCGATCGCTGTCCGCGATGTCGAAGGTGATTTCGACGCCTTCGGAGCGGCCGATCCAGTTGCGCTGCATGGTTTTGACCTGCTCGGGCCAGCTTTCCAGCGTATCCAGATCGTTCAGCAGTTGGTCCGCGTAGTCCGTGATTTTGATGAACCACTGCGGGATTTCTTTGCGTTCCACTTTGCTGTCACAACGCCAGCAGCAGCCGTCGATGACCTGTTCGTTGGCCAGTACGGTCTGGTCGTTCGGGCACCAGTTGACGGCGGAGGTTTTCTTGTAGACCAGGCCCTTTTCGTACAGCTTGGTGAAGAACCACTGTTCCCAGCGATAGTAGTCAGGTTTGCAGGTGGCGATCTCGCGATCCCAATCGTAGCCGAAGCCCAGCAGTTTCAGCTGGTTCTTCATGTATTCGATATTGTCGTAGGTCCAGGGGGCGGGAGCGGTTTTATTCTTGACCGCCGCGCCTTCCGCCGGCAGACCAAAGGCATCCCAGCCGATAGGCTGCAGCACGTTTTTACCGAGCATGCGCTGATAGCGCGAGATGACATCGCCGATGGTGTAGTTACGGACGTGTCCCATATGGAGTCGGCCAGAAGGGTAGGGCAGCATGGAAAGGCAATAGTATTTTTCCTTGCTGGCGTCTTCGGTCACTTTGAAGGTTTGTTTTTCTTGCCAGTGAAGCTGGACTTGCGCTTCTATTTCATCTGGGCGGTATTGCTCGTGCATGGCTGCCAGTGGTCCTTTGGGTAGTGATAATGGCTACGTTTGTAGCCCATTGTGCATACTAAAAGATCCGCATAGCATAGCTGATAAGCGTCTTGGGCAACAACACCTTGAGTCCGTCCGGGGAGGATTTCTGCCGAGGACGCTCGTCTGCTACGGCCCGTTCACACTTCTGGTTGCGGCAAATTGACAGGGGAGCGGGGAGCGCGACGCGGCCTGCGGTTTGAACACAAAATTCATCTACACTGAAATTATCCTGTGTGCTGATGTCAGCATGGTGCCGTCCGGCGACGAATATCGTGGCGCACGCATCATCCCACCCGGTTTGTTGAGGAGTCGCAATGAATAAAGTAGGCCGTTACTACCAGACGTTGATGTCGGATATCACCGCGCGCTTGCACGGGGGAGAACGTGATGTGGCGAAGCTTATCGATCATGCGCGCCGCCGTATCGCAGAGGATAACGCCTTGACGCAGCAGGAAGGCGAACAGATCCTTCAGGCCATCCGGCGCGATCTCGCTGAGTTCGCACGTAGCTATGAGGAGAGCCGGGACGAGATCAACGACAGCGTTTTTATGCGTGTTATCAAGGAAAGCCTGTGGCAGGAGCTGGCGGACATTACAGACAAGACGCAGTTGGAGTGGCGGGAGATGTTTCAGGACGTCAACCACCACGGCGTCTATCATAGCGGGGAGGTGGTGGGGCTGGGCAATCTGGTGTGCGAAAACTGCCACTACCATCTGACTTTTTATACCCCGGAGGTCTTGCCACGCTGCCCGAAATGTTCGCACGACCAATTTCATCGCCAGCCCTTCCAGCCCTAGCGAGAACGTCACGCCCACGAGGTTTCCGACGTTCATTCCCACGGTCGCCATAGATATGTAAAAAAATCCCGGCATCGGCTGCCGGGATTTTTTGGGTCAGAGCGCTGACGTAATGCAGTGATGTACGGCGCTGTACTGGTGTTTTAGTGCAGGATTTTCGCCAGAAAGTCTTTGGCTCGTTCAGACTTGGGATGGGTGAAGAAGTCCTCTTTGCGGGTGTCTTCGACAATCTTGCCCTCGTCCATAAAGATGACCCGGTGCGCCACTTTGCGGGCAAAGCCCATTTCGTGGGTCACGACCATCATGGTCATCCCTTCCTGCGCCAGTTCGACCATCACGTCCAGCACTTCATTAATCATTTCCGGGTCAAGCGCGGAGGTCGGTTCGTCGAACAGCATCGCGATAGGGTCCATGCACAGCGCACGGGCGATAGCCACACGCTGCTGCTGGCCGCCGGAGAGCTGTCCCGGATATTTGTCCGCGTGCGCGGAGAGACCGACGCGATCCAGCAGTTTCCTGGCCTTTTCACGCGCAGGTTCACGCTCACGCTTGAGCACCTTGACCTGCGCCAGGGTGAGGTTGTCGATGATCGACAGATGCGGAAACAGCTCAAAATGCTGGAATACCATGCCGACTTTGGAGCGAAGCTGGGCCAGATTAGTGCGTTTGTCGTTGACGGCGATGCCATTAACCTCAATCTGCCCTTCCTGAATGGGTTCAAGTCCATTAACGGTTTTGATGAGGGTCGATTTACCGGAGCCGGAAGGGCCGCAAACGACGACTACCTCACCTTTTTTGACTTCTGTGGAGCAGTCGGTAAGTACCTGAAATTGACCGTACCACTTAGAAACATTTTTCAGGGAAATCATCAAACCGTCCTTTTCTTCAGATAATTAACCAGCATTGATGCGCAGATGCTGATAATAAAATAAACAAACCCGGCAAACAGAATCATCTCAACCTGCGTTCCGTCGCGCTCGCCGATGCTGGAGGCAGTGCGGAAGAAATCGGCCAGACTGAGCACGTACACCAGCGAGGTGTCCTGAAACAGGACAATACCCTGAGTCAGCAGTAGCGGAACCATTGCCCGGAAAGCCTGAGGCAGAATCACCAATCTCATTGACTGCCAGTGGGTCATGCCCAGCGCTAATGCGGCGGAAGCCTGGCCGCGCGCGATACTCTGAATCCCGGCGCGGATGATTTCAGAGTAGTAGGCCGCCTCAAACAGGGAGAAGGCTACCATAGCCGAAACTAGCCGAATATCGGTTTTCGGCGACAGCCCAAGCACATTTTGTAAAAAGCTTGGCACGATCAGGTAAAACCACAGCAGCACCATGACTAACGGTACGGAGCGGAACAAGTTTACGTACAGTTTGGCGAACCAGCTGATGGGTTTGAACGAAGACAGCCGCATGACGGCGAGAAGGGTTCCCCAGAGAATACCGAAAATAACGGCAATCACCGTAATTTTAATCGTGACGCCAAGGCCTTGCAGCAGATAAGGCAGGCTGGGAGCGATGGAGCTCCAGTCAAATTCATACATTATTATTTGCTCCCCATATTGCCCGTCAAACGGGTTTTTCGTTCAACGATCTGCATCAGCAACATGATGATGGCGTTGATGGCGATATAGGCCAGCGTAATCGCCGTGAAAGACTCATAGGCGTGCGCGGAATAGTCGAGCAGCTTGCCCGCCTGCGCGGCCATGTCGACCAGGCCGATCGTCGAGGCTATCGCGGAGTTTTTGACCAGGTTAAGCATCTCTGACGTCAACGGTGGAACAATGACGCGATAGGCGTTGGGCAAGAGCACGTAGCGGTAGGTCTGCGGCAGCGTCAGGCCAATCGCCAGACCGGCGGCTTTCTGGCCTCGGGGCAGAGACTGAATGCCGGCGCGTACCTGTTCGCAGACGCGTGCGGCCGTGAACATGCCGAGGCAGATCATGGACGACAGGAAGAACTGAATATTCGGGTCCAGCTCCGCTTTAAACCACATGCCAAGTTCAACCGGCAGCAGTTCGGGAACCACGAGATACCAGATAAAGAACTGGACGATGAGCGGGACGTTCCGAAACAGCTCCACGTAACAAGTGCCGATGCCCGAAATGAAACGGTTGGGCGCGGTACGCATAATCCCCAGCAGCGAACCCAGCAGGAATGCGATGACCCAGGCGCAAAGGGACAGTGAGACGGTCACCTGTAGGCCGGAAATAATCCATCCAAGGTAAGTGGTATTACCGAATGGAGCGGATTGCAGGAAAATACCCCAATTCCAATCTGTTGACATAAAAAACTCCGGTAAAAAGGGTAGCCGTCTAGGCTACCCGAAGACTTGCGAACGGTCTGGAGCTCAGGACAGGGAGCGACTGACCCAAGCCCGCCAGCATGTTCGCAAATCAGCAATCGAAATGCCTGAACCGATTATCTTGTGATGCATGCAGCTTAAAAGGCTTTGTCGTTAGGTGCTTTGAACAAGGCTTTCATATCGTCAGACAGTTCGAAGTTCAGGTTCAGATTGCGCGGCGGAATAGGCTGCTGGAACCAAGTCTCAAACCATTTTTCGGCTTCACCCGACGTCTGGATCTGGGCGATGGTTTCGTCGACCAGCGCTTTGAATTGCGGATCGTCTTTACGCATCATGCAGCCATAGGCCTCTTTGGACTGCGGTTGTCCAAGAATGACCCACTGATTTTGATTTTTTGACTTGGCGCGTTCGCCCGCCAGCAGAGCATCATCCATCATAAAGGCGACCGCTCGGCCGCTTTCCAGAGTTCGGAATGCGTCGCCGTGGTCTTTCGCGCTGATGATGCGCATCTTCATTTGCTTCTCGTCGTTCATCTTGTTCAGCAACACTTCAGAGGTGGTTCCTGAGGTCACCACGACGGTTTTGCCGGCCAAGTCCGGGAAATCCTTGATGCCGGAATCCACTTTGGTCATCAGACGGGTGCCGATGATGAAGATAGTGTTGGAGAAGTCGGCCTGTTTCTGACGCTCCAGATTATTGGTGGTGGAGCCGCACTCCAGATCGTAGGTGCCATTTTGCAGTAGCGGGATGCGGTTTTGCGCGGTGATAGGAAGCAGTTTGACCTGAAGGTTTGGCGCACCAATTTTCTTTTTGACCGCTTCGACGATCTTGTCTGAATAGGCTTCGGAATAGCCTACGACTTTCTGCTGGTTGTCGTAATAAGAGAAAGGAACGGAAGATTCGCGGTGTCCGATAACGATGACCCCGTTGTCTTTCACTTTCTTCAATGTGCCGGTCAGCTCTTCCGCGTGAGCCAGACTGCCTGCCGCCGTACCTGCCAGAAGTAGTGAAAGTGCCAGTTTACGCAATTGCATGTGCTAACTCCTTTGCTGTTGTGATGGCGCTAATCAATGAGTGGCGCTTTGCGGGTGCACCGCGAAAGCGCAAATAAACAGCTACATCGTTAAAAAAAGCCAACTGTTAACAATCTGAGGCCGTTATGTGTCTTTTTTGAGCGTTGTTCTGCACTAAATTGCAGCGCCTGGTCGGCTTGGCACTACTTTGGTGCTATCGCCGCCCCGAATTCGTGCTGCGTGGGATCAGACATGCTTAAAAGACGCCAGGTTGGCCACGTCGCATAGGTTTTAGCAATTAATATGCCAGGAGTTGAAAAGGGCATGCTAAGCATGCCCTTTCTTATTCACGATGTCCGATAACGAGGGAGAGGATCAGCGGCGGCGGATAAGGGGAGAGAAAATGGCGCAGAAGCCGAACAGCAGCGTCAGCGTCCATAACGGCCATGATCCCCAACGCGCGTAAGGCGTCATGCCGGTCGCCGGGGTGACGGAGGTTTCCAGCACATCACGCGTGAACTGCGGCAGCGAGGCGCTGACGTCGCCATTCGGCGTGACGACGGCCGTAATGCCGTTGTTCGTGCTGCGCAGCAAGGGGCGCCCCAGCTCCAGCGCGCGCATTCTCGCCATCTGGAAGTGCTGCCACGGACCGATCGAGTGACCGAACCACGCATCGTTGGAAATGGTGAGCAGCATGTCGGTGTTTTCGCGGAAGTTGTCCCGCACCTGCTGACCCAGGATGATTTCGTAGCAAATCGTGGCGGTGAGCCGGTAGCCGCTGACTTCCAGCTGCGGTTGCACATAGCTACCGCGGCTGAATGACGACATCGGCAGATCGAACAGCGGCGCCAACGGGCGTAGCAGGGTTTCCAGCGGTACAAACTCGCCGAAAGGCACCAAGTGGTGCTTGTTGTAGCGGTTGCCGGTGGGGTAGCGATAAGGCTGCTGGTCACCCAGAACGATGATGCTGTTGTAATAATCTGCGTCGTTGTCTTTGGGACGGACGTCGACGATGCCGGTGATCAGGCTGCTATGGCGCTCAAGCAGTGCGCGATCGACCAGATGCAAATACGCCTGCTGGCGGGATTCTATGTCGGGGATCGCCGACTCCGGCCAAATGATGATCGGCGCTTTTCCCATCGCGGGCAGGCTGCTGTCCAGATAGATTTTTAGCGTGTTCAGCAGCTCATCGGGGTCCCATTTCAGGGACTGCGGTATATTACCTTGCACCAGTGCGACGGTTACCGCGCGTTCAGGCTCCAGCTTGAACCAAGCGATGCCTCGCAATGGCCACAGCAGTAACAGGATGGCCGCCGCGGCGACAGCTGGCAACCAGCGGCGGGAAGCGATGGCGAATGTCAGCAAACCGCTGATGGTCATCAGCACAAACGTGATGGCGTCTACGCCGAGAATCGGCGCCAAACCTTTGAGCGGGCCATCGATTTGGCTATAGCCGAACTGTAGCCACGGAAAGCCGGTCAGCACCCAGCCGCGCAAAAACTCGGTCAACTGCCATAGCGCGGGCGCAGCGACGGCGACACGCAACAGACTCGTTTTAGGCCAAAGACGGGCCAGCATCCCGGCAAACACCATGGGATATAGCGCCAGATAAAGCGCCAGGAGAATGACCAGACCCACGTTGATGGGGCCGGGCATACCACCGAAGTTGGCGATGCTGACGTACACCCACTGTACGCCGCAGATGAACAGCCCGAAGCCCCAAGCAAAGCCAACGGCGGCAGACTGACGGACGTTGCGGCCCAGCGTCAGCGCCTGTAAACCGAACAGGGAGACCAGCGCGGCGGGCCAGATATCAAAAGGGGAGAATGCCAGGGTGCCGCTGGCGCCGAATAAAAGCGCCAGCAGAATCCGGCTCTGCTGGCGTTGTAACAGGGAAGCAACAGTCATAGCTGACTAGTTTTCCAATATGGGTTGCGGAGCGTGGTCAGGGATTCTGACGTGGACTTGAATGATCCGGCGGCTGTCTGCCATGGCGACTTTAAACTGGTAGCCGCCCAGCTCGATGGTTTCCCCCCGAGCCGGCAGATGACCGAATGCCTGCATAATCAGGCCGCCGATGGTATCTACCTCTTCGTCGCTGAATTGGGTGGAGAAGGACTCGTTGAAGTCCTCAATCGGAGTCAGCGCCCGGACGGTATACGTCTGGCGGGTCAGGTGGCGGATGTCGCGATCTTCCTCATCATCGTATTCGTCTTCGATCTCGCCGACGATGAGTTCCAGAATGTCTTCAATCGTGACCAGCCCGGAAACACCGCCGAACTCGTCGATGACGATAGCCATGTGATAGCGCAATGAGCGGAATTCATTCAGCATGCGGTCGACGCGTTTACTTTCCGGTACGACGACCGCAGGGCGCAGGACTTTGTCCATACTGAACGGTTCGGAATCGCTGCGCATGAACGGCAGCAAATCCTTGGCCATCAGAATCCCTTCGATGTGGTCTTTATCTTCGCTGATGACCGGGAAGCGGGAGTGGGCGGACTCGATAATCACGTCCAGGCACTCTTCAAGCGTTTGGTTGTGCTTCAGGGTAATCATCTGCGAACGCGGGATCATAATGTCCCGCACTCGCTGTTCAGCGATATCCATTACCCCTTCCAGCATGTCGCGGGTTTCCGGATCGATCAGATCGTTTTGTTCCGAATCACGAATCAGCGTGAGCAGGTCGTTACGATCTTTGGGTTCACCGTGGAAAAGCTGGTTGAGAATAAGAGAAAAGAAGCCCTTTTTGGGGCTGGGGTTATCGCTGTTGGAAGAATGGTCGTCGCTCATGGCGTATCTGTTTACGTCTCTCAGTTTAGGGTAAGAAAACCAGCGGGGAAACGGTCGTGTTCAGCCGCCGCTGGCATATAGCTGTGTAAGATACCGAATTTAACGCAACTCGGTAACCGTTTATTTTTCTGCCAGATAAGGATCGGCGTATCCCATCCCTTGCATGATCTCGGTTTCCAGCGATTCCATCTCTTCGGCCTCGCTGTCTTCAATGTGGTCGTAGCCCAGCAGATGCAGGCAGCCGTGCACCACCATGTGTGCCCAGTGCTCTTCCTGCGTTTTCTCCTGCTCGGCCGCTTCTTGCTCTACCACCTGACGGCAAATGATGAGATCGCCCAGCAGCGGCAGTTCGACTTCCGGCGGGGCTTCGAACGGGAAAGACAGTACGTTGGTGGGTTTGTCCTTCCCGCGGTAGGTATGGTTCAGCTCGTGGCTTTCGGCCTCATCGACGATGCGGATCGTCACTTCTGACTCCGCCTGAAACTGCGGCAGCACCGCCTCCAGCCAGCGCTGAAAGTGCGCCTCTGAGGGCAGGCCATCGCCGCTTTCACAGGCAATCTGCAGATCGAGAATAACCTGAGTCATTTTGGCTCCTGCCCGGCCGCTTGCAGCGCTTCGCGTTTACGCTGTTCGGCCAGCGCGTCTTTTCGCTTTTGCTCCGCCGTTTCCCAAGCTTCATAGGCGTTAACGATACGAGCGACCACCGGGTGGCGCACCACGTCTTCACTGTGGAAAAAGTTGAAACTGATTTCTTCGACATCTGACAGCACTTCAATTGCGTGCCGCAGCCCGGATTTCTGGTTGCGCGGCAGGTCGATCTGCGTCACGTCGCCGGTGATGACGGCTTTCGAATTGAAGCCGATGCGCGTCAGGAACATCTTCATCTGTTCGATCGTGGTGTTCTGGCTTTCATCCAGAATGATGAAGGCGTCATTGAGCGTGCGGCCGCGCATGTAAGCGAGCGGTGCGACTTCAATCACATTACGTTCAATCAGTTTCTCGACTTTTTCGAAGCCCAGCATTTCGAAAAGCGCGTCATACAGCGGGCGCAGATACGGGTCGACTTTCTGGCTCAAGTCACCCGGCAGGAAGCCCAGTTTTTCCCCGGCTTCTACCGCCGGACGAGTCAGCAGAATTCGGCGAATTTCCTGGCGCTCCAGCGCATCGACGGCGGCGGCCACCGCCAGATAGGTTTTCCCGGTACCGGCTGGGCCGACGCCGAATGAAATGTCGTGATCGAGAATATGGGCGATATACTGCGCCTGATTGGGCGTACGTGGTTTGATGACGCCACGTTTGGTGCGAATGTTCACCGCTTTGCCGAATTCAGGCACGCTGTCGGCGGATTGCTCCAAAACGCCGGACTCTTTGATCGCCAGATGGATCTGTTCTGGGTCGATATCCTGGCTCGCGCCTTTCATCGGCGCCGTATCAACATACAGATGCAGCAGAATATCGGCGGCAGCCTTAACGCAAAGTTCGGTACCGACTAATTTGAATTGATTATCGCGTCGGTTGATTTCAATGCCCAGGCGTCGTTCCAACTGTTTGATATTGTCGTCAAACGGGCCGCACAGGCTGAGTAAACGTTTATTGTCCGCGGGTTCGAGGGTGATCTCTTTGGTCGTTACGTTCAAATTATTCCTCTTGGTATTTAACCGGAAAATGGACGGATTGAGACGGGAGTCCCGTCGACTGGCGACTGCCAGCTATGCATGAATAACCCTGATTATTTATCGCTATCCCGAAAAGGCGCAAGTCGCACTACCGATATTGGGGGCAGTTTCATAAAAACAAGGCAGGATTATCGGGATGGGAACTCGGGCAGCGAAGGCTGCCCGTTGCTCGCGAGAGTATCAGGGTTGATAAATGCCAACGCCAATCTCATTTTCTTTGCGGGTACGGGCGATGACCGCCGCCGGCGATTCAATCACGCGTAGCCCCATTTGATCTTCGGTGCGGACCAGTATGCCGCGTAGCGAGTTCGGGTAAACGTCAACGATTTCCACGTCCACAAACTTGCCGATCATCTCAGGCGCCCCTTCGAAGTTGACGACACGGTTGTTTTCGGTGCGGCCGGAAAGCTCCATGACGTTCTTGCGGGAAGTCCCTTCGACCAGCACGCGCTGTACGGTCCCCATCATCTGTCGACTGAAGCGCATTGCCTGCTGGGTAATGCGTTCCTGCAGGAGATACAGACGCTGTTTTTTCTCGTCTTCGCTGACGTCGTCCACCATATCGGCCGCCGGGGTGCCGGGGCGCGGTGAATAGATGAAGCTGAAGCTCATGTCGAAATTGACGTCGGCAATCAGGTTCATGGTCTGCTCAAAATCGTCTTTAGTCTCGCCGGGGAAGCCGACGATGAAGTCGGAACTGATTTGAATGCCCGGACGCGCTTTATGCAACTTGCGGATTATCGCCTTGTACTCCAGCGCGGTATGACGACGCTTCATCATCGTCAGCACGCGGTCGGAGCCGCTCTGCACCGGCAGATGCAGGAAGCTGACCAGCTCCGGCGTATCTTCATACACGCTGATGATATCGTCGGTGAATTCGATCGGGTGGCTGGTGGTGAATCGGATGCGGTCGATGCCGTCGATGGCGGCCACCAAACGAATCAGTTCGGCGAAGGTGCAGATGTTACCGTCATAGGTTTCGCCGCGATAGGCGTTGACGTTCTGGCCCAGCAAGTTAACTTCGCGCACGCCCTGTTCGGCCAGCTGCGCGACTTCAAACAGCACATCGTCGCAGGGACGGCTGACTTCTTCGCCGCGGGTATAGGGGACCACGCAGAACGTACAGTATTTATTGCAGCCTTCCATGATGGAGACGAAGGCGGTCGGGCCTTCGGCACGCGGTTCCGGCAGGCGGTCGAATTTCTCGATTTCGGGGAAGCTCACGTCAACGATCGGGCTGTGCGTGCCGTTCACATGATTAATCATTTCCGGCAGGCGGTGCAGCGTTTGCGGCCCGAAAATGACGTCCACGTAGTGGGCGCGTTCGCGAATGTGCGCGCCTTCCTGGGAAGCGACGCAGCCGCCGACGCCAATGATCAGGTTTGGATTGCGGTCTTTCAGCGCTTTCCAGCGGCCGAGCTGATGAAAGACTTTTTCCTGCGCCTTTTCACGGATTGAACAGGTGTTCAGCAGCAGAATGTCCGCCTCTTCTGCGATTTCGGTCAGCTCATAACCGTGAGTACTTTCCAGTAAGCCGGCTATCTTGGATGAATCGTATTCGTTCATCTGACAGCCCCAGGTTTTTATATGCAGTTTTTTTGTCATTGTCATCGACTTGCCATTACTCAGTTCGGGTGAACACGCTTTACCTTGATGCGGGCGCGTATTGTAATCGTTTGGCGCCGCTGTGACCAGCATGCGCCCATCTTCGCTTTTCTGATAAAAACGGCTGAAATCCAGTAAACTGTGCTTAATTCTCTTCCTGTCATACACGGGACTCTCTTAGATAACAGTGGGGCACGTATGCACTTTGACGCAGTCATTGTCGGCGGGGGCATGGTGGGCGCCGCCGCCGCATTAGGATTGGCGCAAAATGGTTTTCAGGTGGCGCTGGTGGAGCAGGAAGCGCCACCCGCGTTTGATGCCGAAAGCCCGCCGGATTTGCGCCTATCGGCCATCGGCTATGCTTCCGTGGCGCTGTTGCGCCAGCTAGGAGCATGGGCGAACGTAGAAAAAATGCGCAGCGCGCCCTATCGACGGCTGGAAACCTGGGAGTGGGACAGCGCCCGGGTCGCGTTCGACGCCAGCGAGCTGAGCTTGCCGGAATTGGGTTACATGGTCGAAAACCGGGTATTGCAACTGGCGCTATGGCAGTCGCTGGAAAATACGCAGGGAGTGACGTTTTTCTGCCCGCGGCACCTTAAACAGCTGGACTATGATGCGCCGGTCTGGCGATTGACGCTGGATGACGACGCCGTTATCGAAACGACGTTGGTGGTGGGCGCGGATGGTGCGCAGTCGCGGGTTCGCCAGTGGGCCGGAATTGGCGTCAGCGGTTGGCAGTATCGCCAGTCCTGTATGTTAATTAGCGTTCGCACGGAAGGGCCGCAGCAGGATGTGACCTGGCAACAGTTTACGCCGGATGGTCCGCGTGCCTTTTTGCCTTTGTTCGACCAGTGGGGGTCGTTGGTGTGGTACGACAGCCCGCAGCGCATCCGCCAATTGCAGAGCCTGTCGATGACTCAGTTGGACGACGCCATCGCAGAGACCTTTCCTGCGCGTACCGGGCGGGTCAATGCCGTGGCGGCAGGCGCATTTCCATTGATTCGTCGCCATGCCCAGCGCTATGTGGCGCCGGGACTGGCACTACTAGGCGATGCGGCGCACACTATCAACCCACTGGCGGGGCAGGGCGTGAATCTCGGCTACCGTGATGTCGAAGCTTTGCTGACGGTGGTCACTCAGGCGCGGGACCGCGGTGAGCGCTGGTATGAGGTGTCGGTACTCCAGCGTTATCAGCAACAACGCAGGACAGACAATCTGCTGATGCAAAGCGGGATGGATTTATTCTACGGGGCTTTCAGCAACCGCCTCGCTCCACTGACGTTCGCTAGGAATGTGGCGCTGATGGCGGCGCAACGCGCCGGGAAGCTGAAACAGCAGGCGCTGAAGTACGCGCTGGGGCTTTAGTTCAGGCGGCCGGTCTAGGCCGCGTTTAACCACGGCGCGTTACAGTGCGCCGTACTGCGCTGAACATCGTGTTTATCCAACAAAAATCTGTGTGAAGAGAATGATGACATATCTGTATCTGGTTCTAGCGATCGTCGCTGAAGTGATTGCCACTACGGCGCTTAAGCTATCGGATAGCTTTACCCGTTTGGTGCCCAGCATTGTTACCCTGGTGTTTTATGCGGTGGCCTTCTACTGCCTGACCATTACGATGCGCACGCTCCCGACCGGCGTCATCTATGCCATCTGGTCCGGTGCGGGGATTGTATTAATTGCTGCCGTTAGCTGGGCGATCTATGGTCAGCGTCTGGATTTACCCGCCGTGCTGGGCATGGGGCTGATTATTGCCGGCGTGATCGTGATTAACGTCTTTTCCAAATCCGTCGCGCATTAATATCGAAAGATGAAAAAGGATAAGCGTTGGCGAGACGCCGGTCGGTGTGCCGGTCATGTGGTTACAATGTTTGGTGGGGAATTACCGCATTGAGACTGGAATGAGTCACGCGATTTAGGATGGCTCGCCAGCAACAAAAAAGCCTGCATAAGCAGGCTTTTTTGTATTCGTGGCTGGGGTACCAGGATTCGAACCTGGGAATGCCGGAATCAGAATCCGGTGCCTTACCGCTTGGCGATACCCCAATAATATGGTGGCTACGACGGGATTCGAACCTGTGACCCCAGCATTATGAGTGCTGTGCTCTAACCAGCTGAGCTACGTAGCCTTGGTACTGCTATTTGTCAGAAGACAAGTTTCTTCGTGACGAATGTTTGGCTGGGGTACCAGGATTCGAACCTGGGAATGCCGGAATCAGAATCCGGTGCCTTACCGCTTGGCGATACCCCAACGGGTTGCACTTCCGATGAAGTGTCTCACTAAAATTGGCTGGGGTACCAGGATTCGAACCTGGGAATGCTGGGATCAAAACCCAGTGCCTTACCGCTTGGCGATACCCCAATAAAACGTTGCTTGACCTAGAAGATTACATGGTGCGGGAGGCGAGACTTGAACTCGCACACCTTGCGGCGCCAGAACCTAAATCTGGTGCGTCTACCAATTTCGCCACTCCCGCAAAAAGATGGTGGCTACGACGGGAATCGAACCTGTGACCCCAGCATTATGAGTGCTGTGCTCTAACCAGCTGAGCTACGTAGCCATCTTTTCCGCGTCACCTTCATCGGCGTTGCGGGGCGCATTATGCGTAGTTGACTTTGAACCGTCAACACATTTTTTCCCGAAAATGGCCTGTCGGCGGCCGTTTGTCTGGCTTATGAACAGTATGAACAGAAAAGCGTCAAAAGGCCGTTTTTTTTGCCATCATCGATAAGGAAAACGGGCCTCTGGAGGCCCGTTTAGTGTGAGAACGGTGAAATCGACGGTTAGTAGGCTGACTGGTGCACGCCTACGGCGCGACCAGACGGGTCGTCCATCTTTTTGAAGGATTCGTCCCACTCAATCGCCTTGGCGGAAGAGCAGGCGACGGACGGTCCCCCGGGAACGCATTCCGCAGCGCTGGGAACCGGGAACAGCTCTTCAAAGATTTCACGGTACAGGTAGCCTTCTTTAGACGTCGGCGTGTTGTACGGGAAACGGAAGTGCGCGGTTTCCATCTGCTGGTCGGAAATTTGTTCCGCAGCGATCTCTTTTAGCGAATCAATCCAGCTGTAACCGACCCCGTCGGAGAACTGCTCTTTCTGGCGCCATGCCACGTCGTGCGGCAGATAAGACTCGAAGCACTCGCGCAGAATGTGTTTTTCCATTTTGCCGTTGCCGCACATCTTGTCTTTCGGGTTAACGCGCATCGCCACGTCGAGGAACGCCTTATCCAGGAAAGGAACGCGGGCTTCAACCCCCCATGCGGACATCGCTTTGTTGGCGCGAGCGCAGTCGTACTGATGCAGCGCCAGCAGTTTGCGCACGGTTTCTTCGTGGAACTCTTTGGCGTTAGGCGCTTTATGGAAGTAAAGGTAGCCGCCAAACACTTCGTCGGCGCCTTCACCGGACAACACCATTTTGATTCCCATTGCTTTGATTTTACGGGACATCAGATACATCGGCGTGGACGCGCGAATGGTCGTTACGTCGTAAGTTTCGATGTGGTAAATCACATCGCGGATGGCGTCCAGGCCTTCCTGCACCGTAAAGTTAATCTCGTGGTGCACGGTGCCCAGATGGTCAGCCACCTGCTTGGCCGCCTTCAAATCCGGCGCGCCTTTAAGACCGACGGCGAAAGAGTGCAACTGCGGCCACCAGGCTTCGCTGCGCGCATCATCTTCCACACGGCGAGCCGCGTATTTTTTGGTGATGGCGGAAATAATAGAGGAGTCCAGTCCGCCGGACAGCAGTACGCCGTAAGGAACATCAGACATTAAATGACTTTTAACAGACTCTTCCAGCGCGTCGCGCAGTTGTTCTTTATCCGTCACGTTGTCTTTAACGTTTTCGTAGTCAAACCAATCGCGACGGTAGTATTCGCGAACTTCTCCTTCCTGGCTCCACAGGTAGCTGCCAGCCGGAAATTCTTTAATCGTGCGGCATACAGGCACCAGCGACTTCATTTCGGACGCGACATAGAAGTTTCCATGTTCGTCGTAACCCATATACAGCGGGATAATGCCCAGATGGTCGCGACCAATCAGGTAAACATCTTTTTCGCTGTCGTATAGCGCGAAGGCGAACATGCCGTACAGCTCGTCAAGGAACTCCGGTCCTTTTTCCTGATAGAGAGCCAGAATGACTTCACAGTCGGAACCGGTCTGGAATTCGTAACGGTCGGCGTATTTCTCACGCAGTTCCTGATGGTTGTAAATTTCGCCGTTGACGGCCAGAACGTGGGTGCGTGACTTGTTGTACAGCGGCTGAGCGCCGGTGTTGACATCAACGATTGAAAGACGCTCATGCGCCAGAATCGCTTTATCGCTGGCATAGATGCCGGACCAATCCGGGCCGCGGTGGCGCATCAGGCGGGACAGCTCCAGCGCTCTTTTACGCAGTTCGACCGGGTCGGTTTTCAGATCAAGCACACCAAAAATAGAACACATAAAATGAAGCTCCTTGATTCGCCGATCTCGCGAGGGGTCGCGAGTCAAATAAATGAAGTGTTGCCAGCAGTGGATGGAGCGATGTTTCTATGCCGAATGACCGCGAGTATGTACCGCTGCTGTGTCAGTAACGAAGATTTAGCATCAAAATGGCACTTGAGTTCAATAACCTTCAATGAAAAAAGCATTCATGATGAGGAATGCTTAATATTTAGCGCAATATAATAAACATTCAATAAAATGCATTTACGGGATGCGCCTTTTTTTGGTGATTCCATAATTCGGCCTTATGGCCTCAATAGGCGCTTACTCTTTTTCCAGCAGACGAATCAGCAACGTACCGTTAAGCATCGCCCGTTTGACCAGCGCGAAAGCGCCGATGGCGGACAGATGATGCAGTTCGGAAACCACGATGGGCAGGTTATTGCGAAAGTCCTTCAATACCTGCGTATTGATGCAGCGCTGGATGGCCGGCAGCAAAATTTTCGCCGCTGCGGTCACTTCCCCGGCGATCACGACCTGCTGCGGGTTGAATAGGTTGACCGTCAGAGCGATGGCCTTGCCCAGATACAATCCTGCATGTTCAATCACTTCGTGCGCGAGCGCATCGCCACGGTTGGCGGCCTGACAGATCGGCGCGATTTGGCTGGTTTCCTCCGTGAGCTTGCTGGGGTAACCCTGTTTCAGCAGATGCAGAACGCGCTGCTCAATGGCGGAGTTGGATACCACCGTTTCCAGACAGCCGAAATTGCCGCAATGACAGTGATCCCCCAGCGGATCGATCTGAATATGACCGATTTCGCCGACGTTGCCGTTGCTGCCGAGAAAAATCTGCCCATTGACGATGATCCCCGCGCCGGTGCCGCGATGCACCCGAATCAAGATAGAGTCCTGACATTGGCGGCTTGCGCCGAAATAGTGTTCGGCCAGCGCCAGGCTGCGAATGTCATGGCCGATAAAGCAGTTGACCTCGAAGCGCTCCTGCAAATGCTCCACCAGCGGCCAGTTGTCGACGTTGATATGCGGCATGTAGCGGACGAGGCCGGCGGTAGGGTCAACCAGTCCCGGCAGCACCACGGAAATAGCGATCAGTTCGCGAATGCGGTTTTGATGCTGACAGATGAAATGGTCTATCGCCTTGAAGAGTGCGGTTTCCACCGTCTCCTGCGTCTTCTCCGGCAGGGTATAGTGCATTTCCGCCAGCTGCCGCCCTTCCAGATTATAGAGCGCGATGGTCGCGTCGTGGCGTCCGAGGCGGACAGCGATGGTATGGAAAGGGCGGGTCTCCGACACAATCGAGATTGCCCGGCGACCCCCGGTGGAGGCTTGCTGATCGACTTCTTTAATCAGCCCACGCTCCAGCAGTTGGCGAGTGATTTTCGTGACGCTGGCGGGCGCAAGCTGGCTCTGTTCGGCGACTTGTATCCGGGAGATGGGACCTTGCTGGTCGATGAGCCGGTACACTACCGCGCTGTTTAACTGCTTTACCAGATCGATATTGCCTATCTTCGCCTGCTCGCCTGTGGTCATGAAAAGTTGCCCGACTTAGTTCAATACTTCCTCGCCGTTGACAAAAGTATTGATGACATGGAAATCACGGGTGAACGCCGTCAGATTCGCGACTTTGCCGCACTCGATACTGCCCAGTCGGTGGTCGACCCCGATGGCGCGGGCAGGGTAGAGCGTGGCCATTCGGAGCGCTTCATCCAGGGCGATCCCCGCCTGTTCTACGCAATTGCGTACCGCATCGATCATGGTGAGCGCCGACCCGCTGAGGGTGCCGTTCTCATCCACACAGATGCCGTCGCGGTAGTATATGGGTTTGCCGGCAAAAATGAACTGGTCAATTTCGGCGCCGGCGGGCGCCGTGGCGTCGGTGACCAAGACCAGTCGGTCGCCCTTGATGCGTTTACTGTTGCGGATGTTGGCCCAGCTGACGTGATGGCCGTCGGCGATAATGCCGCTATAGATTTCCGGCGCGTCGTAAATCGCGCCGACCAGCCCCGGTTCTCGCCCGGCCACCACCGGCATGGCGTTAAAAAGGTGCGTGGCGCAGCGGATGCCGGCGGCGAAACCGCGTTTGGCCTCTTCCCAGGTCGCATTGGAGTGGCCGGCGGAAACAATAATGCCGGCGCGGGTCAACCGCTGGATGACGTTGGTGGAGACCTGCTCGGGCGCCAGCGTGATTTGGGTGATGACGTCCGCATTGGCGCACAAAAATTCGACCAACGCCTCTTCCGGCTGGCGGATCAGCGTAATGTCATGGGTGCCTTTCTTGATGGGATTCAGCCATGGGCCTTCTATGTGCAGCCCCAACGCCTGATGATTGTTCTGCGCCAGATAGGCGCGCATGACTTCCACTCCGCGCCGGATGAAGTCGTCAGAAGCGGTAATCAGCGTCGGCAGGAAACTGGTGCAGCCGGATTTTTCATTGGCCTGCTGCATGATTTCCAGCGTTTTGACCGAGATATTATCCAGCGTGTCGTTAAACTGCACGCCGCCGCAGCCATTTAACTGAAGGTCGATAAATCCCGGAGCGAGCAGGGCGCCGTTGAGGTCGCGTGTTTCAATATCGGCCGGTAATGCGTTCAGCGGACAAACACGGTCTATCAGGCCGTCGGCAATGACAACGGCGTGACCGTCGAGAATTTGATGGCCGGTAAAAATGCGGCCATGAGTTAAAGCGTACATCGTGAGCTCCCGGCTAACCGATTAAAAATGTGTGAGGTTCTCAGCTTCCAGTTCGCGAAAGTATTTAACGGTTTTCACCTTCAGTTCCATCGTCGAAGGTTCGTCGCAGACCATCATCGATTTGGCATGCAGCTGTAGACAGCTGATGGTCCACAGATGATTGACGTTGCCTTCAACCGCGGCCTGTAGCGCCTGCGCCTTGTTCCGACCGGTGACCAGAATCATGATTTCTTCCGCATCGAGCAGCGTGCCGACCCCTACGGTCAGCGCGTATTTGGGAACCAGGCTGACGTTGCCGCCGAAAAAGCGCGAGTTGGCGACGCGGGTTTCTTCGGTCAGTGTTTTGATGCGCGTGCGCGACACCAGAGATGATGCCGGTTCGTTGAAAGCGATATGACCATCGCTGCCTACGCCGCCCATGAACAGGTGAATTTTGCCGTAAGCGCGGATTTTGTCCTCATAACGCTGACACTCCGCGGTGATATCCTTCGCGTTTCCGTTCAACAGATTAATGTTTTCATGTGGGATATCAATGTGATTAAAGAAATTCTGGAACATGAAGGTGCGATAGCTCTCCGGATGATCCGGCGGAAGCCCGACGTATTCGTCCATATTAAAGGTAACGACATGCTGGAAACTGACTTCGCCCGCCTTGTGTAGCGCAATCAAAGCCTTGTAGGCTTCCAGCGGCGTGCTGCCGGTGGGAAGCCCCAGAACGAAAGGTTTTTCGGGCGTAGGATGAAAGTCGTTAATGCGCTCTGCAATATAACGTGCGGCCCATTTGCCGACTTCCTCGGCGGTGTTAAGCGGGATCAGTCTCATTGGCGTTCTCCTGAAGCGTCAGCAAGCGCTTGAAATTTAGGTCTATAGTCGAATGACACGGCGATATTCCACCATCGTGCTACGAAATGTAGTCTAGCGCGTTTTTTTTTATCTTGAAATAAGTGTGGTGATGGCTCTACCCATAAACTTTTTATATGTGATTTTTAGGTGAGGTTTATCACATAATCAGTGATGTTATTTCGCAATAAAAATTATTTTTCTTACACTCAAAACCTATCCGCAGGATGGGACTAAAACGAATGCATCGACTGGCTGTTTCATTGTTCGCAAGGGGAGAGAGGAAAGTGAGTATACTCGGTTATCTACAGAATATAGGCCGGGCGCTGATGGTGCCTGTCGCCACGTTGCCTGCCGCCGCCATTTTGATGGGGGCAGGATATTGGATCGACCCGACGGGATGGGGCAGCCAGAACGCGCTGGCCGCGCTGTTGCTCAAATCTGGCGCTGCCATCATTGAACACATGTCGGTGCTGTTTGCCATCGGCGTTGCGTATGGAATGTCCAAGGACAAAGATGGCTCCGCGGCGTTGAACGGGTTCGTGGGCTATCTCGTTCTGACCACGCTGTGCTCGCCAGCTGCGGTCGCCATGATTCAGCAAATCCCGCTGGACCAAGTTCCGGCAGCGTTCGGTAAAATTGAAAACCAGTTCGTCGGCATCCTGGTCGGGGTAATTTCGGCGGAACTTTATAACCGTTTCAGCGGGGTTGAGCTTCCGCGGGCTCTCTCTTTCTTCAGCGGCCGCCGTTTGGTGCCGATCCTCACCTCTATGCTGATGATTGTCGTCGCCGCCATTCTCATGTACGTTTGGCCGGTGATCTACGGTGGGCTGGTCTCCTTCGGCGAACACATCCAGCGGCTTGGCTCCGTCGGCGCAGGTATTTACGCCTTCTTTAACCGTATGCTAATCCCCGTTGGTCTGCATCATGCGTTGAACTCCGTCTTCTGGTTCGACGTCGCGGGGATCAACGATATTCCTAATTTCCTGAGCGGGCAGCAGGCGATTGATGCGGGTAAAGCGATTCCCGGCATCACCGGTCGTTATCAGGCGGGCTTCTTCCCTATCATGATGTTTGGCGTGCCGGGCGCGGCGTTGGCGATTTACCATTGTGCCCGCCCTGAGAATCGCAGTCGGGTGGCCGGAATTATGATCGCCGGCGCTTTTGCCGCGTTCTTTACCGGGATCACGGAGCCGCTGGAGTTCTCCTTTATGTTTGTAGCGCCGGTGCTGTATTTTCTGCATGCGCTGCTGACCGGGCTGTCAGTCTACATCGCCGCCAGCATGCATTGGATTGCCGGTTTCGGTTTCAGCGCGGGTCTGGTGGACATGGTGCTCTCGTCCCGTAACCCGCTGGCGACGCAATGGTATATGTTGATCCCGCAGGGGCTGGCATTCTTCGTCATCTACTACGTTGTGTTCCGCTTTACCATTCAGCGTTTCAATCTCCTGACGCCGGGACGCGAAGCGTCCGCAACCCCATATACGGCGGCTTCGTCTCCAGACAAGCTGGAAATGGTGGCCGAGGGTTATTTGCGCGCCGTCGGGGGAAAAGAGAACCTGACTGGCATCGACGCCTGCATCACGCGTCTGCGCTTAAATGTGAAAGACTCCGGGCGGGTGGATGAAGCGTTAGCCAAGCAGCTGGGTGCTTCTGGCGTCATTCGTTTGAACGCGCAAAGCGTGCAGATTGTGGTGGGGACGCAGGCTGAAAGTATTGCGTCCGCTTTGCGGCAGGCTTCGCAAAAAACAGGCTAAACTTTATTCGTCTGGTGCAAAACGGGTGACCCCTCCGGGCTGATCCCGTCATTGGAAGATTCGTAACGGGGTGAAGATAAAACTTCACCCCGTTTTTTATGCCGTTCACTTCCATGCAATTTAGGTGAAACAAACGGTTGTTTCCCGGCGTGGCTTGTTGGATCATTAGCGGTTATGTGGTGTTTTTCGTTTTTTAAGGAATCAAGCATGAGTGAGGCAGAAGCCCGCCCAACGAATTTTATTCGCCAGATCATCGAAGAAGATCTGTCATCGGGTAAGCATGATCATATTCAAACGCGCTTCCCGCCGGAGCCTAACGGCTATCTTCATATCGGTCATGCAAAATCAATTTGCCTGAATTTCGGTATTGCCGAAGATTATCAGGGTCAGTGCAATCTGCGCTTTGACGATACCAACCCGGTAAAAGAAGACATTGAATTTGTCGACTCCATCAAACAAGACGTTCAATGGCTGGGCTTCTCCTGGAGCGGCGAGGTGCGTTATTCGTCCAACTATTTTGATCAGCTGCATCAGTATGCGATTGAATTGATCAATAAAGGACTGGCGTATGTCGATGAACTGACGCCGGAGCAGATCCGCGAGTACCGCGGCACGTTGACCTCCCCAGGTAAGAACAGCCCTTACCGAGATCGCGACGTTCAGGAAAACCTGGCGCTATTCGAAAAAATGCGCAGCGGCGGATTCGCCGAAGGCACCGCGTGTCTGCGTGCCAAAATCGATATGGCGTCGCCTTTCATGGTGATGCGCGATCCGGTGTTGTATCGGATTAAATTCGCCGACCACCACCAGACTGGCAACAAGTGGTGCATCTATCCGATGTATGACTTCACCCACTGTATCTCCGATGCGCTGGAGGGGGTGACTCACTCCTTGTGTACGCTGGAGTTCCAGGATAACCGCCGCCTGTACGACTGGGTGCTGGACAATATCTCTATCCCCGCGCATCCGCATCAGTACGAGTTTTCTCGTCTGAATCTGGAATACACCGTGATGTCCAAGCGTAAGCTGAATCAGCTGGTGACGGAAAACGTCGTGGAAGGCTGGGACGATCCGCGTATGCCGACTATCTCCGGGCTGCGTCGTCGTGGCTATACTGCGGCTTCTATTCGTGAATTTTGCCGTCGTATTGGCGTGACCAAGCAAGATAACACGGTAGAAATGGCGTCGTTGGAATCTTGCATTCGCGATGATTTGAATGAAAATGCGCCGCGCGCCATGGCTGTACTGGACCCGGTGAAAGTGATTATCGAAAACCTGCCGGAAGGCCATGAAGAGTGGGTCACGATGCCAAACCATCCCAACAAGCCGGAGATGGGAACGCGTCAGGTAGGTTTCAGCCGTGAACTGTACATCGACCGCGCCGACTTCCGTGAAGCCGCCAACAAGCAATACAAGCGTTTGGTGCTGGGAAAAGAAGTCCGTCTCCGCAACGCTTACGTGATTAAAGCCGACCGCGTTGAGAAAGATGAACAGGGCGAGATCGCTACAATTTACTGCAGCTATGATCCGGATACGCTAAGCAAAGATCCCGCCGATGGGCGCAAGGTGAAAGGTGTCATCCATTGGGTTTCCGTGGCTCACGGCATTCCGGCCGAATTCCGTCTGTATGACCGCCTATTCAGCGTGGCGAACCCAGGCGCTGCGGAAGATTTCCTGTCGACCCTCAACCCAGAGTCGCTGAAGATTGCGCACGGTTATGTTGAAGCCAGCATGGCGGATGCGGTGGCGGAGAAGGCGTACCAATTCGAACGTGAAGGGTACTTCTGCGCGGACCGCGTGTACTCCAGCGCTGATCATCTGGTCTTCAACCGAACGACGGGTTTGCGAGACACTTGGGTCGGTTAATTCCACTAGGCCTGAATAAAAAAAAGAAAACCGCCGCGACGGTTTTCTTTTTTTTTGCAAATCCGTTTTTTTAATCAGAACAGGGATTAATTCCCTTCGTGCAGTTTTTCGTCTTCACGGCAGTTGCCGGAGCTGCAGTGGCCGTAAAGGTACAGGCTGTGGTTGGTCAGTTTGATCCCGTGGCGCTCTGAAATCTCACGCTGGCGAGTTTCAATAGATTCATCGCTGAATTCAATGACGCGCCCGCAGTCCAGACAAATCAGGTGATCATGATGCTGTTGCTGAGTCAGTTCAAAAACTGATTTTCCGCCTTCGAAATTGTGGCGGGTAACGATACCGGCGTCATCAAACTGGTTCAGTACGCGATAAACGGTGGCCAGACCAATTTCTTCTCCCATATCAATCAGCTTCTTATACAAATCTTCCGCACTGACGTGATGGCAAGTTGGATCCTGCAGTACTTCCAAGATTTTGAGACGAGGAAGGGTTACTTTCAGGCCGGCCTTCTTTAATGCGGTGTTGTTGTCAGTCATGCGGATTTAGTCCTGTTACTCTACTTTCATCAAGGGAGGCTAACTAGCCTAATATTATCGGTCGGCTCAAACATGTTTATTCGTCTCAATTATAGAACTGCATAGGCGAAATGAAAACCGCAGAACCGTAACCATATCAGGCTTACCCATCGGTAAAGGGGACGGCGCAACGCCGTTTTAAAAGCGAAAAATGGTGAGAAACCAGCTAACCGAAGGGGTTATTGTACCGCGCAACGCGGAAAAGTTAAAAAAATGTATCTATCTTTACGACAGATTTTACCTATTGATACGGCTCCGACACAAATTTGCGCCGGGCCGCAACGGGGATTACGGTTCCAAAAAGCTTACAAATTCAGCTCAGCGCTGATTTGTTTCACCCATGCGCTCACGCGCTCCTCCGTCAGCTCCGGCTGACGATCTTCATCAATTGCCAGGCCAATGAAGTGAGAGTCATCCGCCAGACCTTTGGAGGCTTCGAAGTAGTAGCCTTCGGTTGACCAGTTACCGACGATGGCCGCGCCGCGCGGTTCGATAATGTCGCGTAAGGTGCCCATAGCATCACAGAAATACTCGGCATAATCTTCCTGATCGCCGCAGCCAAAGAGCGCTACGCGCTTGCCGGTGAAATCGATGTCTTCCAGCGTCGGGAAGAAGTCGTCCCAGTCACACTGTGCTTCCCCGTAGTACCAGGTTGGAATGCCCAGCAACAGAATGTCGAAACGCTCAAGATCTTCTTTGCTGCTTTTGGCGATGTCATGGACTTCTGCGACATCGGTGCCCAGCTGCTGTTGGATCGCCTTGGCAATGTTTTCGGTATTGCCAGTATCGCTGCCGAAGAAAATACCTATAAGTGCCATGGATAATATAACCTCTTGATTCCTAATGAAATGGCGCCAGAGCTACCACAGATCGGGTAATGATAGCAGACCCTTTCTGAGGGAGAAACTTGTATCTGCCGATGCTTAGGGTCTCTCCGCCTTTGCGTTGATTTCTCATATCTTAAATATTTTTATAACTTTTTTAACTCACTATCTTATTGAAAGCAGTTAACTAAATATTATTTCAGGTTTTTTTCTCACTTTTGCGAGGTCTGCCCTCTAAATTTTTGCCCGATATTGACGATGGTGAACACAGAGCGCTTTGTCAGTAACGCCCATTCAAGACCGTGCTTTGCCTTAACGAAGACGCTTCATCACAATTCTAGCTACACCACACTTAATTTTTGCTTCAACGGGGAGTTTAGATATGCAATTGCTGAGAAATATTGCTATCCGTACGGCATTACTATGGGTATTGGGCACCTTCTGCGTGCTGTGGGGCGCTGTTTCGGCCTACACCTTCTATTCATTCCATGCAATGACCCAAACATCACACACCAGCACCCTGCTGGTTAAAAATATGAACCTGGTCAATATGGGCAACGATCAGTACTTCCGAATGGTGACTCGACTGGCCAGATCGGTGGACTATCGTCGGTCGGGCGATATTGTCAACGCCGACAAAGAGCAGCAGTCTGCGGCGGAAGCGCTCAATAATATGAAAGAGGATTTGGTGGCGTTCAAAGAGATCGACCACGGCGGCATGGATGGTTCTTTGGCCGATGCGGTGGCTAACGACTGGGCGAATCTTGTCCAGAATGGTGTAGAGCCGATGTTCCAGCGCGCAGCTGCTTCCGCGCTGGACGAGTATCAGGGTTATGCCAAAACGACCGTCCCTGCATTGAGCCGTCAGTTCGGCATTTCAGTAACGGCCTTCAACAAAGCGGGCGCGGAGAAGTTTAGCGCGGCGGGCGAACGCTTCAATCAGCTGACCTTCATCGGCCAGACCATCCTGGTGGCGGGATTGATCGCGGGCCTATTGATGCTGCTGTTCACCGACCGTTATCTGGTCAAATATTTGATGCGTCCTCTGAACGAACTCCGTGACTACTTTCAGATCATCGCCGCCGGGCGGTTGGGAAAACCGATTGCGGACTTCGGCAACAATTGCGTGGGCAAACTGTTCCCTCTGTTGCGTGATATGCAGAGCAGTTTGGCGAATACGGTCAGCACTATCCGTACCAGCGCGGAATCGATATATCAGGGCGTCTCGGAAATCGCCGCTGGCAATAACGACCTCTCGGCGCGAACGGAGTCTCAGGCCTCGGCGCTTGAGGAGAGCGCGGCCAGTATGGAGGAGTTAACCTCGACGGTTAAACAGAACGCCGAAAATGCAGGGCAGGCACGTCAGCTGGCGCAGCAGGCGTCGGCGACGGCGCATAAGGGGGGCGAACTGGTCGATAACGTGGTGAAAACCATGTCTGAAATCTCCAGCAGCTCCAAGAAGATCGCTGAAATCACCACGGTTATCAACGGGATTGCGTTCCAGACCAATATTCTGGCGCTAAACGCCGCGGTGGAAGCGGCCCGTGCCGGAGAGCAGGGACGTGGCTTCGCCGTCGTCGCGGGAGAAGTGCGTAATCTGGCTCAGCGAAGCGCGCAGGCGGCTAAGGAGATCGAACATTTAATTTCCGATTCGGTGCGCAGCGTCGATTCCGGATCGTCCCAGGTCGCGGACGCGGGCACGACCATGAGTGAAATTGTCCGCTCCGTCTCGAACGTTACCGATATCATGGCGGAGATTGCCACGGCGTCCGAGGAACAAAGTAAAGGGATCGCTCAGGCAGGGCAGGCGATTGCGGAAATGGATGGCGTGACGCAGCAGAATGCCGCGTTGGTAGAAGAAGCTTCCGCCGCCGCGCGCTCGCTGGAAGAGCAGGCGGCTCTGCTGACGCAGGCCGTGTCGGTCTTCCGCCTGACGGAATCGTCGGCCAAAGACGCGCCTGTAGCCCGAAACCGTGAAGTTAAACCCGCCGCTGCCGCGCCTGCGTTGAAAGCGCTGCCTTCCAGGAAGTCGACGGATAATTGGGAAAAATTCTAAAAAGCGGCACGGTTTCAGACGCCGTCTGACATGTTCGTCCACCTTATCGTCGCCGCAGGAGCGCGATGATAAGGGTGGATGGGGGGGAGTAGGAATAGCAGGCAGAGTGGGGTAGCCAGCGAACGTCGTTATGATCCCCTCGAATTCAGAGCGTCCTGAACGACATCTTAAGTGAAATCAACGTTTAGTCCTGGCCAGCTGAGACAGCAACATTTGCTCAATCAGCTCACTCCGGCTGATATTTTTCTCTTCCGCCAACGCGTTGAGAATATCGACCGCTTCCGCGTTAATTTTCAGCTCAACTCGACGTAGCCCACGATTCTTGTCTCGTCGCAGCTGATTTCGCTTATTAATTCTCAGCTGTTCATCTCGTGAAAGCGGATTGGTTTTCGGACGGCCTGGACGCCGCTCATCAGCGAACAGATCCGGTGTGGTGCGATCCGTTTGTTCTTTTGCCATAGGTAGTGGTACTGCAAAGATTCGGACCAAAACGCGCATTTCATTCGCGACATTTTGATGATGTGATTAACAATGCCAGTGGCTAGACAGCCGACCCTTAAGTGCGTAAAGCGGGCGACATGATACCCTAGCGGAACCAGCCGCGACAATGGTTTACGGCGTCGCGGCGAACGGTTGGGCTAACTCTGCGCCATAAAACGGTGTATCGCCCGCAGCACGGCCTCAGGTTTTTCCGCATGCACCCAATGCCCCGCACCCGCGATGGCATAAGCCGTCGCGCCGGGAAACTGACGCAGCAGCGCGTCGCGATAGCGGCGATCCAGATAAGGCGAATTCTCACCGCGAATAAACAAAATGGGATGCGCCCAGACGGGTACATCTTGCCAGCCTGAAATGACATCGTATTGATCCCATAAAACCGGCACGTTGAATCGCCACTCTCCTTGAGCAAATGACTTCAGCAGGAACTGAATCACGCTTTCATCGGCGATGCTTTCGCGCATCAATTCCGCCGCGGCAGTACGTTGTGTGATCCCGGCGGCGCTGACGGCTCTTAGTGCGGCAAAGATGTCGTCGTGTCGTCGGCTGTGATAATGCACCGGCGCGATATCAATCGCGACGATGCGCTCAATGCGATCCGGGATCAGCGCGCTCAGCGCCATGGCGACTTTTCCGCCCATGGAGTGGCCGATCACAATGACACGATCCAGCGACAGTTCGTCCAGTAGATCCACGACATCTTGCGCCATATCTTGATATTGCATGGAAGGATCGCGCGGAGACAACCCGTGGTTACGCAGATCGATCTGTAAAATATCGTGTTGATTTTGCAGATCGCGGGCCAATACGCCAAGATTATCAAGGTTACCGAACAGGCCGTGAATGAGAATAACCGGAAGCTGCTGCTGAGGCAGTTGCGCGTTTTGCCAGCGATAATTCAATTTCATAGTGAAGTTCATTCAGGGAGACGTTTGCTTAGGGTATCATGAGTTTATCCTGCGATCTCGCGGTGCCATGAACGATCGCCTCAGGCGACCCTCCATGCGCAAAGGCATCACTCAGCCTAATCTGACTTTATGCGGATACCCGCGTTTGCTGCTGTTCGCGGGAGAAAGGTAACTTTATACTCCCTGATGATTGAAGAAATAAAACCGTACTGGATAAAGATGAAAACTATTGAGGTCGACGAAGAGCTTTATCGTTATATCGCCAGCCATACCCAGCATATTGGCGAAAGCGCATCCGACATTTTACGGCGTATGCTGAAATTCAGCGCCGGACAGGTTGTACAGACAGCCTCCTCCACAGTTGCGGCGGCGGAAAAGCCGGCGGCGACGATCCAACGTAGCCCGCGTGACCGGGTGAGAGCGCTCCGCGAGCTGCTGTTATCAGACGAATACGCTGAGAAGAATAAAGCGATCAACCGCTTCATGTTGATATTGTCCGTATTGTATGACCTGTCACCTGCGGAATTCGGCGCAGCGACCGAGTCGCTCCACGGCCGAACCCGCGTCTACTTTGCCGGTGACGAGCACACGCTGCTGCAAAATGGCACGCACACTAAACCCAAACATATCCAGGGCACGCCATACTGGGTTATCACTAACACCAATACGGGTCGTAAACGGAGCATGATTGAACACATCATGCAGTCGATGCAGTTCCCGCCGGAGCTAATCGAGAAAGTCTGCGGTACCCTCTAAATCACGCGTCAGGAAAACAAGGCAATGGCTAATCACCCGAGAGCTGGACAACCGACCCGGCAGAGCGACTTGATTAACGTCGCGCAGTTGACGTCGCAGTATTACGTGTTGCAACCGGACCCCGCTAACCCGGCCCATGCCGTTAAATTCGGCACCTCCGGTCATCGCGGCAGCGCCGCGCGTCACAGTTTCAATGAAGCGCATATTCTGGCTATTGCCCAGGCCATCGCCGAAGAGCGCAGTCGCCAGGGGATTAGCGGTCCTTGTTACGTGGGGAAAGACACGCATGCGTTGTCTGAACCCGCGTTTATTTCCGTTCTGGAAGTGCTGACGGCGAATGGCGTGGATGTGATTATCCAGCAGGATAACGGCTTCACCCCGACACCGGCGGTCTCCAACGCGATTTTGACGCATAACCGCAACGGCGGTGCACTGGCGGATGGCATTGTCATCACACCGTCGCACAACCCGCCGGAAGACGGTGGCATCAAGTACAATCCCCCCAATGGCGGACCCGCAGACACCAACCTGACCAGCGTGATTGAAAAGCGCGCCAACGCGTTGCTGGCCGAATCGCTGCGCGACGTTCAGCGTCAGACCGTGGACGCGGCCAAACAGGGCGGTCATCTTCACGAGCAGGATCTGGTGCAGGCCTATGTGGAAGGGCTGGGCGAGGTCGTCGATATGGCGGCCATTCAGCGCGCCGGGCTGAAGCTGGGCGTCGATCCTCTGGGGGGTTCCGGTATCGCCTACTGGCAGCGGATCGCCGAACACTACCAGCTGGATCTGACGATGGTTAACGACGAAGTTGACCAGACGTTCCGCTTTATGACGCTGGATCACGATGGCGTCATCCGTATGGACTGTTCATCCGAATTCGCCATGGCGGGACTGCTGGCGCTGCGCGACAAGTTCGATCTGGCCTTCGCCAACGATCCGGACTACGACCGCCACGGCATCGTGACCCCCGCCGGGCTGATGAATCCGAACCACTATCTCGCCGTCGCGATCAACTACCTGTTCCAGCATCGTCCGCAGTGGAACGACAGCGTCGCGGTCGGCAAAACATTGGTCTCCAGCGCGATGATCGACCGGGTCGTCAACGATCTGGGCCGCAAGCTGGTGGAAGTGCCGGTCGGCTTTAAATGGTTTGTCGATGGGCTGTTCGACGGCAGTCTGGGCTTCGGCGGCGAGGAAAGCGCGGGCGCGTCTTTCCTGCGCTTTGATACTCAGCCGTGGTCAACCGACAAAGACGGCATCATCATGTGTCTGCTGGCGGCGGAGATCACGGCCGTGACCGGTAAGAACCCGCAGCAGCACTACGATGAATTGGCGAAACGCTTCGGCGCGCCTAGCTATAACCGTATCCAGGCTCCGGCCACGCACGCGCAAAAAGCCGCGTTGTCCAAGCTGTCGCCGGAACAGGTCTCCGCCAGTACGCTGGCGGGCGATCCGATCACCGCGCGTCTGACCACCGCGCCGGGCAATGGCGCGTCCATCGGCGGGCTGAAGGTGATGACGGACAACGGCTGGTTTGCCGCGCGTCCTTCCGGCACGGAAGAAGCCTACAAAATTTACTGTGAAAGTTTCCTCGGGGATGACCATCTGCGGAAAATTGAAAAAGAAGCGGTAGAGATTGTCAGCGAAGTGCTGGACAACGCGAAATAACGTCCGTTACCACGCGAAATTTAAAAGGCACCGATGACGGTGCCTTTTTTGTTATTAGCCGGAATGTTAGCGACGAAAAGCGTTGTTTTGGTCAGTCGCGGTCTTAACGATTATGCGAATGTTGCGCCCGTATCATTCTGTCCGCCTGCCGTGTTGCTGGGGAGATTCGAGCGTCGCCGTTCCTCATGCCGAGGATAAATCCGGCAGTGACGAATTGGACAATGTCATCGAAAATGGGGGACGATTGCCATTATCCAAGTGTAACCATCAGCGTGACCACTGGGATCATCACAGCGCATATTGCGGATAGCCAACCCGCTACTTATAACTCTTTTCCCGCTCAAGAATAAGCGGAAATGCCGCTTCAGCCTCATGCGAAAGGCTATCTTCAGGGGATGAAACGATAACCGACGGCGGTCTCCGTCACCAGGTGCCGCGGGCGGGCGGGGTCCAGCTCCAATTTTTGGCGCAGGTGTCCCATATAGATGCGCAGGTAGTGGCTGTTCTCTACCGCATTAGGCCCCCACACGTCATTCAGCAATTGGCGCTGCGTCAAGACTTTGCCGGGATTAGCGACCAGCAGGGACAGTAAGCGGAACTCGGTGGGCGTCAGATGTAGCAGTTCGCCGTTGCGAGTCACCTGACGATCGAGCAGATCGACACTGATGTCTCCGAAGGTCACCTGCGGGCTTTCCTGCCGCGACAGCGTAAACCGACGCTGTGCGACACGCAGCCGCGCCAGCAGCTCGCCAATGCCAAAAGGTTTTGTCAGAAAATCGTCGGCGCCAGCGTCCAGCGCCGCGATTTTATCCTGTTCATCGCTGCGGGCGGACAGGACGATAATCGGGATGCTGCTCCACTGGCGCAGGTCGTGAATATAATCGATGCCGTTGCCGTCCGGCAGGCCCAGATCGAGGATAATCAGCGACGGCTTGCGGGTGGCGGCCTCGATCAGGCCGCGCTGTAGCGTGTCGGCCTCAAAGACATGACAACCTTCCCCTTCGAGCGCTTGCCGCACGAAGCGCCGTATCTCTTTTTCATCTTCTACGAGCAATATGTTGGTAAGCACCTGCGTGGTGACTCCTCTTATTCAGGTTCCAGATCCGGCGGGGTTATCAGCGGCAATGTGAAGTGAAACACGGCGCCGCCGCCTTCGGCATTCGTCGCCCAGATTTTTCCGCCGTGAATGGCGACGATGGCCTGACAGATAGCCAGTCCCAACCCTACACCAGGAATGGCGGATTCCTGATGTCCTCGGGCGAATTTATCAAAAATCATCAGCTCTTTACCGGGGGCGATGCCGGGGCCGTTGTCCTGCACGCGCACTTCAACGTAGCGCTCGTCGGTTGCTGCGACGAGCGGCAGTGCGGAGAGCGTAATAGCGGCTTGGTCTCCCGCATACTTGACGGCATTCTCCAGAAGGTTAATCAGCACCCGTTCTATCAGGATGGCATCGCAGTAGACCAGCATCAGATCTTGCGGCAGCGCCAGCGCCAGCGTCACGTCTGGCGCGTCTTCGCCATTTTCCAGATGCCGCACTGCGCTGTCCGCCAGCTCCTGAAGCGACTGCCAGGCTTTGCGGGGATGGAAACTGTCCGACTGGAGACGAGCCATATCCAGCAGATTATTGACCAGCCGTATGGTGTTCTGGATCTGCCGTCCGATCTGGCCGGCTTGCGGAGCATAAGGCGATGCCTGCGCGCTCAGATTCCGTGTCAGAATCTCCGCCTGTCCGGACAGCACCGTCAGCGGCGTGCGCAAATCGTGGGACAGCGCGGACAGCAGCGAGTTGCGTAACTGCTCTCGTTCGGTATCCAGACGCGCCTTCTCGGCGCTTTGGATGAGATGCAGCCGTTCCAGCGCATTGGCGATCAAGACGGTGCAGGTCTCCAGCATGCGCTGCTGTTCGGGGATCATCAATTGGCGCGCATGCAGCGGCTCAAGCGCGATGACGCCGAACGTCAGCTGCGGCGTCGACAGCGGCTGAATCTGGTAAGGAACGCCGGGCAGGGTACGGGTTCCGTAGCCCGCCGGCGCATGATGGTCGAAGCTCCAGCGTGCGATAGCCGGGTCGACGATAAGCGATTCCGGCGTCTGCGCCGAGACGGGCTTCAGCTCGGTCGTCGGTGAGGACGGCGTATCCGCCAGCCAGATCGCGGCGCGAGCCTGAAACGTCGAGCCAAGATAGTGACGACTGGCGGCGGCGATATCTTCCACGGTCAGGCTGCGGTTAAGCGCGTTGGACATCTCGTACAGATGGCGCATGCGCTGTTCACGGAAGCGGGCGACGCGTGCCTGGTAGCGCACGCCCGCGGTCAAGCTGCCCACCAGAATGCCGACGCTGAGCATCACGATAAACGTGACCAGATACTGTGCATCGGCCACGGCCAGTTTGCCGCGCGGCGCGACGAAGCAGAGATCGAAGGCGACGACGTTGATCAGCGCGGCAAAAACCGAGGGCCAACGTCCGAAGAACAGCGCGACGATCGCCACGCCAAGCAGGTAAATCATCACCAGATTCACCGGTTCGAGCATGGAAAATGGAGACCACAGCGCCAGCAGCGTGATTGCGGCGCACAGGGCGATCGCCAGCGCGCAGCCATACAGCTGACGCCGCCATTTTTCGGTGGGACTCCGGTTATCTTCCGGTTTGTCTGGCGGGGTGGCGGGCTCATCCTGAACGGCAACCACCACCAGATCGAGATCGGGTCCTAATAGCCCCAGCTTCTCGGCGAATCGCGCCCGACGCCAGCGATTCCATCGGCGATCCGTGTGACGACCAATCACGATTTTGCTGAGATTATGTTCGCGTGCGTAACGGAGGATGGCGTTTTCCACGGAGGGATCGGACAAGGTGGCCGTTTCTGCGCCCAAATCCTGCGCCAGCTTCAACGCGCGCAGGATGGCCCGGCGTCGGGATTCAGGCAGTCGGTGTAACCGGGGCGTTTCCACGTACACTGCGTGCCAGACGCCGCCCAACCGCGCCGCCAGCCGGGCGGCAGTCCGCACCAGTTTTTCATTGCCCGCGTCCTGACCGATGCAAAGCAGAATCGCGTCGCGGGTATGCCATACGCGCTCGCCGCCCTGAAGGTCGCGCATCGCCCGCACCTGGTCGTCCACCCGGTCAGCCAGCCGACGCAGGGCCAGCTCACGCAGCGCAACGAGATTGCCCTTGCGGAAGAAATGTTCGATGGCGCGCTCCGCCTGCTGCGGAAGATAAACCTTGCCTTCATGCAGGCGTTGGCGCAGGTCGTCCGGCGGCAAATCCACCAGCACGACTTCGTCCGCATCGTCAAAGAACGGATCGGGGAGGGTTTCGCGTACACGTATACCGGTGATCCCGCCCACCACATCGTTGAGGCTTTCCAGATGTTGCACGTTGACCGTTGTGAAGACATCGATCCCGGCTTCCAATAGCTCCTGCACATCCTGCCAGCGTTTAGGATGACGACTTCCATGCAGATTACTGTGGGCCAGTTCATCTACGAGGATCAGCGCAGGCGCTCGCGCCAGCGCGGCGTCCAGGTCGAACTCCTCATAATCTCTGCCCGCTGCCCCGATCTTTTTCCCCGGCAGTTGCGGCAACCCGTCTAACTGCGCGAGGGTCTCCACGCGCCCGTGGGTTTCCACCACGCCGACCAGCACATCCAGCCCCTGCTCCTTGAGACGGCGAGCTTCTTGCAGCATCGCGTAGGTTTTACCGACGCCCGCGCTGGCGCCAAAAAAAATCTTCAGTTTTCCCCGCGGGGATTCTCCAAGCTGGGACAGCAACGTATCCGGGTCGGGACGACGCGGTTCCTCATGGGTCATGAACGGTCCTTATCGCAAGGCTCAGTGAATCATGGGTTGGGTCTAACAGTAATACATAAGCGGCGGTGTTTCCGCCAGAGCCAGGCGTCTCCGGCGTTTTATTCGCGGGTGGCGAAAGTCAGCTTTTTTATCATCGTCAGGCCCATCCCTTCATCAATTTTTAGGATAATTACGGCCCGGTTTTCTGGTCGGATGAGTAGCTAACCGGGCACAAAGCGGGTAGAGTTTTAGCCTATTGCAGTAACGCGTTCATCACCTGCGGGAGTGCCTCCCGCGCATCGTATGACTCGGAGGATGGCCATGTCTTGCGCTTACCCGTTCCACCGTATTGTTCTGCGCCGCAGCGCGGTTGTGATTATTGGTCTGCTGGCTTTGCCGGTGATGCTGTTCCGTCGCGATCGCGCCCGTTTCTACAGTTACCTGCATCGAGTATGGTTAAAAACCAGCGACGAACCGGTGTGGCATAGGCAGTCAGAGCATGCCGCCGGCCACTTTTATTGACCGCAGCGCCGAGGGACCGCGTATCTATCCCTCCTTCGCGTCTGAAATCGTCAGGCGCGAAGGCATGATTTTCCTCATCTTTCTCATGAGTTGCCTGTAAATCCGCTATGCTATTGAGATAGCAATTTCTTTTGATGAGGCACCTCATGTCGAACTCGTTAATTCCCGTTGGCATAAGCGCCTGCCTGCTGGGAAATCAGGTCCGTTTTGACGGCGGACACAAGCGTTTTGGGTTTGCTGCGGATCAACTCACCTCCTATTTCAGCTTTGAGCCGATATGCCCCGAAATCGCGGTTGGGCTGCCGACGCCGCGTCCGGCCTTGCGTTTGGTCAAGAACGAACACGATGAAACCGTGTTGCGCGCCAGCAACGGCAGCGATCTGGACGTGACCGAGGAAATGCACGCCTTCTCGGCAAGCAAGGTGAACGAACTGAGCCATCTGTGCGGCTACATCGTCTGCGCCAAATCCCCCAGCTGTGGGATGGAGCGCGTCCGCGTGTATGACGCCGACCAGAAAAACGCGCGGCGAAGCGGCATGGGTCTCTTTACCGAACACCTGATGGCCGCCATGCCGTGGTTGCCTGTAGAAGAGAACGGCCGCCTGAATGACGCGGTGCTCCGCGAGAACTTCATCGAGCGAGTTTTCGCACTGCATGAGCTGAATCAGCTATGGCAACAAGGGCTGACCCGCGGGCGGCTGGTGGCGTTTCACAGCCGTTACAAGCTGCTGTTGCTGGCCCATTCTCAGACGGAATACCGCACGCTGGGACGTTTTGTCGCCATGATGGACCAGTGGGAGTCTCTGGAAGCCTTCGCTGCGGAATACCGGCTGCGCTTGATGTCGCTGCTCTCGAATCCCGCGACCCGCCGCAATCACACCAACGTTCTGATGCATGTGCAGGGCTATTTCCGCAATCAGCTGAATGCCTCACAGCGCCAGGAGCTGACCCAGCTTATCGATCGTTATCGCCAAGGGGTCCAGCCGCTGCTGGCTCCCATTACGCTCCTGCGCCACTATTTGTCCGAATATCCGGACGACTACCTCGAGCAGCAGCGCTATTTCGCGCCGTATCCCGAAGCGTTGCGCTTGCGGTACGGCTACTAGTTTGTTGTCATAAGGACTCGCTATGGCTACGCACTTGGTCTGGTTTCGCCACGATTTACGCATGAGCGATAATCTCGCGCTCCACGCTGCCTGTCAGGATAAAAAAGCCCGTGTGATCGGGTTATTCATCGCCACGCCCCGGCAGTGGGCTAACCATGACATGTCCGAGCGTCAGGCCGCCCTGATGTTCGATAACCTGCAACGGTTGCAGCAGTCTCTGCATGATAAAGGCATCCCGCTGTTCTATCAGCAGTGCGGCGACTTTAACGACAGCGTTGATGCGCTGGTCGAGTTTTGCCAGCGCGAGCAGGTGACGAACCTGTTCTACAACTATCAGTACGAGCTGAACGAACGCCAGCGCGACAGAAAAATGGAGCAGGCGCTGGACGGCAAAGTCGTCTGTCAGGGCTTTGATGACAGCTTGCTGCTGCCGCCCGGCAGCGTCATGACGGGCGACGGCAAGATGTATCGTGTCTTCACGCCGTTCAGCAAAGCGTTCGTCAAACGGTTGCAGCAGAGCGAAACCGTCTGCGTGCCAGCGCCGACCGCGCGCGGCAAGATGACGGACGATGTTCCGCCGGTGAAGCCGTTCGACTATCCGTCAATTTTAGTATCCGAGGACTTTCCGGCGGGCGAAGAGGCTGCGCAGCAGCGGCTGCGTCAGTTCTGTCGTCAGAAGGCCGACGGCTACGCCTCTCAGCGAGACCTCCCCGCCGCGCCCGGCACCAGCCAGCTTTCGCCGTATCTGGCGCTCGGCGTCATCTCCCCGCGGCAGTGTCTCGAGGCGCTACTGGCCGAGTATCCCGAGGCGCTACGTCAGCCAGACAGTAGCGCTTTTGTCTGGTTCAACGAACTGATCTGGCGGGAGTTTTACCGCCATTTGATGGTTTTCAGCCCTGAGCTGTGTCGCCATCAGCCGTTCATTCCCTGGACGAAGCAGGTTGAGTGGCGGGACGACCCGAAAGGGCTTAAAGCCTGGCAGGAAGGCCGCACCGGCTTCCCCATCGTGGATGCGGGCATGCGACAGCTTAATCACATGGGCTGGATGCATAACCGGCTACGCATGATCTGCGCCAGTTTCTTGATTAAGGATCTGCTGATTGACTGGCGCGAGGGTGAGCGGTATTTCATGAGCCAACTGGTGGACGGCGACCTGGCCGCCAACAACGGCGGCTGGCAGTGGGCCGCGTCGACGGGGACCGACTCTGCGCCCTACTTCCGCATCTTCAACCCGAGCACGCAGGGGGAGCGCTTCGATCCGGACGGCGACTTTATCCGGCGCTGGGTGCCGGAGCTGTCGAAGGTGCCCGGCAAAGCGATTCATCATCCTCTGCGTTGGGCGGAACAGCAGGGGCAAAAGCTAGACTACCCGGCGCCTATCGTCGACCATAAACAGGCGAGAACCCGCACGCTGGCAGCGTTCGAGTCCGCCAAGAACACACAATAAATTATCAGGGAGCCGTTGTACCTATGCGTAATACCGAACTGGAAACCGTGATCGACCGATTTCTGAATGTGTCCGCTTTTTCCGACTACGCCCCGAATGGGCTGCAGGTCGAAGGCCGCAGCGATGTGAAACGTATCGTTACCGGGGTGACGGCCTGTCAGGCCTTGCTGGACGCCGCCGTGGCGCAGCAGGCCGATGCGGTGCTGGTGCATCACGGCTATTTTTGGAAAAGCGAGCCGGCGGTTATCCGCGGAATGAAACGTCGGCGTCTGAAGACGCTATTGGCCAACGACATCAATCTGTATGGCTATCACCTGCCCTTGGATGCGCATCCTGAGATCGGCAACAACGCCTGTCTGGCGAACATGCTGAATATCACGACGCTGGGCGAGATCGACTCGCTGCTGCCTTATGGCGAGCTGCGGCAGCCGCAGAGCGGTGATGAGCTGCGCCACCAGCTGGAGGAGGCGTTAGGGCGCTCGGTGCTGCACTGCGGCGATCATGCGCCGGCGATGATCAAGCGCGTGGCATGGTGTACCGGCGGCGGGCAAGGATTTATCGATCAGGCCGCCGATTTCGGCGTGGATGCCTTCATTACCGGGGAAGTATCCGAAAAGACGGTGCATACCGCACGAGAAATGGGACTTCACTTTTATGCGGCCGGGCATCACGCCACGGAGCGAGCGGGGATCCGCGCGCTGGGCGAATGGCTGGCGCAGCAGCATGGCTTTGACGTGACCTTTATCGACATTCCCAATCCGGCCTAATTGACCGTCATCGCTGGGGATGAGACGGGACGACGGTGATACGGCGTCGCGGCGGAGGTTTTCAGGGGAGGTAAGGATGCAACAGGTTCGCTGTTATCTGCTGGGAGAGAGCGCGGCGGTGCTTGAGCTGGCGGCGCCGCCGGCGCTGCAAAGTCAGCAACGTATCTGGGCGCTGGCTGAGCGTCTGCGCGGGGAAAGCGGGGTAGAAGAGGTCATTCCCGGAATGAATAATCTGACCGTCATTCTGGCCCAGCCGGTGTTCGCGCCGACGGCGGTGTTAGCCCAGCTTCGCCATGCCTGGGATGAGATCTCGGCGAAGCCTCAGGCTTCTCGGGAAGTCGATATCCCGGTGATTTATGGCGGGGGGAATGGGCCGGATTTAGCGCATGTCGCGGCGCACTGCGGTATGACGCCGCGTCAGGTCGTCGAATGTCATGCCGCCACGCGCTATGTCGTTTACTTCATCGGCTTTCAGCCCGGCTTCGCTTATCTGGGCGACCTGGATGCGCGGCTGTATACCCCGCGGCGCGCAGAACCCCGTTTGCAGGTGCCTGCCGGCTCCGTCGGCATTGGCGGCCATCAGACCGGTATTTATCCTTTATCCACCCCCGGCGGTTGGCAGCTGATAGGACGTACAGAACTTTCGCTGTTCACGCCCGCATCGACGCCGCCGACGCTGCTGCGGCCGGGCGATCGGGTTCGCTTCGTTCCACAGCGGGAGGGCCTATGCTGACTATTATTCGGGCGGGTTTGCAAACCACGGTTCAGGACCTGGGCCGCTTCGGCCATCGCCAGTTCGGCATTGGTCAATGCGGGGCGTTGGATGTGCCCGCGCTGAGCATCGCCAACCTGCTGGTGGGGAATGAGGCCGACACGGCCGCGCTGGAGATCACGCTCGGTCAGTTTACGGCCAAATTCACCCGCCGCAGCTGGATCGCGCTGAGCGGGGCGGACGCGCGCGCGGAGCTGGATGGTCAAACGCTGTGGACCGGATGGCGTTACCCGGTCGAGCCGGGGCAGACGCTGCATCTGGGCATGCCGCGACACGGCATGCGCAGCTATCTGGCGATTTCCGGCGGCATCGACGTGCCGGAAGTGTTGGGGTCGCGAAGCACCGATCTTAAAGCCGCCTTCGGCGGATTGTCAGGACGTCCGCTGGCGGATGGCGATAGCCTGCCACTCGGCGCACCTGGACGGCAACTGAGCAAGCCGATCGGCATAAAACAGCTTCTGTTTCACAACCGGGTTCGGGTTTTAACCGGGCCGGAGTATCAGGAATTCAGCGAAGTCGCGCACGACGAGTTCTGGCGTACCGGCTGGCAGTTAAGCCCGCAAAGCAACCGAATGGGATATCGGCTGCAGGGACCGGCGCTGGAGCGCGTTACCCACCGCGAGATACTGTCTCACGGGGTGTTGCCGGGGGTAATTCAGGTGCCGCACAACGGCAAACCGATCGTCCTGATGGCGGATGCTCAGACGACCGGCGGCTATCCGTGCATCGCCAGCGTGATCGCCGCCGATCTTTATCATCTGGCCCAGATCCGTCTGGGCGAGAAGGTGCACTTCGTTCACTGTTCGCTGCCAGAGGCTCGGCAGGCATGGCTGACTCAGCGGCACTATCTGGAACAACTGGCTTGGAGGCTACATGGTGATTGACTTGAACGCGGATCTGGGAGAAGGCGGGAAACATGACGAGGCGTTGTTACCGTTGATCAGCTCCGCCAACATCGCCTGCGGTTTTCATGCCGGCGATGCGCAGACGATGCATCGTTCGGTGCGCTCGGCCATCAAATACGGCGTCACCATCGGCGCGCATCCGGGCTATCCCGACCGGGAACATTTCGGCCGCCGGGCGTTGCAGCTTTCGCCCGACGCGGTCTTTGCTCAGGTGGTTTATCAGGTCGGCGCGCTGGCGGCGTTAGTCAAAGCGGAGGGCGCGCGGATGTTCCACGTGAAGCCCCACGGTATGCTTTATAATCAGGCCGCCAAAGATCCGCAGCTGGCGGACGCGATCGCCAGAGCGGTCCAAGTGGTCGATCCCTCGCTGCATCTGGTCGGTCTGGCGGGGAGCGAGCTGATTGAAGCCGGAAAACGACACGGGCTGAAGACGCGCGAAGAAGTGTTCGCCGATCGCAGCTATCAGGCCGACGGCACGCTGGTGCCGCGCGATCAGATCAGCGCGCTGATCACCAGCGATGAATTGGCGCTGGCGCAAACGCTGGAAATGATCCAGCGTCAGCGGGTGCGCGCCACCGACGGCAGTTGGGTTCCGGTGAAAGCCGATACGGTGTGCCTGCACGGCGACGGCGACCATGCGTTGCAGTTCGCCAACAAGCTGCATCATAGTTTTGCGCAGTACGGCATTCACATCGCCGCCTGCTGAATAAATAGCGTTAACGGGAGCGGGGGTTATGCCGGAAGGCCCTGAAATTCGTCGCGCGGCCGATGCGCTGTCGGCGGCTATCGTCGGGAAAACGCTGACCGCCGCCTGGTTCGCGTTTCCCGCATTGAAAATCTATGAACCACAACTGACGGGGTCGCAGGTGACGCGGATTGTGACCCGCGGCAAGGCCCTGCTGACCTATTTTTCCAACGATTTCGTGCTGTACAGCCACAATCAGCTGTATGGCGTTTGGCGCGTGGGGTTGCCCGAAACGTTGCCAGAGACCAAACGCGACCTGCGCGTTCGGCTGACGGCGGCAGACACTGCTGTGTCTCTGTACAGCGCTTCCGATATCGACATGCTGACGGTCGACCAACTGGCCACGCATCCTTTCTTGCAACGCATTGGTCCGGATGTGCTGGATATGACGGTGACGGCTGAACAAGTGCAGGCGCGATTGCTGCTGCCTCGTTTTCGTCGTCGCCAGTTCAGCGGGCTATTGCTGGATCAGGCTTTCCTGGCCGGATTGGGCAACTACCTCCGGGCGGAGATTTTGTGGCAGGCCGAGCTGGCGCCCCGGCGCCGCGCCGCGGACTTGTCGCCAGAGCAACTGGCGGCCCTGAGTCAGGCCCTGCTGGACGTCCCTCGTTTATCTTATCGGACTCGCGGCGAAGGGAGTGAGCGACGGCATCACGGCGCCGTGTTCCGCTTTCGCGTTTTCCATCGCGCTGGCAAGCCCTGCGAACGCTGTGGTCACCTTATTGAGCGCACCGTGTTGTCGTCGCGCCCGTTTTACGGCTGTCCCCACTGCCAGCGTTAAGCTGAGCAGGACACTGTGTGGCGGCAATAAATGTGCATGACGTTGGTTCCGGAAGGGGAGCCGCGATGGGCGATCAGAGGGGGCGACGGAGAGTCGATGGTATCGCTCCGAACCGAACATCGCCGACCCGGAGCCGCGTTTCATCAATGCTCTTTCACCTCGGGTTCGAAGTCGCGGCGTTCGTAACCGGTGTATAGCTGGCGCGGACGTGCGATCTTCAGACCTTCGCCGTGCATCTCACTCCAATGGGCAATCCATCCGACCGTACGCGCCATCGCAAAGATGACGGTAAACATCGATGACGGGATCCCCATCGCTTTCAGGATTATGCCGGAGTAGAAGTCCACATTCGGGTAGAGTTTGCGCTCAATGAAGTACGGATCGTTCAGGGCGATGTGCTCCAGCTCCAGCGCGACCTCCAGCAGATCGTCCTTGGTTTTCAGCTCCTTCAGCACTTCGTGACAGGTTTTGCGCATGACGGTGGCGCGCGGGTCATAATTTTTGTACACGCGGTGGCCGAATCCCATCAGCCGGAACGAATCGTTTTTGTCTTTCGCGCGCTCAATAAATTCTGGGATGTGTTTGACCGAACTAATCTCTTCCAGCATTCGCAGACAGGCTTCATTAGCGCCGCCGTGGGCGGGGCCCCACAGCGATGCGATGCCGGCGGCGATACAGGCAAAAGGATTGGCCCCGGACGATCCGGCGGTGCGCACGGTCGACGTGGAGGCGTTCTGCTCATGGTCCGCATGCAGAATAAGAATTTTGTCCATGGCGCGTTCCAGCACCGGATTCACCACATAGTCTTCGCACGGCGTGGCGAACATCATGTGCAGGAAGTTGCCCGCGTAGGAGAGGTCATTACGTGGGTAGATGAAGGGCTGACCCAGCGAATATTTGTAGCACATGGCGGCCACGGTCGGCATTTTTGACAGCAGACGATAGGCTGCAATCTCGCGGTGCCGCGCATTGCTGATGTCCAGTGAGTCATGATAGAAGGCGGCCAGCGCGCCGGTCACGCCGCACAGCACCGCCATCGGATGCGAGTCGCGGCGGAAACCGTGAAACAGGCGGGTAATTTGCTCATGGATCATGGTGTGGCGGGTCACGATGGTTTTGAATTCGTCGTATTGCGCCTGCGTAGGCGCTTCTCCAAACAGCAGCAGATAGCAGACTTCCAGATAGTTGGATTTATCAGCTAACTGATCGATCGGGTAACCCCGGTGCAGAAGGATGCCTTTATCGCCGTCGATAAAGGTGATTTTTGACTCGCAGGACGCTGTGGAGGTGAAACCAGGATCGAACGTGAAATAACCTTTCGCACCGAGGCTGCGGATATCGATCTCGTCGTAACCGAGCGTACCGGACAGGACATCAAGCGCGATAGGCTCTTGACCGTCGATAGTAATCGTTGCGTGTTTGTCAGCCATTGACATTCTCCTTAGCGTTTTAGTTAACGACATTGCTCACCGTGACAGCGAGTCATCCTACCTGGGAGCGGCGACCGGAAGCCGGCTGGCATGACTCGGTAAAAACCGGTTGTTTAGGACGGCGCCAGCGGCGGTGATTTTCCGCTGAGCGCAGGCAGTTTCGAGTCAGGCGGTTGCCGTTAATCCGACGTGTCGTCCTAAATTGAGTGTAGTCATACCGATGACTTTTACGTGGACTCTTTCGACACTGTTACACAACCCATCTCAATCGAAAAGCGTCGTCTCTCACCTTCGTTATCAGTCACAAGCACCCAATCATTTGTTAAATTAATGTTTAATAATCGCCTACATAATCAGTTTGTTTTTAATAAATTGTTAAATGCGTGATCCAATTCACCATTCCCAGCAAATTCCCTTAAACTCTATGTGTGCTATTTGTAATGATATTGTGAAGCACCTATACTTTTTTCAGGTCTCCGGAATACCCTGCAGTAGGAGCACCCAGCGTGATAGGTTTGCGCCGCCCAGGCTTAAAATTGGCTGATGGGGCGTGCGGCGAAACAAGGAGATGCCCGACTTATCTTCCTTTATGCAACCGTTCATGCTGTCTGACCCCCACAACAGGTCCGGAGTAAGAAAATAATAAAAGTTGTGTGGGCGAACCTGTGAAAAAACAAAGACCTGTGAATCTGGATCTGCGAACGTTCCACTTTCCTGCTACCGCGGTAGCATCTATTCTCCATCGCGTTTCCGGCGTCATCACCTTTGTTTCAATCGGTATCCTGCTCTGGCTGCTGGGCCTCTCTCTGTCTTCCGAAGATGGCTTCATGCAGGCGTCGGCCATGATGGATAGCGTCATCGCCAAATTGATCGTCTGGGGGATTCTCACCGCGCTGGCCTACCATGCCGTGGGTGGTTTGCGTCATCTGCTGATGGATTTTGGCGGCATAGAGGAAACGTTTGCCTCGGGTGAACGCTCCGCATGGATCGCTTTTGTTATTACTGTCGTGCTTTCAATCTTGTCTGGAGTCCTTGTATGGTAAGCAATGCTTCTGCACTTGGGCGTAATGGAGTACACGATTGGTTATTACTTCGCGCTGCTGCCATCGTCATCGTGCTGTACGTTTTGTATCTGGTGGGGTTTTACGTCACTGCGCCCGAACTCACCTATCCCCTCTGGCGTGATTTCTTCGCCCTGCGTCTCACTAAAGTGCTCACCCTGATGGCCCTGTTTTCGATTCTGGTGCATGCCTGGATCGGCCTGTGGCAGGTGTTGACCGACTACGTCAAACCGCTGGCCGTTCGGCTCACGTTACAGTTGGCGATTGTGGTCGTACTGATGGTGTATGTCATTTATGGAACGATTGTGGTGTGGGGGGCGTAATGAATTTGCCGGTCAGAGAGTTTGATGCAGTTGTGGTTGGCGCGGGCGGCGCGGGTATGCGCGCCGCGTTGCAAATTTCCCAGATGGGGCTGTCCTGCGCCCTGATTTCCAAGGTATTCCCGACGCGTTCCCATACCGTCTCCGCACAGGGCGGTATCACGGTCGCGCTGGGCAATACCCACGAGGATAACTGGCAGTGGCATATGTACGACACGGTAAAAGGGTCGGACTACATCGGCGATCAAAATGCCATTGAGTACATGTGCAAGACCGGACCGGAAGCCGTGTTGGAGCTGGAGCATATGGGGCTGCCGTTTTCGAGGTTGGATGACGGGCGTATTTACCAGCGTCCGTTCGGCGGTCAGTCGAAAAACTTCGGCGGCGAGCAGGCGGCGCGTACCGCGGCGGCGGCCGACCGCACCGGACACGCGCTGCTGCACACGCTCTATCAGCAAAACCTGAAAAATCACACCACCATTTTTTCCGAGTGGTACGCGCTGGATCTGGTGAAAAATCAGGACGGCGCGGTGGTGGGCTGTACTGCGATTTGTATCGAAACCGGCGAAGTCGTCTATTTCAAAGCCCGCGCGACGGTGCTGGCGACCGGCGGCGCAGGGCGCATTTATCAGTCAACGACCAATGCGCATATTAATACCGGCGACGGCGTGGGCATGGCGCTACGCGCCGGCGTGCCGGTGCAGGACATGGAAATGTGGCAGTTTCACCCGACGGGGATCGCCGGAGCGGGGGTGCTGGTTACTGAAGGCTGTCGCGGCGAGGGCGGCTATTTGCTGAATAAAGACGGCGAACGCTTTATGGAACGTTACGCGCCGAATGCGAAAGATCTGGCGGGCCGCGACGTCGTCGCACGCTCCATCATGATCGAAATCCGCGAAGGCCGTGGGTGCGACGGTCCGTGGGGGCCGCACGTCAAGCTGAAGCTCGACCACCTCGGCAAAGAGGTCCTGGAGTCGCGCCTGCCGGGTATTCTGGAGCTTTCCCGCACCTTCGCCCATGTCGACCCGGTGAAGGAGCCGATCCCGGTGATCCCGACCTGTCACTACATGATGGGCGGCATACCGACCAAGATCACCGGTCAGGCGCTGACCGTTAACGAACAGGGCGAGGATGTGGTGATCCCCGGCCTGTTCGCCGTGGGGGAGATTGCCTGTGTCTCAGTGCACGGCGCGAATCGTCTCGGCGGTAACTCGCTGCTCGACCTGGTGGTGTTCGGCCGCGCCGTGGGGATGCATTTGGAAGCGTCTTTGTCGGAGCAGGGCGCCAGCCGCGATGCCAGCGAGTCGGATATCGAGGCCTCGCTGACACGTCTCAACCGCTGGAACAACAACCGCGATGGGGAAAGCCCCGTAGAGATCCGCCGGGCTTTGCAGGAGTGCATGCAACATAACTTCTCCGTCTTCCGCGAAGCCGACGCGATGGCTCAGGGGCTGGAGGAGCTGAAAACAATCCGCGAGCGGTTGCAACACGCCCGTCTGGACGACACGTCGCAGGAGTTCAACACCCAGCGCATCGAGTGTCTGGAACTGGATAATCTGATGGATACCGCGTTCGCCACCGCGCTGGCTGCGAATTACCGCACGGAAAGCCGTGGCGCGCATAGCCGCTCCGACCACCCCGATCGCGATGATGAACACTGGCTTTGCCACACGCTGTATCTGCCGGAGACCGAAAGCATGACGCGCCGCGAGGTGAACATGCAGCCGACGCTACGCGAGGCATTCCCGCCGAAAGTGCGCACCTATTAGAAGACGGAGAGACGGCGATGAAACTTGAATTTTCGATTTATCGTTACAACCCGGATATGGATAACGCTCCACGGATGCAGGACTACCAGTTGGAAGCCGACGAAGGGACGGACATGATGCTGCTGGACGCATTAATCCAGCTCAAGGAGCAAGACCCTACGCTCACCTTTCGCCGCTCTTGCCGTGAGGGCGTGTGCGGTTCGGATGGGGTGAATATCAACGGTAAAAACGGTCTGGCATGCATCACACCGGTGTCCAGCCTGCGTCGCGGCAACCACAAAATCGTGATTCGACCGCTGCCGGGATTGCCGGTGGTACGCGATTTGGTGGTAGACATGGGGCAATTCTATGCCCAATATGAGAAAGTTAAACCTTACCTGTTGAATAATGGGAAGAATCCTCCAGCACGTGAAAATTTGCAATCGCCGCAGGACCGGGCGAAGCTGGACGGGTTGTATGAATGTATCTTGTGCGCCTGCTGTTCCACCTCTTGTCCCTCTTTCTGGTGGAATCCGGATAAATTCATCGGGCCTGCCGGGTTGCTGACGGCGTACCGATTCCTGATCGACAGCCGTGATTCGGAAACCAAGCCGCGTCTCGACGGGCTTGACGACGCTTTCAGCGTGTTCCGTTGTCACAGCATCATGAACTGCGTCAGCGTGTGCCCGAAGGGTTTGAATCCGACGCGCGCCATCGGCCATATTAAGTCAATGTTATTGCAGCGCGGCGCCTGACGGACGCATCGAGCTTAAGGCCTCCGACTTCGGACTGGGGCCATCGGGAATGGGTTTTTATCCCGCATTCAGGCGCGATAGACCCTGATCATTCGGTTCCCTTGGCGGGCTGAATTTAGCTCACCAGGCTCACCGTCGGCATGCGGAGTGAACCGCTTATCCGGCAACGCCGCTTTTGATGCGGCGCAAAAAAATGTTAACCACGGCGAAAACTGAAGCACATCAGCTTAAGGGATCATAATGCAGAATGGTGCAATGAAGGCCTGGTTGGATTCCTCCTATCTGGCGGGGGCGAACCAGTCCTACATAGAGCAGCTCTATGAAGATTATTTAACCGATCCGGCCTCTATCGACACCAGTTGGCAAACGATTTTCCAGCAAATGGTGGCGACGGGAGTCAAACCCGATCAACTGCACTCTCAAACCCGAGACTATTTTCGTCGTCTGGCGAAGGACAGTTCACGGTACACCTCCTCTATCCACGACCCGGACAGCGACGCCAAACAGGTCAAAGTGCTGCAGCTCATCAATGCGTTTCGCTTTCGCGGCCATCAGCATGCCAACCTCGACCCGTTGGATCTTTGGAAACAAGAGCCCGTTCCTGACCTTGACCTCGCCTATCACAATCTGACCGAAGCGGATTTGGACGATACCTTTAACGTAGGTTCGTTCGCTATCGGCAAAGAGACCATGAAGCTGAGGGATTTGTACGCGGCGCTGCGGCAGACCTACTGCGGCCCCATCGGCGCGGAGTATATGCACATTACCAATACGGAAGAGAAACGCTGGATTCAGCAGCGCATCGAATCCGTGGTCGGTCAGCCGTCGTTCAGTGTCGATGAGCGTAAGCGTTTTCTAAAAGAGTTGACGGCGGCGGAAGGGCTGGAGCGCTATCTGGGCGCGAAATTCCCCGGCGCCAAACGTTTCTCTCTGGAAGGCGGGGACGCGCTAATCCCGATGCTGAAAGAAATCGTGCGGCATGCCGGTAAAAACGGCACGCGCGAGGTGGTCTTGGGGATGGCGCACCGTGGACGCCTGAATGTGCTGGTCAACGTCTTGGGCAAAAAGCCGCAGGATCTGTTCGACGAGTTCATCGGCAAGCACAAGGAGCATCTCGGCACGGGCGATGTGAAATATCATCAGGGCTTCTCTTCGGATGTCGATACTGAAGGCGGCAGGGTGCACCTTGCGCTGGCCTTCAACCCCTCGCATCTGGAGATCGTCAGCCCGGTCGTCATCGGCTCGGTGCGGGCGCGTCTGGACCGTCTGGATAATCCCAGCAGCGCGCTGGTCCTGCCCATCACTATTCACGGCGATGCGGCCATGACCGGTCAAGGCGTGGTGCAGGAAACGCTGAACATGTCCAAAGCGCGCGGTTACGACGTCGGCGGGACGATCCGTATCGTCATCAACAACCAGATAGGGTTCACAACCTCCAATCCGCGCGACGCGCGTTCGACCGAGTACTGCACCGACATCGGCAAAATGGTGCAGGCGCCCATTTTCCACGTGAACGCGGATGATCCCGAGGCCGTGGCCTTTGTGACCCGGTTGGCGCTCGACTTCCGCAATACCTTCAGGCGCGACGTCTTCATCGACATGGTGTGTTATCGCCGCCACGGTCACAACGAGGCCGATGAGCCGAGCGCCACTCAGCCCTTGATGTATCACAAAATCAAAAAGCACCCGACGCCGCGTAAAATCTACGCGGACCGTCTGGAGCAGCAGCAGTTGATTCAGCTGGAAGACGCCACCGAAATGGTCAACCTTTACCGCGACGCGCTGGACGCGGGCGAATGCGTGGTGGAAGAGTGGCTGCCGATGGATACGCAGGCGCTGGCGTGGATGCCCTATCTCAATCACGACTGGGACGAAGACTACCCGCATCAGGTAGACAGGAAGCGCCTGCAGGAGCTGGCCCGACGTATCAGCACCATCCCTCCGGCGATCGAAATGCAGTCTCGGGTCGTGAAAATATACCATGACCGCGCCGAAATGGCAGAGGGCGGTAAGCCTTTTGACTGGGGCGGCGCTGAAACGCTGGCCTACGCCACGCTGGTAGATGAAGGCATTCCTATTCGGCTGTCGGGTGAAGATACCGGCCGCGGCACCTTCTTTCACCGTCACGCGGTCGTGCACAACCAGAAGAATGGCTCTACCTATACGCCGTTATCGCATGTGCATAATGCGCAAGGGGAGTTTAAAGTATGGGACTCGGTGCTGTCGGAAGAGGCGGTGCTGGCCTTCGAATACGGTTATGCCACGGCCGAGCCGCGTACGCTGACCATCTGGGAGGCGCAGTTCGGCGATTTCGCCAACGGCGCACAGGTGGTGATTGACCAGTTCATCAGCTCTGGCGAGCAGAAATGGGGACGGATGTGCGGCCTGGTGATGCTGCTGCCGCACGGCTATGAAGGGCAGGGACCCGAACACTCCTCGGCCCGCCTGGAACGCTATTTGCAGCTGTGCGCTGAACAGAATATGCAGGTCTGCATCCCTTCCACCCCGGCGCAGGTTTACCACATGCTGCGGCGTCAGGCGCTGCGTGGAATGCGCCGTCCATTAGTGGTGATGTCGCCGAAGTCGCTGCTGCGTCATCCGCTAGCGACATCGACGCTGGATGAGCTGGCCTCCGGTAAATTCCAGCCAGCGATTGGCGAGGCCGACGACATCGATCCGCGCGAGGTGAAGCGCGTCGTGATGTGCGCAGGTAAGGTTTATTACGATCTGTTGGAAAAACGACGCAAGAATGAGCAGAAAAATGTGGCGATTGTCCGCATCGAGCAGTTGTATCCCTTCCCTCAGCAATATGTGCAGTCCGTGCTGGAACCGTACGCTCACGTTCTCGATTTCGTCTGGTGTCAGGAAGAGCCGCTGAATCAGGGCGCCTGGTACTGCAGCCAGCATCATCTGCGCGAGGCGATCCCCTTCGGCGCTTCCCTGCGTTATGCCGGCAGACCGGCATCCGCATCGCCCGCCGTGGGGTACATGTCCGTCCACCAAAAGCAACAGCAAGATCTTGTTGATGACGCGCTGAACGTTAATTGAATCAAAAGGATAGATAATGAGTAGCGTAGATATACTGGTTCCCGACCTGCCCGAGTCCGTCGCCGACGCCACCGTGGCGACCTGGCGCAAGCAGCCGGGCGACAGCGTCCAGCGTGACGAAGTGCTGGTTGAAATCGAAACTGACAAGGTGGTGCTGGAAGTGCCTGCCTCCGAAGCCGGCATCTTGGATACGGTACTGGAAGCAGAAGGTGCGACCGTGACCTCACGCCAGATCCTCGGGCGTTTGCGGCCCGGCGACAGTAGCGGCAAAGAGTCCAGCGAAAAACCGGCGAACAAGGAGTCTACGCCAGCCCAGCGTTACACCGCCGGGCTGGAGGAGGGGAGCAACGACGTGCTGAGTCCGGCGATCCGCCGACTGATCGCGGAGCATGATTTGGACGCGTCGGCGATTGCGGGCAGCGGCGTGGGCGGTCGCATCACCCGGGAAGATGTCGAAAAACAGCTTACCCGGCAGCGCGATGCCGCCGTAGTCGCTCCGGCGTGCGCGGGAGAGGCTGCGGCAGTACCGGCATCTGACTCTTCGCTGGACCGCCGCAGTGAAAAAAGGGTGCCGATGACGCGCCTGCGCAAGCGGGTAGCCGAGCGACTGCTCGAAGCCAAAAATAGTACGGCCATGCTGACGACGTTTAACGAAGTCAATATGAAACCCGTGATGGCGCTACGAAAACAGTACGGTGAAGCGTTCGAAAAACGGCATGGCGTCCGCCTGGGATTTATGTCGTTCTATATCAAAGCGGTGGTAGAAGCGCTCAAACGTTTTCCCGAAGTGAATGCCTCCCTGGATGGCGAAGATGTGGTGTACCACAACTACTTCGACGTCAGCATTGCCGTCTCTACACCGCGTGGTCTGGTGACGCCGGTGCTGAAAGATGTCGATATGCTGAGCATGGCGGATATCGAGAAACAGATTAAGGAACTGGCAATTAAGGGGCGTGATGGCAAACTCACCGTGGATGAGTTGACGGGGGGAAACTTCACCATCACCAATGGCGGCGTGTTTGGTTCATTGATGTCGACACCGATCATTAATCCCCCGCAAAGCGCGATTCTGGGGATGCACGCCATTAAGGATCGTCCGATGGCCGTTGAAGGGCAGATGGTCATTTTGCCCATGATGTATTTGGCGCTTTCCTACGACCACCGACTCATCGACGGTCGCGAGTCAGTCAGTTTCCTGGTGACGATCAAAGACATGCTGGAAGATCCGGCGCGTCTGTTGCTGGACGTTTGAGGCAGAGGTTCAAGATAGAGTAGGGCGGCTTGACGCCGCTTTTCGTCACCCAAACCGTCTGTATATCGCCACTCATAAAATCGTGGATTTATCTTCAAATATAAAATGGATTGAACACCATGAATTTACACGAATATCAGGCAAAACAGCTCTTTGCTCGGTATGGCATACCGGCTCCAGAGGGCTATGCCTGCAAGACGCCCCGCGAGGCGGAAGAGGCCGCCGAGAAAATCGGCCAAGGTCCGTGGGTCGTCAAGTGCCAGGTGCATGCCGGGGGAAGAGGTAAGTCAGGCGGCGTTAAAGTCGTCAACAGCAAAGAAGAAATTCGCGCTTTCGCGGAACACTGGTTGGGCAAGCAACTGGTCACTTATCAGACTGACGCCCACGGGCAGCCGGTGCAGCAGGTGCTGGTCGAAACCGCGACGGACATTGCCAGCGAGCTGTACCTCGGGGCCGTTGTCGACCGCGGCAGTCGTCGCGTCGTGTTTATGGCGTCCACGGAAGGCGGCGTAGAGATTGAAAAAGTCGCGCAGGATACGCCGCATCTTATCCACAAAACGGCGCTGGACCCCTTGACCGGACCGTTGCCGTATCAGGGCCGTGAGCTTGCCTTCAAACTGGGCCTTAGCGGTAAACAAGTTGCCCAGTTCACCCAGATTTTCATGGGGTTGGCCAAGCTGTTTCTGGAGCGCGATCTGGCGTTGGTTGAGATCAACCCGCTGGTCATCACCGGGCAGGGCGAACTGCTCTGTCTGGACGGCAAGCTGGCGGTGGACGGCAATGCGCTGTTCCGTCAGCCCGAGCTGCGTGAAATGCACGATCCGAGTCAGGTCGATGAGCGTGAGGAACACGCGGCGCAGTGGGAGCTGAACTATGTCGCGCTGGACGGCAATATTGGCTGTATGGTCAACGGCGCGGGGTTGGCGATGGGCACGATGGATATCGTGAAGCTGCACGGCGGCGCGCCGGCCAACTTTTTGGATGTGGGCGGCGGCGCGACCAAAGAGCGCGTGACCGAAGCTTTTAAAATCATTCTGTCAGACAGCAAGGTCAAAGCGGTGCTGGTCAACATTTTCGGCGGCATCGTACGCTGTGACCTGATCGCGGATGGCGTCATCGGTGCCGTGGCGGAAGTGGGGGTCAACGTACCGGTGGTGGTGCGTCTGGAAGGTAACAATGCGGATCTTGGCGCGCAGAAGCTGGCGGAGAGCGGTCTGAATATCATTGCTGCAACCGGCCTGGCGGATGCGGCTCGGCAGGTGGTCGCTGCCGTGGAGGGAAATTAATGTCTATTCTGATCGATAAAAATACCAAAGTGATCTGCCAGGGTTTCACCGGGAGTCAGGGAACGTTCCACTCCGACCAGGCGATAGCCTATGGGACTCAGATGGTTGGCGGGGTTACGCCGGGCAAGGGCGGTACCCAACACCTGGGTTTGCCTGTGTTCAACACGGTACGCGACGCCGTTGCGGCCACCGGCGCGACGGCGTCGGTCATCTATGTTCCGGCGCCTTTCTGCAAAGATTCCATTCTGGAAGCAATTGATGCGGGCATCGAGCTGATTATTTGCATCACCGAAGGTATCCCTACGCTAGACATGTTGACGGTGAAAGCCAAGCTGGAGCAGACCGGGGCGAGAATGATCGGCCCGAATTGTCCGGGTGTGATTACGCCGGGCGAATGTAAAATCGGCATTATGCCCGGCCATATTCATCTGCCGGGAAATGTCGGCATCGTTTCACGCTCCGGTACGCTGACCTATGAAGCGGTCAAGCAGACGACGGACGTCGGTCTGGGCCAGTCTACTTGCGTTGGCATCGGCGGCGATCCCATTCCAGGCTCAAACTTCATCGATATTCTGTCACTGTTCGAGCAAGATCCGCTCACGAAAGCGATTGTCATGATTGGCGAAATCGGCGGTACGGCGGAAGAAGAAGCCGCGGCTTTCATCAAAGATCACGTGACCAAACCCGTTGTCGCCTATATTGCGGGCGTCACTGCGCCGAAAGGGAAGCGGATGGGTCATGCCGGCGCCATCATCGCAGGCGGGAAAGGAACGGCTGACGAGAAATTCGCTGCGTTGGAAGCGGCTGGCGTGAAGACGGTGCGTAGCCTGGCGGATATCGGCGAAGCGGTAAAAAGTATCATTACCCGTTAATGGGGTGAACGATTGATTTCGCGGATAGCTAAAGCGTCATGACCACCATAAAGACCATCTTCGGATGGTCTTTTTTATGTTTGCGATAGGCGAATATTTAAATGGTAATGACTCTCATTTCTAAAAATAACGTTGCGGCAACAATATAAACCCATAAATATAAAAACCGTCATCATATATAAACAAAATTGCAGTAATTACCCTGATCGACAAGTCGGCAAATATTAATTATTGAAACGTTACGGTCACGTCAAATTAACAACATCAGCCTAATGAAAATGGAATGTGTCCCATTGTTAACATGAAAGGCGGATATTGCGCCAAATCAAAAAATGCACACTGGATATCTTCGTCAAAATACGCTTAAATTGCGCCCGATCAATTATCTGCCAAAGGTATGTGATTGTGAGGGCGGGGTTAAATCAAAACCCTAACCAGCGTCACGTAAAAACCTATTTATTACAGGGGATTGTAGGCGTAATATACCGGTCACTTCATTTTAGGTGCGATATTGGTAATTTTTATAACCTTTCTTAGGCTTATTTTAATTAGACAGCATGTCGTGGTGGGATTTTCGTCATGCGATGTTTAAGCCTGTGTTCAGCAATTAGTTGTGTTCTTTTAGGGTATTGCAGCCGTTATTCAACGGATTGCCTCTACTGCGAGCGAAACCTTCCTGCGAGGAGCAAGGAGTCAAGATGTTTGATATAGTCGAACTGTCACGTTTACAGTTTGCCTTGACAGCAATGTACCATTTCCTGTTTGTGCCACTAACGCTGGGGATGGCGTTCCTGCTGGCAATCATGGAAACGGTCTACGTCCTGTCTGGCAAACAAATTTATAAAGATATGACCAAGTTCTGGGGCAAGCTGTTTGCGATCAACTTCGCACTTGGCGTGGCTACCGGGCTGACCATGGAATTCCAGTTTGGGACCAACTGGTCTTACTTCTCTCACTATGTTGGTGATATCTTCGGGGCGCCATTGGCTATCGAAGGCCTGATGGCGTTTTTCCTGGAGTCCACCTTCGTCGGCTTGTTCTTCTTCGGATGGGATCGCCTGAGCAAGGTACAGCATATGGCGGTGACCTGGCTGGTCGCTCTGGGTTCCAACTTCTCCGCGCTGTGGATTCTCATCGCCAACGGCTGGATGCAAAACCCTATCGCTTCCGACTTCAACTTCGAAACTATGCGCATGGAGATGGTGAGTTTCGCGACTCTGGTCTTCAACCCAGTTGCACAGGTGAAGTTTGTGCACACGGTTGCCGCCGGATACTGTACGGGCGCCATGTTCATTCTGGGCATCAGCTCTTACTATCTGCTGAAAGGCCGCGATATCGCGTTCGCCAAGCGTTCATTCGCTATCGCCGCCAGCTTCGGGATGGCTTCCGTGCTGTCTGTTATCGTACTGGGTGACGAATCCGGTTACGAAATGGGCGACGTTCAGAAGACCAAGCTGGCTGCAATCGAAGCCGAATGGGAAACACAGCCTGCTCCAGCTGCGTTCACGCTCTTTGGCCTGCCGGATCAAGAAGCCAGAGAGAACAAATATGCGATTCAGGTTCCTTATGTTCTAGGCCTGATTGCAACGCGTTCTACAGATAAAACCGTGACGGGTCTGAAAGATCTGATGGAGCAGCACGAAGTGCGCATCCGTAATGGCATGAACGCCTACCATCTGCTTGAGCAACTGCGCGCAGGCAACACTGACCCCGCCGTTCGTGAAGCCTTCAACGCCAGCAAGCAGGACCTGGGTTACGGCATGCTGCTGAAACGCTATACGCCGCAGGTGTCCGATGCATCCGAAGCACAGATCCAAATGGCCGTGAAAGACTCTATTCCTCACGTGGCGCCGCTGTACTTCTCGTTCCGCATCATGGTGGCCTGTGGGATCCTGATGCTGATCATCATCGGCCTCTCTTTCTGGACCGTGCTCCGCAACAAGATCGGTCAGCGTAAATGGCTGCATCGTGCCGCGTTGTACGGTATTCCTTTACCGTGGATCGCGGTGGAAGCCGGATGGTTCGTCGCGGAATATGGTCGTCAGCCTTGGGCGATTGGCGAAGTGCTGCCGACCTCTGTCGCCAACTCATCGCTGACAGCAGGCGATCTGCTGTTCTCTATGGGATTAATTTGCGGTCTGTACACGTTGTTCCTCGTCGCAGAAATGTACCTGATGTTCAAGTATGCGCGTCTGGGGCCAAGCAGCCTGAAAACGGGTGCATATCACTTTGAACAGCCGACCGCTGCAGCGACGGAAGCAAGGTAACAGGAGTCCACTATGTTTGAGTATGAAGTACTGCGTTTTGTCTGGTGGGCGCTCATCGGCGTACTGCTGATTGGCTTCGCCATCACCGACGGCTTCGATATGGGCGTGGGGATGTTGGTCCGCCTGATGGGCCGCAGCGACGTTGAACGTCGCGTTATGATTAACTCCATCGCGCCTCACTGGGACGGCAACCAGGTATGGCTGATCACGGCGGGGGGCGCGCTGTTCGCCGCCTGGCCGATGGTCTACGCCGCAGCGTTCTCCGGCTTCTATGTCGCCATGATCCTGGTACTGGCGTCGTTATTCTTCCGTCCGGTCGGTTTCGACTACCGTTCGAAGATTGAAGACGCGCGCTGGCGCAACATGTGGGACTGGGGCATTTTCATCGGTAGCTTCGTGCCGCCCCTGGTTATCGGCGTTGCTTTCGGCAACCTGTTGCAGGGCGTACCTTTCCACATCGATGCCTATCTGCGACTGTACTACACCGGTAATTTCTTCCAGCTGCTGAACCCGTTTGGTCTGCTGGCGGGCGTGGTCAGCGTGAGCATGATTCTGGCTCAGGGCGGGACTTACCTGATGATGCGTACCAACGGCGAACTGCACCTGCGCGCTAAGGGCGTAGCGCAGTTGGCGTCGTTGGTTCTGTTCATCACCTTCGCCCTGGCTGGTGTCTGGGTCGTCTACGGCATCGACGGTTACACCGTGACATCGGTGATCAATACCGCCGCGGAATCTAACCCGTTGCGTAAAGAAGTGGTCCATCAGGCGGGTGCCTGGTTAGTCAACTTCAATCACTATCCTGCTTTGTGGGCTATTCCACTGTTGGGTGTGGTGTTCCCGCTGTTTACGGTGTTGATGGCTCGCGTGGAAAAGGGCGCGCTGGCGTTCCTGTTCTCCTCGCTGAGTATCGCCTGCGTCATCCTGACGGCCGGTATCACGATGTTCCCATTTGTTATGCCGTCGATCACGATGCCGAACGCCAGTCTGACGATGTGGGATGCCACATCTAGTCTGCTGACGCTGAAGGTCATGACCTGCGTGGCGATCGTCTTCGTCCCGATCATTCTGTGTTACACCACCTGGTGCTACTACAAAATGTTCGGTCGCATCACTAAAGAGCATGTCGAGCAGAACTCGCATTCCCTGTACTAAGTAAGGAGCTTATTTTATGTGGTATTTTGCCTGGATACTCGGAACGCTTCTTGCCTGCTCGCTGGGCGTGATTACCGCGTTGGCGATTGAGCATGTTGAAGATGCCAAAGCGGGAAAAGACGACGCGTGATGAGTCAACTTATTCATCGTCTTTACTGCATCATGGACAAGGGCCCGTTACGGGCCCTTTCCCTGATCATGGCCCTGCTGCTGGCGGGGTGCGTTTTTTGGGACCCGTCACGTTTTGCGGCGAAAACCAGCACATTGGCCGTCTGGCAGGCTTTCGTCCTGATGTGGGCGGTTTGCGCGGGGGTGATTCATGGGACGGGATTTAGGCCGCAGCGCTTGCGCTGGAAAGCCTTCTTCTCACCCTTGCCCGCGGCCATCATTTTGGCCGCCGGTTTGTACTATTTTTTCCAATAATCTTCGCGCTCTATCCCTTGTCATGTGGGCCGTTTCCGGCTCACATTTATTTACCAGCCTGTACATTCTTCCCATTCCAAACCACAATTCTCTTGCGTATAGTAGCCTAAGTTTTATCGCATCAATTGCTGGGATATAAAGTGAGTAATCAAGTGTTCCGCTGGCCAGTTCGCATCTATTATGAAGATACTGATGCTGGTGGCGTGGTTTATTACGCACGCTATGCTGCGTTTTATGAAAGAGCTCGCACGGAAATGCTGCGTGAGCACGGTGTTCATCAACAACAGCTAATGGAGCAGAGGCTCGCCTTTGTCGTACGTAAGATGACAGTGGAGTACTTCTCTCCGGCGCGCCTTGATGATTTGCTGGAAGTGCAAAGCGAGATCGTTTCGCTTCGACGGGCGTCCATGACGTTTGTACAGCGCATTCTCAATCCCCAGGGCGAAGTGATGAGCCAGGCCGAATTTTTGATCGCATGCATCGACCCACACCAAATGAAGCCGATTGCGCTTCCTAAGTCTTTTGTCGCGGAGTTTAAGCAGTGACTGACATGAATATTCTTGATTTGTTTCTGAAGGCCAGCCTTCTTGTGAAGCTAATCATGCTAGTTTTAATCGGTTTTTCCATTGCGTCCTGGGCAATCATTATACAGCGTACCCGTATCCTTAACGCGGCGACCCGTGATGCTGAAGCGTTTGAAGATAAATTCTGGTCGGGTATCGAACTCTCCCGTCTGTACCAAGAAAGCCAGACGCGACGTGAAACCCTATCTGGGACCGAGCAGATCTTCTATGCCGGTTTTAAAGAATTCGCCCGACTGCACCGCGCCAATCATCATGCGCCCGAAGCGGCGGTTGAAGGCTCCTCGCGGGCAATGCGTATTTCGATGAATCGCGAACTTGAAACGCTGGAAACTCATATTCCTTTTCTTGGAACCGTTGGTTCTATCAGTCCTTACATCGGCCTGTTCGGCACGGTATGGGGGATCATGCACGCCTTCATCGCGTTAGGCGCCGTCAAGCAGGCGACTTTGCAGATGGTCGCTCCGGGTATCGCGGAAGCGCTGATTGCCACGGCGATCGGTCTGTTCGCCGCGATTCCTGCCGTCATGGCCTACAACCGCCTGAACCAGCGCGTCAACAGATTGGAACAGAACTACGATAACTTCACGGAAGAATTTGTTGCCATCCTGCATCGCCAGGCATTCTCCAGCGATAGCAACCGTTAATCAGGAGGGAGCATGGCACGTGTACGTCGAGGTCGTCGGGAACTGAAGTCCGAGATCAATATTGTCCCCTTGCTGGATGTGCTGTTGGTGCTGCTGCTGATTTTCATGGCGACGGCGCCGATTATCACGCAAAGCGTCGAGGTCGATCTGCCGGATGCCACGGATTCCAAAACCGTTTCCAGCGATGATAATCCGCCTGTGATTGTCGAGGTTTCCGGTATCGGCCGCTATAGCCTGGTGGTCGATCATAATCGTATGGAACAATTGCCGGCAGAGCAGGTGGTAGCCGAAGCCCAATCTCGTCTCGGCGCCAATCCGAAAACGGTATTCCTGATCGGGGGTGCCAAAGAGGTGCCTTACGACGAAATCATCAAAGCGCTTAATTTACTCCACCAGGCCGGCGTGAAATCCGTGGGTCTGATGACGCAACCGATTTGAGCCGGTAAACAGAGTATGAGTGATCTATTTGGCCACACTGTATTTGGGAATGACTTGTGCTAAAGGGAAACGGACAAAACGATAAGCTAAAACGGGCTTTGATTATCTCAGCCGTTTTGCACGTCATTTTGATTGCGCTGCTAATTGTCAGCTCTTTGCACCAGTCAATGGACGCCAGCAATGGCGGCGGAGGCGGGTCTGCTATCGATGCCGTGATGGTCGATCCCGGCGCTGTTGCCGAACAATACAGTCGTCAGCAGCAGCAACAGCGCGACGCGCAGCGAGCAGCGCAGCTGCGTCAGAAGCAAGCCGACCAGCAGGCGAAGGAGCTACAGGAAAAGCAGGCGGCGGAACAGCAACGCTTGAAAGAGCTGGAAAAAGAGCGTTTGCAGGCCCAAGAAGAAGCAAAAAATCAGGCGCGGGCGCAAGAACAACAGCGTAAGCAAGCCGAAGAAGCGGCGCAGCAGGCTAAAGAACAGCAGAAACAGGCTGAGGCCGCGGCGGCGAAAGCAAAGGCTGACGCCGAGCAACAGGCCAAAGCGGCCGCCGCTAAAAAACAGGCGGAAGAGGAAGCCAAAAAACAGGCTGCCGTAGACGCGAAGAAAAAGGCTGAACAGGAAGCAAAGGCCAAAGCGGAAGAAGTGGCTAAAGAGAAAGCTGAGGCGGACGCCAAGGCAAAAGCCGAAGCTAATGCCAAGAAAGCGGAAGCTGCGGCAGCTAAAAAAGCCGCTGACGACAAGAAAAAGGCCGCAGCGGCTGAAGCCGCCAAACAGGACAGCGAAGTAGACGATCTACTCGGCGGACTGTCGTCGGATAAAAATGCCCCCAAATCAGGTTCTACTGCGAGCAGCGGCGGCGCGGCCGGCGTAGGTAAAAATACGAAGAGCGGAGCGTCGGGGGCTGCATTAGATAGCTATGGCAGTCAGATCAGAACCGCGATTCAAAGTAAGTTTTACGACTGGGAATCCTATAAAGGCCGGACGTGTACGCTACGCGTCAAGCTAGCGCCGGACGGTCTGCTGATCGATGTCACTACAGAAGGTGGCGATCCTGCTCTGTGTCAGGCTGCTATCGCTGCAGCCAAGCAGGCCAGAATTCCTAAGCCGCCGAGCAGTGAGGTCTATGAAGCATTCAAGAACGCCCCGATAGACTTTAAGCCGCAGTAAAGCAGCCTGAAGCTCCGCGAGGGATTTAAGATTAAGCCTATGGTCGACAGACTTGGTCATCGTGTTTTGTTGACGTTGGTTTTGTTCACATTCTGCTAATTTATCGCAGGTTAAGCACCTGGATAAGGGAGATGAAATGAAGCAGGCATTTAAAGTTGCATTAGGTTTTTTGATGCTATGGGCGGCAGTCCTCCACGCGGAAGTACGCATTGAAATCACCCAAGGGGTTGATTCCGCTCGCCCGATCGGCGTTGTTCCGTTCAAATGGGTGGGGCCTGGCGCCGCACCTGAAGACATCGGGGGTATCGTTGGCGCGGATTTGCGCAACAGCGGTAAGTTCAACCCTATTGATCCTTCTCGAATGCCGCAGCAACCGGGCAGCGTGGCGGAAGTGACGCCTGCGGCTTGGACGGCGTTGGGCATTGATGCCGTCGTCATCGGGCAGGTTCAGCCCAGCGCCGATGGTTATGTGATTTCTTATCAACTGGTCGACACCTCGGGCAGCGCAGGCAGCGTGTTGGCGCAGAATCAGTTTAAGGTCACCAAACAGTGGCTGCGCTACGCGGCGCATACCGCCAGCGATGAAGTTTTTGAAAAACTGACCGGGATTAAAGGCGCATTCCGTACGCGAATCGCCTATGTGGTTCAAACCAACGGTGGCCAATATCCTTATGAACTGCGCGTGGCAGATTATGACGGCTACAATCAGCTCCCCGTGCATCGTTCCCCGCAGCCGTTGATGTCACCCGCATGGTCTGCCGACGGCAGCAAACTGGCGTACGTGACCTTCGAAAGCGGCCGTTCCGCGCTGGTAGTGCAGACATTGGCCAACGGTGCGATCAAACAGGTTGCCTCGTTCCCACGTCATAACGGCGCACCGTCCTTCTCTCCGGACGGCAGCAAACTGGCTTTCGCGCTGTCCAAGAGCGGCAGCCTGAATCTTTACGTGATGAATCTGGCTTCTGGACAGATGACTCAGATAACCGATGGACGCAGCAACAACACGGAGCCGACCTGGTTCCCGGATAGTCAGACACTCGCTTATACTTCCGATCAGGCGGGACGTCCGCAGGTGTACAAAATTAATGTCAACGGCGGTGCGCCTCAGCGCCTGACCTGGGAAGGTGCCCAGAATCAGGACGCGGATGTCAGCAGCGACGGTAAATTTCTGGTGATGGTTAGCTCTAATAGCGGAGTGCAGCATATCGCCAAACAAGATCTGGTAACGGGTGCCGTTCAAGTATTGACGGACACGTTCCTGGACGAAACGCCTAGCGTTGCGCCTAACGGCACCATGGTAATCTACAGTTCCAAACAGGGGATGGGATCCGTGCTGCAGCTGGTTTCGACTGATGGTCGTTTCAAAGCGCGTCTTCCGGCAACTGATGGTCAGGTAAAATTCCCTGCCTGGTCGCCGTATCTCTAAATGCAAATATCTATGATAACCTTTTGAAAGGACATAAAAATGCAATTCAATAAAGTGCTGAAAGGCCTGATGTTGGCTCTGCCGGTGCTGGCTGTTGCCGCGTGTAGCTCTAACAAGCATGCTAACAACGACCAATCTTCTGAGAATGGCGTCGGCGTTGGCAGCGGTATGGAAAACGGCGGCAACATGTCTTCCTCTGAGCAGGCGCGCCTGCAGATGCAGGAACTACAGCGCAACAACATCGTCTACTTTGATCTCGATAAGTATGACATCCGTTCGGATTTTGCTCAGATGCTGGATTCTCATGCCGCATTCCTGCGTAGCAACCCGTCTTACAAAGTGACCATTGAAGGTCATGCGGATGAACGCGGTACGCCGGAGTACAACATCGCTTTGGGCGAGCGTCGTGCGAATTCCGTGCAGATGTACCTGCAGGGCAAAGGGGTTTCCTCTGACCAGATCTCTATCGTTTCTTACGGTAAAGAAAAACCCGCGGTTCTGGGTCATGACGAAGCTGCTTACGCTAAAAACCGTCGCGCCGTTCTGGTCTACTAAGAGTCTTGCATGAACAGTAACTTCAGACCTTACCTTCTCAGTCTGTCGTTACTGGTTGGCGTAGCGGCCCCCTGGGTCGCTACCGCCCAAGCGCCAATCAGTAATGCCGGCTCAGGCTCGGTAGAAGATCGAGTCACTCAACTGGAGCGAATCTCAAACGCTCACAGTCAGCTTTTAACCCAACTTCAGCAGCAGCTCTCCGACAACCAGCGCGATATCGACAGCCTGCGTGGTCAGATTCAGGAAAGTCAGTATCAGCTTAACCAAGTTGTAGAGCGTCAGAAACAGATCTACCAGCAAATAGACAGCCTGAGCTCTCAGGGCGCTCGAACGCCTGCTCCTGCGGCCTCAGACGCTAACACACCCCCTGCGGCGAGTAACGCTGCTCCGAACGCGCCAGCCAGCACAGGAGACGCGAACAGCGATTACAATGCCGCCGTGGCGCTAGTGCTTGAAAAAAAGCAGTATGATCAGGCTATTGTTGCACTACAAAACTTCGTCAAAAAATATCCTGATTCCACTTATCAGCCCAACGCCAACTATTGGTTGGGGCAGTTGAACTACAACAAGGGTAAGAAAGACGATGCGGCTTACTATTTCGCCAATGTCGTAAAAAATTACCCTAAATCTCCCAAAGCGTCCGAAGCCTTGTACAAGGTTGGGGTCATCATGCAGGAGAAAGGCCAGACTGATAAAGCCCAGGCGGTATATCGTCAGGTGGTCAAGATGTACCCAAATACCGAAAGCGCTAAACTGGCGCAAAAATCTTTGTCTCACTCTTAATTGCCACGATAAGGCACAAAATTCGCTCGAAATGAGCGGCTTTTGTGCCTATTTGTTTGAGTTGTAAGCAGTTAAACGTTTTTTTTATAAAATAGGTTGCGTGGAAAAATTATCACAGTAATATATGCCGCCGTTGCCAAGGCGATAGTGAATCGCTGAAGTGATGTGGAAATTGGGTCGTTAGCTCAGTTGGTAGAGCAGTTGACTTTTAATCAATTGGTCGCAGGTTCGAATCCTGCACGACCCACCATTTTCCAGTGCTACATCTTGAAGTATTCCGCAGTGCGGGTCGTTAGCTCAGTTGGTAGAGCAGTTGACTTTTAATCAATTGGTCGCAGGTTCGAATCCTGCACGACCCACCATCCCAAGTTTGTTTTCCGAATTCCAATCTACATGCCAAAATTACTTATCGCACGCGTCGTGCGGGTGAGAAGCTGCGTACAGGTTCGAGCCAACAAAATTTAATGCTTTCCCGTACATATTCATCACAAGCGTCTATTGCATTCTTAACCCGCCCTTCTATTTTCTTTGTTCATCTATCGCCCGCCCGAGCGACTGCAGTCCGTCTATCCTTATGAATTACGCTATTGATTTTAATAAATTGAACCTTTATGCGATATATAACGTATAAAAGCGGAATTAAATGGTAAGAAGGGATTGTTTTGTTTAGTATTTGAAACATTGTCTAGCTATAAAGTCAGACGCCATGACGATAACGTATTTTCGGGGCAGACGAGGTGAAGATGGATTTTTTCAGTACGAGCAATATTTTGGTTCATATTCCGTTGGGGGCGAACGGTTACGATCTCTCATGGGTTGAAGGCCTGGGAACCTTATTCGGCTTACTGTGTATCTGGTTAGCCAGCCTGGAGAAGACGAGCAATTATTTTTTCGGACTGATCAACGTCACGTTGTTTGCACTAATTTTCTTCCAGATCCAGCTCTACGCCAGCCTGCTGCTGCAAATCTTTTTCTTCGGTGCGAATCTCTATGGTTGGTATGCCTGGAGCCGGAAGACCAGCGCCGACCAATCCGAGTTGCGTATACGCTGGCTGTCTCTGCCGCAGGCATTGGGGTGGGGGGCTGCCTGCGTCATTGCTATTGGCCTGATGACGGTTTATATCGACGCGCTCTTCGCACTATTGACTGATATCGCTGTGATGCTGATGAAAGGCATTGGAATTAGCGTCGAGCGACCTCAGCTACAGCCTGACGCATTTCCTTTCTGGGATTCCACCATGACCGTGCTGTCCATTGTGGCGATGATCCTGATGACGCGTAAATACGTTGAAAACTGGCTGGTCTGGGTGGTCATCGATGTCATCAGCGTGGTGATTTTTGCCTACCAGGGCGTCTATGCGATGTCGCTGCAATACGCCATCCTAACGTTGATAGCCCTCAACGGTTCCTGGCTGTGGATTAAGGGCGCGCGTGAAAACCAGTCACGCCCTTTGGCCCGAGCCAGCTAACCGCGACTGAGCACCATTAATGGTGGTGATGGTGATGGTGATGGTGTTCGCCGGCCACCTGCTGAATATGGCAGTGGCCGTGATCGCAGTGGCGGTATTCCATTTGGATGGTCACATGATCGATCTGATAGCGTTGCAGCAGATAGTCCTGAATTTGCTGTAGCAATGCATCGTGATCGTCAGAGGGCGTCACCTGCGCATGCAGCGTCAGCAGCGGTTTTTCTCCAACCTGCCATAAGTGGACGTGATGCACGTTCTGCACCGCCGGGATATCGGCACTCAGACTCTGTCTTAACGCGTCGACGTCAATTTGGGCAGGCGAACCTTCCAGCAACTCGTGAAGACTTTCTTTCAGCAGCGCCCAGGCGCTGCGCAATATCAGCATTGACACCACCAAAGACAAAATGGGGTCAATTGGCGTCCAACCGGTCATCATGATAATCAGCGCTGCGGCAATCGCTCCGACCGACCCCAACATATCACCCAATACATGGAGAGCCGCCGCGCGGACGTTCATGTTTTTTTCGTCGCTGCCGCGATGTAGCAGCCAGAATGAAAGCAGATTAACCATGAGGCCGCCGACTGCGATGATGAGCATCGGGATTCCCGCGATCGGCTGGGGATGGCTGAAGCGCTGAAAAGCCTCCCAGCAGATCCATAAGGTGATGATGAACAACGCGATGGCATTGATGAAAGCCGCGAGCGTAGTTAATCGCAGAAAGCCGAAGGTATGGTTGGACGTGGGACGACCTGCGGCAAAGCGTACGGCCAGCAAGGCGACCAGCAGCGCGGCGGTATCCGTCAGCATGTGCCCAGCGTCAGCCAGCAGCGCCAGAGAGCCTGACAGCAGCCCACCGACCGTTTCCACAACCATGAAAAGGGCGGTGAGCGTAAACGCCGCTAGCAGTCGTTGACTATTGTTTTGTTCGTTGGGGCGGGATTGGGTCATCGAATGAGTTCCTGTTTGCAGATCTGTTTCAACTGTATGTCAAACGGGACAAAAAACCTACAGTAGCGTCGCTGAAGGGAATGCATTGCTGAAAATACCGTGGGTGCCGTCGTACTCCTCGGACTGAGGGGAAATTATTCAGGGATTTTAGTCCTTAGCTTGTTTTATAATGCGCCATCCGCGGGGTTTCCTGCTTTTATTTGTGGCTGACTGAGTTGTGGGCATGAACCACAGGCCAAGCCTACCGTTCAGGAATTATTGGGATTGCTATGAGTTATCAAAACGACGATTTAAGAATTAAAGAAATCAAAGAGTTGTTGCCACCTGTCGCGTTGCTGGAGAAATTTCCCGCGACGGAGAATGCCGCTAAAACGGTGTCTCAGGCCCGCTCAGCCATTCATAAAATCCTGCACGGCGGCGACGACCGTCTGCTGGTGATTATTGGCCCTTGCTCCATTCATGATGTTAAAGCCGCCAAAGAGTACGCCGCCAGGTTGCAGGAGCTGCGTCAGGAACTGCACGGCGAGCTGGAAGTCGTCATGAGAGTCTACTTCGAGAAACCGCGCACGACGGTGGGCTGGAAAGGGCTTATCAACGACCCGTACATGGATCATAGCTTCCAGATCAACGACGGTCTGCGCATCGCCCGCAAACTACTGCTGGACATCAACGACACCGGCCTGCCGGCGGCGGGTGAGTTCCTCGATATGATCACGCCGCAGTACCTTGCCGATCTGATGAGCTGGGGCGCGATTGGCGCGCGTACCACCGAGTCTCAGGTGCACCGTGAGCTATCTTCCGGTCTGTCTTGCCCGGTTGGATTCAAAAACGGCACCGACGGCACGATCAAGGTCGCCATCGATGCGATCAACGCCGCGCAGGCGCCGCACTGCTTCCTGTCAGTGACCAAGTGGGGTCACTCCGCGATCGTGAATACCAGCGGCAACAACGATTGCCACATTATTCTGCGCGGCGGTAAAGAGCCTAACTACAGCGCGAAGCACGTGCAGGAAGTGAAAGTCGGTTTGGAAAAAGCCGGGCTGACGCCGCAGGTAATGATCGACTTTAGCCACGCGAACAGCAGCAAACAGTTTAAGAAGCAGATGGAAGTCGGCGCCGACGTTTGTTCGCAGATCGCCGGTGGAGAAAAAGCCATTATGGGTGTGATGATTGAAAGTCATCTCGTGGAAGGCAATCAAAACCCGGATAGCGGCGAGTCACTGGTCTACGGTAAAAGCATCACCGACGGCTGCATTGGTTGGGATGATACCGCGACGTTGCTGCGTCAGTTAGCTGACGCCGTACGTCATCGCCGCGGTTAGTCGTCTGTTGGATGGTAAATCACCGCCTCAACGGCGGTGGTTTTACGTTGGTCGTTGGTAGAGGGTCGTGAGGATGTGTGTGGTTATTGTCGCCCTCACGCTAAGGCGGCATGATTATAGTCCTGCTGACCCTAAACCCTTCAGATAACCGTCCGATGGTGCCTTCAGCGGCTTAGACAGCATCTGCAATATCGCTTCCTGTCGAACAATTAATCCCTATCTTGGATCCCTCCCGTAGGAAACGATGTAAGACAGGCAATAAAAAACCCGGCCTGAGCCGGGTTTTTTTATGGAGTGAAAACGAATTACTTCGCTTTACCCTGATTAGCTACTGCTGCAGCTTTCGCGGCGATTTCATCCGCGTTGCCCAGGTAGTAACGTTTAGTCGGTTTGAAGTTTTCGTCGAATTCGTAAACCAGCGGAACCGCTGTCGGGATGTTCAGTTCCAGAATTTCGTCTTCGCTCAAGTCGTCCAGGTATTTGACCAGCGCACGCAGGGAGTTACCGTGGGCCGCAATAACAATGCGCTCACCGGTTTTCAGACGTGGCAGAATGGTTTCGTTCCAGAACGGTACAACGCGATCAATGGTCAGCGCCAGGCTTTCGGTCAGCGGCAGCTCTTCGTCGGTCAGAGATGCATAACGTGCATCGTGGCCCGGGAAACGCTCGTCTTCACGAGTCAGTTCCGGCGGAGTTACGGCAAAGCCGCGACGCCACAGTTTGACCTGATCGTCGCCGTATTTTTCAGCTGTTTCGGCTTTGTTCAGTCCTTGCAAAGCACCGTAATGGCGTTCGTTCAGTTTCCAGCTTTTTTCTACTGGCAGCCAGGCCTGATCCAGTTCGTCCAGCACGTTCCACAGTGTGTGGATGGCACGTTTCAGCACGGAGGTGTAAGCGAAATCGAAAGAAAAACCTTCTTCTTTCAGTAATTTACCAGCCTGTTTGGCTTCGTTGACGCCTTTTTCAGACAGCTCAACGTCCATCCAGCCGGTGAAGCGGTTTTCTTTGTTCCACTGGCTTTCGCCGTGTCGTACCAGTACCAGCTTAGTTACAGCCATAGCTTAACTCCTTCAGATCCTAAGATTTCTGTAATGACTGCCCCCATTATAGGGTTGGAGAACAGTCATCGGCAATCGCTTGTCGTCTCACTGTCAGTTTATTGCGCGCAATTACGGCATAAAACCGTCAGCTTGATCGGTTCAGCCTGTCATTTTCCCCCAAATGCCTGCGTGTCAGGGGACCGATGACCACAAAAGTGGCCAGCGAGCGGGATAAAACCGACGATTCATATAGTATCTTTTGGCGACTCTACGAGCCACCTGTCGTCGGTCAGGGCTGCGCATAGTGTACCCATAATTTGCCGATGATTTTTGATCTGACCTAAGGTCGCGAACTTTAGTCCAACATCGTCTGTCGAGACGCTAGACCACGTTCGGCGCATCCTCGAAGAAAAACCGATAGGCGGTAAGCGACAGATAAGTTTCTCCCGGATTGAGCCAACAGTCTGGCTGCGGCCATTCGGGATGGTGAGGGCTATCGGGCAAAAATTCGCTTTCGAGCGCGATGCCGGCGTAGTTGGGGTAGGTGCCCCCATTGCGGTCCGGCGTGCCTTCAAGCGCATTGCCTGTGTAAACCTGCAACGCAGGCGCACTGGTGCTGACGTCCAGCCGAACCCGCTTGTCGCTGGACCACAATACGGCGGCAGGATGGGGAGAAGGCGCATCCTGCCGCAGCGAAAAGGCATGATCATAGCCGCCGACAGCGCGTTGGTCGTCGTCAGTCAAAAAATCCTGTAGCAGCGTTTTCGGCAGACGGAAATCCATGCTGCTGTCGGCCACCGGTTTGAGCTTGCCAAAAGGAATGCCTTCCGCGTCGGTGGGCAAAAAATGGTCGGCGAACAGCTGGAGCTGATGCCGGCGCACATCCTCAAACGTTCCGTCGAGGTTGAAATAGGCGTGATTGGTCAGACAGACCGGACAGGCCCGATCGACCTCCGCACGATAGGCGATCGTCAGCCGATTGTCGTCGGTGAGATGATAATGCGCCTCTACCGTAAGATGACCGGGAAAACCCTGGTCGCCCGCCGGAGAGTGCAGTTGATAGGTAATGGCATTCTCGCTGTGTTGAACGATTCGCCAACGACGCGCACTAAACCCGACAGGGCCGCCATGCAACTGATGTTTTCCGCTGTTGGCCGCCAGTGGAATATGGTGTCCCTCGTTGTCCAAGGCCGCATTAGCAATTCTGTTGGCGTAGCGGCCGACGGATGCGCCCATGTAGGCGCTCTGATGAGGGTAATGTTCGGGCGCGCAGCCGAGCAGAACTTCACGCGTCTCATCCGGTGACAGCGGCAGAAGGCAGGACGTCCACGTCGCGCCCCAGTCCATCACGGTGACGCACATACCGGAGGCGTTCCGCAGCAGATTCAGTTGAAAAGGCTGACCATCCGGGGCCAGCGTAGAGGAAGCTTCACTATGCATTGCACTCTCCACTTCGCGACTGGCAGCGCATCCCGCTGAGTGTTGCGGCGCGGAGAGACGCCACTGCCGCCGTCGAAATTAGTCAGGGAACCCCGTGGGATGAGAGGACTGCCAGCGCCAGACGTCGGCGGCCATTTCATCCAGAGTCCGTGCCACGCGCCAGTTGAGGTCGCGGGCCGCTTTTTCCGCATCCGCCCAGTAGGCGGGTAAATCGCCTTCGCGTCGCGGCGCGAAGTGATAGGGGATGGGTTTGCCGCAGGCTTTGCTGAATGATTCGACGACCTGCAGCACGCTATAACCCACGCCCGCCCCTAGATTATAGATGTGAACGCCGGGCTGGCGATGCAGCGTATTCATGGCGGCGATATGACCGTCCGCCAAATCGACGACGTGAATATAGTCCCGTACGCCAGTGCCGTCGGCGGTGGGGTAGTCGTTGCCGAATATCGCGAGAGAATCGCGGCGGCCGACGGCGACCTGCGCAATATAAGGCATCAGATTATTGGGGATCCCCTGAGGATCTTCTCCCATTTCGCCCGACGGATGCGCGCCGACCGGATTGAAATAGCGCAGTAGGACGATGCTCCACTCCGGCTCGGCGCGTTGCAGATCCTGCAAGATTTGCTCCACCATCAGTTTGCTGCGTCCGTAAGGACTCGCAGGCATTCCCGTGAGAAAACTTTCCTGATAAGGAATTTGAGGCTGATCGCCGTAAACGGTGGCTGAAGAGCTGAAGATCAGCGTCTTAACGTTGGCTTTTTTCATTGCTTCGACCAGCGTCAACGTCCCGTAGACATTGTTATCGTAGTAGTCGATCGGCTTTTGTACCGACTCGCCCACCGCTTTGAGACCGGCGAAGTGGATCACGGCATCTATCGTGTGCTCAGAGAAAATTTCATCCAGCAGCTGTCGGTCGCGAATATCGCCCTGATAAAAGATGGGAACCTGTTCGCTGAGTCGCGCAATGGTGGGGATGACGCTCGCTTTGCTGTTGCAAAGATTATCGAGAATGATGGGCTGATGTCCTGAGGCGATCAACTGCACGCAGGTATGGCTTCCTATGTAACCGCTCCCACCTGTAACCAGTACCTTCATAATGACCTCTAATCAAAAAATAGGGGAAAGAGGGAGCACGCAAAGCCCGACGCAAAATCGATTGAAAAAGGGGGAACAATGAGCTTTGTTGAGCCTGATGCTCTCATCATGAAGACAGTGTACAAACTTCCGTGAAACAATTAAGTCTTTTACCTACAGAATAAGCTGAAAAGTAAAAACGTGAAATCGCTATCACGCCGATGAACTGACCGAGGGAACGCAATGCGGAGCAACCCGACGTCAGCGTCGGGTCACCGGGAGACGATTCAGCACGTTTCTTGCTGATAGCGGTAGGTGGAGCCTTCCGGCACAAATCGCAGGCGATGCGTAATGCAGCGCGGGGCATCTTCCGCATGATGTGAGACGAAAAGCAACTGCGTGTCGCCTTCTCCGATCAGGCGGTCCAGCCAGCTGCGAATCAGCTGACGATTGATCGGGTCCAGGCCCTGTAAAGGCTCGTCGAGGATAAGCAAAGCGGGGTGTTTTACCAGCGCGCGGACGATCAGAACCAACCGCTGCTGTCCCCACGACAACGATTGGAAGGGCGCATCCGCCGCCGCGTCCGGCAGTCCCAGCAATGATAGCCACTCCGCCGTCAGTTGGTTTTGCCGGTCGGAAGCCGTCTGATAAACGCCGATGGAGTCGAAAAAGCCGGAAAGAATGACGTGGCGTACGCTGATGCTGACGCGGTAGTCCATGTGCAGGCTACTGCTGACATAGCCGATATGCCGTTTGATGTCCCAGATGGTTTCACCGCTGCCCCGGCGGCGGCCGAACAGCGTCAGATCGTTGCTGTAGCCCTGTGGGTGGTCGCCGGTGATGAGACTCAGCAACGTCGATTTTCCGGCTCCGTTAGGCCCGAGAATCTGCCAGTGCTGACCCGGCATGACGGTCCAGCTAAGATCGTCCAATATCCGGCGATCGTCATAGCTCACAACGCCGTGATTGAGCCTGATCAAGGGCTGTGCGGACAGGGTTGCGGTCCCTTGCGGTCGCGGCGAATCCGTCTCCGGCAACTGGACATCATGGCGTTTCTCGCTGTGAGCCAGCAGCGCGACCAGCTCATCCGCCATTATCTGTTCGCGTTTGCCGTGTCGGGTGAGCGAACAGCCCGCCAGCACGCCGACTTGTTCAACAAACGCGGGAATATCCTCGAAGCGGTTGATGACGAGCACCAGCGTGTAGCCCTGCGTTATCAGTTGCGCTAGCTGGTCGCTCAACTGTTGACGGGATCCCACATCCAGTCCATCGAAAGGTTCGTCCAGAATCAGCAGGTCAGGCTGCGGCATCAGCGCCTGACACAGCATAGCTTTACGCGTTTCCCCCGTGGACAGATGCTTGAAACGCCGCTGCAACAGGTGGGCGATGCCAAACTGTTCGGCCAGTGATGAACAGCGCGCGTCGTCGCAGACGGCGTCCTGAATCACTTCTGCGGTGGTACGGCCGGCATCATTTTCGCCTTCGCTCAGCATATCGGTATTGTTACGCTGCCATTCCAAGCTTACCAACTGTTGTAACTGCTCGAACGACAGTCGCGCGATACGCTGAAAGTCGCACTGACGCTGGCCTTCCAACAGCGGCAACTCGCCGGACAGCGCTTTCGCCAGCACCGATTTGCCGCTGCCGTTGGCGCCGACGAACGCCCAGCTCTCTTGCTGGCGGAGGGTGATTTCTTCCAGCCAGAATGTGTGGGTGTCGCTGAGGCGATAGCGGGCCTGATGCAGTTGCAAAAATGACATAGTGGTTTCCTTCGTGAGTATTCCTGCGCGTTCTTCATGCCGGCGCGCGAGCTCTCGGCGCATTTGCCGCTCAGCACAGCGTGGCGATAATCACCTGTTCGGCGCTGAAACTGGCGTTGACGAATTGGTCGAGCTGAAGCGCATATCGTGCCACGGCGGCGTTAGAGAGCGTTGCGCACAGCACTTCTCCCCCGGTCAGCGTCACCAGAATTTCGCTATGGTCGTGACCGGCTTGCAAATGGGTGATTTGGCCCGGCAGCACGTTATCGACGTCTGGCGATACCTGAGCTTGCGGAGTGACACTGACCCAGGGCGCTTTAATCAGCGCCAGCACCTCTTTGCCCTGCGTTAATTGCAAACGCTCGGCGCTTTGGGCGGTGACGGCGGCCAGTATTTGAGTCTTGCCGTCGGCCAATAAAATCTTCAGATATTGCTGCACCGGCTGTTCCGCCCGGCTGATCAGCGTGCCGAACAGCTGGTTGCGCGCGCTGGTTTGCAGCGAGAAGCGAGCGATGGCGGCCAACAGACTGTCGAGCGGCAGGGTGTCCCGCTGTAAGACATCAAAGGCTTTCTGCTGTACCTGCGCCAAAAGGTCATACAGCTGGATTAAGCGTTCCCCGTAGCTCGTGACCGCTGCGCCGCCGCCGCCTTTGCCGCCGGTCACCCGGTCAACCAGGGTTTGGTCGGCCAGCTGATTCATTTCGTTGATAGCGTCCCAGGCGCTTTTATAACTGATGCCGGCTAACTTGGCTCCCTGACTGATGGAACCGGTCAGCCTGATCTGTTTAAGCAGCGCAATGCGGCGAGGGTCGGCAAACAGACGCTGTTGCAGTTTCAGGGTAAGAAGAATTTCTGCTTGCATGGCAATAGGTTCCATTGAGGGAATCGGGTCAGCGAAAGGCATTGTCACCATTTTTTCTGCGGTGGGCAAATCGCACGAAAGGCCGCATTAATTCATACTTTTCGGGTAGACTGTTTACAAGCGCGGGCTAGCGTTGACGTTAGCCTGATGAATCTGGATCGCTGTCTTGCCATGACAGCCATTGCCTTCAAGTGAGGTCGACATGTTGGAGTTGCTGAGTAGTCTGCTGTTTGCAGTATGTATGGTGCCGGTGATGATGGCCTTGATTCTGGGATGCATTTACGGTCTGGGCGAAGTGTTCAACGTGTTCTCCGCCCTCGGTCATCATGAATCCAAATCTTCACATAAAACGTCCTGATCTCCGTTCTTTGAAAATCCGGCGCTCGCCGGATTTCTCCCCGTCATTATTCACCAGTTCAGCTTCCACAAAGCGAATGCCATTTTATCACTACCGTTATATTATCCCCTACACAACGAAAAAATAACGGGGAACATCGTCATGCAATATTCATGGAAAAAATGGTTGTCCATATTCACATTGAGTCTGGGAATGATCGCCACGGCCTCTGCGGCGACCGACAAGGTGACGGTGTTCGCTGCTGCGTCGCTGACTAATGCGTTGCAGGATATTGCCGAGCGTTATCAGCACGAAAAACAGGTTTCGGTCGTGGCGTCGTATGCCTCTTCGTCAACGCTAGCGCGGCAAATAGAGCAGGGCGCCCCCGCCGATATCTTCATTTCCGCCGACCAACAGTGGATGGACTACGTTCAGGACAAACAGCTGATCGATAACGGTAGCCGTTATACGTTGCTGGGTAATGAACTGGTGGTGATCGCACCCAAAAGCGCCGACGTGAAAACGTTCGCCATCAATGCCTCCACCGACTGGACGAGTCTGCTTAAAGGCGGTCGTCTGGCCGTCGGCGATCCTGACCATGTTCCCGCTGGCATCTATGCTAAAGAGGCGCTGCAAAACCTCAAAGCCTGGGACACCTTATCGCCGTTGATGGCCCGTGCGAGCGATGTGCGCGGCGCGTTAGCGCTGGTCGAGCGTGAAGAGGCCCCGTTGGGGATTGTCTATGGCTCAGATGCGGTAGCCAGCACCAAAGTGAAGGTAGTGGGGACTTTCCCGGCCAGCAGCCATAAACCGGTGGAATATCCGGTCGCTATCGTTAAAAGTCACGATACGGCGGCGGTGAAAGCCTTTTCCGACTACCTGAAAACCCCGCAGTCCGCCGACATCTTCAAACGCTACGGCTTCACTCCTCGCTAATGTGGCTCAGCGACTATGAATGGCAGGCGATTCAGTTAAGTCTCAAGGTTTCGCTGTTAGCCGTGAGCTGTAGCCTGCCGTTGGGGATACTGATGGCCTGGATACTGGTGCGCTGCCGGTTCCCCGGCAAGTCACTGCTGGATAGTCTCATTCACCTGCCTTTAGTTTTGCCGCCGGTGGTGATCGGTTATCTGCTGCTGGTGGGGATGGGACGCAAAGGCGTGATCGGCGCCTGGCTCTATGAATGGTTCGGCGTCAGTTTCAGCTTCAGCTGGCGTGGTGCGGCGCTGGCCTCCGCCGTGGTGGCGTTTCCGCTGCTGGTGCGGGCAATTCGCCTGTCGCTTGAAATGGTGGATCCGCGTCTTGAACTGGCTGCCCGCACGCTGGGCGCGCAGCCGTGGCGCGTCTTTTTCACCGTCACGCTGCCCTTAACGTTGCCCGGCATTATTGTCGGTACGGTGCTGGCATTTGCACGCTCTTTGGGGGAGTTCGGCGCGACGATTACGTTTGTGTCCAACATCCCCGGTGAAACCCGCACGATCCCGCTCGCAATGTATACGCTGATCCAGACGCCCGGCGCGGAGATGCAGGCCGCCAGGCTGTGCCTCATCGCCATTGTGCTGTCGTTGTTGGCGCTGTTGCTGTCGGAATGGCTGACCGGCTGGAGCCGGCGGCGGCTGGGGGGATAATGCTGCAACTGGATTTTTCTCAACGGTTAGGCGACCTGTCGCTCAGCGTCACATCGACCCTGCCCGCCAGCGGCATTTCCGCCATATTCGGCGTATCCGGCGCAGGAAAAACGTCGTTGATTAACGCTATTGCCGGGCTGACCCGGCCCGATCGCGGGCATATTCAGCTCAATGATCGTGTACTGACGGATAGTGAACGTGGCATCTTTCTGCCGCCCGAGCAGCGCCGTATCGGCTACGTTTTTCAGGATGCGCGACTTTTTCCCCATTACCGGGTCGCTGGCAATTTGCGCTACGGCATGGCGCCCGCTATGCGCGGGCAGTTTGACGATATCGTGCAGCTGCTGGGGATTGAACATTTGCTGAAACGGCATCCTTCGACCCTGTCGGGGGGAGAAAAGCAGCGGGTGAGCATCGGTCGGGCGTTGCTGACGGCGCCGGATCTGCTGCTGATGGACGAGCCGCTGGCGTCGTTGGATGCGCCGCGCAAGCGGGAACTGTTGCCTTATCTCGAGCGGTTGGGGAAAGAGGTTAAAACCCCCATCCTGTACGTCAGCCATAGTCTGGAAGAAATCTGGCGTCTGGCCGACCGCGTCGTGGTGTTGGATCAGGGCAAAGTTAAAACGCAAGGCGAGCTGGAGACGGTATGGGCCAGCAGCGCGTTGCGGCCGTGGCTGCCGAGGGAAGAGCAAAGCACAATCCTTAAGACCATCGTATTGCAACACCATCCACGTTATCCGATGACCGCGCTCTCACTGGGCGACCAGCATTTGTGGGTGCAGAAAATTGATGCGCCGCTGAACAGCGCCCAACGCATCCGCATTAACGCGGCGGATGTCTCGCTGGCGATGGAACGGCCCACGGCAACCAGTATTCGCAACGTGCTGTCGGCACGGGTGGCGGAGTGTCTGGAGGTTGGCGATCAGGTCGAGGTCAAACTGCTGGTCGGTGGTCAGGTCCTTTGGGCGAAAATTACCCCTTGGGCCAGAGATGAGTTGGGGTTACGCCCGGATCAACGGCTGTTTGCTCAGATAAAAAGCGTTTCAATCACGCCGTGATCCGTGTTCTGCGACAGGCTGCCGGTATGGCAGCCTGCGCGCCGCGGGATCAGAGAATACGTTTCCTAATCAGTTCCGCAATGCCCGGCTCTTCGTTGTGACCGATCACGACATCCGCGCTGGCTTTAACCGCATCGGCGCTGTTGCCCATCGCGACGCCCAGACCGACCGTAGAGAGCATGCTGATGTCATTGAAGTTGTCGCCGAAAGCGACGATATCCTGCATCTGCAACCCTTGATCCTCCACCCAGCGACGCAGTAGCTTGCCTTTGCTGTTGCCGGACTGAGCCACGTCGACCTGATCTTTCCACGACCATTCACAGGTGACGCCAAGCTCTTCCTCCACCTGTTGCGCGAAACCATTCAGATGGGCGTTGTCCGGGTGGTGAGTGGCGAATTTCCAGATCTGCTGCGCGCGTGCGGTTTCCTCCTCCAGATTATCCACGTGACGGAAGTTCGGACGCAGGTCTGCCGGTAGCGTGTCCGACCAGGCCAGCGCACGGACGACGTGACCGGTCGGTTTTTCATAAAGCATCTGGTCGTCGGCGTACATCAAACCGTGGATGTCGAACTGTTGCAGTTTTTTCAGCACGCCTTTGGCCTGTTCCGGCGTCAGCGGATGTCCTTCCGAGGCACTCTTTGTCTGATAATGATACAGATAAGAGCCATTACAGCAGATAGCAGGTGTATCTAGCTCCAGCGCCTGATAAAAAGGGCGGATGGCCGAGTGATGTCGACCGGAAACGATCAGTACCTTGATCCCGGCCTGCCGGGCCAGGGCCAGCGCTTCCATCGAAGCGGGCAGAATGGTTTTCTTTGCAGTGAGTAAGGTGCCATCCAGATCGAGGGCGATTGCGCGATAGGACATCGTGATTTCTCTCGGTTGTAGGTAAACTTTTTTCAGATGGTACACCGTAAGCCGGGGGCGCTGTAGGACCAATTTCTTTCCATTCGGTCTGTCAGCCACTTCGTACAGAGCGTGAGCGATGTCACAACCGCGCCCGATTCAAGGTGAGGAGCGATAGGCCGTTCCGGTCTACTATTGATGTCTGAGTGTTGAGAAGCGCAATCCGCGTTTAAAGGAGAGTCTAATGCAGCAAGTGGTTTATACCGCCAGTCCCGAAAGCCAGCACATTCACGTGTGGCGGCTGAATAGCGAAGGCGCGTTGACGTTGTTACAAGTCGTTGAAGCGCCTGGACAGGTACAGCCGATGGTGGTGGCGCCCGATAAACGGCACCTTTACGTCGGCGTGCGTCCGTCGTTCCGTGTAATTAGCTACCGTATTGCACCGGATGGAACGTTAACGGAGGCGGGGGCGGCTGCGCTGCCCGGCAGCCCGACACACCTGTCTACCGACCACAAAGGCCGCTTTCTGTTCTGTGCCTCATACAGCAATGCTTGCGTCAGCGTCAGCCCGATCGGCGACGACGGCGTGGCGGGGGAGTTTATCCAGCAGTTGGATGGCCTGGAAGGCTGCCACTCCACCAATATCGACCCGGATAACCAGGTGCTGTGGGCGCCGTGTCTGAAAGAAGATCGCATTCGGCTGTACGACCTGTCGTCAGAAGGAAAACTCACCGAGCATCAGCCCGCGGATCTGCCCGCTGCGGCGGGTGCTGGCCCGCGCCACATGGTGTTCCACCCCAACCAGCGTTTCACCTACTGCGTCAACGAACTGGACAGCTCGGTCGATGTTTTCGCACTCAAGGATGCTCATGGCAACATCGCCCGCGTGCAGACGCTGGATGTGATGCCGGAGGATTTCACCGGAACGCGTTGGGCGGCGGATATCCATATCACCCCGAACGGCCGCTTCCTGTACACCACCGATCGCACCGCCAGCGTAGTCAGCATCCTCGGGGTATCGGACGATGGCGGTCATCTGAGGCTCCTCGGTCATCAGCAGACGGAGATCCAACCGCGTGGATTCAATATCGATAACAGCGGTCAGTTCCTGATTGTGGCGGGGCAGAAGTCGCACTATATCGAGGTCTATCAGATCAATCCTGACGGCGGACATCTGCAACCGCTATCGCGCTACGCGGTAGGACAAGGACCGATGTGGGTGACGATTCTGGCGCTGGATTAAGTCTGAATTTTTCAAACCTGAAGACATGAAAGAAAACCCGGTTCGGGTGCCTTCCGCACCGGGTTGATGCACTATCCGCGATATTCGATGATAGACAGCCCAGCGTTATAGTCAGTGCTGTACACCATCCCCTCAGCATCCACAAATACGTCGCAAGACTGGATGACGCGCGGGCGTCCGGGACGCCGGTCCATCATTCGTTCTGGCGCGGCGGGCACCAGCGCGCCAGTCTCTTTGGGGCGATAGGGGTTGCTGATGTCGTAAACGCGCACGCCCGCGTTCTGATAGGTCGCGAAGATCAGCGTTGAGCTGATGAAGCTGCCCGGCCGGTTCTCGTGCAAATTATGTGGCCCAAAATGCGCGCCTTTCTTCACATAATCCACTTCGTTCGGCTGGGGGAAGGTCGCGATGCTGACCGGGTTGGTCGGTTCGCGAATATCAAACACCCAGATCAGTTTTTCCCCGTCTTCCTGATTGTCCAGCACCGCCTCGTCCAGCACGACCAACAAATCGCGATCTGGTAACGGCAACGCAGTGTGCGTGCCGCCGCCGAATGGCGGGCTCCAGTTCCGGTGGCTGATCAGCTGCGGCTGCGTGCGGTCGCTGACATCCAGCAACGTCAGTCCGCCGTCGCGCCAGCTGGCGTAGGCCGTATCGCCGCTGACGATAGCGTGGTGCAGCGCGTAGCGTTTCCCTTCCGGCCAGTCAGGCGTTTCGCCGCCGGCGGTGTGCATCCCCGGCAGCCAGTAACGTCCTGCGACTTCCGGCTTACGCGGATTGGCCAGATCGATGGTCAGAAAAATGTAGTCGCTGTAGCCTTCCAGCAGAGCGGACACGTAGGCCCAACGTCCGCCAACGTACCAGATGCGGTGGATGCCGATGCCGTTCAGCGGTAGGAAGCCGATCTCTTGCGGTTTGTCCGGACAGGAGATATCAAAGATCCGCAGACCGGCGCTCCAGGTATTGCCTTGTTGCCGTGTATCCACGGTTTCGGCGACGGAGCGGGTGTAATACACCTTTTCCTCGGCGAAGTTCGCATCGGCGAACAGATCGCGGGCGTTGACGACCAATAACAGGTCGTCGTGTGTTTGCAGATGGATATTCCAGGTGCCGGGAGGGGCGGGGAGAAAGCGCACCGTTTTGGGGTTGATGGGGTCGCGAACATCAACGATGGAAACGCCCTGCGACACCATATGGCCGATATACGCGTAGCCCCGATGAACCATCACCTGTACGCCATCAGAGCGTCCGCCCTGATCGCTGTGGCCGATGAGCCGCATATTGCGGCTGTAATCAGGGGTGGGCAAAGGTGCTGATGCCATAACTTGCCTCCATTATTTCGATTTTGCGGCCAGTGTAGCAAACCACGGAGCGATGAAATCATCCGTCTGGCCCCAGCCCGGAATGATCTTACCGAGGCTGGCGACATTGACCGGACCTGGCTGGCTTGCCAGCAACGCCTGTGGAATAGTGGCGGCGCTAAATTCGTAGGTGGCAGGCGTCGGCTCGCCGGCGATTTTGTTAGCGACCAGTCGCAGGTTCACTTTACCGATCAGTTTCGGGTCCACCGCGACGCTGACTTTCCACGGGCTTGAGGCTTCGCGCATCAACTGCAGATCCTGATTGGAGATGTCGATGCTGTAGAGTTTGATCTCCGTGCGGCCGTTCTCTTTCAGTGCTTTATAAGCGCCCTGACTGAAAGCATCCCAGGTGCCCCAAATAGCATCAATCTTCCCGCGCGGGTATTTCGCCAATACCGCGCCGACTTTGTTGGCGGTATCGCCCTGCACGTCGGAGGAGACGGCGCCGATGGATTCCAGCTCTTTAATGCCTGGATTGGCTTTCAGCAGTTGCTGGTAGGCCGCCTGACGGCGTTCCATCGGCGGGAACCCGGCGACCCACAGCTTGATGATATTGGCTTTGCCGTTGAAATCTTTCACCAACTGGCCGAAAGAGGCTTTGGTCAGCGAGGCGTCGTCCTGTTGGGTGACGGTCACACCGGGAATATCCCGGTTCACCGCGGTGTCGAATACCGAGACTTTGATGCCGCTATCAACGATGCGCTGCAGCAGCTCGGTAGAGTATGGGTCGCGTCCCTGAGACAGAATAATGCCGTCGTATTTCTGGCTGATGGCCTGGTTGACGAAGTCCTGGAAGCGAGCGTCGTCGCCGTTGCTTAGAAATGTGCTGACTTTGAAGCCGAGTTTTTTCCCTTCTTCCAGCACGCCGGATACGAACTGGGTGGTGTTGTCATCGGAGCCCAGATTACGGATGACGGCGATACGCACCGGACCGCTATGGTTAGCCAGCGAGGCAGGCAGCGGAGCGAGAGTGGGGGTATTTTCTGCCAACGCAGGCAGCGCGATCGTCATGCTTAATGCCACGAGTGCGGCGTGAAACGTCTTCATCTGAGGCTCCTTGGTGGGGAAATCGTGTTGCCAGTTTATGGATATCTTTATGTCTGGATGTCTATTTGCGTGATGGGGCATCATAGCGACAACGACGAAAGGAGCAAAGCGCCCGGTTATGTTTTTTGGTTTTATCTTATAACGTGTTGTTCGCCACCTTGTAGAGCCGGGATTGGCGGGAACGGATAATACGGGAAAGGGGGAACGTGCGGCTCCCGCTCGGCGCAGCGGGAGCGCGACGGACGTTTATTCAGCGAAGAAAGAAACGCCCTGACCGACGTTGCAACGGTAGCTCAGCGTAGTGCCGCGCTGTTGCAGACTGGGCAGATCGTACATATAGGTCGTGAAGTTGACGATGTTGTCCGGCAGCACCTGATAGCGCATAAATTGCTGAATGGGTTTGCCGTCGTTCGCCACCGTAAAGTGTTCATCGCTGAACGACAGAGCCCCGTCGCCGGTCAAGCGATAGGCCTGAATGCGCAGGCCGCCTCGGGTCTGGCTGGCGACGGCGCCATTCTGCGGCGTACACTGCGAAAGGTCGATATTGACGGCCACTTCGCTTCCCTGATTCAGCGCGTTGATGATAGTGGATTGGCTGGTCAGCGGTCTGGCTGCGCAGGCGCTAGCGGCGACGGTGAGTAAGGATACGGTTAAAAACAGCGGGGTCATGCGAGACATAAACGTCCTCCGTGATGTGAGTAAAATCCCTGCCAATCTGGTTGGCTCAAAAAGCATAGCCGCATCTGGCGGCACCGTCCTAGATCTTTAACGCGTTCGTGTTGAAGATGCTAACAAAAATCATTTAAATACAGCGTCTTATGACTCATCAAAAAACTAGATCAGGAATTCTCCGAACCTCGTTTATCCGCCGGACATGTCTCGAAGATGCCATCAGCGTTGGTAGACCGGCTAAAACCGCGGTGAGGGTTAAGGGAGCAATGTGCAGCGGTAAGCAGGGAAACGCAGGCCGCGGGGATGTTCAAGCGAAGGGGAAAATCGAGCGAGAGGAGGATAAAAGCAGGCTGAGCCGAAGCCCAGCCTGACAGGCGTTATTTCACCAACATACCCGGCTGCGCGCCGCTGTCCGGGCTCAGCAGGAAGATGTCTTTTCCGCCGGGACCCGCCGCCATCACCATGCCTTCGGACATACCGAAACGCATTTTACGCGGCGCGAGGTTGGCGACCATGATGGTCAGGCGGCCTTCCAGCTGGCTTGGGTCCGGATAGGCTGCGCGGATCCCCGAGAAGACCTGACGCGTTTCGCCGCCCAGATCCAAAGACAGACGCAGCAGCTTGTCCGAACCTTCCACCAGTTCCGCTTTCTGAATCAGCGCGATACGCATATCGACCTTATCGAAATCGTTGAACGTGATGGTGTCCTGAATCGGATTGTCCGCCAGCGGTCCGCTGACCGGCGCCGCGGCGGCGATGTCCTGCTTAGAGGCTTCAATCATGGCTTCGATATTCTTCGGATCGATACGGTTGAACAGCGCCTTGAACGGATTGATTTGGTGGCCCAGCAGCGGCTGAGTCATCGCATCCCACTGTAGATCCGTATTCAGGAACGCTTCGGCACGCTCAGACAGCGACGGCAGCACCGGTTTAAGGTAGGTCATTAACACGCGGAACAGGTTGATGCCCATAGAGCAAATTGCGTGCAGATCGGCGTCGCGACCTTCTTCCTTCGCCACGATCCACGGGGCCTGTTCGTCCACATAGCGGTTGGCGAGATCGGCCAGCGCCATAATTTCACGAATAGCTTTGCCGGATTCACGGCTGCTGAACGCGTCGGCAATGCTGTCAGCCGCGTCGGTGAAGGTCTTGTACAGCGCCGGGTCGGCCAGCGTATCGGCCAACTTGCCATCGAAACGCTTGTTGATGAAGCCCGCATTGCGTGAGGCCAGGTTGACGACTTTATTGACGATGTCGGCGTTCACGCGCTGCACGAAGTCTTCCAGGTTAAGGTCGATATCGTCGATGCGGGAAGAGAGCTTGGCCGCGTAGTAGTAACGCAGGCAGTCGGCGTCCAAGTGCTTCAGATAGGTATCTGCTTTGATAAAGGTGCCGCGAGATTTAGACATCTTCGCGCCGTTAACCGTCACATAGCCGTGGACGAACAGGTTGGTCGGTTTGCGGAAGTTGCTGCCTTCCAGCATCGCGGGCCAGAACAGGCTGTGGAAATAGACGATATCCTTGCCGATGAAATGGTACAGGTCGGCGTCGGAGTCTTTGCGCCAGTAGTCGTCGAAATTCAGATCGTCGCGCTTGTCGCACAGGTTCTTGAATGAACCCATGTAGCCGATCGGCGCATCCAGCCAGACGTAAAAATATTTACCCGGCGCATCCGGCACTTCGAAGCCGAAATATGGCGCGTCGCGGCTGATGTCCCACTGCTGGAGACCAGACTCGAACCACTCCTGCATTTTGTTCGCGACCTGATCCTGCAGAGCGCCGGAACGGGTCCAGGCTTGCAGCATGTCGCTGAAAGCGGGCAGATCAAAGAAGAAGTGTTCGCTGTCGCGCATCACCGGCGTCGCGCCGGAAATCGCCGATTTCGGATCGATCAGTTCGGTCGGGGTATAGGTGGCGCCGCAGACTTCACAGTTGTCGCCGTACTGATCCGGCGATTGACATTTCGGGCAGGTTCCCTTCACAAAGCGGTCCGGCAGGAACATGCTTTTTTCCGGGTCGAACAGCTGGGAGATCGTGCGGCTCTTGATGTAGCCGTTTTCTTTCAGACGGCCATAAATCAGCGTGGACAGCTCGCGGTTTTCTTCGCTGTGCGTGGAGTGATAGTTGTCGTAGCTGATGTTGAAGCCCGCGAAATCCTGCTGATGCTCCTGACTGACGGCCGCAATCATCTCCTCCGGCGCAATCCCTAGCTGCTGAGCCTTCAGCATGATAGGCGTGCCGTGGGCGTCATCCGCACAGATGAAATTAACCTGGTTGCCGCGCATTCGCTGATAACGAACCCAGATATCCGCCTGAACGTGTTCAAGCATGTGGCCAAGGTGGATAGGACCGTTAGCATAAGGCAGCGCGCATGTGACCAGAATTTTCTTTGCGACTTGAGTCATAGTGGGGAACTTGCTTGTTATTGAATGAATGAGAAGGAGCCACGATGTTAACCGATAGCGGCGCGGCGCGTAAACCTGTTCTGGAGGCGGCCTCGCGGTCGCGGGAGAATGAAAAAAGGCGTCCGGATGCTGTCTGAAAAGACTTTGTTGCGTGGCGGTACGCCGGTTCGCGGCGTTCTGTTATGCTTAAAGCCGTGTTCTGATTAATGACAAAAATTTCAAGGAGCCGGGATGAACGATAGCCTCCCCGGGCACAGCCCTGACGCGCTGCACGAGACCGTGAGCCGCGTTCTTGCCGCCTTTAAACACCCGACGTTGAACAAAGATCTGATAGCGCTCAACGCGCTGCATCACTGCGCGCTGCTGGATGACGTGCTGCACATCGAACTCATTATGCCGTTTGTCTGGCTGAGCGGCCTTGAGGTCCTGAAGGAGTCGGTCAGCGATGAGCTACTGCGTCTTACCGGCGCGAAAAGCGTTGAATGGCGGTTGACGCACACGGTCGCCACGATGAGCCGAGCGAACAATCAGCCCGGAATCAAAGGGGTGAAAAACATCGTTGCGGTCAGCTCCGGCAAAGGCGGCGTCGGCAAGTCCAGCACCGCCGTGAATCTGGCGCTGGCGCTGGCGGCGGAGGGGGCGAACGTCGGGATCCTCGATGCGGATATCTATGGTCCTTCGATTCCCACCATGTTGGGGACGACTCATGAACGACCGACTTCGCCGGACGGCGAGCATATGGCGCCGATCGCGGCGCACGGCATCGCCTCCAATTCCATCGGTTATCTGGTGACGGACGACAATGCGATGGTGTGGCGGGGGCCGATGGCCAGCAAGGCGCTGCTGCAACTGCTGCAAGATACGCTATGGCCTGACCTCGACTATCTGGTGCTGGATATGCCGCCGGGCACGGGCGATATTCAGCTGACGCTGGCGCAGAACGTGCCGGTAACCGGCGCGGTGGTCGTCACCACGCCGCAGGACATCGCGCTGGTAGACGCGATGAAAGGCATCGCCATGTTCGAGAAGGTGAAAGTGCCGGTTCTGGGCATCGTGGAAAACATGAGCGTGCACATCTGTAGCCACTGCGGCCATCTGGAGCCTATTTTCGGTACGGGCGGCGCGCAGAAGCTGGCGGAAAAATATCACTGTGCGCTGCTGGGGCAACTCCCTCTGCACATGTCTTTGCGGGAAGATCTGGACCGTGGCGAACCGACCGTGGTCAGCCAGCCCGACAGCGAGTTTACCTCGCTCTATCGCGAGCTGGCCGGGCGAGTCGCCGCGCAGCTGTATTGGCAAGGCCAAGTGATCCCCACGGAAATCGCGTTTCGCGCGCTATAACGCTCCATTCCTGTTCGCGTCCTGCTCGGACGCGAACTCCCCTCCCGCTTAGTGCTGGCGTGAGAGCGGCTAACTCCCTATAATTGCGGCGTTCAGACACCCTTAGCGGTGTGTCCCTTCTTTTTTTTTCGTAAACCAGGTCTTTATTGCCATGACTGACAAGTCTCACCAGTGTGTCATTATCGGGATTGCCGGAGCCTCAGCATCCGGTAAAAGTCTCATAGCCAGTACCCTTTACCGTGAGTTGCGTGAACAGGTGGGCGATGAACATATTGGTGTCATTCCGGAAGACTGCTATTACAAGGATCAAACCCATCTGACGATGGAAGAGCGGGTGAAAACCAACTATGACCATCCCAGCGCCATGGACCACAATTTGCTGTTACAGCATCTGAGAATGTTGAAGTGCGGTGAGGAAATCGCGCTGCCGCAGTACAGCTACGTGGAGCACACCCGCCTGGAAGAAACGAAGCGTCTCGAACCGAAGAAAGTCATTATTCTGGAGGGCATTCTGTTGCTGACCGATGCCCGCCTGAGGGGCGAGCTTAACTTTTCCATCTTTGTCGATACGCCGCTGGATATTTGTTTGCTGCGCCGTATGCGTCGCGACGTCAACGATCGCGGTCGTTCGATGGATTCCGTGATGGCGCAGTATCAGAAAACCGTCCGTCCGATGTTTTTACAATTCATTGAACCGTCTAAACAATATGCGGACATCATCGTGCCGCGCGGTGGTAAAAACCGCATCGCCATCGATATTCTGAAGGCGAAAATCAGTCAGTTCTTTGAATAAACAGTTACGTGCAGGCGCTGCCGCCCCTGGTGACACAGAGTCGACGGCAGCGGATTTGCCTGTCTAAATCCTGAGCGGAGAAAATGATGAGACTGTGCGACCGCGACATTGAAAATTGGCTGGATGACGGCCGTCTGGTGATTACGCCACGCCCCCCCGTCGAACGTATCAGCGGCGCGACGGTCGATGTGCGTTTGGGAAATCAATTCCGCGTATTCCGCGGTCATACCGCCGCTTATATCGACCTGAGCGGGCCGAAAGACGAAGTCAGCGCGGCGCTCGATCGCGTGATGAGCGACGAAATCAATCTGCCGGAAGGCGAAGCCTTTTTCCTGCATCCGGGAGAACTGGCGCTGGCGGTGACGCTGGAGTCGGTGACGCTGCCGGACAATCTGGTAGGCTGGCTGGATGGCCGTTCTTCGCTGGCGCGGCTGGGACTGATGGTGCATGTGACCGCACACCGCATCGACCCAGGCTGGCAAGGACGGATTGTGCTGGAGTTTTATAATTCAGGGAAGCTGCCGTTGGCGCTGCGACCAGGCATGATGATCGGCGCGCTCAGCTTCGAACCGCTGTCAGGCCCGGCGGCTCGGCCTTATAACCGACGTCAGGACGCTAAATACAAAGATCAGCAGGGCGCGGTGGCTAGCCGAATCGACGAAGACTAAGCCACAGACGCCGCCGCCCGATGCAGCCCGAATATCAATGAGGATGGCATGAAAAGACTCTTTACCGCGCTGGTTATTCTGCTAGTGGTTCTGGCCGCTGGTATGAGTGCGTTGGTCGTGCTCATCAACCCGAATGATTTCCGCGGCTACATGACTCGTCAGGTGGCGGCCAGAAGCGGCTATCAACTGACGTTGGACGGCGATCTGCGCTGGCACGTCTGGCCGCAACTGAGCATCTTGTCCGGCGGCATGTCGCTAAGCGCGCCGGGCGCGCAGGCGCCTATCGTCAGTGCCGAAAACATGCGTCTGGACGTCAGGCTTTGGCCTTTGCTGTCCCATCGTCTGGAAGTGAAGCAGGTGATGCTGAAAGGGGCGGTGCTTCGGCTCACCCCGGAAAGTCAGCCGAAAAAAACCAACCAGCCGATTGCACCGCCGGGGGGGGCTGAACCGGACATCGGCAGCGGCTGGCGTTTTGATATCGGGCGTATTGAGGTGGCAGACAGCCTGTTGATCCTACAGCAGCAGGACGGTGAACAGCTCAATTTGCGTGACATCAACCTGAGTATGACGCGCAGCGGGCCGAATGAGGCGCAGGTAACGCTTTCGACCCGCATCAACCGCGACCAGCGCGATCTCTCCCTTTCTGGCTCGTCCGTGCTGGACATGCGCGAGTTTCCTCAACGCGTCCGCGCCCGCATCGATCGTTTAGATTATCAGCTACAAGGCGCTGGACTGCCCGCAAGCGGTATCACCGGCAGCGGTTCTATGCAGGTGGCTTATCAACGTCAGCCGGAAAAGATCACCGTCAGTCAGTTTGCTCTGAGCGCCAACCAAAGCCAATTGAGCGGAACGGCCGCCTTCACCTCGGGTAGCGTGCCTGATTACACGCTCGACCTGCGTTCGGGACTGCTGGATCTGGACACGTTGCTGGGACTGGCGAAGGGCGAGGACGAGGCCGTCAGCGTGAAAAAAGCGCCTGCCGTGAAGCCGGTCATCTCCAACGATATCCCGCTACAGCAGTCGAATAACGGGCTGCGCAATTTCACCTCGCATATCGCCTTGCAAGCCGATGCCCTCATCTTCCGCGGCGTCAAGATGAACCAATTCAGCCTGCGCGGCGTCAACCAGCGGGGCAAAGTGACGATTGACGAACTGAGCGGCCGAGTAGGCGAAGGCCGCTTCTCACTGCCGGGAACGTTGGACATCGATGCCTCGCCGGCCATCAACACGCAACCTGACCTGGAGAATATCGAGTTAACCGATTTGATGCGGGTGCTGACGCTGCCGGAAACGCTGACCGGCTCCTTTACCATGCAGGGTAAATTTAGCGGAGACAACCTGACCGTGTCGGCAATGCTGTCACAATGGCAGGGCAACGCGGCGTTGCAGGCAAGCAGACTGCGACTGTATGGACTCAACATTCCACGCATGATCCAGCAGGCGGTGGAACGCAACAGCAACGGGGTTCGGGGACAAAGCGGCGACGAGCACTTCACCGAGATGCAACAGGTCACCGGGCAGGCCCGCCTCAATGCCGGGAAACTGCGGATGTACAATCTGAACGGGCGTTCGCAAATTCTGGCGGTTGGCGGCGAAGGGGTGCTGGATCTGCCTGCGCAGAGCTGCGACATTAACCTCAGTGTGCAGGTCATCGATGGTTGGCAGGGCAATGATCGCGTGGTCCAGCTGCTGAAAAATGCTCGGATTCCTTTCCGACTGTATGGTCCCTTCAACAACCTGAACTACCAGTTACCGATCGATCAGATGTTGCGTAAGCGGCTGCAGGATGAACTTAAGCAGCAGATCAACGACTGGACGAAAAAGAATCAGGCTAACTGATGCGCGTGAGGCCAGCCGGTGACGGCGTGGCCTCCACGTTTTCCCCTTTCCTTAGTCGCCCCAATCATGTGCCATACGGATGGCGCGCCGCTCAATGAGCGACGCGGGCTGAGACTTCGATTAGACCTCGTATTCCATTTCGTCTTCGTTCTGAGGGATCACCAGCACCTTGATAATGCGATGGCTCTCGACGGACAACACCCGGAACAACACGTTGTCGATACGTACCTCGTCGCCTTCTGCCGGTATTTTTTGCGTATGTTCCATCAGCAGGCCCGCCAGCGTGTGGAACTCGCGCTTTTCTTCCAGTTTCAGCGGGACATACATCAGTAAATCTTCGACCGGCAGATAGCCGTTGGCGATGAGCGTCCCGTCCTCGTTCATCTGAATATCGTGGCGAGCGTCCAGCTCTTCCCCTTCGAGCGGCAGGTTGCCTGCAATGGTCTCCATCACGTCGCTCAGGGTCACGATACCCTCGACCGAGCCGAATTCATCCACGATAAACGCGAAATGCGTATGCGCTTCGCGGAATTGTTCCAGCGCAGACAGTAGCGAGAGCTGCTCCGGGAAGACCAGCGGCTGGCGAATGAGCGCCCGCAGATCCAGCGGCTGACTATTGAGCTGCTGGCGCAGCAGCTCGATCACATGAACGACGCCGAGCGGTTCATCCGACACATTACTGTCGGTCACGACCAGACGGGTATGCGAATTTTTTTCCATCAGGGCAGGGAGGTTTTCGGGCGCGGTGTTGATATCGATGTTTTCGATATCATGACGGGAAGTCATGATGCTACCGACAGAGCGTTGTGACATCCCGAGTACGCGCTCGATCATCCGCTGTTCTTGCTGGTTGAAGACCTGCTGACCGTCGGCATCGGCGCTATCGGTATTTGTCGAGGTTTCTCTATCGCCGTCTTCCTGCTCGCCGCGCAGGAGTTTGAGTACGGCTTCGGCCGTACGCTGGCGAAGCGGCATGGCGGAGGAGAGGAAACGGCGTCGATTAAACATCGCCACCTGATTTAGCATCTCTATCGTGACGGAGAAGCCGATAGCCGCGTAGAGGTAACCTTTGGGGATGTAGTAGCCGAACGCTTCCGCCACCAGGCTGAAACCAATCATCAAAAGGAAGCTCAGGCAGAGGATAACGATGGTGGGGTGGGCGCTGACGAACCGTGTTAGCGGCTTACTGGCCAGCAGCATTAGGCCGATGGCGATGGTCACTGCGGCCATCATGACCAATAAATGGTCAGTCATACCGACGGCGGTGATCACCGAGTCCAACGAGAAGATCGCGTCCAGAACAACAATTTGCGCGACCACAGGCCAGAAGCGCGCCCCTTTGCGCTGATTCTGCTGATTCTCGTCCTTGCCCTCAAGTCGTTCGTTCAGCTCCATTGTTCCTTTAAAGAGTAGGAATAGGCCGCCGATCAGCACGATGAGATCCCGCGCGCTGAACTCCTGTCCCAGCATGGAGAACAACGGCGAGGTCAAGGTGACCAGCCAGGAGAGGGAAGAAAGCAAGACGAACCGCATCAGTAGCGCTAATGACAAGCCGACGACCCGTGCGCGATCCCTTAATTTTTCAGGCAGTTTTTCAGCAAGAATTGCGATGAACACCAGATTATCAATGCCCAACACCAGCTCCAGCACCACTAATGTGGCCAGACCGGCCCAGATTGTTGGATCGACCATCCATTCCATATTCGGAGATTACCTCTTTTAACATCATGCATTTAATAACCGGATAGGTTATCAGGACACACCCCATGCCACCAGACATTGTGCCTTTGCAGGCTAATTCATCACGCATGCAAGGCGTGGTTATAGGAATATACCTAGGGGAAAGAAAAACCGAAGGTGCTATCTTCCGGTAATAAATATTATTTAAGGATTTATTTAGTTATGGCTAATAAACCCGCCTCTATCAAGCTTGAATACGGACTTAATATTGTGTTTTTGAATCGAATCCGGAGGGGCTGTCAAAAATAGCGAGGGACGTTATAGCCATTATCCGAAAGTGGCTTTGTCGTCAATATTCACCTTGTCATTAGGAATTATTTTTCCCTATGCTTTCGGAGCGTGAATAAGCGTTATTTATTCGTAATTCGAAGTCTACTTTTGGGTGTTTTTCCTATTGATTTTCCAGATAGCACACAGAATTCATGTTTGCCTTAAAAAATGAACGGTTTTTAGCGGATTGGTTGCTGCAAGCCAAGGGCGGTAGCGTACTTAAACGTGACAAGTTAATTAACCTTCGCCGGTAACTTTAATGACTTTTTAAAGACTGTCATTGAGGTGTTCTCATGTTTTGTTCGGGTTGTGAGTAGGTATCTCTTCACAGAGAGCCATCAAGCACAACCTTATTAGGGTTAATAACAGAGTGGGAACACATTTGATGATAAAAAGAAGGAAAGTCATGTTTTGGGCAGGAATATGCCGTAATCTGATATTTTCCAACCTTAACGCTAATAAAACTTTCTTATTTCACAAACATGAAAGTTTTTCCTTATAACTGGTGCGCCCTTTACTTCCATTATTGAAAAGCGATGGCATAACAGGATGATAAACCTAAAAATGAGATTGGTTCCGCTACTTGTTTCGACGATATTACTGGGAGGGTGTACGGTTATTCCGGGTTCGCACCTCTCGATCTCCGATAAAGAAGTGGTGGAACAGCCGGATGACGATTTTAATATCAGCAAACTGGTGAACGTATACCCCATTACCCCTTCATTAATTGACCGTCTTCGGACCAAGCCTGTGATTGCACAGTCGAACCCGCGTCTGGAACAAGAGCTGCAAAGTTACGAATATCGCATCGGCGTGGGCGATGTCCTGATGGTGACGGTCTGGGATCATCCTGAACTGACGACCCCGGCGGGGACGTATCGCAGCGCCAGCGATACCGGCAACTGGGTTCACTCTGACGGCACCATCTTCTACCCGTATATCGGCAAGGTTAAAGTCGCGGGTAAGACGGTGAGCGAGGTTCGCGGCGAGATCATGCGCCGACTGGCGCAGTACATTGAATCGCCGCAGGTTGAAGTCAGCATTGCGGCGTTCCGTTCGCAGAAAGCCTACGTGACGGGTGAGGTGGCCAAGTCCGGTCAGCAGGCGATCACCAATGTGCCGCTGACCATACTCGACGCTATCAACAGCGCGGGCGGGCTAACCACCAACGCCGACTGGCGGAACCTGATTCTGACCCATAACGGGAAAGACGAACGGATTTCGTTGCAGGCGTTGATGCAGAACGGCGACCTGTCTCAGAACCGCTTGTTGTATCCAGGCGACATACTGTTTATCCCGCGCGACGACGATTTGAAAATCTTCGTGATGGGAGAAGTCAACAAACAGACCACGCTGAAAATGGACCGCAGCGGCATGACGCTGACCGAAGCGTTGGGCAATGCGGAAGGGATGAATCAATCCTTTGCCGACGCGACCGGGGTGTTCGTCATCCGTCCGTTACATGGTACCCAGGGGCCGAAGCTGGCGAACATTTATCAGTTGAATACCTCGGATGCGACTTCGCTGGTGATGGGATCAGAATTCAAATTGCAACCTTACGATGTGGTATATGTGACGACCGCGCCGGTGGCTCGCTGGAATCGTCTGATCACACAGCTGGTGCCGACGATTGGCGGGTTCAACGACCTCAGCGAAGGTTCATTGCGTATCCGTAACTGGCCGTAGGAGTGGGGGAGCGATGTTTAATTCCATTCTCGTGGTTTGTGTCGGCAACATATGTCGCTCTCCGACCGGAGAGCGACTGTTGAAGCATGCGCTGCCGGGGAAGACTGTGGCCTCGGCGGGGTTGGGGGCGCTGGTCGGCAACCCCGCCGACAAAATGGCAAATGAAGTCGCGGCCCAGCATGGTTTGTCGCTGGAGGGGCATCGCGCTCGCCAGCTCACGGGCGCACTATGCCGTCAGTTTGACCTGATTCTGGTGATGGAGAAGGGTCATATCGATGCTGTCGGCCGCCTTGCGCCGGAAGTGAGAGGGAAAACCATGCTGTTCGGCCATTGGTTGAACCAGCAGGAAATAGACGACCCCTACCGTAGAAGTCGTGAAACGTTTGAAATGGTATACACCCAATTAGAACAGTCTGCCCATCAATGGGCGCAGGCACTGAGCCGTTAACCTGCAGGGATTAAGATGTCAGAGAAAATTGCCGTGAAAACATCTGAAATTGATAAATCAGACGATGTCGATTTGGGCCGTTTACTGGGAACAATGCTGGATAACCGCTGGCTTATTATCAGCGTCACCACCATTTTTACTGTTCTCGGCATTCTCTATGTATTAATGGCGACGCCTATTTATCGCGCCGATGCGTTGATTCAGGTGGAACAGGATGCGGGGGACAGCCTCTTAAAAGATGTCTCCAGCATGTTGCCTGACGCCAAGCCGCAATCTGCCGCCGAGATTGAATTAATCAAATCCCGTATGGTGATTGGAAAAACCGTTCAAGATTTATCTTTGGACACGGAGGTGGAGCAAAAGTATTTCCCGGGCATCGGTAAAGGCGTTGCGCGGATCATTAATCAAAAACCCGGCAATATCGCCATTTCCCGCTTGCAAGTTCCCGGCATATTAATGAACAAAATGCTGACGTTGGAAGTTTTAGCCGGCGGACGTTATCGCCTGACCGACAGCGACGGCCGTGTGGATATGACGGGAAAAGTCGGACAGCTGGAAAGTCGCGATAGGATTTCTATTCTGGTGAGCGATATTGAAGCGCCGGAAGGAACGGAATTCAACGTGCGCAAACTGGACGAGCTGACGGCAATTAATAAAACGCTGAACGCGATGTCGGTGGCGGATAAAGGCAAAGATACCGGCGTATTATCGTTGACGCTGGAAGGCGTTAATCCGGAGAAGACTCAAAAGATTCTGGACAGCATCGCCAATAATTATCTACAGCAGAATGTTGAACGTAAATCGGCGGAAGCGGCGAAAAGTCTGGAATTTCTGAAAGGGCAGTTACCCATCGTGCGGACCTCGTTGGATGAGGCGGAGAACAAGCTGAATCTGTTCCGCCAACAGAATGACTCGGTGGATCTCTCGCTGGAAGCGAAGTCCGTGCTGGATACGATTGTGGGCGTGGAATCTCAGTTGAACGAGCTTACCTTCAAAGAGGCGGAAATTTCCAAGCTCTACACCAAGGAGCATCCGGCGTACCGCGCCCTGATGGAAAAACGCAAAACGCTGGAAGACGAGCGGGACAAGCTGAACAAACGCGTCAACAGCATGCCGAAGACGCAACAGGAAATTCTGCGGTTGACGCGTGACGTCAACGTCGGACAGGAAGTTTATGTCCAACTGATGAACAAGCAGCAGGAGCTGAGCATCAACAAGGCCAGCACCGTCGGCAACGTGCGAATCATCGACTCTGCGATGGTGGAAATGAGTCCGGTGAAACCGAAGAAAGCGCTGATGGTATTGCTGTCTGTCATCCTCGGCAGCATGGTGTCCGTCGCTTTCGTCGTGCTTAAAACCGTACTGCATAAAGGGATCGAAAACCCTGAACAGTTGGAGGCGCTGGGCGTCAACGTATACGCCAGCGTGCCACTGTCTGAATGGCAGCAGAAGAAAGATCGCGAAATGGCCGTCAGACATAAACGGGGCAGCCCAACGGTGCCTGCTCTGTTGGCGATGGGCAATCCGACCGATCTGGCTATCGAGGCGATCCGGAGCCTGCGCACCAGCTTGCACTTCGCCATGATGGAAGCGAAGAATAATGTACTGATGATTTCCGGCGCCAGCCCCGGGATCGGCAAGTCCTTCATCAGCGCCAACCTCGGCGCCGTCATCGCCCAGTCCGGTCAGCGCGTTCTGGTGGTGGACTGCGATATGCGTAAAGGTTATGCCCACCAATTGATGGGGACGAGCGGCGATAAAGGGTTGTCGGACATTCTGTCTGGACAGCTTGCCGCTGAAACCACGGTGCGTCAGACGGCGCAGGAAAATCTGAGCTTTATTCCGCGCGGGCAGATCCCGCCAAACCCGTCGGAACTGCTAATGCACAACAACTTCTCTCGTTTTCTGGGGTGGGCGAGCGAAAACTTCGACATTGTGCTGCTGGATACGCCGCCGATCCTGGCCGTGACCGACGCGGCGATCATCAGCCGTCAGGTGGGCACGTCGCTGCTGGTGGCACGCTTCCTGGTGAACACGCCGAAAGAGATCGAAGTCAGCATCCGTCGCTTCGAACAGAATGGCGCAGAGATCAAAGGCGTGATCTTGAATGCCGTCGTAAAACGCGCGGCCAGCTACTACGGAGATGGCAGTTACCACTACTACGCGTATGAATATAAGTCGGATAAGTAACGACCGCTGATTCATCGCTGGGCGTATCTTCGACGTCGAATGGCCTGGAAGTCTCGTATCCAAGGACTTCCAGGCCTCACTCCCGCGATATCGTCGTCCGACGTCTGCCATCCACCTATCTGTAGTTCATTTTATTTAGAGCGTACTCGCTAATGTCTATTGCAATCGAAAGTAACGCCCCGGTAGTGAAATCTAGGGAAGGTGCTCTGACATCGACATTGCGTTGGCTGATCGCTGCCTTGTTTGTCGCTACGCCGCTGAATCCTTATATCAGTGACATGACCGTGTATTTGTGGCTGCCACTGGTGTTTTTAGATTTTCACTTTCTCGCGTTACTTAAAAAGGTCAATTTAAAACCCACGCTGTTCATTCTGCTCTTTCTGAGCTTCTGTCTGCTGATTGGACGAATTGATATCGCGGTTAAAGGCGCCGCCATTAGCCTTGGCGTGATTTACCTGATCAAAGTGGGTAGGCCGATCGTCGATAAGATTTTTGTCTGCCTGATTTTTTCGGCGCTGTGGTGCGTGCTGCAATTTATCGCTTTTCAGTTTGGGCAAGAGTATTCCGCCATGCTTGGCCCCAGCGCAATATCGACCCTCCTGTGGGGAGCCTACGCGACGGAGACATACACTAACCAATATGTCGTGTTCTTTCTGCCGCGTATGTCGGGGTTATCCCGAGAGGCTGGCTTTTTCGTGTCGCTTTTGCTGATTACCTTCATTATCAGGGCAAGAGATAAAAAGCTGACGAAAAAAGAGATACTGATTTTCATTCTGGCCTTTATGTTCAGCCTGTCCAAAGTCTCTCTGGTGTTGTTTATCTTCTTGTTCCTGTATTTGCTGCGGCACTACATTCGTAAAATACCCGTCAACATCACGATTATTGCGTTCATATTTCTATCCGTGTGCCTGGCTAACTACCTGAATGTGGGGTCGCCGGATTACTTTTACGATCATGAATCCTTCGCTCATCGTTTTTCGCCGTCTTATTTATTAACGGATATGAAGCTACCGAACCTGCTGTTTGGTTGTGACAGAGAGTATCAGTGTTTCAACACCAGCCAGCCGATCATTGGTTTCTTTGAGCCTAAAGGATTGAAACCCAATATTGGGCTGTCGGGCATTTTGGTGGAAATGGGCCTATTTGGACTGGCGACTTTATTTCTGGCTTCGGTCTTATTGAAGTTGGATAGCTATGACATGGGGATCCTGATCTGTTTTACACAGACCGTCACGCTCTTCACCGTCGATAGCTTCATTATCCTCACGTACTACTACATCATCACGAACAAACAATATCGTTAGGGATGATATCGATAACTTCAACCAGACAATCAAGGTGATTATGTGATTTTCGTCAATGCCAGGTTTCTGACTCAAGATATTACCGGGGTGCAGCGCTTTGCAGAAGAACTGAGCCTGTCTCTGAATACGATGAGAGATGACGTGGTGTTCCTGTCACCGCGCAATATAGCGAGACAGGATGTCGCTAAACAGCTCAACGTCAAAATCATCGGTAAAAACAGCGGCCATATCTGGGAGCAATACGATCTCCCCAACTATCTCAAGCGGAACGGTTCGCCTTTATTAATTAATTTGTGTAGTACAGCACCCGTTTTTTATAAAAACAAAATTGTGACACACCATGATGTCACGTATAAACGCTATCCGCAGAGCTACTCCAAAAAATTCAGGCTGCTGTATAACACCTTAGTTCCGCTGATGATTAAAAATTCTCATAAGTTGATCACCGTGAGCGAATTCTCGAAGCTGGAACTGGGAAAACACTATCACATCGATCCTCATAAAATCGCCGTGGTTTACAATGCGGTCAGCGGTAAATTCAACGGAAACGGCAAAGTCAGCGCCGAAGATAGTCGCGACGCCTATTTGCTGGCCGTATCGTCGCCGAATTATCACAAGAACTTCCATAGTCTGATCGAAGCATTCAGCCAGCTGGACAATAAAGACATTACGTTGAAAGTGGTTGGCGGCGGCTCAGGGAGTTTTAAAAAACAGAGTTATCTGCAAGATCTCGACGAACGCCGTATTCAATTCGTCGGCCGCGTCAGCGATGACGATTTGCTGGCGCTCTATCGCAACGCCACGGCCTTTATTTTCCCATCGCTGTATGAAGGCTTCGGCATTCCCCCGCTGGAAGCTCAGGCGTGCGGCTGTCCGGTGATTTCCTCTAACGCAGCGTCGATGCCGGAAGTGTTAGGCGACAGCGCGACGTTTTTTTCACCGCTAAATATTGAGGATATGGGTGAAAAGATCACTTCGGTGATTTCTGATCCTGATTTGAGGAGTTCTCTTATTCAAAAGGGATATGAAAATATAGAAAGATTCTCCTGGAATAAATCCGCAGAACAACTCAGTCATATTATTGATGGCGTTTTAGTTAAACGCTGATTATTTTTTATTTTTAGGGAGATGAATATGTCAGATAACTACAAAGTAGGGATCGTGACGGACTGGCTGGTGACCTATGCAGGCGCAGAGAAAGTGCTCAAAGAAATGCTGGCAGTTTATCCCAAAGCAGAACTTTACTCAGTCATCGATTTTTTTGATGAAAAAAGCCGTGAGTTAATTGCCAATAAACAGGCGACGACCACCTTTATTCAAAAGTTTCCCAAGGCCAAAAAAAGCTATCAGAAATATCTGCCTTTTATGCCGTTGGCGATTGAGCAATTAGACGTTTCGGGTTATGACGTCGTTTTATCCAGCAGCCATGCGGTGGCGAAAGGAGTTATTACCGGGCCGGATCAATTACATATTAGTTATGTGCATTCACCTATGCGCTACGCTTGGGATTTACAGCATCAATATCTTAAAGAGACCGGACTGAATAAAGGGATGAAAGGTTTTATCGCCAAAGTCCTATTGCACAAGCTGCGGCTTTGGGATTACCGTACTGCCAACGGCGTAGACCACTTTGTGGCGAACTCTCAATTTATCGCCCGAAGAATAAATAAAATCTATCGCCGTGAAGCTGATGTGATTTATCCGCCGGTCGATATTTCAAGCTTTGAGTTCTCCGAAAAGAAAGAAGAATTCTATTTAACGGCGTCTCGACTGGTTCCTTATAAAAAAGTGGACCTGATCGTGGAAGCGTTTGCAAATATGCCAGACAAAAAATTACTGGTAATTGGCGACGGTTCCGATATGGAGAAAATCAAATCCCTGGCGAAACCGAATATTGAACTGCTCGGTTATCAGAGCGATGCCGCCCTCATTGACTACATGCAGCGCGCGAAGGCGTTTGTTTTCGCGGCGGAAGAAGATTTTGGTATTTCACCCGTCGAAGCTCAGGCTTGTGGCACGCCGGTGATTGCTTTCGGAAAAGGCGGTGCGTTAGAAACCGTGCGTCCGTTAGGGGTAGATAAACCGACAGGCCTGTTCTTCGAACAGCAAACGGTGGCCTCGCTGTGCCAGGCTGTGAACGATTTTGAACAATTGGATGGGGAATTACTTGCGGAGGATTGCCGGGAAAATGCCTTGCGGTTTTCCGTGAATCGGTTTCAGCTTGAATTTGATAACTATGTAAAAAATAAATGGGAGCTTTTTGACGAGAGCAAAAAGATTATTTATTGAGACTGACTCATCAAACTAAATCTATATGAGAAAAATGATGTTAAAAGAACCAGGTAACATCGTCTATACAAACGCCTCCATGATATCCATGTTGCAGCGTTTTACCGATATAGTAACCATATTGCTGAGTACATTTCTTGTCTCTTTTTTTGTCAACGGTGAGATTGATCTTCAGCATTGGTTGCTTGCCTTTATTAGTCTTTCTATTTTTCAATTATTTGGGGGGATTACTGATTTCTATCGTTCATGGCGGGGCGTCAGTTTCCGACGCGAAATCAAACTACTGATGCGCAACTGGGTGCTGAGCGTTATTTTCAGCGCCGGAATACTGTCTATTTTCCCCACCAAGTTCATAGGCTTTTACTATCATGCGCTGTGGCTCAGTATTTCGCTGATTTCCTTTATCTCGTCGCGTTTGTTAATTCGAGTCGCGGTCAGATACCTGCGTCAGCTTGGTTACAATACGCGCCGGGTGGTGATTATCGGCGACTCGATGGCGGGTCTGCACATGATTGAAAGCATTCTCCGGGCGCCGTGGCTGGGATTGAACATGATCGGCTACTACCTGCCGGAAAAAGACGCGGTGGCGGAGTCCTATGAAGCCGCCAACGTCCGAAAGCTCGGCGGCGTTGATGAACTGATCAAGAGCGCCAAGCGGGGCGAGATCGATAAGGTCTATATCGCTTTGCCGATGAAAGACTCCGAGCTTATCGACACCATTTTGCAGGAGCTTTCGGATACCACCTGCACCGTCTTGCTGATCCCGGACATTCTCATGTTCAGCATGTTGCAGTCACGCAGTGAAATGATAAATGGAATCCCCGTTATCTCTCTTTACGATACGCCGATGAGTGGTCTTAACGTCCTTATCAAGCGAATCGAAGATATTGTCATCGCCTCGATAATCCTATTGCTGATTTCACCGCTGATGATCCTGATTTCAATTGCCGTGAAGGTCACGTCGCCAGGACCGGTGATCTTCCGCCAGAAACGCTACGGCATTGACGGCAAGCCGATTGAGATCTGGAAATTCCGCAGCATGAGCGTGATGGAAAATGGCGACAAGGTGATTCAAGCCACGAAAGGGGATGCGCGTATCACGCCGGTCGGTGCGTTCTTACGCCGTACCTCGTTGGATGAACTGCCGCAGTTCTTCAACGTCATCCTGGGCGATATGTCCATCGTTGGTCCTCGTCCCCATGCCGTTGCGCACAACGAGCAATACCGGAAATTGATCAAGGGCTACATGCTGCGCCATAAGATGAAACCCGGCATTACCGGCTGGGCCCAGATTAACGGTTGGCGCGGAGAAACTGAAACTCTCGACAAGATGGAGAAACGGGTGGAGTTCGACCTCAGCTACATCCAGAACTGGACGCTGTGGCTGGACATCAAAATCATCTTCCTGACCATCTTTAAAGGCTTCGTCAATAAATCAGCCTATTAATCAGACCGAACGGATGCGGCATTGACCGCACCGTCGCCTGTCTCTGTTAACGAATAATAGAAGCAAGCGCCGGACAGCGAGACACGGCTGTTGTTGTCCGGTTCTGCCTGACGGAGACGGAATCGCTTTGTCCAACAGCGTCGTGGTTGCAAGACGTTTGGCGTTATTCAAGCACGCAACATGACTCAACCTTGTCCGGTTGAAGGGAGATAGAGTCAGAAGTCAGGCTCTGTGCTGTTATTCATAATCAATAAAGAAAAAACGCTATGGGACTAATTTCTAACACAAAGTGGGTTGGGTTTTCGCAAGGGTTCAAGATCGTCGTCCAGCTATTGAATATCGTGGTATTAGCCCGGATGATCCCACCGCAGGAGTACGGCCTGATGGCGATGGCGTTAGTCGTCGTCAACCTGGCGACGCTGGTCCGTGATTTGGGGACATCTGCCGCCATCATTCAACGTAAAGAGTTGCAGGACAAGACCATCAATGCCGTGTTCTGGCTGAACATCTTTATGGGACTGGGCGTCTGCCTGGTGGTGGTGCTGATGTCTCCGGTGGTGTCGATCTTCTTCAATCAGGACAAGCTGGTGCTGATCCTGTGCCTACTGTCGCTGAGTTTCCCGCTGGGAAGCAGCTCCGCCGCGCATTTGGCCCTGTTGGAGCGCCAGTCGCAGTTCAAGAAAGTGGCCTTCATTGAGATCACTTCGTCGCTGTTTTCATTCGCCGTCGCCGTCACGCTGGCGGTGATGGGGTATGGCGTCATGAGTCTGGTCGCTCAGGTCATCGTGCTGAATGTAATGTCGACGATTCAGCTCTGGCTGGCGTCTTCCTGGCGTCCCTCATTCGCTCATCTCTGGGATCAGGCCGAGTTGAAAAGTATCTTCGGGTTCAGCGCCAACCTCACGGCGTTCAACTTCATCAACTACTTTTCCCGCAACGCGGACAGCATGATCATCGGTCACTACTTTTCCTCGCTGATATTGGGCGCTTATTCGTTGGCCTATCGCATCATGCTGTTTCCCCTGCAAAGCCTGACGTTCGTCGCGTCGCGCGCGCTGTTCCCCGTGCTGAGCCGCTATCAGGACGAGCCGGAGAAAATACGCGAAGTCTACTACAACGTTCTCTACTACATCCTGCTGCTCGTGGTTCCTCTGATGATGGGGATTGCGATATTGAGTAAGGAGTTCGTGCTCATCGTCTTCGGCGACAAATGGGCGTTGACCGCCACGATTTTGGTCTGGCTGGCGCCGACGGCGATTATTCAGTCCATTCTCAGCACGTCCGGCACCTTGTTTATGTCGAAAGGGCGGACAGACACCCTGATGATACTGGGGGTGCTTGGCGCCATTCTGCAAGTGTCCGCGTTCATGATCGGGTCTCGGTATGACATCGTCACCTTCTCCCAGCTTTACTTCATCGCCAACATTCTCAACTTCATCCCGGTCATCGTTTGCGTGAGACCGCTGATTGGCTTCTCCGTCGTGGCCTTTTTCAAACGCATCCTGCCGGTTCTGGCATCAGGCGCTTTGATGGTGGGGCTGGTGTATTGGGTCAAAACCGCGCTGGGTCAATCTTTGACCACGGAATGGGTGCTGGCGATTTCTATCCTCTGCGGGATAGCGAGTTACTCCGTCGCCATGCTGCTGGTGGATAAATCGTTGCGCACAACGATAGCCGGGATCGTGCAGAGAAAGAAAAAGGCGCTGATATAACGCTGTTTTACAGGGAAATCATAACGCTGATGTCTTGGCATGAAAGAACGCATCCGGTTCTTTATATTTAATGAATTCATCGAGGTGGATCGAATATGAGTCCTTTGGTTTCTGTTTACATACCAACCTATAATCGCTCTTCTTTAGTTAAGCGCGCGGTTGAGTCCGTCAAAAATCAAACCTATAAAAATATCGAAGTGATCGTCGTCGATGACGGTTCCAGCGATGATACCGAAGAGGTCGTCAAGTCCCTGGTCGGCGGCGATACCGTTGTCAGGTTCTACAAAAATGAAAATACCAAAGGCGCCTGCGGTTGCCGAAATACGGCCATCAAATATGCGCAGGGCGAGTACATTACCGGGCTGGATGACGACGACGAATTTACGCCGGACAGAGTCGAAACCTTCGTGACGTTCTTCGAAAAAAACCGCTATCCCTACATCTCGTCCGGCATTGTATTCCGGGGGGACAAAGGCGACTTCATCGAGTTCGACAAAGCGGGCGTGATTACGCTAGATGACCTCTGCCAGTCTAATGTAATCGGCAACCAGGTGTTTACCACCACCGAGAATATGCGTGAGATCGGCGGGTTCGACAACGCCTCGCCGGCGTGGCAGGACTACGACACCTGGCTGCGTCTGGCGGCGAAGTTCGGCAACGGGTATCGCATCGGCGGGGCCACCTATATTCAGTATCTTGACCACGGCTTCAATCGCATCACCAAATCTAAAAAGCTCAAAAACGGCTATGAATTCTTCATCAACAAGCATGCGGCGCTGTTGAATGAGAAGGCGATCAAGACGCTGTACTTCCAATACAAACTGGCGGCTGAAGAGAAGTTGAGCTTCTCCGAACTGCTGACGCTGACAGATACGCGCGTCTTTTTAGGCGCCACCAAGTATTACCTGAAAGGTCTGCTGCACAAATAACCGTTCGCGGTGAGTAGGCAACAGCCTGGGATGAAAGTCTCTCAGGCTTATTCGTCAGGTTATTTACGGTGAATTTTATGAGAGTTTTTTATTGCGATACTGACATCTTCAGCGGCCACGAGAAAATGTTTCTCGCCGCCGCCTGCGGCGTGTCAGACAAATTCCCCTGCGTGCTGATTTTGAATGAGCATAACCCCAAGGCCCTGGCGTACTGCCGGGAGCACGGCCATTTTGACCAGATCATCACTGTGCCGATCAAGACGGTCAAATTCGCCTCGTTGGTGACCTGGTTTATGTGGGGCGACATATTAAAAATAAAGAAAATTTTGCAGAAATATCATGCCACCTCGGTCGTCGTTTCTCAGGGACGCATCGAAATCGGCAATCTGGGCAGCATGGCGGCTCGTCTGATCTCGGTCCCTGTCACCTCCTATATCCCGATGGCGCACGGCTACGTCGAGCTGTACGGTAAAAGCGCGACCCACCTGTTTAAGGATGCGCTCTGCGCCATTCTTTATCGGCTGCCTGCGCGCTACATCACCATCAGCGACTCCGTCAAAGCTTCTTTGCAGCAAAAAAGCGGCCGCGACACGCCCGTCGATGTGGTGGCGAATTACATCGATCGTAAGCCGCAGGCGGATGTCGCCGATGCCGCCACGCCGCTGTCCGATGTGCCGCCGGGCACGTTTACCCTGGTGATCCCAGGGCGACTGCTGGACAAGCAGAAAGGGCAAATCGACTATCTCACCGCGTTGAAGACTGTGATCGCCCAGCAGCCTAACGTGAAATGTTTTCTGGTGGGAGAAGGGGAAGACAAAGCGCGCATTCGCGCGTTTATTACGGCGAATCAGCTGCATAACCACGTCGAGCTGCTGGGGAATCGCGACGATATGCTGGCGATTATGTCGCAGGCGGATTTGATTGTGATCCCTTCCAAGTTTGAAGGCGTACCGCTGGTGCTGATCGAAGCGGCGCTGCTGAATAAAAAAATAATTGCGTCCCGAATTGATGGAATTAAGGATTATCTCAACGCCACCTACCTTTTCGATAGTCATAATATTGACGAAATGAGCCGGGTAACGTTGCAGCATATGACATCGAACGGGGAAGATAATTACCGGACGTCGCTCAAGGCATTAATCCAGCGTCATCAGGATGACTTCATTAATGATTTTTATGCGGCCCTGATTCAGCCGTCGGTTGAAAACGCATCGTGATAAAGGAACCTATAATGCATTGCAATTATGTCGTTGTCGTAGTGCTTTATAATAAACAGGTCGCCGCGTCCACGACATTATCTACGCTGGCGGATTATGACTTTAAAACCGCAAAGCTGATTATTCATAATAATGGTCCGCAGTCGATTAAACTTGATGCGACTTCCGAGAAAGCTTTCCAACAGCGTTTCGGAAAAATCGAATTGAATAATTGTCTGGATAATCCTTCGTTGAGCGTGATTTACAATCGTTATATTCACTCTCATCCGGAAGCGGAAAAATTTGTTTTGTTGGATGACGACACGACGATTAACGAAACATTTCAGCAGGCGCTATTGAAAGGGGAGGCGGATGTCGAATGCCCGAAAATTATTTCGGTGTTCGATAAAGAGACCTATTACCCCATGTCGCACAATGCCGTGGTCGCCGATGCCGAGGTGTTGGATCCTCTCTCTGCGGTGTCCATCGGATCGGGACTGATCATCCGTCGTTCGCTGGTCGACAAGTTTCGCCAGCATGGGTTCTCGTTGTTCGACGAGCACTATGCGCTTTATGGCGTCGACACCAGCTTCTTTCGCCGCATACATCTGCTGGCGCGTAAAGGCGTGGCGATCACGCTGAGCACCACCTGCTATTTGACGCACTCCTTGTCCCGAACGGAAGGGGCGATGAATGACTTCAGAAGAAAAGAAAGAATCTGGGATCTGGCGATTTCGACGCGTCAATATCCCAGCGTGAGAGGGTATTACGTCTTTTTAAAAAGAGTGTTATCCGATCTGTGCGCATTCAAATTCAGAGATACTTTTCTGCTGATCTCGGCTTTTATTGCGGGTAGACACCCAAAATGTCGGACGCTGAAAAATCAGTAGCCTTCTTTTCCACTCAGATATTTTCCAGGATACGCTATGTTAACTATTATTCCCGTCGTAATGGCAGGCGGAACAGGCAGTCGTCTATGGCCTTTATCCCGCGAATTATTCCCTAAACAGTTTTTGACGATTGGCGAATCTGTAGGAAGTCTGCTGCAAAATACGGTGACAAGAATTGAAGGGATCGAAAATATTTCGGTCAAGCCGCCCCTGGTCATTTGTAATGAAAATCATCGTTTTCTGGTCGCCGAGCAATTAAGAGAAATCGACAAGATTGACAATAATATTATTCTTGAACCGGTGGGGAAAAATACCGCGCCTGCGGTTGCGTTAGCTGCCCATCTGGCGAATCAGAGCGATCCGGAAAGTTTGCTGTTGGTATTGGCAGCGGACCATCTGATAAAGAAAGAAGATCATTTCCATGCCGCTATCATCGATGCGGTGCACTACGCGGCGAACAATCAGCTGGTGACGTTCGGCATTATTCCGGAGTACCCGGAAACCGGATATGGCTATATCAAAAAGGGCGAAGGCTTGTCGGACTCCTGTTTCCGCGTCGACGCCTTTGTCGAAAAGCCGGATCTGGCAAAGGCCGAAGCGTATGTCGCTGATGGCGGCTACAGCTGGAACAGCGGCATGTTTCTGTTCAAAGCGGGAAAATATCTGGAAGAGCTGGAGAAACACAGCCCGGACATTTATCGGATCACCCGTGAAAGCATCGAGCGTAGCCAGAAAGATTTGGACTTCATTCGAGTGGACGCTGAGAGCTTCGCGCAGTGCCCGAGTGACTCCATCGACTACGCCGTGATGGAAAAAACCAGCGACGCGGTGGTGATCCCCATCGATGCGGGCTGGAGCGACGTCGGCTCCTGGTCTTCGTTGTGGGATGTCTCCGCGAAAGATGAAAACGGCAACGTCAACGTGGGCGAGGTGATCGCCTTCGACTCACGTAACAATTACATCTCTTCGGAATCGGCGCTTGTCGCCACCATCGGTCTGGACGATGTCGTGGTGATCAATACCAACGATGCGCTGCTGATCTCCCGCAAAGATCGCGTTCAGGATGTCAAGAAGGTGGTCGAGGAGCTGAAAACGCGTGGCCAGCACCATTTCCGCGAACACCAATACTCTTTCCGACCGTGGGGCAACATCTCCAACATCGACGCCGGCGACCATTACCAGGTGAAACGCATCGTGGTGCATCCGGGACAAGGGCTGTCGCTTCAGCGGCACTACCACCGCGCGGAGCACTGGGTGGTGGTCAGCGGCACGGCGAAAGTGAACGTGGATAACAAAGAATTTTATCTGTCGGAGAACCAGTCCACGGTGATCCCGACGAATAGCGTACATACGCTGGAAAATCCCGGGCAGATCGACCTGATCATGATCGAAGTGCGTTCGGGGCATCACATAACGGAAGACGACATCGTCAGATTGAAAGATCGCTATGGTCGTGTTTAAGAGAGGGTATCGGTAATGGATCAGTTGACCTGCTTCAAAGCATATGACATCCGCGGACAGCTGGGCGAAGAGCTGAATGAGGATATCGCCTACCGGATCGGCCGCGCTTATGGGGAGTATTTGAAGCCCAAAACCATCGTGCTGGGCAGCGACGTCCGTTTGACCAGCGAAAGCCTGAAATTGGCGCTGGCCAAAGGGCTACAGGATGCGGGCACCGAGGTGATTGATATCGGCCTTTCGGGCACGGAAGAGATTTATTTCGCCACCTCGCATCTGAACACGGACGGCGGTATCGAAGTGACCGCCAGCCATAACCCGATCAATTACAACGGGATGAAACTGGTGCGCGAAAATTCGCGTCCGATCAGCGGCGATACCGGTTTACGCGAAGTCCAGCGTATTGCGGAAAGCAATACATTTTCCAATGACGGACGTGCGCGCGGCGGCTACCGTAAAGAGAATACGCTTCCTGCCTACGTCGAGCATATTCTGTCTTACATCAACCTCGACAACCTGACGCCGCTGAAATTAGTGGTGAACTCCGGCAACGGCGCGGCAGGGCATGTCATTGACGCCATAGAGGCGATTTTCAAGCAGAAGAACGTCCCGGTCGAATTCATCAAGGTGCATCACCAGCCCGACGGCCACTTCCCGAATGGTATCCCCAACCCGCTGCTGCCGGAGTGCCGTGCTGATACGACGAATGCCGTGCGTGAAACGGGCGCCGACATGGGGATCGCGTTTGACGGCGACTTCGACCGTTGCTTCCTGTTCGATAATCAGGGCAACTTCATTGAGGGCTATTACATCGTTGGGCTGCTGGCCGAAGCGTTCTTGCAGAAAAATCCCGGTAGTAAAATTATCCACGATCCTCGCCTTAGCTGGAATACCGAGGATATCGTCACCACGTCCGGCGGCCAGCCGGTCATGTCGAAAACCGGTCACGCCTTTATCAAAGAGCGGATGCGGTCTGAAGATGCGATCTACGGCGGCGAAATGAGCGCGCATCATTACTTCCGCGATTTCTTCTACTGCGACAGCGGGATGATCCCGTGGCTGCTGGTAGCCGAATTGATCTGTGTCAAACAGCAAACGCTGGCGGAGATGGTGCGGTCCCGCATCGAGGCCTATCCCTCGTCCGGTGAGATCAACGTCACCTTGCAGCGGCCGGCCGCCTCGATCGACAAAGTCAAAACGCACTATGCCGCGACGGCGGAGTCGATTGACGAGACGGACGGCATCAGCCTGTCTTTCGGCGCCTGGCGCTTCAACCTGCGCTCTTCCAACACGGAGCCGGTCGTACGCCTGAACGTGGAGTCGAAAAATGACATCGCGCTGATGAAACAGAAAACGGATGAAATTTTGGCGATGCTTTCCGAGTAAACCATCCCGCGTGAGGCGTTGTTTTCCACAGGACTGTCGAGTCGGGCGGGGGCGGGCGGTTGGCGGAATCTCACGGGAAGACGTGGATTGGCAGCGCAGGCTGGCGCGTCACCAAGCGCCAGCCTGAGGATGCAATCGTGGAGGTGTGGTCATGCGGCGTGGCTCCGTTGTTGCGCGTCATTGCCGAAGTCGTTTCATTGATCCGCATTTGCCCTACGCGGACCACTATTGGGTAGGTGAGAGGCCAGTATGCAGAACTTAAAAAAAACGTCCGTGAGTTTATATTTATTGTCCTCCTTGGCTTCCACGTCTTTCGCCGCGCAGTCAGCAGGGAAAAACGAACAGGACTACTTCAGCGATAACAATCAATATATCTACAGCGATCTCACGCCCAAGCATTTCACGTTGCAGGGGTTGCCGGACGATGGAGCGGTCGTCGAGGCTTATCAATATGACGACCTCGGTAATCTGCTGGCGATTCCTTTTTTCAAAAAAGTTCTGAAAAACAGTGATAACGGCGGCGAAATTTCGCCTACCGTCGACATCACGTTTCCGGCGCTGGGCCTGTATAAAATCAACGTCATCGACGGCAACGACAAAAAGCTCGACGAACGTAACGTCGCACTCATTCCTCCCGTTGGACCGCTCAACGATGCCGTGGGCGTGAACACCCATTTCGGTCAGGGGCGTTGGGAGGCCAACAAAGCGATGCCGCTCATTAAGGCGGCGGGTATCGGCTGGATCCGCGATGAGATCCCGTGGAGCACGGTGGAAAAAAGCCAAGCCCGTTTCGCTTATCCCGGCTACATGGACAACTATATTCGGCTGGCGAGTCAACTGGAGTTAAAACCGCTGGTGGTGCTGGATTACGCCAATGAGCGCGTCTATCCCGGTCCTATCGCCGGTAACGCCGAGCACTTCGCCAACTATGCTAAAAATACCGTGTCACGCTATCGCGAGACGGTGAAACACTGGGAAGTATGGAACGAACCACGTCCACAGACTTTCGGCACCAAGGACTGGGAAGGATATACGGCGTTTTTGAAACAGGTCTACACCGCCGTGAAAGGCGTCGATAAAGACTCGACGGTGATCGCCTGCGGCGGCGGCGGGTTCGGCGGCGGGGCAGGCGGCGACTGTGCGGGCGGCATCTTTAAATATGGCGGCAAAGCGTACATGGATGCTTTTAGCATTCACCCTTACATGTCGCCGTTCAATCCGGACGTGGGCTATCCCGCGAAAAACTCGCCGTTCACCCCAATGGGGGGACGCGTCAACGTCGGCAGCGTCTCTCGGTTGATGGAAAACCACATCAAGCTGGAAAAACGCCCGGCAAGTCGCTTCCCACCGGTCTATGTCACCGAGATTGGATGGCCTTCTACGACGATCCCTTACGCCAATGGCGAAGCCATACAGGCGGCTTTTTTGCTCAGGACTTTAATCCAGGCCCAGCGCCTCAACATCATTCGAAGTACGTTTTGGTATGACTTTGTCAACGATGGCGCGGACGGGACCAACAAAGAGCATAATTTTGGTCTGCTCTATCAGGACTACACGCCTAAACCCGCGTACAGCGCGATGGCGGTGATGAATCACATGCTGACCGGCATGCGCTTCAAAAATGCCGTGGTGGATGCACCGGACGTCAAAGTCTATCGCTTCTCCAACGGCAGCAAAGACCTGCTTGTGGGGTGGACGGTAGGCGTAGACAAGAAAGCCGTGCCGCTGAACGGTGGGAAAAAAGTGCAGACGGACTGGCAGGGCAATCAGACGGATATTGACGGAAACACCTGGATGCTGGGACCAATCCCGCGCTATTTGAGTGAATAACATGTCGGGTAACAACGACGCAGGGTGTGCGGTGGCGGCGGAGGAACCTCAGAACCGGACGCGAAAGACGCCTTCACCAAGGCGTCGCTAAAGACCGCATTTTTATTAACCAGGTGAAGGGGTTATCGACGCAAGACCTTCCAATGTTCCGATTCGGCATCAAACCGTTCGGTGGTATCATTCGAAGATTCATCTCACCTACAACAATGAGTCATCTGATGAAATTCCTTGTCACCGGAGCCGCCGGATTTATCGGTTTTTATGTTTGCCAGTCGCTGTGTGCCGCTGGGCACGAGGTTGTCGGGATAGATAATCTCAACGACTACTACGCCGTCTCCCTCAAAGAGGCGCGCCTGGCCGAACTGCGGCCGCTGGACAACTTCCGTTTCGAGAAGCTGGATATTGCGGATGATAAGGCTGTGCATGCGTTGTTTGCGGCGGAAAAATTTGATCGGGTGATTCATCTGGCGGCGCAGGCGGGCGTACGTTACTCGCTGGAAAATCCGCTGGCGTATGCCCAGAGCAACCTGACCGGTCACGTCAACGTGCTGGAAGGGTGCCGCCACCATGGCGTGGGTCATCTGGTCTATGCGTCATCCAGCTCCGTGTACGGGCTGAACAATAAAACGCCGTTCTCGACGGCGGACAGCGTGGATCACCCGGTGTCGCTGTACGCGGCCACCAAAAAATCCAATGAGCTGATGTCGCATGCCTATTCGCATCTGTACGGCCTGCCGACCACCGGCCTGCGCTTTTTCACCGTGTACGGTCCGTGGGGGCGGCCGGATATGGCCTTGTTCAAGTTCACCAAGAACATGCTGAACGGCGAGCCGATCGATATTTACAACCACGGCGACATGCGCCGGGATTTCACCTACGTCACCGATATTGTGGAAGGTGTGCTGCGCATAGCGGATGTTATTCCACAGCCTGACCCGTCGTGGCGAGTGGAAAGCGGCTCTTCTGCCGATAGCTCCGCCCCTTATCGCGTTTACAACATCGGCCACGGCAGTCCGGTGAAGCTGATGGACTTTGTGACGGCGCTGGAAAACGCGCTGGGAATCGAAGCGAAGAAAAACTTCATGCCGATGCAAGCAGGCGACGTGTATCAGACCTATGCCGATACCGACGACCTGTTTGCGACGACAGGTTATCGCCCACAGGTGGAAGTCGCCGAAGGCGTGCAGGCGTTTGTTGACTGGTATCGCGGTTTCTACCGCCTCTGAGCGAGGTGATGAAGCGCGGACGGCCGGTGTTCTGCCGCACGGCCATTTCTTCTGTGATTTTAGTTATATGCCACGTTGGATTAGTGTGATTTAAAATGAAAATTGCGATTGCAGGTACCGGCTATGTCGGCTTGTCGAATGCGATGCTGCTGGCGCAGCACAATGAAGTGGTTGCGCTGGATATCGTTGCCGAAAAGGTCGACATGCTTAACAAAGGTGTTTCACCTATCGTCGACAAGGAAATCGAGGATTTCCTGCGTAATCCGGCGCTCAATTTCCGGGCCACGCAGGATCCCGTCGCGGCTTATGAAGACGCCGATTTCGTCATCATCGCCACCCCGACGGACTACGATCCTAAGACCAACTACTTCAACACCAGTTCGGTCGAAGCGGTTATTCGTGATGTGCTGGCGCACAATCCTGATACGGTGATGATTATCAAATCGACCGTTCCCGTCGGCTACACCCGTCAGCTGAGAGAAGAGTTCGAGACCGACAACATCATCTTCTCGCCGGAATTCCTGCGGGAAGGCAAGGCGCTGTACGATAACTTATATCCTTCGCGCATCGTTATCGGCGAACGTTCCGAGCGTGCTGAAACCTTTGCGCATCTGCTGGTGGAAGGCGCGATTAAAACCGATATCCCGGTGCTGTTTACCGACTCCACCGAAGCGGAGGCCATCAAGCTGTTCGCCAATACCTATCTGGCAATGCGCGTGGCTTATTTCAACGAGCTGGACACCTACGCCCAGACGCTGGGGCTGGACAGCAAGCAGATCATCGAAGGCGTTGGGCTGGATCCGCGCATAGGACAGCATTACAACAACCCTTCTTTTGGCTACGGCGGCTACTGCCTGCCGAAGGATACCAAGCAGCTGTTGGCTAACTACGAAGCGGTGCCCAACAACCTGATCCGGGCGATTGTGGATGCGAATACCACACGTAAAGATTTCATCGCCGACGCGGTAATCAAGCGTAATCCTACCGTCGTGGGCGTCTACCGCCTGGTGATGAAAAGCGGCTCCGACAACTTCCGCGCCTCGGCTATTCAGGGCGTAATGAAGCGCATCAAGGCGAAAGGAATCGAGGTCGTGGTCTTCGAGCCGGCGCTGAAAGAAGACAACTTCTTCCACTCCCAGGTCATTAAGGATCTCGAAGAGTTCAAACAGATTTCCGATGTGATTCTGTCTAACCGCATGGCCCCGGAATTGTCTGATGTTGCGGAAAAAGTCTTTACCCGCGATCTCTTTGGCTCAGATTAGGTATAAGGTTAAGAGAGTGTGTGGCACGGCTAGGGAAGTGCCACGGAAATGACTGACTGTTTAAGAGAGCGATAGATGACGACATTAAAAGCAGTGATTCCCGTTGCCGGGCTGGGTATGAACCTGTTGCCGGTAACCAAAGCAATTCCTAAAGAGATGCTGCCGCTGGTGGATCGCCCGGTAATTGAGAAAATCGTAAAAGAGTGCGCCAACGCGGGCATTAAAGAAATTGTGCTGGTGACCCACGCGTCGAAAAACGCCATCGAAAACCATTTCGATACGTCGTTCGAGCTGGAGTCCTTGCTGGAAGAGCGCGCCAAGCGTCAGCTGCTGGAGGAAGTGCAGGCCATCTGCCCGCCGGGCGTGACCATCATGAACGTGCGTCAGGGGCAGACCCTGGGATTGGGGCATGCGGTATCTTGCGCATACCCGATCGTAGGCGACGCGCCGTTCGTCGTCGTCCTGCCGGATGTCGTGCTGGACGAAAGCTCCGCGGATCAGTCCACGGAAAACCTGGCCCGTCTGGTTGCGCGTTTCGAAGAAACCGGCCACAGCCAGGTTCTGGTGAAACATCGTCCGTATGAGGCGCTGCCGGAATACTCGGTGGTTGAATGTGAACAGCCCTTGACCCAGCCGGGCGCGACGTCGGCTATCACATCGATGATTGAAAAGCCCAAACTGGCACGGGTGGAAGGTTCCGACCTGTCTGCGGTTGGCCGCTATGTATTAACGGCGGACGCCTGGCCTATCATCAACAACATCCTGCCGGGCGCTTGGGGACGGATTCAGTTGACGGACGCGATTGCCGAACTGATCAAAACTCAGCAGGTAGACGCGGTAGAGATGGCCGGCCGCAGCTTCAACTGTGGTCGTAAACTGGGCTATGCTCAGGCTTTCGTCTCCTACGGATTGCGTAATCCGAGTCTGGGCAAGGCATTCAAGAAAAATATCGAAAAGCTGCTGGCAAAACACTCAGCCTGACGACAGCTTCCCGCCCGAGCCCGTTTTGTGCCGGGCGGGACCTATCCTATCGAACCAATTACTACCCACTCGATAAGAGCTGAGTTACCATATCAGCCTGCTTTTGATTGCCTGTGGCGCGCCAGCCGCGACTCGGGTAGGTTACCCTTCAAACAGGAGTTGCTTTAATGTCCAAACAGCAAATAGGCGTTGTCGGTATGGCGGTGATGGGGCGCAATCTGGCGCTGAACATCGAAAGCCGTGGCTATACCGTCTCAGTCTTTAACCGTTCTGCTGAGAAAACCGATGAGGTGATTGCAGAGAATCCCGGTAAAAAACTGGTGCCTTGCTACACCGTGCAGGAATTCGTGGAATCCCTGGAGAAGCCGCGTCGTATCCTGTTAATGGTGAAAGCGGGTGAAGCCACGGATAAAACCATCGCTTCTCTCAAACCCTATCTGGAAAAAGGCGACATTCTGATAGACGGTGGCAACACCTTCTACAAAGACACCATCCGTCGTAACCGTGAATTGTCTGCTGAAGGCTTCAACTTTATCGGCACCGGCGTTTCCGGTGGTGAAGAAGGGGCATTAAAAGGCCCGTCCATCATGCCTGGCGGTCAGAAAGAAGCCTATGAACTGGTTGCGCCTATCTTGGAAAAAATCGCCGCGCGCGCGGAAGGCGAAGCGTGTGTGACTTATATCGGCGCCGACGGCGCGGGTCACTACGTCAAAATGGTGCACAACGGCATCGAATACGGCGATATGCAGCTGATTGCGGAAGCCTATTCCCTGTTGAAGCAGGCGCTCAACCTGAGCAACGAGGAGCTGGCAAAAACCTTCTCTGAGTGGAACAAAGGCGAGCTGAGCAGCTACCTGATCGAGATCACCGCCGACATCTTCACCAAAAAAGATGAAGACGGAAAATATTTGGTCGACGTCATTCTGGATGAAGCCGCCAACAAAGGCACCGGCAAATGGACCAGCCAAAGCTCGCTGGACCTGGGCGAGCCGCTGTCGCTCATCACCGAGTCCGTCTTCGCTCGCTACCTGTCCTCTCTGAAATCGCAGCGTGTTGCTGCATCTAAAGTGCTGTCCGGCCCTGCCGCTCAGACTTTTGCGGGAGACAAGGCGGAGTTCGTCGAGAAAGTACGTCGCGCGCTGTATCTGGGCAAAATCGTCTCTTATGCACAGGGCTTCTCTCAGCTTAAAGCGGCATCGGAAGAGAACAGCTGGGATCTCAATTACGGCGAAATCGCCAAGATTTTCCGCGCAGGTTGTATCATCCGCGCCCAGTTTTTGCAGAAAATCACCGACGCTTACACGCAGAATGCGGCCATCGCTAACCTGTTGCTGGCGCCGTACTTCAAGCAGATCGCGGACGAATACCAGCAGGCGCTGCGCGACGTGGTCGCCTACGCCGTCCAGCACGGTATCCCGGTGCCGACCTTCTCAGCGGCCATTGCGTATTACGACAGCTACCGTTCTGAAGTATTGCCAGCGAACCTGATTCAAGCTCAGCGCGACTATTTCGGCGCGCACACCTACAAACGCACTGATAAAGAAGGCGTATTCCACACCGAATGGTTGGACTAAACGCTGCGTTAATACTCTCCAGCCGGGCGTCTATCGCCCGGTTGTTTCGCCCTTGGTCGTCACCCTCGTTTCTTATCGGACAGCTCCGAAAAAATAATACGCAGTAAAACTAATCAGAGAAATGTCATTTCCTTCCTGTATGTTGTTAACACGCATCTCTATTTTTGTATTTATTTAATGCAAGGCTACGCAGTTGTTACATGCATCATGATGTAACGTCGTTTTCATTATGATGATATCCCCGAGTTTGAGGACAGTGAATGCCCGATTTGGCTGAGAAATCAGCTGAAAAGTAGGGCAGGAAAGGCCGTCAGTTTGGTCTTTTCCTGTCCTGTAGTACTTCCTAGGAAAGAAGGAAATTGTGATGAAAAAAACGTTAATGACTGCGGTACTGGCCTTGGCCATGTCCTCCAGTGCATATGCTGCTGTGGGCGAATTGCTCGGCGGCGCGGGTGGCGCTGGCGCCGCTTCAGCTGCCGTCGGTTCGTCTACGGCGGTCGGTGTCGGCGTAGCGGCGGCTGCCGTTGCTGCCGCTACCGTGGCGACTGCGAATGATAGCAGCACGTCCAACAGCACGGGTACAAGTACCTCTACAGTCACATCAACCCAGGGTTAATGGGATTGAGATAATAATAAGGCCACTTAGGTGGCCTTTCTTTTGCTTCAGGGGATTCAGGCGAGAACCAGAGCGATGATAAAAATTCTATCAGGTAGCAGAACCCGCGAGCTGATTGCTATTCCAGTACTTTCTTTAATGCTGATGGGGTGTTCGCAACAATTCGCTTTGTTAGGTGAAACGATGAAGCTGGCCATCTGGGGGCAGGAGGATACCGATCTGACGCCGCAGCAGGTGGCGAAGGTGCCATATGCTTCCGCCTATATCAAGGTCGGCGAAGCTCCTCGTGCCTTTATGGTGCTGGGGTTCGTGGAAAACGGTGTGCTGAAGTGGGTGGCCGCGGATAAAAACATGGTCGCGACCCGTGATGGGCGTGTGGTGAAAACACAGGGATTCGGCGAAGACATTCAGCATGTCGCCAATCAGGAGCAGGATCCGCTGCATTTAGGGTTGCTGAAGGCGGGAACGCCTATGCGCTGGCACACCGAGGTCAGTTGGTCGCAGGTCATGCGGGGCAGCTATGAACTCCAGTCCTCGTTCGAAAACCGCGGCCGCGAACCGTTGGTCATCCTCGGCAGAACCTATCAAACCGTGCGCTTCGACGAGCTCGTGACCGTTCCCGCGTTGAACAAACGCTATACCAACCAGTATTGGCTGAATGCGAACACCGGTCAGGTGATGCAGAGTCGTCAATACATGGGGCCGGATATGGCGCTGGTTCAGTTTACCGCTTTGAAATCCTACGCTCAGTCACTGTAAGGACGCTTCTATGTTGCTACACAATCGGCTGGCTGCCATGTTGATGTTGATGACCGGAACGGTGGGCGCGGCGCAGCTAACGGTAAAATATGGCGATCGCACGTTGGACCTCGTGGTGCTGGAAGACGGCGTTCGCTTGGATAAGTTTTATGAGAAAACGCCGTTCCCCGCCGACGTCAATTGGCAGAATGCGCTGATCACCAATCCGGCGATGACATCGCGCGTGGCCGCGCAAGGCCAGACGCTGCAGGATCACCTCTATCGTCTACAGCTGTGGTGGCGCGATCGCGGTGATGGCGACTACGCCATCGCGGCGTGGTACGTCGCGCAGGCGCTCAAGCAGGTACCTATCGCGGGCCGAATTCCGACGGCGCTTGACCCGGACCGAGTGCGCCTGGACCTACAGAGCAACCGCCCGCTGGTCGGAGAATATCAGCTCTATCTTGCCCCCTATTCAAAACAGCTGTTCCTGTTCGGACTGATTCGAACAGATATCGATATCGGTACGACCCACGTGTTCAAAGATCTTCCGCTGCGTTCCGGCTGGTCGGTTGAAAACTATATACAGGGCCGACGTTTCCTTCCCGGCGGCGATAAAAATACGGGATATTTGATTTCTGGAGCGGGGACGTGGCGCAAGGTGCCGCTGGCGATATGGAATCGTCAACATATCGAACCCGCTGCGGGCGAAACGCTGTTTATTGGCTTTGACCCCGCGATTTTGCCCGAAGAGATGTCCTCTCTTAACGAGCAGATTGCCGATTATCTTGCGAACCGGATCCCACACTAATGGCTAAAAACAATACTCTCAGACTGAATTGCCTCTCTCTGGCGATCGGCAGCGTTTTCAGCACGTCGGCGTTGGCGGATGGGGCGGGCGGCACGGCTCATGAGATGGCCGATGCCACTAACAAGAATCACTATTACCAGCCAGCGGGCGTCTCTCAAACCGACTTTGGCGGCGTAGGGTTGCTGCAAATGCCGACCGCCCGGATGGCCGACACCGGCGAGTTCAGCGCCAGCTATCGCGATAACGATCAATATCGACGTTACTCCGTCTCATTGCAGTTGCTCGACTGGCTGGAAACCACGGTGCGTTATACCGACATTCGTACCCGGCTTTACAGCGCCGACCCCAACTTCAGCGGCACGCAAACGTATAAAGACAAAGGGTTCGACGTTAAGGCGCGGTTGTGGAAGGAAGACCGCTGGTTGCCCCAGGTCTCTGTTGGACTGCGCGATATCGCGGGAACCGGCTTGTTCGACAGCGAATATCTGGCGGCCAGCAAACGCTGGGGACCGTTTGACCTGACGCTGGGCATCGGCTGGGGCAACATGGCCCAGAGCGGCAATATCACCAACCCCGCCTGTAAGCTGACGGAGAGCTTCTGTCAGCGCACCAGTTCTACGGAAACCGGGCAGTTCGAGGTGAACAATTTCTTTCACGGGCCGGCGGCGATATTCGGCGGGATTGAATACCAGACGCCGTGGGATCCGTTACGTCTTAAACTGGAATACGACGGCAACAACTACAGCGATGAGGCCGCAGATCGCGGGCGCAGAGAGCGTATCAAGCAGGATTCGCCGATCAACGTGGGCATGGTCTATCGGGTCGGCGATATTCTGGATACGTCGCTGTCCTGGGAACGCGGCAATACGCTGATGTGGGGCTTTACGCTCCGGACCAACTTCAATCAACTGAGGCCGCATTTCGTGGACGACGCGCCGCCGGTCTATGCGCCGGTCAGCAACCCGCAGGGCGGCACGGACTGGAAGCGCGTGGCGAAGGAGCTGGACGAGAAAGCGGGTCTGGGTCAACCGGATATCTACGCGGACGCGAAACAGGTCACCGTCGTCAGCCCGCAATACAAATATCCGGATAGCGCGGAGTACAGCAGCCGGGCGGCGACGGTCCTCGCCAATCACGTGCCGGAGAGCGTCAGCGAATACCACATCGTTAGGGAAAGCCGTCACCTGCCGACTGACAGTACCCGTGTTGACGCGAACGCTTTCCGTCAGTTGCAAACCGCATCGACCCCGTTAGGGCAGCCGGAGCCGGATGCTTATCATACTGAGCCGCTCGCGCCGCCACGCGGGAAAGCGGTGCTGCATACCCAGCCCCGGAGATTGACTTACTCCCTTGCGCCAGCGCTGTCGCAGTCTATCGGTGGGGCCGAATCGTTCTATATGTATCAGGTTTCGGCAAACGCCAACGCCGATCTGTACCTTTCCGATCACTGGAGCGTAGGCGGTACGGTCAATGTCAACCTGTTCAACAACTACGACAAGTTCAACTATAAGACACCGCCTCAGGACTCTAAGCTACCGCGCGTCCGCACCTGGATACGTGAGTACGTCACCTCATCAGATGTGTTGCTGACCAATCTGCAGTTGTCGCGCACCGACCATCCGGCACGGGACTGGTACACGCAGGTCTACGGCGGGTATCTGGAGATGATGTACGCCGGTGTCGGGGGGGAAATGCTGTATCGTCCTTATGGCAAAAGCTGGGCGGTTGGGCTGGATGTGAACTACGTCAAGCAACGTGACTGGAACGATACGATGCGTCTCGCGGACTACAGCGTGGCCACCGGCCATCTGACCACCTATTGGGAACTGCCGTTTATCAAAGGCGGACTGGCGAAGGTCAGCGTGGGTCGCTATCTGGCGGGAGATAAAGGCGTTACCGTCGATCTGTCTCGCCGGTTTGACAGTGGCATCGTCGCGGGCGCCTTCGCGACGAAAACCAACGTCAGCGCCAAAGAGTATGGGGAAGGGAGCTTTACCAAAGGGTTCTATGTCTCCATCCCGTTCAATCTCCTCTTCGCCTCGCCGACGACGAACCGCGGTTCGGTAGGTTGGGTGCCGCTGACGCGTGACGGCGGCCAGATGCTGGAGCGTCGCAACGTGCTCTACAACGTCGTCCAACAGCCATAAACTCGCCCGCCAATATGAGCGGCGGACAAAAGGCGGCAGGGAGGAATTCTCCTGCCGCCTTTGCCGTTTTATGGCGTGTTGGCTGCCAAAATCGCCCGCAGGTCGCCTGGTTTAAAGGCTGTAATGTAAGGAAATCGTTTGTTTTGTGGTGATGCGGAGTAAATAGTCTAATTCGTTATTAATAGACGGCTTTTTAAGAATAAGACGCTTGTTGGCCGGGGGATGGCTTCACTATGATGCAGCGAAACAGTAGTCAGATGAGGTTAAAATGAAACGAGTATTAAAACTGGTAAGTGTCCTGGCGCTGCTGACAACCCTGAGCGGATGCATCTTTCCGCCCCCGTGGGGCGGCGGTCACGGTGGTGGTGGTGGCGGCGGCGGTCATGGCGGCGGTCATCATTTCCAGGATCCGCGAGGTTAACAATGTGATAACGCCAGCATCAGCTGGCGTTAACGTCGAACTGTTTCGACACCCATTTATTCAGGCCAGTGCGTTTGCGCTGGCTTTTTTTATGGGCGTGATTCCACATGATTTGTTATGTAACGCGTTTCGCGCTTAGGTTGTCCGCCAGCTGTGCATGTAGGTCATCGATCAATTGATAGCGCCGCTTGTATTGCGCTCGCTTGTTGCTGGGTATTTCCTCTAGCGGTTTACGGGCGATGTGCAGAGGCAACTGGTATAGGTTGTCGTGCGTTAGGGTCGCGTCCAGCGAGGTCCAGAAGTCGTCATAGCTGCAAAACAGCACGCTTTTTTTGCTGCGATGATAGCGTCGGCTCTGATAAACATGGCTGCTATCGCCGACGGCCAGCACGCTGCGAATCCCCGCCAGGTCGGCCAACGCCAGCAGGCTTTCAATCAGCATACGTTTAGGGAACAAACCGTGGCAGGCTTTTGTCGCCTGCTTAATCAGCTCCCGGGTCGTTTGTTTACCTTGACCTTGTAGGCCGCCGATGACAATGGCGGGCTTCCCCAAGACATTAATGATACTGAACGATAATGAGATCAACGACGTCTCATCCATCACGATTTGCAGGGTCGTTTCGCCCTCCTTGTCGTAACGCCACACGCTGCAGACGATTAAGAATTTCTCGCCCTCCTTGCCGTAAAATTCAGCCAGACGGAAGGGCGTTTCGCTCAGAAAGGCATCATGCAGTCTTGGCGAAGACAGACTTTCCATAAAGGTATAGTGGTGGCAAATCGCTTTAGCGCGCTCGGCCGCATTGAGGCCGACATGCAGATAAGGGCGATGGATTTTCGTAGGCAGGCAGGGGTGTGTTTTCATCAATTTCTGCATGGAAGGCAACGAGCATAGCCTGCCTAAGAAGTAATAGGTAGAGAACGGCAGCATCAGCGATCGCAACAAAAATTTCGCTTTTATCTTATTCTCAAACCCTATTTTTTCAGAACGAAAGTGGCCGCTCAACAGCTGAAAGAACAACGAAGCTCGGGATATTTTTTTCATATGCTCCACACGATGTTTAACAATTTTTTGTCTTACTTTTTCGAAAAATAGGGGAGGGTCTTATTTGAATACCGTAAATATAAAAATGTACGGCGGCAGAAAATAAAAAATATAAGCCTATTTTCGGTAGGTAAATAGCACAGGGTAGCGTGAAGTATAGAAGTAATGAGTCATGAATAAATTTATTCCTAATTATAGTTAATTTTAGTTGAGACTTTATTTATATAATGAAAAATACCGACCTATTTTTATTTTGTTTGGTTTTTATTTAGATTCAATTTATTAAAATGGGGTCTAATATAGGCATTTTTTTATTGCATAATGCAATGAAGAGGCGCGGCCGGGCTTCTCCGCGCCGATTGCGTGTTGGTTTGCGCGGCGACATGAGCGAAGCATCTCGCTTTAGCACGTTAATTCGCCTATGGCACGTTACCCGTCTGACCACATAGCCCCATTCTCTATTTCAACATCGATTAGATCGCCTAATTAGTCACGAATTTTCGATGGCTAACCCCTTGATGAATTGTGGAATTAAGGTTTCTTCATTCGCTCAATATTGGCTTGTTAAATTTTTATGGCAATGTTAATAATTATCATTACACTCGGTGTCGTCACCTAAACAATCCTGCGAAAGACAGCGCGAATGTCGGAGTTTTTTATTCATGCAATACGATTATCAAGATTATCTGCAACTTAAAGAGCAGCATCCCAAAAAATACGCGCGTGAACTGGCCCAATTGATGAATATCAGTGAAGCGGAGCTATCTTACCTGCGTGTAGGTCATGAGGCGCGCCGACTGACCGGCGATCCGCGTCAGATTCTGGCGGCGTTAGAAAGCGTAGGGGAGACAAAATCCATCACGCGGAACGAATATGCCGTGCATGAGCAGATCGGGTTCTACCGCAATCAACGCATTGGCGGACATGCGGGAGTCGTGCTGAATCCACGAGGCCTGGACTTGCGCGTTTTCCCCGAGCAGTGGGCGAGCGTATTTTTCTTTATCGAGCAGACCGCGCGCGGCGAACGCCAAAGTATTCAATTCTATGATCGTCAGGGCGACGCGGTGCTGAAGGTTTACGGTACTGAGCACACCGACTGGACGGCATGGCAGGAAACCGTAGAGCGTTTCGCCGCCGCCGAAAATGCGCCGTTGACGCTCACGCCTTATGCCGCGCCAGAATCCGACGTTGTTGTCGATGCCGTGCGGCTGGAACAAGAGTGGCGGGACATGCAAGACGTGCATGAATTTTTCCCACTGTTGAAACGGCACAATCTGACGCGTCAGCAGGCGTTCCGCCATGTAAGTGACGATCTGGCCTGTCTGGTGGACAACCAGGCGCTGGCGACGCTGCTGAATGCGGCGCATCAGGACGGCAACGAAATCATGATCTTTGTCGGCAACCGGGGCTGCGTTCAAATATTTACCGGCGTGATTGAGAAAGTGGTGCCAATGGATCATTGGCTGAACGTGTTTAACCAGACGTTCACGCTGCATCTGCAGGGCAATACCATTGCGGAAAGTTGGGTCACGCGCAAGCCCACGCGCGATGGTATCGTCACCAGCCTGGAGCTGTTCGCCGCCGACGGCACGCAGATTGCGCAGCTGTTCGGTCAGCGTACGGAAGGGCAGCCGGAGCAGGAACAGTGGCGTCAGCAGGTGTCATCGTTGGTGAAACCGGGAGCCGCAGCATGAAGAAAATTCTTCTGACGCTGGCGCTATGCTTGCCGTTCTCGCTGCTGGCAGCGACGCGTCTGGTGACCATTGGCGGCGACGTCACGCAAATTGTCTTCGCTCTGCACGCGGGCAGTGATGTCATCGCCCGCGATAGCACCAGCCTGCATCCGAAAGAAGCGCTGGCGCTGCCGGATGTCGGGTACATGCGGCAGTTGAATGCGGAAGGGGTATTGGCGATGGCGCCGACGCTGGTGCTAGCCAGCGCGCTGTCCCAACCTTCCACCGCAATGGAGCAGATCGCGAAAAGCGGTGTGAAGGTGGTGACCGTGCCCGCCGGACAGAACGTGGAAAGCATCGCCGCCAAGATCTCGGTCATCGCTCAAGCGTTAGGGAAGGAGAAAGAGGGGCAGGCATTGGTGCGGCAGGTGCATCAGCAGCTTGCCGAGCTGCCGACGAAACCGCTGCCCGTCAAAGTCCTGTTCATTATGAGCCATAGCGGCATGTCGGCGATGGGTGCCGGACAGAACACGGCGGCGGACGCCGCGATCCGCGCGGCAGGCTTGCAAAACGCCATGCAGGGATTCAACCGTTATCAGCCCTTATCTCAGGAAGGCGTGGTGGCTAGCCAGCCGGACTGGGTGGTCATCAGTAGTCAGGGCGTGAAAACCCTCGGCGGCGAAGCCACTATATGGCAGTTGCCTGGTCTGGCGCTGACGCCGGCGGGTCAACACAAACGCCTGCTGGTTGTTGACGACATGGCGATGCTGGGCTTCGATCTGGATACGCCAGCGGCGCTGTTGCGCCTGCGTAAAGCGGTGGAAGCGCAACAGTGAGGATCAATCCATCGATGACGCTGCTGCTTATGGCGGCGTCTGCGGGGTTGCTAACGTTTATTGCGGCGACCATCGGCGCTATGCCGATCACGCTGTCCGAACTGATGACGTCATCGTCGGAGAGCCTGCCGTGGCAGGTCTGGTTGAACATCCGCCTGCCGCGTGTGCTGTTGGCCGTGCTGGTCGGCGTCGCGCTGGCGCTGTCCGGCGCGGCGATGCAGGGGCTGTTTCGCAATCCTCTGGCGGATCCGGGACTGCTTGGCGTCAGCAGCGGCGCGGCGCTGGGCGTCGGTTTGTCCGTGGTCGTCCCGGTCGCGCTACCGGCGGTGATTGCGCTGTACTGGCCAATGTTGGCGGCGTTCGCAGGCGGCGTCGCGATCATGCTGCTCCTGTTCTCGCTCAGTATCTCCGCCACCAGTCCGTTATCCCGCCTGCTGCTGGCGGGGATCGCCATCAACGCGCTGTGCGGCGCGGCGACCGGCGTGCTGTCCTGGATCAGCAACGATCAGCAACTGCGCCAGCTGTCGTTGTGGGGTATGGGGAGTCTGGGACAGGCCCAGTGGTCGTCGGTAGCGGGCGTCGCCTCGTTGGTATTGCCCTGCGTGTGGTGGCTGCAACGTCTGGCGCGGCAGCTCAATCTCCTCCAATTGGGCGACGAGGAAGCGCATTATCTTGGCGTGGACGTTCGCCGGACGCGGCGGCAGGTGGTCATCCTAAGCGCCGTGTTGGTCGCGGCAGCCGTGGCGGTCAGCGGCATCATAGGGTTTGTCGGTCTGGTGATGCCCCATCTCATTCGGATCACGCTCGGGGCCGATCACCGCTGGCTGTTGCCCGGTTCGGCGCTGGGCGGCGCTCTTCTACTGCTGCTGGCCGATACGCTGGCGCGGACGATGGTGGCCCCAGCGGAAATGCCGGTGGGGCTATTAACCAGTTTGGTCGGCGGCCCGTGGTTTTTATGGCTGATTTTGAGGCACAAACATGGCTGAGTTGGGTGAACTGTGCTTGACCGCTCACCGCATTAGCTACCGCTCGGGAGGGCGACAGCTGCTGTCCGATGTCTCGCTTACGCTAGCGCCCGGCGAATTGACGACGGTTATCGGCCCCAACGGCGCGGGTAAGTCGACGTTGTTACGCTTGTTGACGGGGTTCTTTGCTCCTTCCGAGGGGGAGTGCCGGCTCAATGGTCGCCCGATGGTTGAATGGACGCCGAATGTGCTGGCCCGTCAGCGCGCGGTGATGCGTCAGGACAGCGTATTGCAGGCCCCGTTTCGGGTGGAAGAGGTCGTGGCTATGGGGCGCTCGCCCTGGCCGTCAGGCGCGAACGAGCGTGTATTAGATGAAATTTTGGCGTTGACCGACTGTGAGATGTTGCGTGGTCGGCTTTATCCGCAGCTGTCCGGCGGCGAGCAGCAGAGGGTGCGGCTGGCTCGGTCGCTGGCGCAACTATGGCGGCCTGACGGTATTGCCGGATGGTTGTTCCTGGATGAGCCGACGTCGGCGCTGGATTTGTATCACCAACAGCAGCTGCTTCGGCTGCTGAAAATGCTGACCTCGACGGGAAAGCTGGCGGTATGCTGCGTATTGCACGATCTGAATCTGGCCTCGTTATGGTCGGACAAGATCGTGCTGCTGCACGACGGCAGGATCGTCGCGGAAGGCGTGCCGGAGGGCGTTATCACCCAACCGGCGATTGAACGTTGGTATCAAGCCGACGTCGTTGTCAGCCCCCACCATGAAACCGCAACGCCACAGGTGTCGCTGCGGCGTTGAAGCGCGGAAGAAATAGCGTTCGATGGATGAGTGGATGCGATGTGGGTCTGGGCGGAAACGCCGGCCTGAATCGCGCCCTAATAACTACAAAAATAATCAACAAAAATACTGCAAAGCAATGACTGAGCGAGAATATAACGATTTCAACATTTGAGGTTTCAGTATGTTCTTGCATACAAAAGAAAAACATCTCTCAGGTCTCATCAGGATCATTCTGACGGGCGTATTGACCAGCACAGCATTCAGTGCGGTGGCCGCGCTATCCGATAGCGACAATAAAACGCAGGCAGCCAATAAAGAGCAGACCACCTCTGCCACCCAGGCTGCGACGGCGGCTAAGCTGGAGGATAACAATCCGGGCGAGCAGATGACGGTGATTTCTGCGCCCATCGATACCAAGGCAGGAAGTCGCGTCACGCTGGATGCCAGTGAGCTACAGAAAAATGGCGGCAACGATTTCGGTACTATCATGCGCTATCAGCCGCTGGTCAGCGCCACCAGCGCCAGCTCGGGTTCCGGTAACGGTAAGAGCGGGTTCGACCGCTCCGGCTACACCGGCTATAACATCCGCGGCCTGGAAAGCAACCGCGTCGCCATCGACGTGGACGGCATTCCGTTGCCCAACGCGACCGCGCGAAGCTATGCAGGACGCGCCGGTTTGAATACGTTCGGGATCGGCCGTGACTATATCGACCCGTACATGTACGGTTTGGTGACCATCGATCAGGGGGCGACAAGCGTCGAGCGCGCCAATACCGCCATCGGCGGCGCGGTTTCTTTCCGTCCTAAATCGCCGGACCAATATCTGTCGCCGTCGAAACACACTTATTTCGGCTATCAGAGCGATTATGACTCGTCCAACCGCAGTTGGCACAATGGCATCACGGCGGCGGGCGGCGATGAGACGTTGCGGGGCATCGTCGTGATCAGCCGTCGCGACGGTCAGGAAACTCAGAACAACAGCGGCGTGATTTCCGCTTATCCGATGAATTGGCACTCTACGTCTGTGATGACCTCAGGGATCTGGCAGGCGAACGAACAGAACCGTTTCACCGGCACGCTGGAGTACTACACCAAGACGTCCCACTCCAACTACGACTCATGGGATGCCACGGGAAATTCAATTTTAGGCAACGCGCAGCAGGACAGCGATACCCGTCGCTGGAGCGGCAGCCTGCGTCATAACTGGACGGCGGCCTCGGTGGATTCATGGATAGACGCTATCGACTCGCGCATCTATTACCAGAATACTCAAACCCAAGATGAAACCTACATGCCGTTGACCGCCCGCAGCATGTACACGGTGAATTCGGACTACAAGGTTGATACCTACGGCGCCGAGACCACCATGATGAAAACCTGGGGTATGCATCAGTTCAGCTGGGGGTTCAATGCCCAGCAATCCAATACCAAACGGCCATTCACTCAGGATCCGGCTCAGACCACGTACTACGCCATCATGCAGCCGGAAGCGGACAGCCGTACGGATACGCTGGGCGGCTTCGTTCAGGACCGTATGGAGATGGATATCGCTGACAGAACGCTGGCGATCACGCCTGGAGTGCGTGTCGCCTATCAGCGGACGAAACCTCAGAACCTGAGCAGTCTGGCCGCTAATAGTTCGGCAATTACGACGGAAGATGTCGAGAAGCTTTACGGCACCTTCAGTGATACTCAGGTCTTGCCGTCTTTGAGTCTTGAGTATGCGCTGACGCCCCGTCTGACCAGCTACATTCAGTACAAGCGCGGCGCACAGTTCCCGGATGCCAGCCAGCTGTACGGATCGTGGGGGCTGGGTTCTTCCTATGCAGGCGCGTCGCAGTATGCGTTGATCGGCAACAACGAGCTGAAAACGGAGACCAGCAACAACTATGAGCTGGGATTAAAAGGGGAAATGACCGAAGGGGTGACTTTCCGCTCAGCGCTGTTCTACAACACGTATAAGAACTTTATCGCCTACACGCGTTATACCCGGGCTAATAACCCTGATAAGTTCTCGAACGTGCCGTCGAATATCAATATTGCCTATCAGTCGGAAAACCGCGACAAAGCCTTCATTTACGGCGCGGAGTTCAGTAGTAAAGTACAGTGGGGAACGTGGTTCGACGCGCTGCAGGGGCTGAGCACCACGCTGGGGGTCGGTTATAGCGAAGGGCAGTCCAAGTCCAGCTACTCCGGTGACAAATATGTCGACCTTGATAGCGTGGCGCCTTTGAAAGCCGTCGTGGGATTGGGCTGGGATGCGCCGGATAACCTCTATGGCGCGGCGCTGACAGCGACGTTCCAGAAAGGCAAGCAGGCCACGGCGACCAACCGTGAGACATACACCAACACGGGAACCACCATCACCGACTCCACCACCGAGTACATGCGCGTTCCAGGCTATGGTTTGGTGGATCTGACCGCCTACTGGCGCGTCACGCCGACTGTCAAACTCAGTGGCGGCGTGTATAACCTGACCGATCGCAAATATTGGGATTATTTGAGCAGCCGTCAGCTGACCAGCACCAACAATCAGGACGCGTATGACCAGCAGCTTGCGGTCATGCCCGGCAGAACCTTCCAACTGGGCATCAACGTGGATTTCTAAACGCATTGAGCCGTTGGTGTCCCGGTCAGCGGACACAGACTGAAGTTCGGTCCCGACCCCGGCGAAAGCCGGGGTTTTTCTTTGACGGAATAACAGGCCGCCATCCGTGACGAAAGTGAAGTCCGCCGACGGGAGGTGGGAGAGAAAAAGATGGTCTGTGGGGGAGGTAAACGAGGGGCCGCTGGCGGCTCCTCGCTGATGATTAAAGAGGTGAATTAGCGGAATGGCGGTTCGTCGAATGTACGCAGCTTGCGGGAATGCAGTTGGTCGACTTCCGAACGCAGCAGATCGACCGCGCAGATGCCGATTTGCAGGTGCTCGGAAATCGCGCCTTCATAAAAGCGGTTGGCTTGTCCGGGCAACTTGATCTCGCCGTGCAGCGGCTTGTCGGATACGCAAAGCAGGGTGCCGTAAGGCACGCGAAAGCGGTAACCCTGTGCGGCGATGGTCGCGCTTTCCATATCCACCGCGACGGCGCGACTCAGGTTGAAGCGGCGGGCCGAGACGGAGTAGCGCAGTTCCCAGTTACGGTCGTCCGTCGTGACGACGGTTCCGGTACGCAGGCGTTGTTTCACCTTTTCACCCGGCATGCCGCTCACCGTCTTGGTGGCGTCATACAGCGCTCGCTGCACTTCGGCGATGCTGGGGATCGGAATGTCCGGCGGCAGCACGGAGTCGAGCACGTGGTCGTCCCGCAAGTAGGCGTGAGCCAGCACGTAATCACCGATGGACTGGCTTTCGCGCAGACCGCCGCAGTGGCCGATCATCAGCCACGCATGCGGACGTAAGACGGCCAGATGATCGCAGATGGTTTTCGCGTTGGACGGCCCGACGCCGATATTCACCAGCGTAATCCCGCGTCCTTGGCGAGACAGCAGATGATAAGCGGGCATCTGGTGATTTTTCCAGGCCAGATCGGAACCCGCCTGCTCGGGATTACGGGTCTCCGCCGTGGTGTAGCTGCCGCCCGCGCAGGACAGTGCATAGTAAGGGCTGTTTTCATCCGCGATTTGTTCGCAGGACCAGCGCACAAACTCATCCACATAGCGGGTGTAGTTAGTGAATAAGACGAAAGGCTGGAAGTGCTCGACCGGCGTGCCGGTGTAGTGCCGAAGGCGGGCCAGCGAAAAGTCGGTTCTCAGCGCATCGAAGTGGGAGAGCGGGAAGTATTCTTTGGACTGATGAAACAGACCGTCAGCCGTTTCATCGCCAATCTGCGCCAGTTCGGTGGTGGGGAAATACTGCGCCAGCCCGGCGCTCATTGAGCGGTTTAGCCCCAGATTTGCGCCGTCGATAACGTACGGATAGGGAATTTCCTGCTGTGAAGGCACGACTTCTATCACCGCGTCATAGTCGTTTTCCAGAATCTCCAACTGCTCGGACAGATAGCCGCGTAGCAGCGCTGGGCGGGTAATAGTCGTGCTGTAACAGCCGCCGTGGGTCAGTCGGCCATAGGCACGGGTTTTGTTCTCAGAGGGCGCGCGTCCGTTCCAGCTGACGCGCAGCTCGGGATATACAAACAGACCTTTGGCGCGCGCCGAGGCGTCCGGCAACGTGCCTTCATCGATAAAAGCGCTAATGGCGGCGCGCAGCGAGGCGACCGCTTCGTCATACAGGGTTTCCAGCTTATCGAGCGCTTTAGTGGCCGTGAGGCCGGCAGCGGATGCTTTACTCATCTTTTCTCCTTGGGGTGCCGGACGCAGCGGTGTCCGGTGAAATACGGTGCCGTCATCGTAACGGCAGGTCACGCAGCGCTATGTCTTAAACTATGCTAATCCTGATGTAGTGAGTTTACACGAGGATGGGCGTCTCTTGTATGCGCACCCGACTTGAGGCCTGAATCCACGGCTTTCGCCGCGGAATAGCGTGCCATCGTCGTGAGTTGGTACACAATAACGGCGCGATTTAGTAGGATGTGCCCGCATGAACGCCCTCAGGCGATTCATGTTTTCAGGAAAACGTATGCCTTATAAATCTTTTGTTTCGTTCACACCTCGCGGATTGCGTCGTCTCTTAGGGAAAAACAATCCTTCAGCTCCAGGAAAAACCATGATTGGTTTTCTGGTCGTGAGTTTCATCGTATTAGCCACAACTAACGGCTGGAACTTCTGGCAGTCCTATCATCGGCAGGTATTGGAAGTGGAGCAGGATGTCATCAATCTATCGGTGATATTGTCGCGTCAGGCTGAGGATACTTTTCTGCCGATAGAACTGGCCATTATCGACACTATGCGTGAGATCCACGGTGATATTAATTCGCTGAGTTCTGAAAAGATCACCGCCGTGCTCGAATCTCACCGTGTACTGCTCCCGCAAATCATCGGCCTTTATCTCTTCGACGAGAAAGGCAACCTGATTGCCTCAACCGGGCAAGGCTCCCGCTTTGTATATAACGTGTCCAAGCGTAGCTACTTCATCTGGAACAAGAACAGCACCAGCGAAGATCTATTCATCGGCCAGCCGCGCATCAGCGTGATCTCAGGGAGATACGTGATTCCGGTATCGAAGCGAATTAACGGCAAAAACGGCGAGTTTAAAGGCATCTTTCTGGCCTCGGTCGACCCTGGCTATTTCGGGCGTTTCTACAGCTATTTCAGCCTGAATTATGACTCGATTCTGTCTTTACTGAACGTCGACGGTTCCCCCCTGTACGTTTATCCGGACGAGCAGAAAACGCTGATCGAAAAATACTCGACGGGCGTATTGGCGGAGAAGGCGTTGAAAAGCAGAACCGTTGGCGTGGGCACCTGGCATACACCGTTTGACGGTCAGATGCGCGTTGTGGGTTACGTCAAACTCAAAAGATATCCGCTTATCGCGGCGGCCAGCGTCAATAAAAATGAGCTGCAGCGGCGCTGGGTAGCGGACAATATAGCCGCGATAGCCGTCAACTTTTTGGTTTTGGTTTCACTGGTGTTACTGGGCACTTTTGTCCTTAAACAGATCCGCATTACGGTACGTAATAAAGAGATGCTTTCCATGATGCATCGGGAAGTGGAAGACCAGAATCAGGTGCTACAGGAGTTGGCGTTGGTCGATCCGCTGACCCAGTTGGCGAACCGCCGACGGTTCGATCTCTATCTGGAACAATGTCTGACTACAGCGCAAGTTGAGAGCGGCGACGTGGCGCTCGCCATGATCGATGTCGACTTTTTCAAACGCTATAATGATACCTATGGTCACATAGAAGGCGACCGCTGTCTGGCTGAAATCGGCCTCATCCTTCGTTCGCTCTCGCTGCCTCCCGGCGCTCAGCCCGCCCGGTACGGCGGGGAGGAATTTTCAATCATTTTGCCGGGACTTACCAGCAGGCAGGCGGAGGTGGTAGGCAACGAGATGGTTGAGGCGATGAGATTGCGCGCCATCGAGCATCGAGGCTCTCAGCTGCCGCAAAAGATTGTTACGGTCAGTGTCGGCGTTTATTCCTACATGTCCAAACACCCTTGTGATGCCCAGCGACTGAAGGAAGGCGCGGATCAGGCTCTGTATCTGGCGAAGAAAAAAGGGCGCAATCAATGCATTCGGCTTTAGTATTATTCGATGTGTGGGATCTGTTTTGTGTGAAATATCGACCATTTAACATCCCTGACTGAAAAGACATTATTTTAGTTGGGTGGTAATCCATGAAAGTTATCGAGTGCGGCACATATTTTGTCGCACTTTTTTATTATTTCTTTAATCTATCCTGATTCGATGACATCTCCACGCATCATGGAATTTACTGGTTGGTTATCCTGCTCATGGTGCCAATATTAGATGCATATGCCATTAGTTAGTGTATTGGCGTGATAAACAGTTTTGTTTTAAAGGGTTGTTAAAGATTTAAACAACCTAGTCGATAGGGCCTAAGAATACTGATAATAACCAAGGATTATTAAATGTACGAACGAATTAAGATTCGAAACGGCCTCTACGGCGTTATCGCTATATTCTTTATATTACTATCCACCCTGTGTGTATTTAGTCTCTATTCTTCTATCCAGAGCAATAGTTCAATTCAAAAAATGGATACCATTCAGGGCGACCAGGTTATCCCACTGGCTTCGACCTACGCGGATCTCCTGAGTGCACGACTCCTGGCAATGAATATTGCTCTATTCCTCGATAAAAAAGAGAATGTGGATATCGTTGCTCCCTATACAAAAAGACTTAATGCGTACGTCGACAAAGCCAAACTGACGATGACGGACTTGCGTAAAACGCGGGCGCTGACACCAGAAGGGCGCAAACTCCGTGCGGACCTGGACGCGGCATTCGATGACTACATCTCTACCGCTATCGATCCGTTAGTGGTCACGCTGAATCAGGGCAACGTCGCTCAGTTTTATGGTCAGATTGAACCGCTGGCAGCGGAGAAAGGTGAGGTATTTCGTCAGAAGCTGATGAACTTTATCGACTTCGCCCAGAACGTGGGCAATGGGGAAATCACGCACGCAGAAAGCTTCTATAAAACCACCTTAACGATTCTTATCGCTGCGTTCGTCGTCGTCCTGTTGTTGAGCATATGTTCGATTCAGTTTATTCGTACGGTGGTGCTGTCGCCGGTGGAACGCGTCCGCCGCTATTTCGGTATGATGGAAAGCGGTTCTCTGGCGCTGGATATCCCGCCGCAGCACGACACTGAAATGGGTAAACTGCTCCAGTCGCTGAAAGACATGCAGGAAGCCTTCCGTCGAATTGTTGCCGATGTGCGTGACTCTTCGGCGGCCGTGGCCTCCGGGGCGCAGCAGATTTCTGCGGCAAACCGCGATTTCTCTTCCCGTACGGAAGAGCAGGCGGCATCGGTTGAAGAGACCGCCGCAAGCATGGAACAGCTGACATCGTCCGTTCATGAAAACTCGGCGAATACTCAACGCGCTATGGCGTTGACCGCAACTGTGGCTGAACTGGCGGAAAAAAATGCCAGCAACTTCGGCAAGCTCATCGCTCGTATCGACGGTATCGCCACCAGCTCAAATAAGATTAACGACATCATCTCCATCATGGACGGCATCTCGTTCCAGACCAACATTCTGGCCCTGAACGCCGCTGTGGAGGCCGCGCGTGCTGGCGAAGCGGGTAAAGGTTTTGCCGTGGTGGCCGCCGAAGTGCGTAGTCTGGCGCAGCGCAGCGCCGGTTCAGCGCGAGAAATCAAAACGCTGATTGAAGAGACGTCGAACGAAGTCTCGCTGGGCTCGAAAGTCGCATCCGATTCGTCCACCGACATGAATCTGCTGGTTGGCGAGATCAGGAAGGTTAACGAGTTTATGCAGGAAATTTCCTTGGCGTCTTCCGAGCAGGCGAAAGGTATCGAACAGGTTAATGTGGCCATCACCCAGTTGGAGCAAGTCGCGCAGCAGAATGCGGCGTTGGTTGAAGAGTCTGCCTCCGCCAGCGCATCCCTGAATGACCAGGCGGTCAACCTGGATGAAACCATGGCGTTCTTCAAGCTGGAACGTCCTGCGGCCACGCTGGGTCATCACACTTTGGATCGTTAGGTTAAGCTTATCCCCCCGATTTGAATGACGTTGAGGGACGCTTTCGTTAGCGTGATCACCAAGCCCGCCGACATTGTCGGCGGGCTTTCTTGTTTTACATGTCAATGCGTTCAGTGCTCAATAGACCTGGCGGCGGGGAATTTGAGGTGAGGTATGGAGCGCACGGTGGTCAACGCTACGCCCAGCAAGACGAGCGTGGTCGCAGTCAGATGATACAGGTATAGCTGTTCCTGAAGGAATATCGAGGACAGGATAAATGCGTACACCGGCACCATATACATGGAGGTGCTGGCGCGCGCTGCGCCAAGCAAGTTAACAATGCGCGAGTAGACGCTGTAGGCGGCGACGCCGGCGACCAGCGCCAGAAACAGAACGGCATACAGCAGATGCGCCGAGAGTTTCGGCGTTGCACTTGTCATTCGCCATTCCAGCGGCAGAAATGGCAGCAGAATGACCGAACTACCGATAGCGATAATCCACAGCAGCACAAAGGCCGACACGGCAATCGGTCGCTGACGCAGTAGCGCCGTATAGCCGGCCCAGGCCGTCGACGCGATAAAAGCAGTCATGTCGCCCTGATTGAACTCGAACCGGAGGAGGTGAGTGATATCCCCTTCGAAAACCACCACGCAAATTCCGAGAAAAGCGATGCTTGCGCCGATGAAGAAATTGGCGTGCAGCGGGATGCGCCATACGACGCGCTCAATAACCGAAACCATGATCGGAGAGAGTGAAAACAAAAGAGCGATATGGCCCGCGCTGGTGTGATGCGCCGCGGCATATTGCGGTGTGACGCTGAGCACCCCGCCCAGCAAGACGAGCAGCGCCACGTCTTTCCCGCGACGACGTAGCGTCGGCGCGGCCCGGCGCAAGGGTGAGAGAATAAATGGGAAGATCACGATGGCAGCGAAGAGCCATCTCGCGAAAGCCAGCGTCAGCGGAGGGAGTTCGGGGCTGATCCAGCGCGCGACCACCATATTGCCGGAGAACAGTAGCGGAGCCAGCAGGAAGAGTCCTGGAACAAATAACAGCGATGTTTTATTCATCATCTATCCCTCCTATCGCCTGCGAGCATCGTTCTGAAAAAGTGGAGCGCGATATTCCGTTGTAACGATAAATTCGCGCCTGAAGGCAAGCCCAGGGTTTGCCGCGCGGGCCTGAAGAGAGTCAGCCAGTGGACGAGCTAACCGGTTATGTCAGTATAGAGGGGCTTTTCGCTAAACTTTTCCTGATTTTTTCTTTCTTTGTGCACTAATTCGGTAAATATTGATGGGGATAATTAAAATTTCAGCATGCCTATGCTGAGGCGAGGAATCGATGGCGAACAAAGACAAAACGCTGGATATGACCGATAAGCGAATCTTATCGGCATTGCGACGTAACGGCCGCCTGACGGTGGCGGAATTGGCCGAAGAAGTCGGGCTTTCTTCGTCGCCCTGCTGGACGCGTCTTAAACGCCTGGAGTCGACAAAAGCGATCGAAGGATATGTGGCAGTCATCAATGCCAGGGCGGTGGGGGCCTCGGAGGTCTTTTTTATCGAGATCACGCTGGAGCATCATGATGATCGCATGCTGGAACAATTCGGCCAGGCGTTGATGGACATGCCCGAAGTGCTGGAAGCGCATTTGGTGACGGGGGATTACGACTATCTGGTAAAAATTGTGGTGGCCGATGCCGAGCACTACGAGCGGTTTCTGCGCCAGAAGCTTTACCGCGTCAAAGGGATCCGACACACTCGCTCGACGTTTGCGTTGCGCACGCTGAAAAGAGAGATATCCGTGGACCCCTTATTATTGCCCTCGGCAACGTCGTCGTAATCGTGACAACGCGAAAGGGCAGCGGTATGGCCGCCCTTTCCGATGAGCACAAATTAGTTGAACAGGAGTCCGCCGTCGATCAGCGGTGCCTGCCCGGTCATGTAGTCGGAGTCAGGGCTTGCGAGGAAGGAAACAAACGCCGCCACATCCTCGGGCGTTTCCGCCCGGCCCAACGCGATGCCGTCGACATATTTCTTGTAGGTTGCGCCAATCGGCGCTCCGGTTTCTTCAGCCATACGCTTGTCGATTTCGATCCACATATCCGTGCCCACGACGCCGGGGCAATATGCATTGACGGTGATGCCGAAGCTGGCTAACTCCTTGGCGGCGGCCTGGGTCAGCGCACGTACGCTGAATTTGGTCGCTGAATAGACGCCGAGCAGGGCGAATCCTTCGTGACCGGCGATGGAAGAGGCATTGATAATTTTACCTTTCTGCTTACGCGCCTTAAATTTCGTTGCGGCCGCCTGAATTCCCCACAGCGTGCCTTGCACGTTGATCTGGAAAATTCTCTCCACGTCCTCTTTGGTGACGCTGAGCAAATTTTTCGTCTGACTGATGCCGGCGTTATTGACGATGATATCGAAGCCGTTCAGCTCTTTCTCTGCGAAATCTACGGCGGCGAACACCTCCTCGCGCACGCTGATATCGGCCTTGAAGGTCGTGGCCTGACGCCCCAATGCGCGGATCTCTTCCGCGACGGATTTGATTTTGTCATCCTTGACATCGACCAATGCGATATCCGCGCCGTCTTTCGCCAGACGCAGTGCAATCCCACGACCAATACCTTGTCCGGCGCCGGTGACCAGCGCGACTTTTCCTGATAAAGACATAATCAACTCCTTCGGATGAAATAATTCGGCTACTGTAAGTTTAGACGCATATCATCACCTCTCGTTGTTTTTGTATTTTATTGTTTTTCAACGATTTTACCTGGAGTCCTCTTTTTGCTGAGATTTCGTGCTGTCATGTGGGGGGGGGGCGAAATAATGCACTGGTATGATTCTATTCCAGGGTGAAATGGAGGATGTTTGAGGGCATTGTTCGCTCTAGGAAGCGCAACCAGAAAAGTGCGACAGGCCTCACTGAATTTGTTTAAGCGCTGTTTCATCGTTTGGCGCGCGGAGCCAGCGCTTACCGTTAATATAAGGGGGCGCGCCACAGTGCAAGCACATTACGATGGCTGATCATCATAAGAAGCATCATGGCATTGCCACCGCTCCCTGGTTCGGGCCGGGCAGCATATCCAAAAATCACCACAAGGTGATGTTAGTGACGCCGATCATACCCACTTCAGCCACGGCCCCGCGACGGATTCGCGCCTGAATGTTCATGCAGACCCACAATCCAGGAAAAGGCGCCACACCGGCTTGATGACGGGAGGCGGCCAGCCTTTACAAGGTTGGACCTCAGCGGTACAGTAATGACAATTAGCAAAAACAAACTGTACGGTTCAGTTTTGCGCCGATTTTTTCGCTGTCAAGAACATGGCGATATGCCAATGTCGTTATTGCAGGTAAGACAATGAAAGTACGGACTCAGGCCCGTCGTGAATCTATCGTCAGCGCCGCGGCCCAACTCTTTCAAGAGATGGGGTACGAGCGCGCATCGATGAATGAACTGGCAAAGCGCCTAGGCGGCTCGAAAGCCACGCTCTACAGCTACTTTCCTTCGAAAGAGGCGTTGTTCATCGCGGTAGTGCGTGCTCACGCGACGATGCATTTGTCAGACGCTGTTGCCGAGCTGGCGGAGAGAATCGAAACGGGCGTCACCTTTCATGACACGTTGATGCGATTCGGTGAACGCATGCTGGCGGTACTCACTAACGACCGCAGCGCGCTGGCCGTCTATCGTATGGTGGTGGCGGAAGCAGGGCGATCGAACATCGGTATGTTGTTTTACGAATCTGGTCCCAGCGAGTGTTTGGATGTGCTGTCCACTGTGATGGCGACCGCAATGGAACAAGGCGAGTTGCATCAGGATGATCCCCATCTCCGCGCGCTACAGTTCCTGGCGTTAGTCACGGCTGAAACGGAGATTCGCATTTTCCAATGTGACCCTGAACCATTCAGCACCGAGGAAATTCGTGAGCTGACGCGACGGGCGGTCGATATGTTTCTGATGGGGGCAGGTCTCCGCTAGCCGCATCATTTGCTGATGGGCCACTTTACTGCCGAGATTCATTATCACCCTGTTGAATCCCGGCCATTTTTATTGTCGCCTTTACCTACCGTATTAATCACGAATGAAATATCTTGACGCTATTCAGTCTTCGATAAAACCGACCTTGCTATAAAGATATAGGCCGTTCCGCCGTTATTCTATTTCTGTGACCGAAATCGGCATTTACGTTAATCCATGAACCTGAACTCAATAACGTTCTCTTTGGCAATGGTATGTTAAGAAATGGTAGAAAGACTATGGTAATATCAGTCGCCGGATTTTCACTAGTGACGGTTATCATTCTGACACCGGGGCAATACCCGATTGCTTTCACGCTCACGTCATCAATGGCATTGTCTTTGTTTATATTGATTCTCGTTAAGACATAATGTGGAGAAGGAACGTGCGTCTACTCCATATTATTTCTGTTCATCGAATGTGAGCAGCGCTATGAAATAAAAATAACAGGTCGATTTAGGAAATGAGACGTGACATGCGTTGAGCCACTCCGGAGTGGAACTCAATGTATGAAATATTTTTACCATTATTTCCTCATCTATAAAAATAAAAAGCGTTGATGCTTTCAATGCGATGCAGGCGTCTTTACCCGAAAGTAAAAAAGAGGAAATCCCGAAGGGTTCCTAGTAATGATTGGATTTAAGTCGAACTGTGGAGTAAGGCTATTGTTATCCTGAAGAAAAGTTAAGCATTAGCGTAAAGATAGGAAGATACTGGGAATGATTTATCCATCACTCACTTATTCCGTTGATTGGGATGCGTTCCACAAAAGGAGGTTGCGTGTCTGAACTGTCATAAAATAACTACCACAATGTTATTATAAATAGATGCAATATAAGACAAAAGATAAGACATCTTAAATAAAAAGAGAATCCGACTTTTAAATCCATAGTAATTAGGGGGTCGTTTACAAGTATTTAACAGGAATAGGGGAATGATAAGCTCCTATCAGAATTTGTTCTTATTTTGAAATCTATATCGCCTGAACATCATGAGCAGGGCTGACATGATGCGCTGATGGGCATCATGCTTTACGGGGCGGCAGACGGACATGTTGGTGGGGGCATGAGTAGCGCTGAATTCAGTGATGGCGGTACTCGAGGGGTAATTTTAGAGAGAGGTTCGGCGTTTGAAATAGGTCTTAAAGCAGGAGAGGTGAAATTCTGTATTGTTAAGAAAATTCTTGGTAAGGGGTAATTTCTGAAAAAATTCTGAAATAATGTGACCGATGTTCATTCTTTTTATTCGGTGTTATACTTCTTAAAAATCCTAAACGAGAGATATAAATTTATGGCATCGCCAGTTTTATGCTAATGGCGATTTACGGCTAGTTGTGACTAAAGTTGGAGGTAATAAAGAAACAATGGATTATGTGTTTTTTCTCGAAGATGAAATAATAACTTATTCGCTTCAAAAAATAATTCGTAGTAAGATTATGACCACAGCCGACATGAGCTATGTCGCTACGGATGTGAGTGATTTGATGCGATATCCCAATAAAGAGGTCAGTAAGGTTTTTTTTATCGGAACGTCAAATGAATGTCCGATAACTGCATCTCTTGTCGACGTGATAAAGTTTATCAACAAGGAAAATAGAATTATTCTCTTTAAAAACAACGCATCGTGCTATAACTTAAATTATCAGAAATGCGACTCGGTTATCGGACTGAAAAGTCCCATTGCTGAGATAGTCTCTTCGATAAAGAATGCCACTCAATCACCACTCTATTTTAACACTGAGCCTAAACCAAGGAGACTGTCATCCAGGGAAATGTTTGTACTTGAGCAACTTGCTACAGGTAAGTCGAATAAAGAAGTTTCTACTATGCTGTGCCTGAGTGAGAAAACTATCAGCAGTCATAAGAAAAATATTCTTAGAAAACTTAACGCAAAAAATATTATTGAAGCCGTAAATCGCATATAAACAAATCATCTTCATATTGTATACACACTCAGAACATTATTTCAAAATAGCTGTTTTATTTTTTAATTTAAAAAACTTTTCATTATATTAAATGGTTTTCCCCGTTAACACTGGGTGAAATTCTTTTCTATACCCTGAAGGAAAACAAAATTCTATTCACTGAGATAATATTTTGACATCAACGCTATGAATTCATGCTGTTTTCGAATGCGATGAATATGTTAAAAATAATTAGTCAAAGGGAATACGGCACGGACTCCCCATGCTTATTGTTACTAATTGTATCTTTACGTAAGTGATTGGCGGAGTGATGTAATAACCCGTGATTAAGGTAAAAAATACCGAGCATAGAGGGGGCTATGCTCTATCCCGGTCGTCTCCAACTTCCTCATTTGGCAGACGGACGTTGACGCCTTTTCTATCCTCCCCCGACAGGATGATCCTCTCGCCTTGTTCTGATACTTTCCTTTTTTCCACTTCTACTGTTATTGCCGGCGCGACCATAGCAATATCTACCTCGGCGACCTGATGAAGCTGTACCTGAATCGATCCATCTTCATTGAAGGTTGAATGCGGCAAAACGCCGTGAGCCAGTGAACGATTGAAACCCCCTATTCATAAAACGGTTATGGCTATCCGCTACCACAGTGAATTTCCCTTTACGTAAGAGTGTATGCCATCTTCATGGCTCAACATCGTCGACTATTCCATTATTCGCGGTATGCTGGACACGGCGGCGGCGTGCTGACAGAAAGCTTTTCGTCAACGCCACGTGTAACACGCGGGCTGTAAAATCATCAGCGCTATTCCCCACATAAAAGATAAACACGGAGACTGTAACAGTGAAGAAAATGACCTCCCTACTTCTGGCAGGATGCCTGTTCACTCTGGGGTCCGCCTGGGCGGAACAGACCACGTTGCGTTTTGGGTTGGAAGCCTTGTATCCGCCGTTTGAATATAAAACGCCGGAGGGCGAACTGGCGGGTTTTGACGTGGATCTGGGCAATGCGGTTTGCGATGCCGCCAAAGTTCAATGCACCTGGACCGAAGCCTCCTTCGACGGCCTGATACCGGCACTGCAGGCGCGTAAATTCGACGTGATTAACTCGGCCATGAATGTGACCGAAAAACGACGTCAGGCGATTGATTTTACCGATGTGATTTACCACATTCCCAGCTTGCTGATCGCCCGTGCGGACAGCGGACTGTTGCCGACGGTCCAGTCGCTGCGCGGAAAACAGGTCGGGGTATTGCAGTCCTCTGTGCAGGAAAGCTACGCCAATGCGCACTGGGCGCCAAAAGGCGTGAACGTGGTCTCTTATCAGGACCAGGATCAGGTTTATCAAGATCTGGAGTCCGGTCGTCTGGATGCCACACTGGTGATGGCAGCGGCAGGGCAGAGCGGTTTCTTGTCGCAGCCAATGGGCAAAGGCTTTGCCTTTGTGGGCGGCGCAGTGGAAGACGAAAGCATTCTGGGTCGCGGCATCGCCTTCGGCCTGCGCAAAGGCGATGACGCTCTTCGTCAGCGTTTAAATACGGCGATTGCTGAAGTGAAAGCCAAAGGCACCATTAACGACTTGTCTAAAAAATACTTTGGCGGACTGGACGTCACCGCCAAGTAGCAAGCCCCTGAGGATCCGGGCGTGAGCGCCCGGATTCGTCGCGTTCCAGACAGCGTCTCCGGCTGACTACCGCACCTGACATAAACGCCGCGCGCCTTCGCGCAGCGTTTCATCCTCTTTCGAGAAGCTTAACCGGATCAGTCCGGTGTCGACGCGTTCGCTGTAGAACGCTGACAGCGGGATAGTGGCGACCTTATAGTCCCGAATCAGCCTGAGGACGAAATCGTCATCGCTCAGATCGCTGAATCCCCGGAAACGCGCCAGCAGGAAAAAGCTGCCGCCGCTCGGCAGCAGTTCGAACGGGGACGAGTGCAGCGCCTCCACCAGCAGGTCTCGCTTGTGCTGATAAAACTCCGCCAACCCCAAATAGCTCTGCGGATCCGCCATCATGGCGGCGAACGCATACTGCATCGGCGTATCCGCCGAAAACACCATAAACTGATGCACTTTTCGAATTTCATCCATCAGCGATTCTGGCGCCAGACAATAGCCCACGCGCCAGCCGGTGACGTGATAGGTTTTCCCGAACGAGGACACGATCACGCTGCGTTCCGCCAGTGCCGGATGACGCGCCATACCGTGATGGATCCCTTTATCGAAGACCATATGCTCATACACTTCATCGGACAGAATGGCGATATCGGTGTCGCGGGTCAGCGCTGTCAATCGTGCAATGTCGTGTTCGTCGAAGACCATCCCGGTGGGGTTATGCGGACTGTTGACGATAATCATGCGGGTTTTGGGATTGATGGCCGCCGCCACTTCATCCCAGTCAATACTCAGGTTGCTCAGAGACAGTCTGATGGGGATCGCCGTGGCGCCCTGCAACCGGACAATCGGCGCATAGCTGTCAAACGCCGGTTCGAAATAGATCACCTCATCGCCCGGATGCACCAACGCGCTAATGGCGGAGTAAAGCCCCTCGCTGGCGCTGGCCATGATCGTAATCTCCGTATCTGCGTCGTAACGGGCGCCGTACAGTCGCTCGGTTTTCTCCGCCAGCGCGTGGCGCAACGCGTCCAGACCGGTCATGGACGCGTATTGATTATGTCCTTCACGCATGGCTTGGGAAACGGCGTCGACCAACTGAGGCGCGCAGGCGAAGTTGGGGGCGCCCTGAGACAAATTCAGCGCATTATGCTCGGCGCTCAGTTGGCCGATCACGGTGAAAATGGTGGTGCCGACATCCGGCAACTTGGAACGGGTGGCGCATGCGCTCTGCATAGATTGCTCCTGATTGTCATCGAGAATAGGGTCATTAAGTAATAGAAAACCCTGGGCAACAAGGGAAACTTCGTCATACTAGCCATGCACTAACAACATGGCTCAACCGGCTACGACGAGGAGTCTTATGGCCCAGAAACGCCCTTCGCTGGACGTACTGCGCACCTTCGCGGTGGTGTCCCGGCATCTCAATTTCACCCATGCGGCGCAGACCCTGTGTCTGACGCAGGGCGCGGTCAGCCGTCAGATCCTGGGGCTGGAGCGTCAGTTGGGCTACCCATTGTTTAAACGTCAAGCAAGGGGATTGATTCTGACGCCTCAGGGAGAACGCCTGCTGACGCCGATACGGCAGGCGCTGGCGACCATCGATGAGGCGTTGGCGCGGGCGCCCGCCCGTCCTGGAACGCTGCGTATAAAATGCCCGACCTGCGCCATGCGTTGGGTATTGCCGCGAGTCATCAGACTGCAAAATGATATGCCGGACGTCCATATCGAGCTGACGTCATCGATTTCGCACGGTCTGGATTTCGATCACGAACATTTCGATGCGGCGGTGGTGTTCGGCCGCCCCACGGCGCGCGGGCTGACGTTGCATCCGCTGTTTGATGAGGTGCTGACGCCGGTGTGCGCACCCTCGCTGCTTCCTCCCGGTCGGGCAATGACGCTGGATGACCTGTCGCAGTACACGCTGCTGCATCCCACGCGCGACCGTCGCGACTGGCTGGCGTGGTTGCGGGCAGCGGGGCGCGGGGCGTTGCCCTCTAGCAAGGCGCAGCATTTCGATACGCTCGATCTGGCGATGAGCGCCGCGCAGCAGGGATTCGGTATTGCTATTGGCGATCTCTGCCTGCTGGAAGACGACGTGAGAATGCAAAGGATCGTTACGCCTTTCCCGCTCTGTGTGCCGAGCGGCTCCGCTTATTATCTGGCGTACCCGGCGTCTTCAGAGATGACGCCGGCACTTAGCGCGTTGACGGCGCGGCTGATAGAAGAGGCGATGCTCAGCCGGGCGCATCTGTTGACCTTGATGCCGGCGGAGAGCCGCGCCCGCTAGCGCGCGTTGGCCATCGCCGTCTGTGGTGGTCGGGCGTTTCTCCGCTGCCAGACTGCCTCTCGTACGGTAATCGGACGGGACAGCAGCCCCAGGGCATAGAAGCGGTCAGCGATAATCTGCTGCTCGCGGATCACGGCAATATCCATAGGACGCGTTCGATGACTGCGCCTTTGCAATGCGCGCTCCAGCGAGGCGGGGGCGATGCCCAGCTCAACGGAGAGGCTCCGGGCCGCCTCGCTGCGCTGGCTGTCGATGTACTGGCCGGTCTGTGCCAGCAATTCCAACAGCGGCTCCAGCACATCATCATGACGAACGACGAAGTCGCGACGCGCCAGATAAAACTGATGGTTGAGCACGCGTCCGCGCCCATCGGCGATGACCCGCAGAGCGCCGTCGCGCTCGGCATCGCTCAGCAGCGGGTCCCACATCATCCACGCATCCACGGCGTGGTAATCGCTGGGCGTCAGCGGGTATCTGGGCGGGGAATACACCACGCGGACGTCGTTCAACGTCAGTCCCTGTTCATCCAGCATCTGCACCAGCAAATAGTGGACATTCGAGCCTTTATTGACGGCGACCCGTTTGCCGCGCAAATCCGCCAGCGTGTGGATATCGCTATCCCAGGCGACCAGCATCGCCACGCTCTCGGGCGCGGGCGGCTCGTAGGCGACGTACACCAACGGCGTGCCCGCGGCCTGAGCGAAAATCGGCGGCACTTCCCCGGTGGTGCCGAAGTCGATTTCATCGTTATGCAGCGCGTGCAGGAGCTGCGGCCCCGCAGGGAATTCGCTCCACAACACGCTGACCCCCTGACGCGCAAACTGCTTTTCCAGGCTTTGGCGCGCTTTCAGGACGCCAAGAATGCCGAACTTCTGGTAGCCGATGCGCAGTTCCCGCTCCGCATGCCCGGCCGACGACACGCTGGCAGAAACGGATGCGACCGGCGCGGTTTTACGTCGGCCTTTGATCAGCCCCTGATTGGCCAGCAGCGTGCGCAGGGTATTCCGGCTGACGCCCAGCAGGGCGGCGGCCTGCGTCTGATTGCCGTTGCTCAGTTCGAAGGCGTTGCGAATGAGGGCATGCTGAACCCGGTCGTACAGCCGCTCCGCCTCGCTTTCCAACTGCTGGCGAACAAAGCGGTCAATCGCGTCGTCGCACGTCGGGACATTCAGGTCCGACAGCGTCAGGTTGAGCCGCAGCTGCGCCGGGCTGATATCGCCGTCCTTACTCAGCAGTACGGCATTATGCAGGGTGTTTTCCAGTTCGCGCACGTTGCCGGGCCAGCTGTAGGCCATCAGCGTGTCCAGCGCTTCCGGCGACAGCTGTCGGGTGGGACGGCCCAGACGGCGGGCGTACAGCGACAGGAAATGCTGCGCCAGCACCGGGATATCGCCGGTGCGGTGGCGCAGCGGCGGCAGGTCGACGACGGCGACGTTAAGGCGATAGTAGAGATCTTCCCGAAAGCGCCGCTCGCGGATCGCCTGAGCCAAATCAACATGGGTGGCGGCAATAACGCGCACATTCATCTTCACCGGTTTGCGCGATCCCACGCGAGTGATCTCCCGCTCCTGCAACACCCGCAGCAATTTTACCTGCAACGGTAAGCTCAGTTCGCCGATTTCATCCAACAGCAGCGTGCCGCCCTCCGCCGCTTCAAACCAGCCCGGGTGGGTTTGGGTGGCGCCGGTGAATGCGCCTTTCTCGTACCCGAACAGCTCCGCTTCGGCCAGGCTTTCCGTCAGCGCGCCGCAGTTGACCGCCAGAAACGGCTGCTGCCACCGGGTGCTGTGATGGTGCAGATAGCGCGCCACCACTTCTTTTCCTGTTCCGGTTTCTCCCACGATCAGCACGGTCGCGTCGGTCGGCGCCAGCTTATCCAGCATGCTTTGGAAGGCGAGAGAAGCAGGGTCGATCAATACGGGTGTATCGGCGGTAAAGGGCTGAGGGTTTTTCATCGATGGCGTTCGCGGCAGGAAACGGGATGGCCTGAGCTTATCTCAGCGCCCTAAGCGATACGAGAGGGCCATTTGAGCCCTTTGCTGCAAACGCAGCAGCGGGTGATGCCGATGTGCTGCAAATGCACCATTTTCACCGTCGATCGACGGTGGTTAATTCCCTGATTTTTATGAATAAAAAATCCCGTACTTCATGGCACGGTTCCTGCTTTGATTTTTATAACCAAACTGAAACATTCTTTGTATAAATAATGAATATAGTTATATAGGAATCGAATAATGGCTGAATCTGACAACGGCACTATCAAGGTATTCTGGTTCCTGCCCACGCATGGCGATGGGCGTTATCTGGGGACGTCTCACGGCGGTCGCCCCGTGGATCTGGCGTATTTGCAGCAGGTGGCGCTGGCGGCGGATAACCTCGGCTACTACGGCGTCCTCATTCCTACCGGCAAGAGTTGTGAAGACTCCTGGCTGGTGGCCTCGGCGCTTGCGCCCATCACCCGCAAGCTGCGCTATCTGGTGGCTGTGCGGCCGGGCCTGCAACCCCCGACGCTGGCGGCGCGCATGGCGGCCACGCTCGACCGGCTGTCGGAGGGACGGCTGCTGATCAACGTAGTGACCGGCGGCGATCCGGTGGAAAACAAAGGCGACGGCATTTTTCTGAGTCATGCCGAACGGTATGAGGTCACCGAAGAGTTCCTGCAGGTATACACGCGGCTGTTGAAGGGCGAGAAAGTGGATTTCTCCGGTAAACATATTCGGGTGGAAGGTGCGGAGGTGCTGTTTCCGCCGGTGCAGGAAAACGGCCCGCCGCTCTATTTCGGCGGCTCTTCGCCGGAGGCCATCGACGTCGCGGCGGAGCAGATCGATACCTATCTCACCTGGGGCGAGCCGCTGGCGCAGGTCGAGGAAAAATTGCGAGTCGTGCGGGAACGCGCCGAGGCGAACGGACGCACGTTGAACTTCGGCATTCGCCTGCACGTCATCGTCCGCGAAACAGAGGAAGAGGCCTGGGCGGCGGCCGACCGTCTGATCGCCCATCTGGATGATGACACCATCGCGCAGGCGCAGAAAATTTTCGCCCGAATGGATTCGACCGGACAGGCGAGAATGAGCGCGCTGCATCGCGGCTCGCGGGATGATCTGCGTATCGGCCCCAATTTGTGGGCGGGCGTGGGGCTGGTGCGCGGCGGCGCGGGGACGGCGCTGGTGGGCAGTCCGCGACAGGTGGCGGATCGCCTGCGGGAATATCAGGCGCTGGGCATCGAAAACTTCATTCTGTCCGGTTACCCCCATCTGGAGGAGGCGCATCGCTTCGCCGAGCTGGTCATGCCGCTGCTGCCGTTGGCGCAGTCGTCCCGCCCGCCGTCGCGCGCCGTCAATACCGGCCCCTTCGGTGAAACCATCGGCGGCGACCGCCGACCGGTCAAACAGGTCAGCGCCAGCTAATTACGGGAGATCGCTATGTCACAGCAGGAAACGCGCCGCCCCATCCAGTTCGCCTACTGGGTGCCTAATGTCTCCGGCGGACTGGTCGTCAGCAAAATACCGCAGCGCACGCAGTGGGATCACCACTACAACCGCAAGTTGGCGCAGATCGCCGAGCGCGCCGGGTTCGATTATGCCCTGACGCAGATTCGCTTCACCGCGGGCTATGGCGCCGACAATCAGCACGAATCCGTCACCTTCTCGCAGGACCTGCTGGCCGTCACGGAGCGCCTGACGGTGATTGCCGCGCTGTTGCCCGGCCCGTGGAACCCCGCGTTGGCGGCGAAACAGGTCGCCACCCTCAGCCACATTTACGGGCCGCGTATCGCCGTCAACATCGTGAGCGGGTGGTTTCGCGGCGAGTTTAAGGCCATCGGCGAACCGTGGCTGGATCATGAGGAGCGTTACCGGCGTTCTGAAGAGTTTATCCGCTGTCTGCGGGGGATCTGGACCGAGCCGAGTTTTACCTTCGCCGGCGACTTTTACCGCTTTCGCGACTACGTCATGAAACCTAAACCGCGCGACCCGCTTCCTGACATTTTCCAGGGCGGCAGTTCACGGGCGGCGCGCGATATGGCGTCGCAGGTATCGGACTGGTACTTCACCAATGGCAACAGCGTAGAAGGCATTCGACGTCAGGTGGAGGACATCCAGCTTAAGGCGCAGTCGCATCAACGCCGCGTAAAAATCGGCGTCAACGGCTTCGTGATTGCACGCGATACCGAGACGGCGGCGCGCCAGCAGCTACAGGATATTCTGGATCAGGCCGATCCGGCGGCGGTGAAAGGTTTTCATCAGGAAGTGCAGAACGCGGGCAACGCCTCGCCGGAAAAAGAGGGCAACTGGGCGCAGTCCACGTTGGACGATTTAGTGCAGTATAACGATGGGTTCAAAACCAACCTGATCGGCACGCCGCAGCAAATCGCGGAACGCATTATCGACTACAAGAACGCGGGCGTGGACCTGATGCTGCTCGGCTTTCTGCATTTTCAGGAAGAGGTGGACTATTTCGGGCGGGAAATCATACCGAGAGTGAGAAAAATGGAGCAACAAACGGCAAAGGAGCTGAGCTATGACTGAACCTCATATTGTCATTATTGGCGGCGGCGTGAGCGGCGCGGCGCTGGCGATCCATCTGGCGCGGACGGCGGAAAGCGCGCTGCGCGTAACCGTCGTGGAACCTAGGGAGCACCTGGGACTTGGCGTTGCCTATTCCACCCCGGAGCCTGCGCACCGCATCAACGTCCCCGCCGCGCGAATGTCTCTATTCAGCGAGGACAAAGCCCACTTCGAACGCTGGCTGAAACGCCAGCCCGAGTTCCGCAAAGACAGTGCGGCGCTATGGCGTGATGGCAATGCCTACCCGCAGCGCGGACTTTTCGGCCGCTACATGGAGGGCCTGTTCGCCGAGGTCGCCAAATCTGGCCCGGTTCAGCTACGCCACATCTGGGACCGGGCGATCGGCCTGCAGGATCATATCGTGACGACGGCGAGCGGTCTGGCGTTACGCGCCGATGTCGTGGTGCTGGCCGTCAGCCATCCGCCGCCGGCACTCCCCGAGATGCTGCGTCCCTGGCAGACACACCCAGCGTTGGTCGCTAACCCGTGGTTGCCGGGCGTATTGGATACGGTGGCGCCGTCTCAGCGCGTTGGGATCATGGGGACAGCGCTGACGATGGCGGACGTCGTCGCCTCGCTGCAAACGCGCGGCCACCACGGGCCGATCGTCGCCTTCTCTCGGCACGGGCTGTTGTCCCGCAGCAATTTGAGCGTTGACGCGCCGCCGCCGCCCTGGTCGCTGTCTTCTTCCTGGCCGACGACGGCGCGCGGCGCGCTGGCGCAGGCACGACGGGAGGTCGTCGCCGCCGCCGAACAGGGCATTCCCTGGCAGGCGGTTATGGACGAGATCCGCGCCAATGGGCAGGCCTTGTGGCAGACGCTGGCGCTGAAAGAGCAGCAGCGTTTCCTACGCCATCTACGCAGTTGGTGGGACGTACATCGTTATCGCACCGCGCCGCAGGTGGCTCAGGTCATCGCGGCGCGGCGCGAGTCCGGCGAACTGCGCGTGCTGGCGGCGCGCCTGTGTGGCGTCGAGGCCGACGAAACGACGCTGACGCTGCGACTCCAGCCGCGTCAGGGAAAGATTGAAACCACGACGGTCGACAAGCTGATTGTCACCACCGGCCCGGCGCATGCGTCGCTTACCCAGAGTCAGCCGCTGCTGCATTCCCTGTCGCAGCGCGGCGAACTGCAACCCGATCCGCTGGGACTGGGGATTCTGGTTAACGAGCGGTCGGAAACGCTGGATATTCTCGGTCAGGCCAACCCGCGCCTGCTTGTCGTCGGACCTGCCGCACGCGGCCGTTTCGGCGAACTGATGGGACTGCCGCAGGTGTCGCAACACGCGGAAAGCGTAGCGAGACACCTGATAAACTCCGTGATCCCTGCCGCCGCCTCGGCGCGATGTCCCGTCTCTACCTGAACCTTCACGACTCACTGACTCACTGAATAATAAATTGAGACTCCGGCCGAACGCCGTTCGGCTGCGAGAGCTTTATGGAGAGCGCTATGCCATCGCAACGTGAAATTCGTCTTAATGCGTTTGATATGAATTGTGTCGGCCATCAGTCACCGGGCCTGTGGGCGCATCCGCGCGATCGCTCCTGGCAGTATAAGGATTTGGACTACTGGGTTGATTTGGCGCGGCTGCTGGAACGCGGCAAATTCGACGGTCTGTTTATTGCCGATGTGCTGGGCGTCTACGACGTACTGCACGGCAGCAGCGACGCCGCCATTCGCCAGGCGACGCAGGTGCCGGTCAACGATCCGCTGGCGCTGGTCACGCCGATGGCGCTGGTCACGGAGCACCTGGGGTTTGGACTGACGGCGTCGCTATCGTTCGAACATCCTTACCCCTTCGCGCGCAGACTGTCGACGTTGGATCACCTGACCAAAGGGCGCGTCGGCTGGAATATCGTCACCTCGTATCTGGAGAGCGGGGCACGCAATATCGGGCAGAAGGCGCTGACCGACCATGACGCGCGCTACGACTATGCCGACGAATATCTGGAGGTCGTGTACAAGCTGCTGGAGGGGAGCTGGGAAGAGGGCGCGGTGCTGCGGGACCGCGAACGGCGTATTTTCAGCGATCCGACCAAAATCCATCCCATCAATCACCACGGCGAGTTCTTCAACGTACCGGGTATTCACCTGTGTGAGCCGTCACCGCAGCGGACGCCGGTACTTTATCAGGCGGGCGCGTCGAGCCGCGGCAAACAGTTCGCCGCCGAACATGCCGAGTGCGTGTTCGTGGCGTCGCCCTCCAAGGTGCTGCTAAAGAAAACGGTGGCGGATATCCGACGCCGGGCGGCGGAGGCCGGGCGCGATCCGCGCAGCATTTTGATTTTCAACCTGCAAACGGTGATTGTCGGCGAGACCGATCGCGAGGCGCAGGCGAAGTGGCGGGAGTATGCCTCCTGGGTCAGCTACGAAGGGGCGCTGGCGCTGATCTCCGGCTGGACGGGCATCGACTTCGGTCAGTACCCGCCGGATCAGGTGCTGAAACACCTGCACACCAACGCCATTCAGTCGGCGGTGGAAACCTTCTCGACCGCCGATCCGGACCGGCAGTGGACGGTGCAGGGGCTGGCGGACTGGGTCGGCATCGGTGGCTTTGGACCGCTGCTGGTAGGCAGCCCGGAAACCGTCGCCGACGAGTTGCAAAGCTGGGTGGAAGAGACGGATGTGGACGGCTTTAATCTGGCCTATGCCCTGACCCACGAAACGTTCACCGATGTGGTCGAATGGCTGATCCCCGAACTGCAAAAACGCGGTGTCTTCAAACGCGACTATTCGGCGGGCACGCTGCGGGAAAAACTGTTTCACGCTGGCCCGCGGCTGGCAGTGCCGCACCCGGCGGCGGGCTATCGGGATCTCGCTTCATCCGCAGCGCGCGTACGGGAGCGGGTGTCATGATTGAAATCCAACATCTGTACAAAACCTATCACGACAAGCAGGGCCGTCGGACGGATGTCCTGAAAGACATCTCGCTGCAGGTACCAGCGAGCACCATCACGGCGGTCGTCGGACCGAGCGGCGCGGGGAAATCCACGCTGGCGCGCTGCATCAGCCTGCTGGAAAAACCCGATCGCGGCACGCTGCGGGTCAACGGCAACGATCTCTCACTGCTGACCGGAGAGGCGCTGCGCCGGGAGCGCCGGGCGATTGGCACAGTATTTCAGTCGTCAGCGCTGCTCCAGCGTAAAACCGCCTGGGAGAACATCGCGCTGCCGCTGGAGTTTCTGGGCGTGGTGAAGCGGGACATCCAGAAGCGCGTCGGCTCGTTGCTGGACAGCGTGGGGCTGAGCCACAAGGCGGACAGCTACCCGGCGCAGCTCTCCGGCGGCCAGCGCCAGCGTATCGGCATCGCCCGGGCGCTGGCCCTGAATCCGACGGTACTGCTGGCGGATGAGGCCACGTCCGGCCTCGACCCTGAGGCGACCGCCGCCGTGCTGCAACTGCTTAAACAGCTGCGGGATGACTTCGGTCTGGCCATCGTGTTGATCACCCATGAAATGGACGTGGTGCGCACGGCCGCCGACGCGGTGGCGGAGATCCGCGACGGGGGCATCGTTCAGCAGGGAAGCGTCCGCGATCTGCTGGCACAGCCGGACTCCTCGCTTGGCGAGCGACTGTTCCCGGTCACGGCGCAGCCGGGGCGCGGCGACCTCTTGCTACGGGTCAGCTACAGCGCGAACCGGGCGGTGGCGACGGACTGGATTAGTCGGCTCTCCAGACAGTTCGCGTTGCAGATCGACGTCCTGGGCGGCCACGTCGAGTGGGTCAACCAGCAACTGGCGGGACGGCTGGAGATCGCGGTGCGTTTTCACGGTGAGCGACTCTCTGCGGCTCAGATCGTCGGGCTGCTCGACGCGCAGGGCGTCGTCGCGGAGGTCATGGCGTCGGCTCCGGCGCTAAGGGAGGCGATATGACGACTGCAACGTCAACGGCCGTGATGAGTCAGGACACGCCCTGGCGCGAGATCCACACGCTGCTGCTGCCCGCTTACGGTGAAACCTGGCTCATGGTCGCCATCGTCATGCTGTTCGTGGTCAGCCTTGGCGGCGTGGTCGGCGTCGTGCTGTTCAATACCTCGCGCCGGGGGCTGTTTCCTCGCCCGGCCCTAAACCGAATGTTGAACTGGCTGGTGAACATGGGGCGTTCCCTGCCGTTTCTGGTGCTGATGGCGGCGATTATCCCGGTGACTTTCTGGCTGACCGGCACCACCATCGGCATTCCGGCGGCGGTCGTCCCGATGGTCATCGCGGGCATCCCGTTCTTCGCCCGGCTGGTGGAAAACGCGCTGCGGGAACTGCCGGAAGACGTGACGTCGGTCGGTCTGGTCTCCGGCGGCTCCGTCGGTCAGATCATCGTCTCGGCGCAGTTGAGCGAAGCGCTGCCCGCCATTGTCTCCGCCGTCACGCTCAATCTGATCTCCATGATCGAATACTCCGCCATCGCCGGGACCATCGGCGCGGGCGGCATCGGCTACCTCGCCGTGGTCTACGGCTACCAGCGTTTCGATCACCACATCATGATCGCCACCATCGTGGTGCTGATCGCCACGATACAACTGATTCAATTCGCCGGTGACCGTCTGGTCGCGGCATTGCGTCATTCACAGGGAGCGCAGTCAGCATGAATACACCGCAGTTCGAAATTCGTAAGAAGCGGCGCTGGCCGTGGTGGGTCGGCGGCGTGGTGATTATCGCCGCGGCGGTCAGCGCGTGGTACTGGCTGACGCAGCGTCAGCAGACGGTGACGTTCGGCTCCACGCTGGATATCCATTTTGAACCGGCGATGGCGGGGGAAGAGCGGGTGATTCAGTACGTCGGCGAACACATCGCCCCCGACTACGGCCTGAAGCTGAGGGCCGTAGGCTTGCAGGATCCGGTGCAGGCGGACCGGGCGGTGGCGGATGGCGTCTATGCCGCCACGGTGTATCAGCATCAGTGGTGGTTAAAGCAGGTGGTGGATGCCAACGGCTTCAAGCTGACGCCGACGGTGCCGGTATTCCAGTGGGCGTTCGGCATCTACTCGGACCGCTACCCCTCGGTCGACGCGCTGCCGGAGCAGGCGACGATCGTCGTGCCGAATGACGGCGCCAATCAGGGACAGGCGTTGTGGCTGCTGCAACGTATCGGGCTGATCCGCCTGAATCCGGCAGTGGAACCCCGCACGGCGAAGCTGAAAGATATTCAGGACAATCCCAAACGTTTGGTCTTTAAGGAGCTGGATCTGCTGACCATGCCGCGCGCGCTAAATTCGGTCGATGCCGCCATCGGCTACGTCTCCCAGTTCGACGCCGGCAAGATCCCGCGTGAGAAGGGAATTCTCTTCCCGCCGGCCCCGGCTACCTTCGCCTCACGGCTGGTGATCGGCACGCCGTATCTTAACGACGCGCCTATCGTCAAACTGCAACAGGCGTTTTCCGACCCGCGCCTGCAACGGTGGCTGAAGGAGACTGACGACCCGTTGGTCAAGGGCGTTCTGGTGCCGGTATCGGCCGAATAGTCGCCGTTCTCATGCGTTTCAACGTGGTCGCCGGGCTGCTGGATAGTGGCTCGTCCTGTGTGTTTTTTATGTGGTTATCTTATTGTTATTTAATGAATTTTAAAGACATAAATGTTGTTTGTGAACGCCAGAACTTCGACTTATAACCGTAGCTTCACCTGCACATAAAATAATAGCGAGGATGCCAACAGTATGAGTACGTTACCGGTTGACAACGACATCAGGGGTTCTGCTCCAGGATCCATTCCCATTAGCTCGGTGAGCGACGTAGCAAGATTGATCAACACCCGCAGCGAGAAAAACAGCTACGCCAGAATGATCATCTTTCTGGCGCTGGGCGGGGTATTTCTCGACGCCTACGATCTGACCACGCTGTCGTACGGTATCGATGATGTCGTCAGAGAGTTTCAATTGACGCCGGTGCTCACCGGGCTGGTCACGTCCTCCATCATGATCGGCACCATTATCGGCAACCTGATCGGCGGCTGGCTGACGGATAAATACGGCCGTTACTCCGTCTTTATGGCGGATATGCTGTTTTTCGTCGTCTCCGCGATTGCCGCCGGGCTGGCGCCGAACGTGTGGGTGTTGATTGGCGCGCGCTTCCTGATGGGGATCGGCGTCGGGATCGACCTGCCGGTGGCGATGTCCTATTTGGCCGAATTCTCCAGGTTTGCCGGCAAGGGCAACAAGGCCGCCCGCTTGGCGGCGTGGTGTCCGATGTGGTACGCGGCGTCGTCCGCCTGCTTCCTGATCATCTTCGGTCTCTATTTCCTGCTGCCCGAACAGCATCTCGACTGGCTGTGGCGCGCCTCGCTGCTGTTCGGCGCGGTGCCGGCCTTGCTGATTATCGCGGTCCGGCGCAAGTTTATGAATGAGTCTCCCTTGTGGGCGGCGAATCAGGGCGATCTCAAAGGCGCGGCGCGGATTTTGCGTGATTCCTACGGCATTGCCGCCCACGAAGCTGTCGATAAGATACAGCGCAAGACGTCTCATCAGCCGAAGGTCAGCTTCCGGGTGCTGTTCCAGAAACCGTACCGGGAACGCACCATCGTGGCGGGCGTGATGAACGTGTGCATCTCCTTTGAATACACCGCCATCGCCTTCTTCCTGCCGTCCATTCTGGCGCAATTTCTGGGGGCCGGCGTGTTTGAAACCATCTCGGCTTCGCTGGGGCTAAATGCGTTGTTTGCCTTCACCGGCGGTCTGCTGGGGATGCGGCTGGCCTGGAAATATCCTTCACGTCATGTGGCGATCGCGGGCTTTGCCCTACAGTTCATCGCGCTCATTGCGCTCGCGCTGATCGGTCAACCTCAGGCGACGACAGGCGTGGTCATCGCCATCCTGATGCTGGGCCTGTGGCTGTTCGCGGAAGGCTTCGGGCCGGGAGCGCAGTTGATGATCTATCCGGCACTGTCTTACCCGACCTCTATCCGCGCGACCGGCGTCGGTTTCAGCCGCTCGCTGTCGGGGATCGGCAGCGCACTGGCGCTGTTTATTCTGCCGCTATTACAGGCGGCCTACGGCACCAACATGTTCTGGATTGTCTCGCTGAGCGCCATTATCCCCATCTTCTTCCTGCTCGCGGTTCGTCACGAACCGACCCGTCAGGATATTGACGATCATCACGATCAAGGAGCACATCATGACCTTACTTTCGACCGGCACTGATTACGATACGTTGGCGTCGCAGTTCCGCCCCATCTTCGCCCGTATCGCCGCTGGCGCCGCCGACCGTGAGCGGCGTCGGGAGCTGCCCCATGAGCCTATCCGCTGGTTGAAGGAGGCTGGATTCGGCGCCGTGCGTATTCCTGAAGAGAAGGGGGGACAGAACGCGTCGCTGCCTCAGCTGTTTCGTCTGCTGACGGAGCTGGCGGAGGCGGACTCTAATCTGCCGCAGGCGCTGCGGGCGCATTTCGCCTTCGTGGAAGACCGCCTCAATGCGCCGGACACGCCGGAGCGCGATCGCTGGTTCCTGCGTTTCCTGGACGGTGAGCTGGTCGGCAGCGGCTGGACCGAGATCGGCAACATTACACTGGGCGATGTCATCACCCGCGTCGAGCCTGCGCCGCACGGTTGGACGCTGAACGGCGAGAAGTTTTACAGCACCGGCACACTGTTCGCCGACTGGATTGATGTTTACGCCCGTCGCAGCGATAACGGTCGGGATGTGATTGCGATTGTCAGTACGCATCAGGACGGCGTGTTGCGTGAGGATGACTGGGACGGTTTCGGTCAGCGGCTGACCGGCAGCGGCACGACCCGTTTTACGCAGGCGCTGGTCGACGCCGGCCATGTCTACGATTTTGCGGACCGCTTCCTGTATCAGACGGCGTTTTACCAGCACATGCTGCTCGCGACGCTCGCTGGTATCGGGCGGGCGGTAGCGCGCGATGCAGCCGAGGGCGTACGCCAGCGTAAGCGTATCTACAGCCACAGCAATGCCGCGCTGCCGAAAGAGGATGTGCAGGTGTTGCAGGTAGTCGGTCAGGTTTCCAGCTGGGCCTACGCCACGGAAGCGGCGGTGATCGCGGCCACGCAATCGCTGCAACAGGCGTATGAGGTTCATGCTTCGGACGACGACGCCCTCAAGCTGCGCATCAACAGCATCGCGGAAGTGGAGGCGGCGCAGGCGCAGGTGATCGCCAGCGAGCTGGTGCCGCGCGCGGCGACCGAGCTGTTCAACGCGCTCGGCGCATCGGATACGCGCGTGAGCAAGGCGTTGGATCGCCACTGGCGCAACGCGCGCACGCTGGCATCCCACAATCCGGTAATTTATAAGGCCCGCAATATCGGTGACTGGTTGGTTAACGGCAATGCGCCGACCTTTATCTGGCAGGTCGGTAATGGCGGGCAGGAACAGAAAACCGCTTAACCGTGTGGACGTACAAAAAGGCGGGCCTGAGCGCCCGCCTTTTTATGGTCAGTGGGACTCATCACTGTTTATCCAATGACCAAGTGGCGCTGGTTACGTTAACCTTCGTCGGCAACAGTCCGATCTGCGTGAATTTGTCCGCCAGCGCCTGTTGCTGGCTGAAAACGTCCGGCGTCATCCGCTCGGCGCCGTAAGGCATTCTTGCCAGCGCTTTGCTCCAGATGGCGCGATCCAGGCCGGTCGACTGAGACAGGATGGCGGCGGCATCGGTCGGGTTAGCGTTAGCCCATTGGCTGAGCGACGCCAGTTCGTTGATGACCTGTTCCGCCGTCTGCGGCCAGGTTTCGGCGAACTTCCGGCTGGCGAGGTAGAACGTGTAGTGCGGCACCAACCCCTCCGCATTGCGAATTTGTCTGGCGCCCGCATTGCTCTCCACCTCGGCCAGGAACGGGTCCCAGATCACCCAGGCGTCCACCGCGCCGCGCTGAAACGCCGCGCGCGCATCGCTCGGCGTCAGGTAGACCGGCGTAATATCGCGATAGCTCAGACCGGCTTCTTCCAGCGCTTTCACCAGCAGGTAATTGACGTCCGAGCCTTTGTTCAACGCCACGCGCTTCCCTTTGAGATCCGCCACCGTTTTGATGGGGGAGTCGCCCGGCACGACGATGGCTTCCGTTTTTGGATTGGCGGGCGAGTGCGCCAGATAAATCAGATCGGCCTGCGCCGCTTGCGCAAAGGCGGGCGGCGCATCGCCAGTCGCCGCCAGATCGATACTGCCGACGTTCAATCCCTCCAGCATCTGCGGCCCGGCGGGAAACTCGATCCAGCGCACCTGAATGCCCTGCTGTTTAAATTTTTCATCCAGCGTTCCTCGGTATTTCAGCAGGGCGAAAATGTTGGCTTTCTGATAACCAATGTTGATGGCTTCAGGCTGGGACGCGGCGACCGCAGAGGCGGACAGCCCCGCCAACAGCAGCGCGAGAGCGGTATGACGTAGGGAGGGTTTCATGGTGGCGTCGTCTCTTAAGGCAAATTAAGCAAAAACCTTATCAGAGAGAATTTATTACCTTAAAATAATGAAATATTTTTTAATATTCCTATTAGTTTTAACGGCTCGTCGGGTGTGCGACATCAACGAACTACGATGTTATCTTTCGAGACTCTATCTTTAAGTGACGGATTGCCGCAGTCGCGGTTTGAGAGGGAAAGGATGATCGACGATAACCGAAAGATCCAGTCTGTTGAGCGAGCAATGGCGTTACTCGAAGCGATTGCCGAGGCTGGAGGGGAATCCCGTCTCGTCGACCTGACGACACAGCTGGGATTGAACAAAAGTACGCTGCACGGCTTGCTGAATACGCTGGCGGCGATGGGCTATGTTACCCGTAACGGCACGCGTTATGCGCTGGGCTTGCGTCTGCGTGAACTGGCGCAGCCGCTGACCGATGAAGATACCGCATTGCGCGCCACGTTCGGGCCGGTACTGCGGCGCTTCGCCGAGATTAGCGGCGAAACCTGTTACCTGGCCGTCCCGTGCGGGACAAGCGAGTATCTCTGTATCGATTCCGTCGAATGTGATGGCAGCGTACTGCGGGCGAGTTGTCCCTGCGGCAATCGCGAGGGATTGACCACCTCCGCCATCGGTAAAATCCTTCTGGCCAACGATGTCGGATTGGTGCGTAGTCTGCGGCGAGCGGGGAAAGTGTCCGCGTCGTTGGGCGCGGAGCTGAAGACGATCGCCGCGCAGGGCTTTGCGCTCGATCTGGAACAGGTAGAGCCGGGCCTGTGCTGCGTGGCCATACCGCTGTATAAACAAGGACGCGTTGCCGCGGCACTGGGGATGAGCGGTCCGGCCTGTCGGTGGTCGGCTTCCGCGCTGCAAGATCTTGTCCATCGCATGCTGCAGGAAAAGTTCGTCAATACGAAAAAACTCGACTAATTTCGTCGAGATGAGTCGCTTCCGCTTCTGGCATTGTCACTTGCTCACAGAGAGACAATGACCAGAATTTTTCTTCATATCTAACTCCATTCCCCCTCCAATAAGGTAACCCGCTCAGACACGAGTATGAGATCCGGGACGTGCCGCCAGTTTGATGATGGTCGATAATGTCGGGCATCTCGCCGATTGTCCGGCTAGATGAAAGGGTTTCTGCGGCTTCGACATGGTGAGTAAAAAACAGCAAAGGACAGGCGGGTGGCCAGTTCAGCGCCGCCCGCGCTTGCCTGTCTTAGCGATCATCACGCCCGCGATGATGATCGCGAACGTCATAGGAACGAGGGGCGTCATAGTGCGGACGCGAATGATGATCCCGCGGGTGACCGCCGACAACGATACACCCGTTCAGCAGGAGCATCGCTGCGAGGCACATAATTAAGCGTGGTATTTTCATCGTTGGGCGCCTGTCAGTGACGTTATCAGGGGTTGAGCGTCATGCATGATGAACCGCTCGGTTTCGCCTGTTGCAATTGCGTGTCATGGTTTTCTCCACCGGACGAAACGCCGCCATCCGCGTCTTACTCCGCCGGCGCGGGGGACTTCAGCATGTCGACCAGTTCATCGGCCCCTTTATTGATGCCGACTTCCGCCGCGCTGAGTGAGCCGATGGTGGCGCCCACGTTCATCGCGTTCGGGTACTGCTTGGCGACGTAGGCGTTAAGCAGGCGATTGCTGGCGGCGTCGTAAATTTCTACCGCATAACTGACGGACCCGCTGAGCATGCCTTCCTTACCGCGAAGGGCTTGCACAATATTGTAGGGGCCGCCTGCGAGATCGAATTTAGTCACCGTCCCCACTACCTGCGTGGTGGTTTCCGCCCCTGTCAGCGTCAGTTTGATTCTGATGGCCGCAGGTGTTGGCGTTTTGGTTTCGGTGAAACGCGATCTCAGGCTTTCACTAAAGCGATCCTGCATGTATTTCGCCAGTGCCAGGCGATCGTTCGGATCCATATCGCCAAACTGATTGTCGTTGCCCGGATAAACGGTGACGGGGTCGAGAATAACGTGGGTGTACTTCGTCCAGTCCACCGGCGCGGCGTAGCGGAAAGGAATACGGTCGGACTCAGCACCGGTATTGGGCTGCCATTGAGAGGAGGACTCAATCCCGGCGTAGCGGGCGGGTTGGGTGCCGGCGCAACCGGCTAAGGCGATGGCGACGATCATTGCAGAGGAACGGACTACCTGGGTCAATATGCTCATTCGTAAAACCTTCTAAAAAGATCACCAATGTCGGTCGGAAAGCGTCGTGCGGGAGACGCCGTGTTAACGCATTTTGAGTTCAGTCGCCTTGAGTGACCGGGCCGTCGTCAATAAAGACCGGTGGTGTGCCGCGCCAAAAGCGTACCGTACGGTTCAGTTTTGATCGGTGCGAATAGGTTGTCAATAAAATGTACATATCGGTTCAGTTTTGTTAGCAAAAATATGCAGACATGATCACGATGATTGAATATTAGTGAGGGCAGGCGAGGTCTAGCGACGTTGAGATGAAGGTATATTAGACGAGAGGGGCGGTGAGGCCCTACGGAGGCGGCCAGTCGGGAAGCCTCCGTAGGGGTAGGGACTAAAGCAGATTACTGCATCGGTGGGTAAGGCGTATAAAATGTTTTCCCGAGCCAGCGAAATGACGTCGGCAGCGGGCTGATGGGTTTGCTCACATAGCTGGAAGCGACGTTTTCATCCCCCTGACCGCTGTAGACCGCGTAATACGGGTAAGGAAATACCGGACGTGACGCCGCAGTGGACGAGATCGTTTCCAGCTTCAGCGCGCTCTGCGTGTTATCGCCCTGTGTCGGCTGACCGAAGCCGCTGGTTTCTTCTTGTGCCGCCTGCCAGGTCACAACGCTACCCGGCGCGACGCCCTGTTCGACCCAGTTCAACATCGGCGTCAGAAAATCCACTAAACTCGGGCCGTCACCGCCTGAGCAGTGGTAGAGACCCGGCAGCAGATAGAGGCGTTCGAACGCGTTGCGTTGAACGGCGCCCAGGGTTTTCCCCAGGGCTTCATGGTAAGCGATGCTGTTGAGCGGGCTGATGTGGGGATCGGACCAGCCATGCCAGATAATCAGTTTGCCGCCTGCGGCTTTGAAGTCAGACAGGTCTGGGTTGGTGGCGTCATTCAACGGATGCAATGCGTGCAGCTCTGCGAACGTCTCCGTGGTGAAGCTCAGATCTTTGAGCGTGTAATCTGACCCCGGATTTTTTTCAAAGATGATGTTTTTCAGCGCTTCCAACGCGATGGTCGCGCTGCTGGGGGTGTCGTTGGCATTCTGCGGAACGAAGACGCCGGCCCAGGAGAGTTCGGAACCCGGCTGCGGACCACCCACGGTCATTTTTTCTCCGGTCACCCGCGCGCGTGGCCCGGCGTAGAGTTTACGCAGCGTGTTCACCTGCGTGACGCTGAGGCAGGTGCCCGAACTATTGCTTTCCCCCTTTTTGCACTGCAATACGGATGGATTGAAATGGCAGTTCATTGGGTCTGAAATCAGCCCGTCTGTTTGTCCGTCCAACGCATCGCACTGCGCAATGACGGCTTTGTGGATGAGCGGCAAATCGGCGGCAACGATGATCGCTTTGTTGTCCGCATCCCTATTGCTCAGCGCCTGCCAGGCGTGATACATGCTGTTCTGCACCTGGAAGTTCATGGCTGCGGCCCCGGCGATAATGCCGTTGAAGTCCTCAGGGTAGCGCTGCGCTTCCATCAGCGCCTCACGACCGCCGTCGGAACAGCCGCTGAAGTAGGAGTAGGATGGCGAACGTCCATAAAACACACTCATCAGCTTTTTCGCCGTGACCGCGGTCAGATGCACACCTCGGTAGGCGAAGTCACGCCGCTTCTGATCATCATCGCCGAAATTCGTCTCCGTCGACTCATGACCCATATTGGTGGTTGCGACCGTAAAGCCGCTCGCATTCAGCGGCGCACAGCCTGCCGCCGCGCCGACATCCAGGCTGATACGACCGCACAAACCTCCGCAGCCGAGCTGCAGGAAACGTTGAGTCCAGGTGGTGGTGGGCAGCAAAACCTTGAACTGGATGGCGGGGGCGAGCACGCCGTCGACGACGCAGTGGGTCTCTCCATTGGAGGTAGACTCGCTTGTCGCGGTGATACGGCTTCCTTGACCACCGATGTCGGTGAGATCCACTTTCGCTAGCGAGGCGCAGGACACGGCTTGTTTGACGAGAGAGGTTTGATTGACTCGTGGGTGCTGTTCCGCCTGGGCCGTCGTGGCGATCCCTGACAGGGACACCGAGGCCAGAAGCCAGAGTAGAGGGGATGCTATTCGCATAAATTATCCTTGTTTGTCATGATTTATCCTTAAACCGGCGCGAAAATTCGCCAAACCGGGTTTAACGTACATGAGGGCGCCAGCGGCTCCGCGAACGAAGCCGGGTGTGGCGCCATCATACTTGGGCGGCCTGACAGCTTTGCCGCCATCGTCAAGCGGTGGCTGACGCTGTTTCTAGAACCAAATTCTGTCATTCATATCGGCGTGTTGCCGTTAGTGGCGGCATCATCGCCGATCGTTCCGCACTCGCGCCCCGACTGCGGCGGAAAGGGGAGCGCGACTACTCGGCCCCGCGTTTCCAATAGGCCACTGCGCGAACGTAGTCTTCGTCCAGTCCCAGAGAGCCGGTCAGATAGGTTTTCAGCGTGAATATCTTGTGGTTCTCGCCGGTCGCCCAGACGAAGTAGTCGTCGGTGGGGAATGTCAGGCGATCCACGGCCGCAATCAATTTCTGGGCATCGTCGTTGCCGTCCCGAGCGATCCATTCCAGCGTCATACCGCTTTTAACCGGAATGGCCGGACGTTCGTCCTCGCTTCCGCTTTCGATGACTATCGCGCCGCGCGTGGTGTCCGGCAGTTCCTGAAGTCGACGCAGGAGCGCAGGGATCCCGGTTTCATCGCAGATCAACACCTGCCAGGCGTAATCCGCCGGGATCTGAATAGAGCCGCGCGGTCCGCCCATGCCGATAACGTCACCTGCTTTGGCCGCGTTGGCCCAGTCGGAGGCGACGCCGCTGGCGTGCAGATAGAAGTCGATGGTGAGTTCACGCGCGAGCGCATCGAAATGGTACGGCGTGTAATCACGGTTAGCCGGACGCACGTCGCCCCAGATCGGGCCATCCGGACCATTCTTGGGTAGATGAAGTTCGCCGGTTTCACGGTCGGGGAAAAACAGCTTCACATGGTCATCGAATCCCGGACTGCGAAAACCGTCGAGATCGTCGCCGGTGAAGACGATGCGCTGGAATGGGCCGGGGAGGCGAGAGGTGGTTTTCACCGTTAAGGTACGAAATACCAGCGGCAGACGTATACGGGTGGGCTGCCTGGATTGAGAAGATTCAGTCGTCATGATGTACCCCGTGTTCAAGTCATTATGCACAGGCCGGACAAAATGTCCGGCCATGAACGGATCCGGCGACAACCGCCGCCGTCGTGGGTGTTACTTTTCCGTCGTTGAGCTGACGCCGCCCCCCAGCGATTGCCAGAGGGTGATGCGATTATCAAAGTCGGTCTGACGCAGCGCGATCAGCTCAAGCTGTGATGACCAGAGCGTGCGCTGAGCCGTCAGAACATTGAGGTAATCGCCGACGCCGGATTGATAGCTGCGTTGAGCCAGCGTGAAGCTGCGCTGGGCCGCCGCCACGTACTGCTGCTGAGCGTCGAGCTGCTCTGCCAGCGTCTCGCGACGCGCCAATGCGTCCGCCACGTCTTTAAAGGCGCTTTGAATCGCTTTCTCGTAGTCCGCAATCAACCCTTTTTTCTCCGCCTCAGCATATCTCAATTGCGCCAGATTGCTGCCTCCGGTGAACAGCGGCAGGGTCACGCTCGGGGCGAACGACCAAATATTGGCCCCGTGGCTGAACAGGTTGGACAGCGAGTTGCTGCCGACGCCCGCGCTGGCGGTCAGCGAGACGGTCGGGAAGAAGTTGGCGCGGGCGGCGCCGATATCCGCGTTGGCGCTCTTCAGACTGTATTCCGCTTCCAGCACGTCCGGGCGGCGCAGCAGGACCTCGGAGGAGACGCCGGCCGGCACCAGCGCGATCGCGCTGTCGCTGAGCTGGTCAAGCGGCGCGGGCTGCAGGTTCTCCGGCACCGTTTCCCCCACCAGCAGGTTCAGCGCATTGATATCCTGCGCGACCAGCGTCTGGTAGCTGGCGACGCTGGCGCGCGCGGACTGATAGACGGTCATTGCATCGCTGACGTCGGTTGCCGCCGCGACGCCCGCCGCCATGCGGCGTTCCGTGATACGCAGGGAGTTGGCCGCGCTCTCCATGGTCTCTTTGGCGAGCTGCAAATTGCTTTTGTCCGCCGCCAGCGTGATCCACGCCGTAGTGGTTTCGCCGATCAGCGTCAGGCGGGTATTCTGCGCCGTGGCCTCGCTGGCCAGCCAGGTTTCCCTGGCCGCCCGGGAGAGGCTGCGGTTACGACCGAACAGGTCGATTTCAAAACTGCTGACCGCGCCCTGCGCTTCGCTGCTTCCGCTGACGCCGGAGTCGACCGTCCGACTCCGGGTATGACTCAGCTCTGCGTTCAGCGTCGGGAACAGGCTGGCGCGCTCTTCGCCGTAAAGCGCTTTGGCGGCTTCAATATCGGCGATGGCTTTCTGCAGGTCGCGGTTGCTGGCCAGCGCGCGTTCCACCACCGTTTTGAGACGAGTGTCGTTCATGACGTGCTGCCAGTCGGTCAATACCGCGCCGGTCTGATCGCTCTGCGCCGCGGCGCCCGGCCAGGTGGTGGGCACCGGCGCCGCGGGGCGCTGATAGTCCGGGTCCAGAGAAATACAGCCGGTCAGCAGTAGCGACAGCGAGAGAAGCGTGATTCGAGAAAACATGTCTTACTCCTGAACGTCATGGCGGCGGGTGAAATAATGTCTCACCAGCACGAAGAACAACGGCACGAAGAAGATCGCCAGCAGCGTGGCCGTCAGCGTTCCGCCAATAATCCCGGTACCAATAGCGATGCGGCTGTTCGCGCCGGCCCCGGTGGCTATCGCCAGCGGAATAACCCCGGCGATGAACGCCATGGAGGTCATGATAATCGGCCGCAGACGCGTTTTGGCCGCCGAGAGTACCGCAGCGCTGAGCGTGCTGCCTTGCCGCACCGCCAACTCCGCAAACTCCACAATCAAGATGGCGTTCTTTGACGACAGCCCGATGGTGGTCAACAGCGCCACCTGGAAGTAAACGTCATTGCTCAAGCCACGCAGCAGGGCGGCCAGCGCCGCGCCGCAGATCCCGAGCGGAATGATCAGGATGACGGAGAACGGCACCGACCAGCTTTCATACAGCGCCGCCAGGCACAGGAACACCACCATGATGGAGATAGCGTACAGACCCAATGCCTGACCGCTCGCCAGTTTTTCTTGCAGTGAAAGTCCGCTCCATGCCCAGGTCGAGCCGGAGGGCAGCTGTGAGGCGATGGCTTCGATTTTATTCATCGCATCGCCGGAGCTGACGCCGTCAGCGTTTTCCCCGGTGATTTCGAACGAGGCGGAACCGTTATATCGGGTCAGGGTCTCCGGGCCGTAGGTCCAGCTCGTCGAGGCGAAGGCGGAGAACGGCGCCATGCTGTCGTCGCTGCCGCGGACATACCACTGATTCAAATCCGACGGTTTGGAGCGGAATGGGCTGTCGGCCTGGATATAAACTTTCTTGACCCGACCCCGGTCGATGAAGTCGTTGACGTAGGTTCCGCCCCACGCGCTGCTCAGCGTGTCCGTCACGTCGCTCAGCGACAGTCCCAGCGCCACGGCTTTGTTGTTGTCGATATCGACCTGTAGCTGCGGCATCTGCGGCAGATCGTTGGCGCGGACCGACTGCAGTTCCGGGCTGGCGCCCGCCTGTTTCAGCAGTTGGCTGCGCAGTTCCATCAGTTTTGCGCGTTCGGTGCTGCCGTCGGCCAACAGTTCAAAGGTAAAGCCGTTGGTCTGGCCCATCCCCTGCACCGATGGAGGCGTGGAGGCGAAGATGCGGGCGTCACGTTCGGTGGACAGCGCTTTCATCGCCCGGTTGGCGATCGCCTGTGCGGTATTGTTCGAACCGGGGCGTTGGTCCCAGTTTTTCAGCGCGACAAATGCCATACCCGCGTTCTGCCCGCTACCGCTGAAGTTAAAGCCGGTGATGGTATAGATGACGCCGATGTTGTCCTTTTCCTCTGTGAGGAACCAGTCCGTGATGCGCTTGTTGACGGCGTTGGTCCGGTTAACCGTCGCCCCCGCCGGCAGGGTGTACTGCACCATAATCTGCCCCTGATCCTCGTTCGGCAGGAAGCTGCTGGGCAGCCGCCACAGGAACAGGATCATCAGTGCGACGATGGCGGCGAATGCGATCAACATCACCAGCGGGCGGCGCAGCGCGGAGACCACACGATGGCTGTAGCCTTTTTGCGTGCGGGCGTAAAACCGGTTGAAGCCGCCGAAAAAGCCCTTCTTATGGGGTTTGCTGTGTTTCAGCAACAGCCCGCACAGGGCGGGCGTCAGCGTCAGCGCGACCACCACGGACAGCATCATGGCGGAGATGATGGTGACGGAGAACTGACGGTAAATAACGCCGGTCGAACCACCGAAGAAGGTCATCGGCAGGAAGACGGCGGAGAGCACCAGCGCGATGGCGACCAGCGCGCCGGAGATTTCGCCCATCGATTTTTCGGTGGCCGCGCGGGCGGGTAGCCCCTCGTCGCGCATGATACGCTCGACGTTTTCCACCACCACGATGGCGTCATCCACCAGCAGCCCGATAGCCAGCACCATGGCGAACAGCGTGAGGGTGTTGATCGAGTAGCCGAACAGCGCCAGAACGCCGAAGGTTCCCAGCAGGACGACCGGCACGGCGAGGGCGGGGATTAGCGTCGCCCGCAGATTCTGCAAGAACAGATACATGACGATGATGACCAGCACGATGGCTTCGACCAGCGTTTTGACCACATCCTCGACGGAGATCTTGATGAAGTCGGTGCTGTCTTTCGGGTAAGCGACCGCGTAGCCCTCAGGCATGCTGTGGCTGTATTCGTTGATCTTGGCCTTGACCAGCTCTGCGGTGTCGAGCGCGTTGGCGCCCGGCGCCAGCATGACCGCGATCCCGGCGGAGGGATGGCCGTTAAGTCGGGAGGAGGATGTGTAATCTTCGCTGCCCATTTCGACGCGGGCGACGTCGCCGATATGCACCACGGCGCCGTTGGATCCGCTTTTCACGATGATATTGCGGAACTGTTCCGGCGTTTGCAGGCGCGACTGCGCGCGTACCGTCGCCGTCAACTGCTGGTCGGCTGAGGAGGGTTCCGCACCGATTTTCCCGGCCGACAGCTGGATATTCTGCGCCTCGATCGCCGACTCGACGTCGGAAGGCATCAGGCTATAGGACGCCAGCTTGTTGGGGTCCATCCAGATGCGAATGGCGTATTCGGAACCGAACACTCGCAGGCTGCCGACGCCGCTGACACGCGCCAGCGGATCTTGCATGTTGCTCACCAGCCAGTCGGCGATATCCGAGCTGGTGGCTTTGTCGGTCTTGTCATACAGCGCCATGATCAGCAGGAAGTTGGACTGGGACTTGGTCACGGTGATCCCGGACGACTGGACCTCGGAGGGCAGTCTCGACTCCGCCTGCTGCACTTTGTTCTGAACCTGAACCTGAGCGGTATCGGCATTGGTGCCCTGTGCAAAGGTCACCTGAATGTCGACTTCGCCGTCTGAGCTGCTGGTGGAGGTGAAATAAAGCAGGTTATCCAGCCCGGTCAGCTGCTGTTCGATGATCTGGGTGACGCTGTTTTCCAGCGTTTGCGCGGAAGCCCCGGTGTAGGTGGCCTTGATGCGCACGGAAGGCGGCGCGACGTCGGGATACTGTGCGACCGGCAACGTGCGGATCGACATTAGCCCCGCCATCATGATGAGTATTGCGATCACCCAGGCGAAAACCGGGCGTCGCACAAAGAAACGGGAGAACATCAGTCTGCGCCTCCCGTCAGCTGAACTTCGACCGGTTTAACGGTATTGCCTGCGGCCACTTTGTCGCTGCCTTCGACCAGAAGCCGATCGCCGCTCTGTAAGCCGTTTGTTATTAACCAGTTGCTGCCGGTGGCTTCCGCCGTGACGACGCTGCGGCGTTCCACCTTGTTGCCGCTCGTGACCACCAGCGCGGTGGCGTTGCCTTTCACGTCGCGCGTAATGCCCTGTTGCGGGGCCAGTATCGCGTTCTGTATCACGCCCTCGTCGACTTTGGCTCGGACAAACATACCGGGGAGCAATACATGGTCGGGGTTGGGGAACACGGAACGCAGCGTGACGGAGCCGGTGGATTCGTCGACGGCGACTTCCGTCAATTCCAGACGGCCTTTGTGCGGATAAACCGTGCCGTCTTCCAGCGTCAGGGTGACATTTAGCGTATCGCTATTGGTGGCCAGCGCCTGCTTGCGTAAGCGCAACAGGTCGGCGCTGGAGCGGGACAGATCGAGATACATGGTGTCCAGCGCGCGGATCGTCGTCAGTGCGGTGGACTGTTGGGCGGTGACCAGCGCCCCCGGCGTGACGCTGGAAATCCCGATGCGGCCGGCGATAGGCGCGGTGACGGTCGTCCATTGCAGATTGATACGGGCGCTTTCCAGCGCGGCGTTTTTCTCCAGCACGCTGGCCTTGTCCTGCTCACAGGTGGAAAGCGCATCGTCCGCATCCTGCTGCGACACGCCCTGTTCTTTCACCAGTCCCGCGTAGCGCTTCGCTTTCAGGCAGTCAGACAGCACCAGCGCCTTGGCGCTTTGCAGCGCGGCGGCGGCTTGGTCGTAGGTGGCTTTGTAGCTGGACGGGTCTATCTGATACAGCGGCTGACCGGCTTTCACTTCATCGCCTTCGGTAAACAGGCGCTTTTGAATTATACCGCCGACCTGGGGAATGACGTCAGATGTCAGCGTAGCGGCGGTGCGGCCGGTCAATTCACTTTCCAACGTAAAGGTCGTGGGTTTTAGCGTCACGACGCCGACCTCGGTCGGCCCGACGTCGTCCGTTTTCGCGCTACGGTCGTCGCAACCGCTAAGACCAATCAAGGTTAAAAGACATAGCATGCGTAACTGCATAACATTTCCCCGTATTCGGCGAGATAAAGTCGGTGACTGGTTAAGTCGTAACAAGAGAAGCATTTTTTCATGGTTGGCGCCGTGTCGGCGCCGCGGTCGTCAACGTACCTTCAGCGCCAGCTCCGTAGTGCCCTTGATCGGCAAGCTGACGGAGATAAAACCGTTTTCCGGCGCGTGGATATAGTCGAGAAAGTCCGGCTCGGCGTTGTCGTTAAGCACCATGCCGCCAATGCGCAGCTGCGGCGCGACGAGGGCGATGACATCGCGCGCCAACGACGTCCCGTTTCTGGAGGGCCATCCATCGATCAGCGCGAAGTCGACTTCGCCGCCCAGGTTTTGCAACGTTTCTCTGGCGTCCCCGACGCGGATATCCGCGTAGTCAGCCAGTCCGGCTTCGGCCAGATTACGTCGGGCGATGGCCGCTTTTTCCGGCACTAGCTCGGAACCGATGACCTTGCCGCCACCGTTATCTTTAAGCGCGGCCGCGAAGTAGAGTGCGGACATCCCGACGGAGGTGGCGAAGTCGACCACCCGCGTCGCACGCAGAGAACGGCAGAGGAGATAGATCAGCTCGCCTTGCGTGGGATGGATGGAAAACCCGCAGTCGATGAAGTCGTCGGGGTGGTCGGCCAGGGTTTCGGGCGAGGTTCCTCTGGCGGGGAATCGGCGCTCGCGGTTCAGTTTGTCAATGACGGCAAGAATTTGGGCATCGTTGATCGTATTGATGGGGTGGGTAGGTTCCGGTGTCATACGTATAAGCCTGTATCAGTCATTTAGTGAAAAGCGGCATGGCGACGTCAAAGTGCGTCAATCGCCCGTGCCGCGGCATCAATGGCATCCCTTAGGTGTTTAACTTGTTCTGAATTCAGGTTCCCACGATGGAGTTTTTTTCTTATACAAGCCTTCAAGTTTTCAATCGCATCATCGATATCCGGAACCCGCCGGGGATTATGAGTTAGAACCAGCGCTTTTAACTTGGCGAGCGCTGTCAGCAAATCATCATTTTGCTTATCAAGATATTTCCTGCCCCGCAGCGTGATGGCGAACTGCTTCTTACCGTTCTTCTCATGCCCTGCCGCCAGCCCTTCGGACTCCAGTGACGATAACAGGGGATAGATGACACCCGGACTGGGGATATAAGCCCCCTGAGAGTAGTCCTCCACCGAACGGATGATTTCGTAGCCGTGTGTCGGGTTGATGCGGATCAAATATAAAATTAGCAGAAACAGCTCATGCCGATTGAAGACCTTCGCCCGTCGCGAAGATCGCTGTGGAGGTCGAGTACCGGTCCCTCCGGGCGTGGCATCGGCGTAAGACAATGACTTTTTCATGGCCGTTGGGTGTGAGAATCATTCCGTTTCTGATGTCCGTCTAAGATATATCTTGGCGAAAATGGCCGTCAATGCATCCCGTGGCAGAAGAGCGTAATGAAGTGATAGCAGCGCGTTTTTATATATTTCAGATTATTTCCATACACCGCCCGGAGTGCGGCAATACGGGATCTGACGCACGGTGAGCACGTTGGCGGCGGTCACTTGAGACCCCGTCTGACCGCCGCCGGGCGAGTTTTTAGCGTGCGGTCAGCATAGCGGCGAATGACCTGAGCCGACGTTGTAGCGCGGGAATGGCGAGCTGTTGCACCATCCACGGACTGAATGCCCACGGGGTTTTGGCGGCGGCATCGATGAGATCAGGAAGATCGACCCAGCGATAGTCGAGCACCTCATCGTCACGCGGCGACAAGTCGCTGGTGATCACTGCCGTAAACACCGGACAATATTCGTTTTCCATAATGCCGGAGGCGCTGGTGACGCAGTAGCTGAACTCGTCGTCCGCCAGCGTGATCCGATCGACGTCTGCGCCCAGCTCGTAGCGGCAGCGACGACGGACTGCCGCCTCCATTTTTTCATCCAATTGGGGGTGACCGCAGACCGAATTCGTCCAGACGCCCGGCCAGGCCTTCTTGCACAACGCGCGGCGAGTGGTCAGAAACTGGCCTGCGGGTGAGAATAAATAGCTGGAAAAAGCCAAATGCAGGGGCGTTTTATCGCTATGTACCACGCTTTTATCCATCGTACCGATGGGGTTTCTGTCGGCATCTAACAGTACGACGTGTTCCAGTGGTGGGCTTGTCATGGGCTTCCTCGAGACTTCTTCAAATATTCATGCTGTCGGCGGTCAGGCGGCGCGGTCATTCCCGCGTCCAATGCTCCTTGGCGCCGAACAGGGTAGCATTGTCGGTGAACTTTATCGTATGCAGCTTCAGCCGCCACACTTCCGTGAGGGGTTTCAGGCGCGCGATGGGATGGCGGGCAACGTAGAGGCTGAGCGCGTCGCGACGTTCGGCCCCGTCCAGCTTACTGACGGTCGCCAGATATTGAATGCCGCGGATGTCGCGGATTTTCTCGGGCTGACCGCTGATGGTGCCGCTGATCCGGCTCCCGGTCGCCATGGCGCCGCCGTGGCGCGTGCTGCTGCTGGAAAGAACGATCAAACTGGCATTGTCGGCATCGAAGGCATAGAAACAGCTGGCGCTCCACAGCCCGTCTTCGTCCAGCGTGGTCAGCGATAACACGTGGTGGCTTGCGATAAAGTCGGCGGCGGGGGCCGGTAATGGTTGCATCTTTCGCCTCTTAGTGTGTGGACCCGGTTATCGGCACCGGGCCTGCGGGCCTGACGTCAGGCGACGTAGGTCGACCACAAATGGGAGAGCGGCATCACCAGGAACAGTCCCGGCAGCATGTTGGCGACGGGAAATGGCTTGATACCGCAAATTCTCAACCCGGTGGCCAGCATGATCAGCCCGCCCGCGGCGGAGAAGTCCGCCATCATATCGGGGGTCGTCAGCGGCAGGATCATGGCCGCCAGCATCGCCAATCCCAGCTGGATGAGCAGCTGCGGAACGGCGATGGTAATGACAGCATACCCCAACAGCGTCGCGAAGATCGCCGAGGTAAACAGATCCAGCGCCGTTTTGATATACAGAATCGACGGGTCGCCGGTCATGCCTTCGTGCATCGCGCCGAAAATCCCGGTGCCGCTGGCGCAGAACAGGACCAGGATCGCCACGAATTTATCCGTAAACTCGGTATGCGTGACGCCTTCAACCGCCGGGAAGACGCGGTCAATAAGCCCGCGAGTGGTGCCGGCCGCCTTACCGATGCCCTTTTCGATGTACAACAGTTCGCCCACAATGGCGCCGAGGATCATCGCCAGCACGACGGCGGGCATGAACTTCACCTTGATGATCAGCATGATCCCGAGGCCCATGGAGCAGAGGCCGAACGTCAGGGGCAACGCGGTTCTTATTCTCTCAGGGAGCCGCGTGCTGATCAGCGCGCCGAGCAGGCCGCCTATCACGATAGCCGCTCCGTTCACATAAGGTCCGATTAGCATTTTCGTTATCCTTGTTATGGTTTTCAGCGTGTTCCGTAGTTTGCCTACGGCCTGGTGTTAGCTGAGCTTTCCCCCCAGCGGGGCAATGTTTTGACTTCAATACCCAACAAATCGAGCGCGCGTCCCACGCTGTGGGTGATGATGTCATCCGGCGTCTTGGGTCGCTGATACAGCGCGGGCACGGGCGGGAAGATAATACCGCCCATTTCCGTCACCTGCTGCATGTTGCGAAGATGCCCCAGGTTCAGGGGCGTTTCCCGCGCCATCAGCACCAGCCGGCGGCGCTCTTTCAGCACGACATCCGCGGCGCGCGTCAGCAGGTTATCCGTCAGACCGTGGGCAATGGCGGCCAGCGAGCGCATGGAGCAGGGCGCGACCAGCATGCCCTGCGTCTTGAAAGATCCGCTGGCAATCGAGGCGCCCAGATTTTTACACTCATGCACCACATCCGCCAGCGCCACGACCTCCTCCATCCTGAAGCCGGTTTCCAGGGCGCAGGTTTTCTCTGCGCCGGCGGAGACCACCAGATGGACTTCCAGATCCTGTTCTTGCAGCAGTTCGAGGGCTTTGACGCCATACTGAAAGCCCGAGGCGCCGCTAATGCCTACGATAATACGTCGGGTGGACATGTTTTCCCCTTATTCGAAGTCTGGCAGGAAGCGTTTAACGTCGACCTCTTTGAACTTCGAGCGCTCGAAGTGCGGTTTGAGGGTGAACGGCACGGTACAGTCGAAAATGGTTTTACAGGACATGCCTTCCTGCAAGATCGACGGGCTGTATGCGGGAACCTGCGACGGGTCCAGCGGATGGCAGCGTACGCCGGGAATGAAAACGGTGTCGACGTCGCCCTGATAGCGGGTCTGCATCGCCCACATGACATCGTCGCTGTCGAAGATATCGACGTCTTCGTCGACCAGAATGACATGTTTCAGCTCCGGGAAGGCCGAGAAAGCCAGCAGCGCGGCCTGACGCTGACGCCCTTCGTCCACCGGCGCGGATTTTTTGAACTGCATCACGGCCAGCAGCTTGCCGCCGCCCGCAGAGTGGGCGAACACATTGAGCAGTTTGCCCGGCATCGCCCGGTTGACCATATCCAGAATGCTGGCTTCGGTCGGGATGCCCGCCATGTTGACATGCTCCTCGCCGGGACCGATGGTGGTCCGCCAGATCGGGTGATGACGATGGGTGACGGCTTTCACTTTAATGACCGGCAGCGCGGGTTTGGCTCCCCCGGTATAGCCTGGGAATTCCGGCATGGCTTTACCGGTATCGGTATTTTGATCTTCACGGACGCGGACATCTGGCAGCAGTTCGCCTTCAATGACGATTTCAGCGTGCCCGATGGCATATTCGTCGATGGTCTTGCATTTCACCAGCTCGACGGCGTGGCCGCGCAGCGCGCCGGCGACGCTCAGTTCGTCGAAGCCGAGCGGGGTGGTCGGCGGTTCGAAACAGGCCGCGATCTCAATGGCCGGGTCCACGCCGATGCTGATGGAGATGGGCAACGGTTTGCCCGCCGCCTCCGCTTTCTGGCGGAAGGCGTCGATATGACGGCCCGGCGTCAGCCACATGGACAGCTCGTCGCGGCTCTGTACGCAGAGGCGGTGGATCGTAATGTCGGACTCGCCGGTATCGGGGTCGGAGGCGTAGCACAGGCCCATCGTGATGTAAGGACCGGCATCTTCGGCAGTGTTGGTCGGCGCGGGCAGCAGGGTGCGCAGGTCAAAGTCGGCGTCGCTCGCCAGATGCACCACCTCCTGACAAACGGCCTTGTCGGCAGAGGCTTTGACCGGCGGAATAGGATGCTGGACGGAATCCTTCAGCAGGTGTCCCAGGCGTCCCGGCTCGCAGCCCAAGAAATGGCCGACGCGTTGGCGAGAGCCATTGAGGCCGATGGCGACGCTGATATCGTCGAATCCCTTAATTCTGTTGAAGATCATGACCGGACCGTTTTTACGCGTCGGGCGCATACAGGTTCCGCCCGCGCCGACGTAACGGTAGACGCCGGAGAGTTCCGCCTGGGGATCGACTTCGACATCGGTCGAGACCAATTCGCCCGGCAGCGTGTCTAGCAACGCCAGCGCGGAGCGCAGATCGTGCACCTGAATATCCGGTTTATTCTTAGTGTGGGACATAATGAGACTCCTTATGAAAAGGTCATATATTCGTTGTGGGGAAATATATGGCCGCGTGGACTCTCCGACAAATACCGTTTAAGTAGTAGCCCTCATATCAAAGCGATCTATGTCGCCGTTGTCTTTTCTCATTCCGTTAAAATAAGTGATCTGATTCAAATACCTATGAAACTTCCGAAATGAATAAATAAAACGACTCAATATTTTGCAACATGAATGCAACAATTGTTCACGCTTGACCTCAGGCGGTTGAAATAAGCGTGATAATTGCGATGTGGCGACGCATTCGAACGTTTACCTGCATGGTAGACTGAAGTCGCTGACGGCATTTTTTCATGCTGTCCGTATAAAGAGGTTGGTATGGATCTGAAAAGACTAAAGTATTTTTGCAAGGTGGTAGAGGAGGGCTCCATCAGCCAGGCCGCCCGGCAGCTGAATATGGCGCAGCCCCCGTTGAGCAAACGCATTCACGAACTGGAAGCGGAATTAAATGTTTCCCTTTTTGTACGGACGGCAAAAAGAATCGAACCCACGGAAGCGGGCTATTATCTTTATAAAAAAGCCTGCGAGATATTTCGTCTGATTAATGACACCTCGCATGAGACGATTTCAATCGCCAATAAAGAAAATAAAGTATTAAAGATTGGGCTTTCGCATTTATTTCAATGTTATTTCAAACCGCTGTTTCTGGAATTACACCGACGTCATCCCGACGTGATATTAAATATTTCCGTTTCGGATTCCAGTCATCTTGAACAGTCGCTTAACGATGGGCTGATCGATATTGCGCTGATTCAAAAGCCTTATCATCGCAAAGGCTTCGACTGTCTGGCATTCAACCCGGTGAGGCTAGTGGCGGTCGTCAACCAGGCGTTGCTGCCGGAAAAACCGGCAGGGCCTTTTCCTTATCTGGATGTGGGACGCTGGCCGCTGTTGCTATTACATCGGGCGCGCGATCCCGGCACCTATGAGAGCCTGCTCGATCATTTTCGCAAAGGCGGCGTCGATCCGGACGTCATCATGCATGTGACTCAGCCCGGCGTCATTATGGACTGGTTGGAGTCCGGTCTGGAGGCCGCGACGCTGCTGCCCTCGTCGGAAGCCGATGGCGACCGGCTACAGCACTGTCACGTCATCGACGTCTTCCCTTCGCCGCAGGTCTTTTTCCCCGCGATGGTCAAGATGTCCGCGACGCCCTATATGCAGGAACTGCTGGAGATTATTCAGGGTGGCTATCCGTTCACGCACAGCGAGCCGCCGGGCGAGGAAACCGGTTAGGAGGGGAGCGCCGACGCCGTATCACCGACGTCGGCGGGAAATCAGACCAGATAACGGCGGAACCAGGTAAGGGTTCTCTCCCAGGCCAGATCAGCCGCCGCCTTGTCGTAACGCGGCGTGGAGTCGTTATGGAAACCATGATTGACGCCGGGATAGATGTAGCCCGCATAGGTTTTGTTATTTGCCTTGAGCGCCTCTTCATAGGCTGGCCAGCCCTCGTTGATGCGCGTATCCAGCTCGGCGTAGTGGATCAGCAGCGGCGCCTTGATACGAGGGACGTCCTCCACTTTCGGCTGACGACCGTAGAAAGGGACGGCCGCGGCCAGCTCCGGATAAGCTACGGCGGCGGCATTGGCCACGCCTCCCCCGTAGCAAAAGCCGGTGATCCCGACCTTGCCGGTCGTGCGCTCGTCCTGTAGCAGGAATTCGACGGCGGCGAAGAAGTCGTTCATCAGCTTGGTCGGGTCGACCTGTTGCTGTAGCTCGCGTCCTTTATCGTCGTTGCCGGGATAGCCGCCGACGGAGCTAAGTCCATCCGGCGCCAGCGCGATAAAGCCCGCCTTGGCGACGCGGCGCGCGACATCTTCGATGTACGGGTTCAGTCCCCGGTTTTCATGAGCGACCACCACCGCCGGCAGCTTGCCTTTCGCTCCCGCCGGCACCACCAGATAGGCGCGTACGCTGCCGTGGCCGTTGGGCGATGGGTAGGTGATGTAGGAGGGGACGATCGTCGGGTCGGTGAACTCCACCTGCTGGGCCAGCGCATAGTTGGGACTCATTAAACCGAGCAACGCCACCGCCGTCAGGCCGCCGACGGCATATTTCGCGGCTTTTTCGAGGAACTGACGCTTGGTGATTTTGCCATGCGCATAATAATCATAGAGTTCAAGCAACTCCGGGGGAAAATCTTTTGCGGTAAGACGGGTCATTCGCGCGCTCCTTTTGTCCTTATTTTGACCTTTAATTTAACAGAAGGTTAACGGATGTCGAGCATACCCACAGCGGGCAATCGGTGGGTGAGATCGGCCTGAGATTCCGTGACCTGCGGGGCTGTCAGCCGCGGCGGCGCGTGGCGGACCTCGGTTAACAAGGTGTAAAGATTTGCAAAGCTTTTTCACCACACGGCAGCGCCTGTCTTGCGCGCGCCAGGCCGCTCTGCGCGATACCTGGCCGATTGCTTGTAGAGGGCTTTTGTATAGACTAAATCCGCAGTTATACCTTTTTATCCGGGGATGTGATGTATGATCAAAATGATTGCAGTTGATATGGACGGTACGTTTCTCAACAACGATAAGCAGTTCAATAAAAACCGATTTTTCAAACAGTACGCACAGCTGAAACAGGAAGGCATTCAGTTCGTGGTCGCCAGTGGTAATCAGTACTATCAGCTCCTCTCTTTCTTTCCAGACATCAGTCATGAGATCGCTTTTGTGGCGGAAAACGGCGCCTATGTCGTCACTGCCGGGGAGCCGATCTTTTGCGGCGAGCTTGCCCCTGCGGATGTGCGCAAGGTGATTGAGGTGCTGTCCGCCATCCCCTACATCCAGTTTGTGGTGTGCGGTAAAGACAGCGCCTATGTTTACGCGTCGTCCACCGACGACTTCCTCCAGCTGATTGCCAAACACTATTACCGCATCGAGCAGCGCGAGGATTTTGACGGGCTGACGGACACGATCTTCAAATTCTCGCTGAGCGTACCCGACGACCAGATACCGGCCCTGATGGCGCATATCGGCCATGCGCTCGACGGCATTGTCAAACCGGTGTCCAGCGGATTCGGCTTTGTCGATCTGATCATCCCCGGCGTGCACAAGGCTCACGGGATCGCGCTGCTACAGAAACGGTGGCGGATCGGCAATGACGAGGTGGTGGCGATAGGCGACAGCGGCAACGATGAAGAAATGCTCAGGCAGGCGGGCTTCGGCGTGGCGATGGCGAATGCTCAGCCAAAAATCCGTGAAATGGCGAAATATCATACCGAAAGCAACGAGCAGGAAGGAGCGCTTAACGTCATCGATCGGGTCTTAACCCGCAGCGCGCCGTTCGATCTGCGGTAATCAGCCCCGGCGAGTCAGGCGTCTGTTTTTGTCATGCCGCAACCGCCTTTACGCATCGTGTTTTTGGCTGTGCGGCGTGGTGATCCGCGACGCGATAAACGCCAGTTTGAACGGGGACTTATCGACCCACGACTTGAGTTCCGGGTCCTGCGTACAGGCTGCGATCGCTTATTTATCCGCGAAGTGTCCTTTTGGCCCTTCTTGCGCCTAAACGATTTTGGCGACGGGCAGTTCATTCCAGCGCGTCGTATAGGCGGGCGACAGCATCTCTCTTTTCATCTGCCATGTCGGGGAGATGCCCTGACCGGCGAACCAGACTTTGCCCGTTCCGGCGTGATTAATTTTATCGATCACGTTCATCAGCGCCGTGCTGTTGGGCCGGGGCGGATTGTCATCGAAGAGATGCAGCTGGGTGCGGTGCGGTGGTGAAAAATCGTTGAGCATGACGCCGGCTTTCATGTAGCGCGGCCCTTCCTTCCAGATTCTCTCCAGACCGCGCACGGCGGCGGCCATGATATCCCGCGTATCTTGCGTGCCCGACAGCAGCTGTTCGCTGGCGCTGTTGGCGTAATAAATTTCATTGTGCGCGTGGGGCGACGAACGGATGAAGATAGCGACCTGCCGGCAGAGCTGCTTCTCTGCGCGCAGCTTTTCCGCAGCGCGTTCCGCGTAGCGGCAGACGGCCTGATGCATATCCTCCAACCGGGTGATTCGAACGCCGAAAGAGCGGCTGCAGACGATCTGCTCCTTCGTCGGCGTTTCCTCCTCGAATTCGATACAGGGCTCACCGCGCAATTCGCGGACGGTGCGTTCCAGCACCACGCTGAAGTGTTTGCGGATAAACGACGTCGGCGCGCGCGCCAGATCGAGAGCGGTGGTAATACCCAGCGAGTGCAGTCTGCGCGTCGTTCGTCTGCCGACGCCCCAGACATCTTCGACGGGGGTGAGCGACATGAGTTTTTGCAGCCGTATCGGGTGCGTGAGCGCGACGATGCCGCCGGTCGCCGGATAGCGCTTGGCCGCGTGGTTGCACAGCTTGGCCAGCGTTTTGGTTTTCGCCATTCCCACGCCGACGGTCAGGCCCGTAGCGGCATAAACCGCCTCTCTGACCTGCCGGCCGAACTGTTCAAACGACAGGGTGACATCAATGCCCGTGATGTCCATCCACGCTTCATCGATGCTGTAGACCTCGACGCGCGGCGCCAGCGCTTCCAGCGTGGTCATGACTCTGGCGCTGAGATCGGCGTAGAGCGCATAGTTTGAAGTGAAGACGGACACCTGCTGATCTTGCAGCCACTGCCGCATCTTAAAATAGGGCATCGCCATCGGAATCCCCAGCCGCTTGGCTTCCGCGTTACGCGCGATCACGCAGCCGTCGTTATTGGACAGCACCACCACCGGCTTGCCCTTCAGGTCAGGACGAAACACGGTTTCACAGGAGGCGTAAAACGAATTGACGTCGGCCAGCGCAAACATCATTACCTCTGCAAACTATGGATGATGTGCGCCACCACGCCGAAGATTTCCAGCGCGTTGGGGTCGGGATAGATCGGAGCATAGGCTGGGTTCATGGGTAGCAGCGCCAGCCGGGGTTTCAGCGCCAGCGTCTTTACCGTGAACTCACCGTCGATCGCCGCGATGATCACATCGCCATGAGAGGCCTTGAGCGATCGGTCGACGACCAGCAGATCGCCGTCGTGGATGCCGACATCAACCATAGATTCGCCGCTGGCGCGCACAAAATAGGTTGCGCTGGGGTGTTTGATCAGGAGTTCGTTCAAATCCAGCGACTTTTCGACGTAGTCCTGTGCCGGAGAAGGAAAGCCTGCTGCGCAATGGTCGCTGAATAAAGGAAGAACGATTTTAGGGGAATCCAACCGCGGAAGGAGCAAACGGTATGAATGCATGAAAGCCTCTTTAACTGGTTTTTTATACAGTATAATCATACCTCACGCGGCTTGTGTAGATATTCCTTTTTCTTTAATCGACGTCGAGCTGATGCTGTGCTGATTTAAAAAGATTTTTTATTTCGATGGCGGACGAAGAGTCAGGGATATAGTCACCGTCGGTGTATTCACCAATAGGTTATATGATCCTGCTAAGTGGATAGCGGAGCGGCGGCGTTATTTTATTGTCACCCTATGAGTGCGATAAATAAGTCTGTTCATGGCTTTTTAATCAAACGGCGGCGATCGCTGGCGATGAAAAAGACCAGTGTGCTTATTTTATTTGTAATAGAGTCATGATGATATCGCCTTTTTAGGGTGTTGCAGACGGGGTGTTTTACGGTGACATATCGTGGCTTTTGCCGCTAATTGACGGCATTTTTCGTCATTATTTTATTTTTTTCTTTGGGTTTTACCGGCATCCTCAATAAAGGAATCAAGGCCAGATCGTTAATTGATTTGCCGCTTTAACATGAGCCTCCTATGTATTATGGAATAAGACTATGTAGCATTATTAACTATTGCATCAGGTTGATTGTTTCATCTGTGAATTTATGGGTGATTAAAAAGGTCTTTTTATTCCTATTTCCCTTCTTAAATAAAAAACGGCATCCTCCCTTTCAAGCTTGATACCGATCAGTTCGCTTGATTTAAGACGCAAGAAATTAAGGGGCAACGGATGTCATGAGTATTTTATGAGGGAGTGAAATATCGCAGACGTATTATTCGTTTCCTCGCGTTACGTCATTGAACCTCCTACTGATAAATGGAACAATCCCGCGCACCAAGGCAGGCGTACGCCGCTAAATAGAGGAAAAGGTATGCGAAAAAGACATTGGATGGCGTTGATTCTGGGATTGTTTATGACGACGGCGGTGTGTACCGCCACGGAGGCTCCGCGTCCGCCGGTCGGCGACAATGTGGTGGCCTATAGCGGTGAGCAGGGCGTAAAGGTCTGGACGTTACGTTATGGCGAACGTACCGCCAATCAGGCGCTAGTGCAGATCGATGGCATCGATCACGACTGGAAATTGCGTATCCAGAAAATGGACGTTGAGAAAACCAGCAAAGATACGCGTTACTCGACGCAGGTCGACGGAAAAAAATTCGTCGTGCTGATTGTTCGCCGCGGTTATGGGGAGCTGTATCTGCCGGACGAGACGCAGGAAATCAGGGTCGGTTATGACGATGCGCTGTCACAGTCCGGCAACGCGCAGTACTTCCTGACGGATTATCTGCAGCAGGGCGCGGCACAGTAATCTCTGAACGGCGCTACCGGCGGACCTGAGGTAGCGCCATCGTTGTTTTTCCTTCCCTTTGCCTTCTTGACGGCGTTCCCGTCTGACGAGAAGCCATAGCGGCAGAGCGCTACTGCCCGGCCTGCATAATTTTCGGCAAGTTCAGCTCAATCCAATCCGCTAATTGAATCACGCGCTCGTAGACCTCGCGGCCGAGCGGCGTGAGCGAGTACTCCGTATGCGGCGGAACGACGGGCAGCATGTTACGGCGCACGAATCCATCCCGCTCAAACATCTGTAGCGTCTGGGCCAGCATCTTTTCGCTAATCCCGCTAATTTTCCTGCGCAGCTCGCTGAAACGCAGCGTGTCCTCATCCAGGGCGATCAGCACCAGAATGCCCCAGCGGCTGGCAATATGTTGCAGTACATCCCGCGAAGGGCAGTTGGCGTCCAGCAATTTTCCGTAGCGAATGTCTTCATGATCGGGGCCGAATTCAGGGTTTCTTTGGGGGCGCATCACGTTTCCTGCTAAAAATTTCAAGCTTACCAAAAGGTAAGTACTTACTAAAAGAGAGTGCGTCTATTATAGTCCTCCTTGTCTACGAAGTGCATGTCTATTCTATGGTGTGTAGGCATGGCGGGAGTCCCGCGTGCCGACACCTTAAACGGAGGTCATTATGATTGCAGTAACCGGTGCAACAGGTCAGTTAGGTCGTCTTGTCATTGAAGCATTGCTGAAAAAAGTCCCGGCGGATCAGATTGTCGCCGCGGTTCGCAACCCATCGAAAGCGCAGGACCTGGCCGATCGCGGCGTGCTTGTGCGTCAGGCGGATTACAATCAGCCCGCCACGCTCGCCACGGCATTTCAGGGCGTAGACAAACTGCTGCTGATCTCCTCCAGTGAAGTGGGCCAGCGCACTGCTCAGCATCGTGCGGTGATTGACGCCGCCAAAGTCGCGGAAGTTGGACTGATCGCCTATACCAGCCTGCTGCGTGCGGATACTTCGCCGCTGATGCTGGGTGAAGAACACCGCCAGACGGAAGCGGCACTGAAGGCCTCCGGCGTGCCTTTCGTCCTGCTGCGCAACGGCTGGTATACCGAAAACTACGCCGCCAGCATTGTCCCGGCTTTGGCGCATGACGCCTACATCGGCTCGGCAGGAGAAGGACGCATCGCATCGGCGACGCGTGCGGATTACGCTCAGGCGGCGGCGGTCGTGTTGCTGAACGACGATCAGGCGGGAAAAGTCTATGAACTGGCAGGCGACGACAGCTATACGCTGACGGAGTTTGCGGCGGAAATTTCAAGGCAGTCTGGAAAAACGATAGGTTATGTCAATCTGCCGGTCGCCGAGTTTGCGAATGCGCTCAAGGGCGCAGGCTTACCGGACGGTCTGGCCGATGTGCTGGCCGACTCCGACGCGGGCGCCGCCACAGGCGCGCTGTTTGATGACAGTAAAACGCTGAGCCGCCTGCTGGGACGCCCGACGGTATCCTATCAAAAAGTGATCGCCGACACGCTGGCGTCGCTGTAATACCAACGACCCCGCCTTCTGGTGGAGAAGCGCGGGGTCGCATCTATTATCACGGCACTCGCCGCGGCGCATGACCTCCATCAACCCCCTTTCGTCACCGCTTCTTCATCAAATTAATGACTGGATGTGAGTACGCACATAAAAATACCGTACGGTTCGCATAAAACCGAGGGGGGGCTTGGCGTTTTTCGCTAACGCCCAAGGGCGTGGGGATCGAACAGGAATGGCGGGAAACGATAATAGCTGACTGAATTGATTAGATAAAAATGACACTCTCAGGACGAGATGGGCATGTCAGCAGGCGCTGTCCGGTAAAAGAGTGATCTGAGTCATGAAAATAGGGTAGACGCAGCCGTAATATAAAAACCTATATAACGATATAAATCAAAAGGATAAAAAATGCTTTCAAGCGCCGAATCCTGCCCGCAATGAGTATTGTGCTTCCTTCAGTTCACATCCTTAATCCAACCGCTATCGACAACCAACCGGCCAGCTCACGCGGCCGCTAGTGACGAGCGCGCTCTCCAGCGGCCAGACCCCTATCGTGAACAGCCTTGTGCTGCTGGTGCGTGGATGCGCGGGGAGCGCCCCGGCTTCAGTCTTCGTTTGCGGTGCCGCGCAGGGTAGGCGAGAAGGCTGACGCAACATCTGTGGAATTGCGCTGTCTCATAGCCAGCTCACGTTATCCTGAGTCCATCAGTGTTGGATATGCATTGAAGCATCACGGATGGGCTGGACCTAGAGGCGAGTCAATGCTCTCCCCCCGTTGAACAACGGATATTGCGCAGTAATCTGCACCGTGTTGATGCGCCTGAGTGTGGTCTTCGTCGCGAGAAAACGTCGAGGGCGACGCAGTCAGCGGAGCTGAAAATAAATAAATCGGATATCTCATCGTTATTGAGTTGGAGAGGGCATCTATCCCTCGGCTACGACAAGACCTTTATCATGGAAAAGAAAGATGACGGATAAACAGCGCGAAGTGCTTCCTGAAACCTACCGGGCATGGACCTGGCATGACGGCACCGATCCCCGCGATCTGAGACTCGAACACATTCCCTTGCCGCCGCTGGCGGCCGATCAGGTGCTGGTGCGCAACATCGTGATTGGCTTGAATCCCGTGGACTGGAAGGTGCTGGGCGTGGAGAGACTCGGTTGGCAGCCGGGGAAAGTGCCGGGCGTCGACGGCGCGGGCGTTGTGGTGGCGGTCGGCGAGGACGTCTCCGACCGCTGGCTGGGGCAACGTGTCGCCTATCATCAGAATTTGCAGTCTCCCGGCAGCTTTGCCGAGTACGCGCCCGTCGATATGCGCGCGCTGCTGCGCCTGCCTCAATCATTGGATTTCGCCATTGCCGCCAGCGTTCCTTGTCCGGCGCTCACCGCGTGGCTGGCGTTGGATAAACTGCCGCCGCAGGCGGGGCAGCGGGTATTGATTAGCGGTGCGGGCGGTGCCGTCGGGCTCTATCTGGTGCAGCTGGCCGCCGCCTATGGATTCAACGTGACCGCCATGAGCCATTCCCGCCACTGGGAACGGCTGCGGACGCTGGGCGCGAAGGATTGCGTCGCGAGCGAGCTGGCCGACGATCCCGACTGGATGAGCGAGAACGCCGGCTTCTTTGCCGTCATCGACAGCGTCAGCGCCGACCACGCCGAGCGATTGTCCCCGTTGCTGCGAGCGAACGGTCATCTGGTCTGTATTCAGGACCGCGTGGCGAACTGGCCTTGCGCCCCGTTTGGGCGGGCGATCTCCCTGCATGAAGTGGCGCTGGGCGCGCTGCATCAGTTCGGAGATGAAGCCGCGTGGGCACGGTTGACGGCGGCGGGCGAGCTGCTGTTGATCGATCTGGCGGAAGAGCGGCTGCAAGCAGAGTCTCGGGTGGTCCGCGATTTCTCCGAACTGCCGCTGCTGCTGGACGAACTGCGCCACCGCTCATTTTCCGGCAAGCCGCTGGTGCGGGTGTGATCCAGTACTGAGGAAAAGACAGACCCAGTCAGCCATTGTGTTGAGTTCAGTGAATAGCGACGGCATGACTGATTGCCCTAAGCGTCAGCAACAATCGCTGACGCCGAATCCCCTAAATCACGCGCTTTTACGTCACAAGTGGGGTAAAGCGTCGTTCAGCGCCGAGTCAGGCGTCGAGTGCTTCTATACCGATAAAGCCGTATTCAGAGGTCAACGGCTGCCAGCTTATTCACTATCAGCGACGAATGGTTGTCGCTAGGGAAAATCTCAGCTCACTACGGTTGAGGAACGAAGAGAGCAGTGGCGCTCAAGATTGATACATTAATGATGTCTGCTTTGTGCCAGGAGCGGATGTTGTCATCTCATGTAATATCGATAGTGGACTGACTCCACCCTGGCAGACAATCCTGCCCTATTAGTTGGACTCTAAGGGGTCTGTTAAACCCGTGGCGATTAAAATACAGGCAGAACAGAGTACTTAACTTTACCGTGATGGACAGGCTTACCGAGCGTTCATTGTGGATCTCATTGCCCTGGCCATTCTGAATCTGGTCAGGGCCTTGCTACAGTAACCATCAATACTAACAACTAGCGTTATTTTCCATCCGGCCTAGCAACTGTTTCCCCTTAGCAGATACGCGATACCGGGGTCTCTGTGGATTATCGTTATGGACAACATCAACCATCCCTTGATTCACAAGGCTGGTTACGATGTTCGCAACATTGCCAAATCCGGGGATATTCTTCATAGCAAGAGAGCGATCCAGTATCATCCAAGACCAATCAATGTCTTTTTCTGACATGACTTTTAAAACGTTAAATTCAGTATTAGTTATCGTCATTTCGTCGCATCCGGGTGAAATAAATCACTATCTTTGAGCTTAAAATCTTCTAACGTTGCCGTATGGGCATTGTTCCATAAATCATAGCCTGCAACACCATCGGGTTCACCAGTCTCCCAGCCCAAATTACAGTAACGCTGATATTCTCTACACTCGTGAGTATAATAATTCAAGTCTACCTGTTCAGGAAGAATTTCACCCTTGGCGATGCTTTTCAGTCTACCTATCATGACGTCATTGGCTGGGTCATGATCGAAACGAGAGACATGTTTCTCCACGGTCGCGATCCCTTCGTTAGTTATATTGACGCCATCAGTTGTCAGGTTTTCTATTGGTCCTCCAGCTAGCTCAGGATCAAACGGTCTTCCTGATGCAACACCTCTGGCGCCAAAATGCTCAAGCTCTTCTAATTCTGGGAATCGCATTTTCCCCATTGTTAAGCCTGCAACAATAGACGTGCCGGCAATGAGTACTCCTTTGTTATCCATGACCTGATCGTACCCAGCAGGCGCATCGCCCCCAAGTTGTTCTGCGGTTTTCTTGAAGCCCTCCATGTTGCCATTCAAGATCCCCCCTGCAGCCAGTAGCCTACCGGCCGCTTTACTGTTGATCGTTTTCCCTGCCTGACCATGTTGAACAGGTTCTGCCGGCCTGTTGTAGTAAACTGGGCGTTTTACCTGATGTGATATTAGGTAACTGAGCCGGGAGTGTAAGAATAAGGGCAGGTCATCGCGTAATTTTCCGGAAGACGTCAACACACTGGGGAGTGGCTGACCAAACATGCGTTTCCGTAATAGAACGACTTTTCCTAATTTGATATCAGCCAGTACGTCGCGGTACGCCATTGCCGGCTGCTGATAATGGAACAGGTAATATTGACTGACAAACAGGCTATAGCCTGATGGCAGATCCCATTCCATGATGATTCTATTTGGCTGAACGGTATCGGCGAGTTTGCTCTCTGCGGACTTAGGATGAAGTATTTCGGGTATGTCCTCAAGATAAAGACCATTCAACGATTTTGCCTGATAGTGCTGAAGCATAACGTCCCTATTAAGATGTTGATATCAGCACCATTATCATCCATCGCAGAGTATGACCAATACCGCGCATAGTTAAGTATGCGCAATATCACAGATGATGTTGACCGTACATTCATTGTTTAGGTTTAATGAGCATCGGTCAGCGAGGATTTCATATTATTTTTTTGAACCAAGGTAGAGTATGTAACCCCAAATAAAAAATGCTAACACTGACCCGATCCCCGTTGATTAGTACACCCCGATGTTAGCCATGTCTTCATAAGCCACATGAGGACATCCCTGACCTGCTCCCTGTTGATTCACACAGAATGCTGTTAGCAATGTCCGCTCTTCGCTCACAGCGGACTCATCCCCCCAACAGCCCATCGCCAAATCAAAAGAACCCAATCCCCAAACACGCCTTTAATTAATACTTTCAGTCGTTGACGAATATTCGCCAACATTGATTTCTGCCGTCGCCAACGTTGCTGATGAGAAGATCAAGGCTGACCTGGCGTCATCCCATCCGCCCGCAACAGCGAGGCTCATCAGGGAGACTCGCCGGTTTTCTCGTTCCAGCGAACCGACTGGCGCGCAGCGCTCCACGAGTTAAAATAAATGTAAAAGTTTCGATCGATTGAGAAAAACATCGGTTATGGTGTGGGTAAATCACCGTTTAAAGGATGTCGTCATGCAGAACCAAGGGCGTTTTTCGAATGTGCAAATTGCATTGCACTGGGCCGTCTTTCTCCTTCTTATCGTTACCTATGCCACCGTCGAGCTGCGGGGACTGGCGCCGAGAGGGACGTTAACGCGTCAACTGGTGATGGCGACGCACTTCAGCTGTGGCGTCACCGTGCTGGCGCTGATGGTGGCGCGCATTTACTATCGCATCAAATACGCCTCTCCGCCGATTGTCCCGCCAGCGCCCAAGTGGCAGCACTTTCTGGCGAACCTGACGCACATTCTGATTTACGCGCTGTTTGTCGCGCTGCCGGTGCTGGCCGTCAGCTCACGCTATTTGCGTGGACAGGACTGGGCGCTGTTCGGCATCGGTATGCCGGTCGCGGCCACGCCGAATCCCGATCTGGCGGTGTCGTTGATTCAGCTGCACGAAACGCTGGCGCCTCTCGGCTACTGGCTGATCGGGCTGCATGCGGCCGCCGCGCTGTTCCACTACTACTTCATGCGTGATAACACGATGCTGCGCATGATGCCCTCGAAGAAAGATCGCACCTCCGCCTAATCTCCTCCCAGGCGGCTGATATAACGAATGCAATGAAAACCGTTTATTCAGCCGCCGATAGGACTATCCTCTATTTATGCATGGCAAAATGAGGATGTGGGCCGATGGAATTCAAAGATTATTATGCCTTGCTGGGGGTTGATCCCTCAGACGATATCAAGGCCATCAAGGCAGCGTATCGAAAGCTGGCGCGGAAATATCATCCCGACGTCAGCACCGAGCCGGATGCGGCGGAAAAGTTCAAGAGCGTGGCGGAAGCCTACGAAGTCCTTAAAGACAGTGAACGCCGCGCGGAATACGATCAAATCAGACTGCACCGTCACGATCCTCACTTCAACGATTCGCCCTTTTCTCAATCTCAATCTCGCTCCGCAGGCGGCCAGGAATGGCACAACAGCGGCGACTTCTCCGACTTCTTCGAATCTGTTTTCGGTCATCAGGCACAGTCGCGCTCCGCCGGTCGGGCGTCTCATGGGCAGCGGGGGCAGGATGTCGAAATGGAGCTGCCGCTGTTCCTGGAAGAAACGCTGAAAGAGCAGAGCCGCACCATCTCCTATCAGTTGCCGGTTCACGACGCGTTCGGTCGCGTGGTGGATGAGGTCACGAAAAAACTGAACGTGAAAATTCCGGCGGGGGTGGGCGACGGCGAGCGTATTCGCCTCAAACATCAGGGTGTGGCAGGGGTTAACGGCGGGGCGAACGGCGATCTCTACCTGATTATTCGGCTGGCGCCGCATCCGCTGTTCGATATCGACGGTCAGAATCTGCAAATCGTCGTCCCGCTGGCGCCCTGGGAAGCGGCGTTGGGCGCGAACATCGAAATGCCGACGCTATCGGGGCGCATCACCCTGACCGTCCCGGCAGGCAGTCAGACCGGCCAGCGCCTGCGCATCAAAGGAAAAGGACTGGTTAGTAAAAAAGGCGCGGGCGACCTCTATGCCGTGCTGAAAGTTGTGATGCCGCCAAAACCGGATGAATCCACGGCAGCGATCTGGAGATCGCTGGCTGAAAAGGCGGCCTTTAATCCTCGGACAGTATGGGAGTAATGCTATGGATGATATCGACGTCACCTTCACCGTGATTGAGGTATGCCAGATCGTTGGCCTCTCCAGAGATGAACTCAGCGAAGTAGTTGCGCTGGGGGTTATCGCACCTCAGGAAGAGAGCAGCATGCAGTGGCGCTTTGATGCCTATGCGCTGAGCCAACTGCGGCGAGCGCGACGTTTGCGCTACGAGCTGGATATTGACTGGCCGGGCATTGCCATGACGCTGACGCTGCTGGATAAAATGGAGCGCCTCAATCAGGAGAATCAGCGGCTGCGCCGACAGCTGGAGCGCTTTGTTCCCAGCCATTAAGGCTTCTCAACACAGGCTGCGCGTAGCGCGACAGAACGCGCGGCCCTGTCTGACCAAACGGTTCGTTCTCCCGATGTTTATCCCACTCATTTCCGGCCTGACGCTGGCGCGATCCGGCGATGCCGATGCTTTGCGGGGGCATTCTCACGCCCTATATCCCTCTCGACTATTGCGTTCATCGACAAGTGTTGTCAGTCCCATCTCACAATAAGGTGGCTCGCCTCAATTTGGTGCAACTCATGTTCTGACATGGTGCATGGCGGATGGCAAGATCGCTTTTCATGCTCGCTATCAGTGCAACCGAGAGAAGGGAATTAGGCGTCAAATCAAAAAAATTTCTTTTCTCTTTTTTTGAATAAATTTTCCGCCAATCGGGGATTTTACGAAGAATTCTTTTTGACTTTACGTTTGAATTCAAGATGAATGCATAATTATGCATTTGTAATGCGTTGTTTTTAAGAAAAAAATTACGCTTATGCATCATTTATTCATTTCTGGCACGATGCCTGCTCTACCTTCTGTCATTAATATCTTTTTCGCGCCGATCTCAGGCGATAATCATCGCGCTGCGGGATAGATAACTATTCATTTAATTGAAATATAATGATTTTTTCAATTGTTTTTTGCCAAATTCTGGTAATGAGAAAGCGTGTCTCTTTGTCATTATTTTGTCTTTAACGTTCTTTGAGATCGAAACGGTTGATGAGAGCAAATGTCGGCGAGCGGCCGACCGAGATGGGGCCACTATGAAACATTCAGCAAAAATAACGCGTCAGCATTTTGATGAACGTATGGTGCCGGTGTATTCCCCCGCCGGGTTCATTCTGGATAGAGGGGAAGGCTCGCGCCTGTGGGACAACCAGGGCAAAGAGTATGTCGATTTTGCCGGCGGCATTGCCGTCAATGCGTTGGGGCACTGTCACCCGGTCGCGGTAGCAGCGCTGACGCAGCAGGCGTCGAAACTGTGGCACATCGGCAATGGCTATACCCATGAGCCGGTGTTGCAACTGGCCGGTCAGCTCATCGACGCGACGTTCGCCGACAAAGTGTTCTTTTGCAACTCCGGCGCGGAAGCCAACGAGGCGGCATTAAAGCTGGCGCGCAAATATGCGCACGACCAAGGTACGCCGGATAAAAACCGCATCATCGCCTTCAACAACGCCTTCCACGGCCGCACGCTGTTTACCGTCAGCGCGGGCGGACAGCCTAAATATTCGAAAGATTTCGCGCCGTTGCCGGGCGCGATAGAACATCTGCCTTTCAACGATCTGGCGGCGGCGGAAGCGGGTATCGATGCACAGACTTGCGCGGTCATCGTCGAGCCGATCCAAGGCGAAGGCGGCATTATCCCGGCGGATCCGGCCTTTCTACGCGGTCTGCGCGAACTGTGCGATCGCCACGGCGCGCTGCTGATTTTCGACGAAGTGCAGACCGGCGTCGGCCGTACCGGTTCGCTGTACGCCTACATGCTGTATGAAGTCGTGCCGGACGTGCTGACCACCGCCAAAGCGCTGGGCGGCGGTTTCCCGATTGCCGCGATGCTGACTACCGATGCGCTGGCCGCCACGCTGTCCGTGGGTACGCACGGAACGACCTACGGCGGTAACCCGCTGGCGACGGCGGTAGCGAGTGCGGTGTTCAGCACCATCAATACGCCGGATGTGTTGGAAGGCGTCCAGCGTCGCCATGCCATTTTCGTTGAACGTCTGCGCCAGATTGACGCCCGGCACGGCATTTTCGCCGACATTCGCGGACGCGGCCTGCTGCTGGGGTGCCAGCTCAACGCCGACTACGCGGGCAAAGCCAAAGCGCTGACCCAACTGGCGGCGGAAGAGGGGCTGATTGCGTTGATCGCCGGTCCGGACGTGGTGCGTTTCGCCCCGTCACTGGTCATTCCGGAACCTGATATTGAGGAAGGGTTACAGCGCTTTGAGCGCGCGATTGCACGTTTTCAGGAATGAATACGGCGCAAGGAGAGAGAACGAGAGGCTGATATGACCATGATGATGATTCGCCCCGTCGCGCATCGCGACCTGCCTGACCTGATGGCGCTGGCGCAGAAGTCCGGCGTCGGGCTGACCACGCTGCCGCATAACGAAGCGATCTTATCCGCCCGCATTTCGCGGGCGCAGAAAACCTGGCAGGGCGAGCTGCCGAAAAGCGAGCAGGGATATCTGTTTGTGCTGGAAGACGTTTCCTGCGGCCGGGTGGTCGGCGTCAGCGCGCTGGAAGTCGCGGTCGGGCTGACCGAGCCCTGGTACAACTTTCGCCTCGGCACGCTGGTCCACGCGTCCAAAGCGTTGAACGTCTACAAGGCGATGCCAACGCTGTCACTGAGCCACGACCATACCGGCTGCAGCGAGCTGTGCACGCTCTTTCTTGACCCGGACTACCGTCACAGCCAGAACGGCAAACTGCTGTCCAAAATGCGCTTCCTGTTTATGGCCGCCTTCCGCGAACACTTTTCCGAGCGGGTGATCGCCGAAATGCGCGGTTACTCCGATGAGAACGGCCGCTCGCCGTTCTGGGAGGGCGTCGGCAGCCACTTTTTCTCGATTGATTTTGCGCAGGCCGACTATCTCAGCGGCATCGGTCAAAAAGAGTTCATCGCCGAGCTGATGCCGAAACATCCGCTGTACGTAGACTTTCTGGATAAAGCCGCCCGCGACGCCATCGGCCGCGTGCATCCGCATACCGCGCCGGCGCGCCGACTCTTGGAGGCCGAAGGGCTGAGCTATCGCGGCTATGTCGACATTTTTGACGGCGGGTCGACGCTCGAAGCGAATATCGACGATCTGCGGGCGGTGAAAGACAGCCAGTTAAAAGCCGTGGAGGTCGACGATCGCGCGGCGGACAGCAACGCGACGGTGTGTCTGGTGGCTAACGATAACTACCGTCACTACCGCGCCATGCGGGTGCTGGCCGATCTGTCTCAGGACACGCTGACGCTGGATGCCGCAACGGCCGATGCCCTCTGTCTTAAACATGGCGAAGTGGCCCGCGTCATACCGCTTAACGTTGAGGAGAAACACTGATGTCGCATCCTGCTCTGTATATCAACGGCGCCTGGCGTGAAGGGCGCGGGGCGTTATTCGAGAAAACCGATCCGCTGGATCGTCAGCCGCTATGGCAGGGCGCGGCCGCCGATGCGGCGGATGTCGACGACGCCTGCGCGGCGGCACGGGCGGCCTTTCCGGCGTGGGCCTGTTTGTCGCTGGCGCAGCGGACCGAGGTCGTCCAGCGTTTCGCTCAGTTGCTGGAGGCGCATAAACCGCAGCTGGCGGCGGTTATTAGCCGCGAGACCAGCAAGCCGCGCTGGGAAACGCTGACTGAAGTTCAGTCGATGGTCGGTAAAGTCGCTATCTCGCTGCGCGCCTATGAACAGCGTACGGGCGAAAGCGTGACCCCGATGGCGGACGGCGCTGCGTCGTTACGCCATCGTCCGCACGGCGTGCTGGCGGTATTCGGTCCTTATAACTTCCCCGGCCACTTGCCGAACGGACATATCGTCCCGGCGCTGTTGGCGGGCAACTGCGTGGTGTTCAAGCCCAGCGAGCTGACCCCGCAGACGGCGGAAGAGACGGTGAAACTGTGGCACGAGGCCGGTCTGCCGGCGGGCGTTCTGAATCTGGTGCAGGGCGGCCGCGCCACCGGCGAAGCGCTGGCCGGGCACGCACAAACGGACGGACTGCTGTTCACGGGCAGCGCCCACACCGGCTATCTCCTGCATCGTCAGTTGGCGGGGCAGCCCGAGAAAATCATTGCGTTGGAAATGGGCGGCAACAACGCGCTGATTGTGGAGGATTTTGCAGATCGTGATGCGGCGGTCAATCTCGCCATCCAGTCCGCCTTTGTCTCCGCTGGACAGCGCTGTACCTGCGCGCGTCGTCTGCTGGTCAAACGCGGAGCCGAGGGCGACGCGTTCCTGCGACGGCTGATCAGCGTCGCACGGTCGTTGCGTGTCGGACGCTGGGATGCGGAGCCGCAGCCGTTTATGGGCGGCGTCATTTCTGCGGCGGCGGCCGATGCCCTGATGACAGCGCAACAAACTTTGCTAGCCGCAGGAGGGAAAGCGCTGCTGCCGATGACGCGCCCGGAAACGAACAACGCGCTGCTGACGCCGGGCGTTCTGGATATCACCGAGGCGACCGACCTGCCGGATGAAGAGCTGTTCGGACCGCTGGTCTGCGTTATTCGCTACGATGATTTCGACGAGGCCCTGCGTATCGCCAATGCGACGCGTTACGGGCTGGCGACGGGCCTGGTGTCGACGCAACGCGCGTTGTTCGACCGTCTTCTGCTGGAAGCGCGCGCGGGCATCGTCAACTGGAACAAACCGCTGACCGGCGCCTCCAGCGCGGCCCCGTTCGGCGGCGTCGGCGCATCCGGCAACCACCGCGCCAGTGCGTTTTACGCCGCAGACTACTGCGCGTGGCCGATGGCCTCGCTGGAAAGCGAAACGCTGTCTTTGCCCACGGCACTATCGCCGGGCATCTCGTTTGACGAGTCGGATGCCTAGTCGGCCGCTCCGCTCCCCGCGCGTCACGAGCGGGGACGGGACCGCACCCTCACTGTCTGTTTTCCGGAGTCAACATGCGTGGATATGAAATCAATTTCGATGGGTTGGTGGGGCTGACGCACCACTATGCGGGGCTGTCATTCGGCAACGAGGCCTCGACGCAGCATCAAAATAGCCTCTCCAATCCGAAGCTGGCGGCGAAGCAGGGGCTGCTGAAGATGAAAACGCTGGCGGATCTCGGCTATCCCCAGGCGGTATTGCCGCCGCAGGAGCGCCCGCACGTTCCGACGTTGCGCCGCCTCGGCTTTAGCGGCAGCGACGAAAACGTGCTGGCGCAGGCCATGCGTGAAGCGCCGCGTCTGCTCTCCTCGCTCAGCTCCGCGTCCTCCATGTGGACGGCGAACGCCGCCACGGTATCGCCCTCGGCGGACAGCGCGGACGGCCGTGTCCACTTCACCGCCGCCAACCTGAACAACAAGTTCCACCGGGCGATTGAAGCGCCGACAACGTCCGCCCTCCTGCGGGCCATTTTTCGCGACGAGTCATACTTCGTGCACCACGAGGCGCTGCCTCAGGTGGCGCTGCTGGGCGACGAGGGCGCGGCCAACCACAACCGCTTGGGCGGCGACTATGCCCGCCGCGGCGTGCAGGTGTTCGTCTATGGACAGCATCACTCTGGTACGGAGGCGGGACCGCAGCGCTATCCGGCGCGTCAGACGCGCGAAGCCAGCGAGGCGATTGCACGTCTGCATCAGCTTGACCCGGCGTACACGGTGTTCGTACAGCAGAACCCGGCGGTCATCGACCAAGGGGTGTTCCACAATGACGTGATCGCCGTCAGTAACCAGCAGGTGCTGTTCCATCATCAGCACGCGTTTCTGCATCAGGCGCAGGCGCTGGACGAGATCCGCCGCAAGATGGCGCGCATCGAACAGGAGCTAGTGTCGATCGAAGTGCCGGAAAACCGGGTGTCAGTGGAAGATGCGGTGACGACCTACCTGTTCAACAGCCAGATCCTGACCCGTGAAAACGGCCGCATGACGATAGTGGTGCCGGAAGAGACGCGCGGCCACCGCGGCGTGTGGAACTATCTGAGCGAAATGGCGGCCTCTGGCGGCCCGATCGACGATATCCAGGTGTTCGACCTGCGCGAAAGCATGCGTAACGGCGGCGGTCCGGCGTGCCTGCGGTTGCGCGTGGCGCTGAACGACGAGGAGCGTCAGGCGGTCAATCCGCAGGTGATGATGACCGATGCGCTGTTTGACACGCTGAATCAGTGGGTTGACCGGTACTATCGCGACCGGTTGAGCGCGGGCGATCTGGCCGACCCGCAGCTGCTGCGGGAAGGGCGCGAAGCGCTGGACGCGTTGACGTCGATCCTCGGCCTGGGCGCCGTCTACGAATTCCAACGGTAAGGAGCGCGGCGTATGAACGAATTTTTAGCGTGGACGCTGCGCGGCGAGTCGCCGCCGACAACCGCAGGCGAGACGCCCGGACTGCGCTGGCGTTGGCGGGACGAAGGCGTGCTTGAGCTGACGCCGCGCGCGGGCTATCGCCGGGCGGTGGTGCTCTCGGCGGGCGTGCATGGCAACGAGACGGCGCCGATGGAACTGCTCGATGCACTGGTGGGCGATCTGCTGGCGGGGCGCGTGGATCTGGGCGTGCGGCTGCTGGCGGTCCTGGGCAATCCGGCGGCGATACGGGCGGGGAAACGCTATCTACACAGCGACATGAATCGCATGTTCGGCGGGCGTCATAGGCAGTTCGCGCCGGGGGAAGACACGGCCCGCGCGCGCCGTCTGGAGCCGCTGCTGGCTGCCTTCTTCGAGGCGGATGCGCCGGAACGCGGCATAGAACGACATCATTACGATCTGCATACGGCTATCCGGGAGTCGCTGCTGCCGCGTTTCGGAGTGTTGCCTTACCAGCCGCGGCCATACAGCGCGGCGCTGCTGGCGGCGCTGGCGGGGGCGGAGCTGGACGCGCTGGTGGTGCACAGCGAGCCGGGCGGCACCTTCAGCCACTTCAGCAGCGAACATTTTCAGGCGGAGAGCTGCACGCTGGAGCTGGGGAAAGCGCGGCCGTTCGGCCAGAACGATCTTGGGCGGTTTTCGGCGATCGATTGCGTGCTGCGCGCACTGGTGAGCGCAGCGGACGTTCCGTCACGCGAAGGTGCGCCGCTGCGCGTGTTCGGCGTGGATCGTTCGCTGATTAAGCGCAGCGATGACTTTCAGCTGTTTCTGGCGGACGACACGCCGAATTTCACCCGTTGTGATCACGGCACGCTGCTATGTGAGCAGGCGGGTGACAGCGATCGGGTCAAACATCATCACGAATGGATTTTGTTTCCTAATCCGAACGTGGCGCTGGGCCTGCGGGCGGGACTGGTCCTGACCGAACGCGAGTGGGACAGCCTGACGGCTCCGTCCTGACCACAGTCCGTCCTTACGCTGTGCTGCGCGCCGCTTGAATCGACGGCGGGGAGATCGTTGAGGGTCGATAGATCCCTGTCGTTCAAGCGCCTTGTGTGCGGCAACAGCCAGACATCCAATAACAGAGAGAGGACGACGAATGTTGCAGGGATACAATAAATTGATCTTCGAAGGCACGCTGGTGACGATAGAGCTGGCGCTGAGTTCGGTGCTGTTGGCCGTGATCATCGGCCTCCTTGGCGCGAGCGGCAAGCTCTCGCGCATCCGTCCGCTCGCTGCGGCGCTCAACGCCTACACTACGCTGATTCGCGGCGTGCCGGATTTGGTGCTGATGCTGCTGATTTTCTACGGGCTGCAAATCACGCTCAACCAGGTGACGGAGTCTCTGGGGATGAGTCAGATCGACATCGACCCGCTTTCGGCGGGCGTGATCACGCTGGCCTTTATCTACGGCGCGTATTTCACCGAGACGTTTCGCGGCGCTTTTATGGCCGTTCCGCGCGGGCAGATTGAGGCGGCGCAGGCCTATGGCTTCAGCGGAATGCAGGTGTTCCGTCGGGTGCTGTTCCCCGCCATGATGCGTTTCGCCCTGCCCAGCATTGGCAACAACTGGATGATCATTCTGAAAGCGACGGCGCTGGTGTCCATTCTGGGGCTGCACGATGTGGTCAAAGCGACCCAGCTGGCCGGTAAAGGCACCTGGCAGCCATTCTTCTATACCCTGATGGCGGGGGCGATCTATCTGCTGCTGACCACCGTCTCCAACGGCGTCTTGCTATGGCTGGAGCGACGCTACTCTCTGGGCGTGAAGAGGGCCGAACTATGATCGAGATCCTGCAACAGTATTGGCAACCGCTGCTGTGGTCTGACGGCTATCGCATCACCGGTCTGGCGATCACGCTGTGGCTGCTGATTGTCTCCGTGCTATTGGGCGGATTACTGGCGCTGCCGCTGGCGATGGCCCGGGTTTCCTCGTCGCGCTGGCTGAGTTTTCCCGCCTGGCTCTACAGCTATATCTTTCGCGGCACGCCGCTCTATGTGCAGCTGTTGGTGATCTACACCGGCATGTACAGTCTGGAAGCGGTACGCGGCACCGAGGTGCTCAACGCTTTTTTCCGCAGTGGGATGAACTGCACGATTTTGGCGCTGGTGCTGAATACCTGTGCGTACAGTTCGGAAATTTTCGCCGGCGGGATCCGCGCGGTGCCGCACGGCGAGGTGGAGGCGGCAAAGGCCTATGGCTTTTCGCGCGCCAAAATGTATCGCTGCATCATCCTGCCGTCGGCGCTGCGTATCGCGCTGCCGGCCTACGGCAACGAAGTGATTCTGATGCTGCACTCCACCGCGCTGGCGTTTACCGCCACGGTGCCGGATCTGCTGAAAGTGGCGCGTGATATCAACGCCGCCACCTATCAGCCTTTCTATGCTTTCGGCCTTGCCGCCGTGCTCTACCTGGTCGTTTCCTACGGCCTGATTCGCCTGTTCCGCACAGCGGAAAAACGCTGGCTGATCCATCTGAAACCCTAATCATCCGCGCTGGATAGCAGGAGAATGTGTATGTCTCAGAAGAAAAAACTCGTCGTGACCGAACTTCACAAGTATTACGGCGAACATGAGGTGCTGAAAGGCGTCTCGTTGTCCGCCAGCGCCGGCGACGTGATTTCCATCATCGGCTCCTCCGGTTCGGGTAAAAGTACGCTGCTGCGCTGCATCAATTTTCTCGAAAAGCCCACGGAAGGCACGCTGTGGGTTAACGAGAAGGCGATCCGGCTGGTGCGGGACAAAGACGGCCAGCTGAAAGTGTTCGACAAAAAACAGCTACAGCTGCTGCGTACGCGGCTGACGATGGTGTTTCAGCACTTCAACCTGTGGAGCCACATGACGGTGCTCGAAAACGTAATGGAGGCGCCGATTCAGGTGCTGGGCATCAGCCGCGTTGACGCACGCGAACGGGCGATTCGCTATCTAAACAAAGTCGGCATCGATGAACGGGCGCGCGGGAAATACCCCTCCAGCCTGTCTGGCGGGCAGCAGCAGCGCGTTTCGATTGCGCGCGCGCTGGCGATGGAGCCGGAGGTGCTGTTGTTCGACGAACCGACCTCGGCGCTGGACCCGGAGCTGGTCGGGGAAGTGCTGAAAATCATGCAGCAGCTGGCGGAAGAGGGTAAAACCATGATTGTGGTGACGCATGAAATGGAGTTCGCCCGTCATGTCTCTTCGCAGGTGGTGTTCCTGCATCAGGGCGTGATTGAAGAGCAAGGGCCGCCGGAGGCGGTGTTCAACCATCCCCAAAGTCCCCGCTTGCGGCAGTTCTTGTCCGGCGCATTGAAATAAGCGCAATAAAAAACCGCCCGACAGTCGGGCGGTTTGAGCATGAGCCAACGTGCGCGGCGTTAAACGGCGTGTGACTCCGCGCCGCTGCGGGCGTTGATCAACGCGGGATACGGCGATCCCACTGGCGGTTAAACACCTCTTGACCGTTATGCTGGATGCGCATATCCGCCGTCACGATGAAGTGGGTGAGATCGCCGCGCAGCTCCAGCGTGATCTCCGCCTCGGTCCACCAGCCTTCGCGCCCCATCTTCATCGACTGCGTCAGTAGATAGCGGGCCGACAGCGGGTCCTGACTATTGATGGTCAGCTCACGACGCAGGCTGTGGTCGACGGTGGTATCGATATCGTCGAAGCGGTAAACCCCTTCGCCGAACACGCCGCCGACGCCTTCGGTGACGTAGGTCCAGGTATCGGTGACGATGTCGTAAGACGCATGGCGATCGACCCGTCCCGGCGACAGCACGGTCAGCGGGACGTCCGGCGCGGTCCTGGGATGCGGGTTGGGGCCGGAGATAGGCTGCACGGATTCACAGACCGGCAGGCGCAGCTGCGCGCTCGCCAGATCGACGCTCAGCGTCGCTGCTTCGGCCATCGGCCACACCATCGGCCAGTAGGTGGTCGCCAGCGAGACGCGCAGACGATGCCCGGCGGGGAAGCGCCAGGCGATACCGTCCAACTGAACATTGACCTGCACGGTTTCTCCCGGCGTCAGCGGGGTATTTCGATCCTGCCCCTGCAAATGGCTGAGATTCACCCAGCCGTGAGAGACGCGAGTCACCGCGCCGTCTTCCGCGACGTCCGACAGGCGCACATACAGCATGGCGGCGGGCTTATCGCTTTTCAGCGCGACGCTGAACTGCGGCAGGCCATAGATCGTCAGCATCTCCGGCAGCGGTTCGCTTTCATAAAACGTCGCCAGACCATCGTCGATGCGCTGGTCGCTCGGGCTTTCGCCCAACACGCCTGCGCCCATCCATTCACCGCCCATCACGCCGTGACTCTGCGGCGAACAGATATTCTGCCAGCCGGCGCGCTCATCTGGCTGGTCGTTCAGCTGGCCTCGCTGTAGCCAAAAGGTGCGCGGCGTGGTGGCCGAGGCGGTATCGCCGTCAATGCCGATCCATTCGCCCGGTGCTGTGGGCCGCTGCGAGCTGGGGCGCTGGCTGTCGTTCATCCAGGCCTGTACACGCGGGCCGTCCAGCACGTCATTGTCCTCGCCTTTCAGCCAATGGTCCCACCAGCGCACGGCCTCTTGCAGGAAGCCGATGGCCGGTTCCGGCGTGCCGTCCTGCGGATAAATGTGCGCCCACGGGCCGATGATGGCTTTGCGCGGGACCGCCAGGTTGTCCATCAGGCGGAATACGGCATTGGTGTAGGAATCAGCCCAGCCGCCGATCGCCATGACCGGGCACTGAATGTCCGACCAGTTTTCGCCCACGGAGCCGTGGCGCCAGTAGGCGTCGCGCAGCGGATGGTCCATCCACTGGGCGGGGAAGAACGGCATGTTGTCGAGCCGGTGCATCCAGTCCTGATACCAGCTCTCGCCGACCAGCGCCGGATCCTGAGGACGGCTCTGGTAGGCCATCATGATGCCGCCCCACCACAGGTTGTCGTTTAGCAGGCAGCCGCCCTTGTAGTGGATGTCGTCATTGTAGCGATCGTCGGTCGAGCAGACGGTGATGATGGCTTTCAGCGCCGGCGGACGGCGCGCCGCCAGTTGCAGGCAGTTAAAGCCGCCCCAGGATTTGCCCATCATGCCGACCGCGCCGCTGCACCACGGTTGACGGCTGATCCAATCGATGACTTCCAGCGCATCTTCCTGCTCCTGCGGCAGATACTCATCGGCCATCAGCCCGTCGGATTCGCCGCTGCCGCGCATGTCCACGCGCAGGACGGCGTAGCCGTGGCCCGCAAACCAGCCGTGCATCGGTTCATCGCGCGTACGGGTGCCGTCGCGTTTGCGGTAAGGGATGTATTCCAGAATGGCCGGAACCGGCGTTTGATGCGCCTGCTCGGGCAGCCACATCCGCGCCGCCAGACGGGTACCGTCGGCCAGCGTGATCCAGAAATGTTCGGTCACAACGACGTTGTGGGGAAAGTGGGTTACGGTTTCTTTCATCATATTCCTGTCGAAATTTCATTGCTGCGAGTCTCCAGAACTTCGTCGAGCCAGGAGCTGCGCATTTCAGGGACGGAGGTCAGCAGTTTTTCGGTGTAAGGGTGCATCGGGGCGCTAAAGACTTTCCCCGTCGGGCCTTGCGCGACGATATTGCCCTGATACATGACCGCGACCTGCTGAGCGACGCGTTTGACCGTGCCGAGATCGTGCGTGATGAACAGGTAGGAAAGTCCCAACTGTTCTTGCAGCCGCTTGAGCAGATTCAGCACGCCTTCGGCGACCAGCGGGTCAAGCGCGGACGTCGCTTCGTCGCAGATGATCAGGTCCGGATTGGCGGCCAGCGCCCGCGCGATGCAGACGCGCTGCTTCTGCCCGCCGGAAAGCTCGCCGGGGTAGCGGTCGGCCAGCGAGGTCGGCAACTCGGTCAGTTGGAGCAGTTCCTCGACGCGGGCGCGCACCTGCTGGCGGTTGTAACCGAAATAAAAGGCGACAGGGCGGCCGATCGCTTCCCGAATCGTCTGCCGCGGATTCAGCGCGACGTCCGGCAACTGGTAGATCATCTGAATGCGGCGCAGCGTCTCTTTGTCGCGTTGCTGATAGCGGTGCGACAGTTTGACGCCGTCAAAGATCGCGTCGCCTTCGGTATCGTTCAACAAACCGCACAGCGCCCGCGCCAGCGTGCTCTTACCGCTGCCGGATTCGCCGATGACGGCCAGCGTTTGCCCTTTGGGCAGCGTCAGCGACACCTCGTGCACCACCCGTTTGCCACTGTAGCCGGTGCTCAGGCGATCCAGCGTCAATAGCGCCGAGGCGTCGGACGGCGTGTCTTCGCCCGGCGTCAGCGCGTGCGTCCGCTCGGAAACCAGCTGCTGCGTATAGGTTTCCTGCGGTGTCTGCAAAATGATGTCGGTGGCGCCGCATTCGACGGCGCGTCCCTGACGCAGCACCAGAATGCGGTCGGCAATCTGAGACACGACGGCCAGATCGTGCGTGATGTACAGCGCGGCGGTGTTGAACTCCCGCACCAGCTTACGCAGCATCACCAGCACTTCGATCTGCGTGGTGACGTCCAGTGCGGTAGTGGGTTCGTCCATGATCAGCAGGTCAGGTTTGCAGGACATCGCCATCGCCGCCATCGCGCGTTGCAGCTGTCCGCCGGAAAGCTGATGCGGATAGCGTTTGCCGATGTTTTCCGGGTCGGGCAGATCCAGCGCGGTAAACAGCGTTGTAGCCCACGCGTTCGCCTCGCTGCGGCTCATCAGACCGTGGCGCAACGGGCCTTCGCAGACCTGTTTGCCGATGGTCAGCGCCGGGTTGAACGCGGCGGCGGCGCTCTGCGCCACGTAGGCGACGCGTCGGCCGCGGATCGCCTGCTTCTGCGCGTTGGAGAGCGGTACGATGTCTTGGTCGTCGATGCGGACTTCGCCTGCGCCGATGCGGCAGCCCGGACGGGTATAGCCCATTGCGGCCAGCCCGATGGTGGACTTGCCCGCGCCGGACTCGCCGATCAGGCCAAGCACTTCGCCCCGTTGCAGGGTGAGCGAAATGTCCTGCACCAGCGCGCGTCCCTCTTCCTCGGTTTCAATACGCAGGTTGCGAATGTCGAGTACAGGTTGATTCATGCTTCATCCCCCAGTGACAGGTTATTGCGCAGCAGCAGCCAGTCCACGACCAAATTGACGCCGATGGTCAGCAGCGCGATGGCCGCCGCCGGGTAGAGCGGCGCCAGCAGGCCGAAGTTAATGGCCTGCGCGTTGTCGCGCACCATGCTTCCCCAGTCGGCGTACGGCGGTTGGATGCCAAGGCCGAGGAAGCTGAGACCGGCGATGAACAGGAAGGTAAAGCAGAAGCGCATGCCGAATTCGGCCAGCAGCGGCGGAATGGCGTTGGGCAAAATTTCCCGCGTCAAAATCCAGCGCAGGCCTTCGCCGCGCAGTCGGGCCAGTTCCACATACTCCTGACACACGATGTCCTGCGCGACCAGACGCGCGAGCCGGAAGACGCGGGTGGCGTCCAGCAGCGCGATAGTGCCGACCAGCACCGGAATCGACGTTCCCAGCACGGAGAGGACGATCAGCGCCAGAATCAGGACCGGAATCGACATCAGCGTATCGACGATGCGCGTCAGCACGACGTCGACCCAGCGGCCATAAATCGCCGCGCTAAAACCGGTGATGATCCCGATGACGAAGGAGCTGAAGGTGATCACCAGCGCGATGGCGATGGTGGTGCGGGCGCCGAACAGAATACGGGACAGCATATCGCGCCCCAGACTGTCGGTGCCGAGCAGGGCGTCAGCCGACGGCGACATCCAGATATCGCCGACCTGCGCCGTTTCGCTGTGCGGAGCCAGCCAGGGCGCGAACAGCGCGCCGATCAGATTGGCGGCGATAATTAACAGCCCGATCCACGCGGAGAGCGGCACTCCGCGCATTTTAGTGATGTTCATGCCTTGCTTACCTCGTATGTCGCAGACGGGGGTTACACCAGATAGCCAGCAGGTCGGCGACGGTATTCAGCAGAATATACGTGCCGCCGAACAGCAGTCCGCACGCCTGCACCACCGGCAGGTCGCGTTTACTGACCGCATCGACCATCAGCTGTCCGATTCCCGGATAGACGAAGACGACTTCGACCAGGATCACGCCGACGACCAGATACGCGAGGTTAAAGGCCACCACGTTGATGATGGGCGCCAGCGCGTTGGGCAGGGCATGGCCCATCACGATGCGCCAGCGCGGCACGCCCTTCAGCAGGGCGGTTTCGATATAGCTGGCGGACATGACCGCACCCACGGAGGCGCGCGTCATGCGCAGCATATGCGCGAGCACCACCAGCACCAACGTGAGCATCGGCAGCGTCGCGTTATACAGACGCTGCGTCAGCGTGTCGTCCGGGCTGACCATCGCCAGACTGGGGAACCAGGCGAAGTGAATGGCGAAGAAGATCACCAGCAGGTAGCCGACGAAAAACTCCGGCACGGAGATGCTCAACAGCGTCAACGAGTTGGCGAGGCGATCGAACAGCGAACCGCGCCAGATAGCGCAGGCGATACCGAGCGCCACCGCCAGCGGAATGGCGATCAGCGCGGCATAGGCGGCCAGGAACAGGGTGTTCTCCAGTCTTGGCAGCAATTCTTCGCTGATAGGACGTCCGTTAGCCAGCGAGGTGCCGAGATCGCCATGCAGTATGCCGCTCAGCCAGTGCAGATAACGGCCGATGGCGGGCTGGTCCAGCCCCAGTTGGGTGCGCAGCGCGGCGATGGTTTCCGGGGTGCCGTTCTGACCAAGCAGCGCGCTGGCGATATCGCCGGGCAGCAGCTCGGTGCCGAGAAAGATCAGCATGGAAACCAGCCAGAGCGTCAATAGCCCCAGCAGCAGTCGATGAAGGATATGCTTTTTCATTACGACTCCAGCCAGACGCGCTCAGCCAGACGTCCTCCCATAAAGTTGAACAACGGATGGGGGGTGACGCCGCCCAGTTTTTTGCTGGTCGCATCGAGATAGTCGCCGAACAGCGGAATCATCGCGCCGCCGTCATCGCGTGCGATGCTTTGCAGTTCGCCGTAGATGTCGGCGCGCGCTTTCTCGTCCAGCATGGAACGGGCCTGCAACAGCAGCGCATCGAATTTGTCATTTTTCCAGTGCGAGTCATTCCACTTGGCGGTGGACTGCCAGGCGGTGGAGAACATCTGATCGGCGGTCGGACGCCCACCCCAGTAGCCCATGCTGAACGGGGCTTTCATCCACACGTTTTCCCAGTAGCTGTCGGCCGGCTGGCGTTTGATGGTGACCTGAATACCCGACTGACTGGCCTGCCCCTGGAACAGCGCCGCCGCGTCCAGCGCCCCGGCGAAAGCGGCGTCGGAAGAGGAGAGTTCCAGCGGCAGCGCGGTGAGGCCGGCCCTCTTCAGATGGAATTTGGCCTTATCTGGGTCCCATGCGCGCTGCGGCAGCTCGTGGTTGAAGAAGCGGTCGGTTTTCGGAATCGGGTGGTCGTTGCCGAGGCTGCCGTAGCCGCGCAGCACGGTAGCCAGAATTTTTTCACGGTCAATGCCGTACTTGATCGCGAGGCGCACGTCGTTGTTGTTAAACGGCGTGGCGCGGCAGTCCATCAGGAACGTGAAGTGCTGGCCGCCGGAAGATCGCACAATATTCAGCATCGGGCTGCGCTTGAGAAAGTCGACGGTTTTGAAATCAACGCGGTTGATGGCGTGTACCTGACCGGAGATCAGCGCATTGGTGCGGGCCGTCGGATCGTTGATGACCAGCACTTCCACGGCGTCGACGAACGCACGGTCCGGCTTCCAGTAATTGGGGTTGCGCTTGAAGCGGGAGCGCACGCCCGGCTGGTAGTAGTCGAACGTGAATCCGCCGGTGCCGATGGGGTGCGACCAGTCGGTGAAGCCGTTCGGCACGACCAGCAGGTGATAGTCCGCCAGCAGGTAAGGCAGATCCGCGTTGCCGCTATCGAGCGTGATGGCGATTTCGTCAGGAGCGGTGCGGGAGAGTTGGGTGATGCTGGCCAACTGGGAGCGAATGGCGCTGCGCGAGTTTTCACCGCGATGCAGGTTGATGGAGTAGATGATGTCATCCGCATCCAGCGTTTTGCCGTTATGGAAAGTCACGCCCTGACGCACTTTGAAGCGCCACGCTTTGGCGCCCGGCTCGACCTGCCAGCTCTCCAGCAGCTCCGGCGTCGCCTGATTGTTCTCGTCGATTTCGACCAGGCCGTTCATCAGCATGTAGGCCTGATTGAGCGGCACCCAGTCGCTGAACAGCGTGGGATCGAGCGTATCGCTGGTATTACCGCCGGACATACCCAGTTTGAGCGTGCCGCCCCGCTTGGGCACGGCTTGTGCGGCAGAACTACTCAAAGGAAATGAAGAAAGTACACTACTCGCTCCAAGGAGTGCGGCAGTATTGAGAAACGACCGGCGGCTGAACTGAGCCTGCCCGAGCCATTTCTGTAAGTCCGAATGCTCTTTTTTCATTTATTTCTCTCCATGGTGTTGGTTTCATATGCGTATAGACCACTCGTCGAGGAGTGAAATAAGTCCGTGTCCCGTCATCTTACTGATGTTTTATATTTTCTGTTTTCTCTATCCAATAATGGCAAAACGCGGCTCAGGATACTGCAAAAAGGCCCATTTTTCTAATCGACGACGTCAGAAGAGAAATCTTACCGAGGAAAATCAGCAGGCAATATCGTGAAATTGGCTCGGTCAAAAGGGCTATTTCCTGCGGGGGATTGCACAGGGGTAAGGCGTTGTTGTCGTCATCTGTTTTTTTGCCTTAGATGCGATTTTGGCAGGTCATCGAACGGGTGAAAAATAGCGGGTTGGGTCAGTGATGCGCCGGCTGTGGTTATTCCCGCAGCATCCATTGATATCAAAAAAATAATGAATCAGAAACCGCCGCTTGACGTCGATAAATAGCGCTGTCTTGAGATACAAAAACGGCGGAGGAGAAATTTACGTCGCCAGGCTGATTTAAAATAAAGTCCAATGTGGTTTATTTATCTGTAAATGAATGGTTTTTTGTCATTATGAGTGTGAAGGTGCGACGGCGATGAAATGAGCAGGAATTAAACTTTCGCTGTTATTATTTTACGGTTGTCAGCCACGAATAGGATGGCGGAAAATTGCATGTCGTTTTTCCTTTTTTGTCGTCAAAATAGGTCTGTCGTGATCATGTGATGAGGGAATATTGTTTTATTTTTATCCCGGTTATATGTCCGCTCATCGCCTTATTCTTGCGCCAGTGAATATGCCGATTAACGGTCATTTTAAATCCCTTGTCGTCAGCCGCGCATTGACGGTGATTTTAAGGTGGATGCACGGTGCCATCGCTGTGAATTAACTACGATATATTCCCGTTGAAAGCTGATCATCACGAAAACTTATATTTGAAGCTGATTGTAGCGTGGCCGTTTTTCAGTGTGGAATTTATCGCTGAGGTAAGGGAATAAATAGGTGTTTTTGATCGGGGAAATACCTTGCCGGTAATGTCTTTCACTGGGTCCAGTCTGCGAGAAGGTGCGGACCGTCGAATAAAATACCCCTATGGGGTATGATTAACCGGCTTCAGGGCGTATGTTGATAAGCAGGTTTCAACCATTGAGCGTCAACAGCGACCCTGCGGTTTCGCGGTAGTTTCCGCGGCTTGCCGGCCGTCGGCGCGATGACACCCTTGTCTGCAAACAGATCAGGACAGACCCAACATGAGCCAATCCCAGCCTCTGCATCTTACCGTCACCGGTATGTCCTGCGCCGCGTGCGCCAGCCGCATTGAACGCGTCCTTAATCGCCTGGATGGCGTCTCCGCCAACGTGAACTTCGCCAGCGAGAAAGCGGTGGTCAGCCTTGATGACGCGCGCAGTTCGTCCACCGATGTGATTGCCGCTATCCGCAAGGCCGGGTTCGACGTGGCGGACCAGCGGGTTTCGCTGGCCGTGGACGGCATGAGCTGCGTCGCCTGTGCAGCGCGCATTGAAAAGGTACTGAACAAGGTGGATGGGGTGACGGCGACAGTCAATTTCGCCGCCGGACGGGCGCAGGTCAGCGTCACCCCCGGCAGCGCCACGCCGGAATTCCTCATTGCGCGCATTGAACGCGCCGGATTTACGGCCCGTCAGGTGACGGTCGGCGATCGGGAGGCCGAACGTCAGCGGCGCGCGCAGGCATGGAAAAAAGATCGCAATGCGTGCGTGGCGGCGGCCGTGCTGTCGTTTCCGCTGCTGTTGGAAATGGCCGCCATGTTTTTCGGACAGACGCACTGGCTGCCGGGTTGGTGTCAGTGGCTGTTGGCGACGCCGGTGCAGTTCTGGTGCGGTCGTCACTTTTATCGACGGGCCTGGAGCGCGCTGCGCAGCGGAACGGCCAACATGGATGTGCTGGTGACGCTGGGCACCAGCGTTGCTTACCTATCGAGTCTGGTGACATTGTTGATGTCGGAGCACGGCGACCTCTACTTCGAGGCCAGCGCCGCCATTATTACGCTGGTCCTGCTGGGAAAACTGCTGGAAGGCAGGGCCAAGGCCAAAACCGGCGACGCCATTGAGAGCCTTTTGCGTTTGCAGCCGCAGCTAGCGCACGTCGACGTGGACGGCGAATGGCAGGACCGAGACGTCGCCTCGCTGCGTTGTGGCGAGGTGTTTCTGGTCAGGCCGGGGGAGAGTGTGCCCGTTGACGGCGTGGTGATCGACGGACTGTCCGAAGTCAATGAGGCGATGCTGACGGGGGAGAGTCAGCCCGTGGTGAAGCAGGCGGAGGCGCAGGTTTATGCGGCCACGCAGAATCATAGCGGCGCGCTACGTGTGCGGGCGACCGGCGTCGGCAGCGATACCGCGCTGTCGCGTATCGTCCGTCTGGTGGAAGAGGCGCAAGGCTCCAAAGCTAGCGTGCAGCGGCTCACCGACCGGGTTTCCGCCATCTTCGTTCCCGTCGTCATCGTCATCGCCGTGCTGACATTTGCCGCCAATTGGCTGGTGACAGGGCTGTGGGACGCCGGTCTGGTCAACGCCGTCGCCGTGCTGGTGATAGCCTGTCCCTGCGCGCTGGGGCTGGCGACGCCGACCGCGATTATGGTCGGGACCGGTCAGGGCGCGCGCGCCGGGATCCTGTTTCGCAATGCAAGCGCGTTGGAAAACGCCCGGCGGTTACAGGTGCTGGTGATGGATAAGACCGGGACGCTGACCGAAGGGCGACCTTCCGTGGTCAAGGTGCTTCCCGCTGACGGCGTCTCGGAGGACGAATTGCTCAGTCTGGCGATGGGGCTGGAGCAGCATTCCGAACATCCGCTGGGTCAGGCGCTGGTGAAATATGCGCAGCAGGTTGGGGCGAGCGCGGCAGAGGTTCACGGCTTTAGCGCTATCGTGGGGCGCGGCATCCGCGCGCAGATGGGCGACAGCACATTGATTCTCGGCTCACCCAGGTTCCTGACGTCGCGCGGCGTGGTGTTTGATACCGCGATCCCCGCGGTGCAAGAGCAAGAGGGGCTGACGGTGGTAGGGCTGGCTCGCGACGGTCTACTGCTCGGCTATGTCTGTTTCGACGATCGGCTGCGTGCGGATGCCGTGGAGACCGTGAAGACGCTGCATCGGCAAGGGATCCGCGTCGTCATGCTGACGGGCGATAACGCGCGGGCGGCGGCGCGGGTGGCCGAGCGGGCCGGGATCCACGCGTTTTTCGCCGAAGTGCTGCCGGAGCAGAAAGCGGAGCAGATCGCCCGCCTGCGGGCGGAGGGGCACTGCGTGGGGATGGTCGGCGACGGCATCAACGATGCGCCCGCGCTGGCGATCGCCGACGTGGGATTCGCCGTCGGCGCCGGGTCGAATATCGCGTTGGACACGGCAGATGTGGTGCTGATGCAAAGCCGTCTCGGCGGGCTGCCCGACGCCATCAGCCTGTCGCGCGCGACGCTCAATAAGGTCAGGCAAAACCTGTTTTTCGCCTTTTTCTATAATGTGCTGGGGATCCCGCTAGCCGCCTTCGGTCTGCTGAGTCCGGTGATCGCTGGTAGCGCGATGGCGCTAAGTTCAGTCTCCGTCTTGAGTAATTCACTGTGGTTGCGTCGCTGGAAGCCGCGGGGCAAGCGTAATAACGGGTTAACCAACGTTCAGAACAGAGGAGTGTGACGATGTCTCATGCATCATTAACGGTTGTGGGGATGGTTTGCGGCGGATGCGCCAGCAAGGTGACGGACGCGTTGCAGGCTTTGGACGGCGTGACTCAGGTCAACGTGACGCTGGAGAAGGGGTTGGTCGACGTGGAGTACGCTGAAACAGTGACGGCCAACCCCAGCGCGTTCCGCAACGTCATTGAAGAGCTCGGTTTCGATGTTGCCGGCTAAGTGTGACGCGTGCCTTGACGCCAGCGCGGGCGAGGCTGACGCGAAGCAGGTGGTGCAGCCACGCAAAAAAGCCTTGTTAAACCGCTTAAAGCGGATCAATGGGCAGGTTAACGGCATCACGCAGATGGTGGAGCAAGACCGGTATTGCGTGGATATTCTCAATCAGATCACCGCCGTACGCTCCGCGTTGAGCGCCGTCGCCAACCAGATGCTGGCCGACCATGCCAACGGCTGCGTCCGTAAGGCGGTGCTGACCGACGGCGGCGAGGATGCCATTGCCGAATTGTTGCAGGTGATTCAGCGTATGCGGTGACGACGTGTCGCGATGCTGATGACGCTTCACCGCGGGTCGCAGCTCTGACGTACAGAACCTTCGCCCCTAAACAGGGCGTGCGGTATCGCGCTCGCTGAAAGCCCGAGGAAAGGGGGGATCTGGATGGGATGAAGGAGGTGCTATCGGCAGGACAGGCAACGCGAAGAGTAATTACAAATCCAACAGTTCGTCAGCCCAGAGGGTCGCTTCGGTGATGAGTTTCAGCATCTGGTCTTCATTGACCTCCATCATTTCCATGTAGGTGTTCAGCTGTTCCCAATTTTGCTTTTCATAATACGAGATGACGCTGAGATAACTCGCCAACTCCCCGGTGTTTTCCATCAGCGCGCATTTGATATGCGACGAGACCGGGATTTGCTCCAGTAAAAGGCTCATCGGAGAGTCCAGAATGGCGTCCAGCATGGAAAAGAGACCGCATAAAAAGGCCTCGAAGGGATCTTCGCGGCCATGCAGGCTGATCGATAGCAATTCACAAAATTTCCCGCGGATTAGACTCATACGATACAGCTCGCAGGATTTGTCCTTACTCCCCATCGTGATGCTGATCAGTGAAATGAATCGCCGCAATTCCCGTTGTCCCAGAAATATGGCGATGCTGCGAAACGACATGGATGTCGTGATGACGGACAGGTTGGCCTTGTAGCGGAAGTTGTTGAAATACCGCATCAGCTTGTAGGCGAGAGATAAGTCGCTATTGATCAGCCGTTCAATTCGGTCGTAGTTCAGCTCCTGTTCATTCGCTTCCTTGAGCAGTTGAATGGCGTTTTTATGATCGTTGGAGAGCCGTTTAGCTTTGAACATCTGCGGATGGCTGAAGAAATAGCCCTGAAACAGCGTAAATCCCATGGCTTTGACGCGCAAGAATTGCTCGTTGGTCTCGACCTTTTCAGCCAGGTAGCGGAGGTGTTTGTGTCTTAGCGTGCTGATGTAACGTCCAATCTCTTCAAAGGTCGACTGTTGCAGGTCAAACTTGATGATATCCACATAAGGCAAAAAACGATCCCAAATGGGGTCCATGCTGAAGTCATCCAGCGCGAGCGTGAAGCCCTTTCTCTTTAACCTCTTAACGGCAGAAAACAGTTCTTCGTCCGGCGTGGAACTTTCAAGAATTTCGATCACGACTTTATCCGCCGGTAAAATTTCCGCATGTCCTTCGACAAGGAGCTGATAGGGGAAATTAATATAGCTGAGGTGGTCGCCGGTGAGTTTATTCAACGGGGTGGTGAGAAATTGTTCTGATATTAGCTGAGCGGTGGCATATTCCGGACTAACGTCAGGAAACTTATTCGTAATACCCTGGCGAAATAGAAGCTCATAAGCTACTGGCTGTAAGTGTTGGTCTAAAATGGGTTGCCGTGCAACGAATGAATACATAAGAAACCTCCAGACTGAAAAAGGTAAAAAGAGGTAACTGGATCCTTATTAACAAATTATTCCGTGTAATATTATTTTGTCCCTGCATAGCCGGAGGGGCAGTACCATCTTCCTTCAACAATTCTAACAGTCTTTTGATTTTTTTCTGGCGGATGCCCCTGATTTCAATCGGCTAGCCATAATGGTTCATTAATTGAACCGGCCGTCCACGTGACCGCAGGAGAGATACTGTGAGGGTGTGTTGCGATACCTAATTGATTTTTATAAGTAATGAAAGAGGGGCGGTGATTTTCAAAGCAACAACCGGTCACGTGTCTTCGGGCTATCTCGATGGGGATAATCGATTGCGGTGTCATTTAACGTTGACGGGATCTCGTTGTCGCGCATTTTTTCCTCAATAATAGTTATTGTCAGATGGATAAGAAAAGACGGCTATTGTTAGCATATAGTTTTCATTTCTACAGCCGATAACAGGCAAGAGTAACTTGAATAAAATGACTAAATGCACGCGGCTCTGGCCGGACATTAATTAAGTATTCGTATTATTGAGGACTGCATGGATAATTTTCAGAAAGATATCGATGAGAGGACTAACCTCACATCCGCCAACAAGCTGGAACTCTTGTTGTTCAGATTGGGAGGCTCCGAGCAACAGGGGGGGCAATCCGAGTTGTTCGGCATTAACGTCTTCAAGCTGCGTGAAATTGTCCCCATGCCGTCTTTGACCAAGGCCGTGGGTATGAAGCCGCCCATGATGGGTATGGTGAATATTCGCGGACAGGTCATCCCCGTGATCGATCTTCCTGCGGTGGCAGGATGCAAGCCGCAAACAGGGTTGAATATTTTGCTGGTGACGGAATATGCGCGTAGTACGCAGGCGTTTGCCGTTGAATCCGTCGACGATATTGTTCGTCTTGACTGGAGCCAGGTGCTGACCGCTGAGGCGGGCGTCAGCAGCAGTTATATCACCAGCATCGCACGGCTGGACACTGACAAAGAAAGTAACAACCTGGCCCTGGTGCTGGACGTGGAGCAGATCCTGCACGACATGATCCCGGTCGATCGCGATATCCATATCAACGATATGGAAAACAAAGCGTTTCCTATCAAGCCTGGCTCGGTCGCGATTGTTGCCGAAGACTCCAAGGTCGCGCGTTCGTTGCTTGAACAAGGCCTGGAACTGATGCAGGTCCCCGGCCAGATGCATGTTACCGGTCAGGAGGCGTGGAACAAGATCCAACAGTTGGCGAAACAGGCGCAGGCGGAAAATGTGCCTATCTCCGATAAGATCGCGTTTGTGCTGACCGACCTGGAAATGCCAGAAATGGATGGCTTTACGCTGACACGCCATATCAAGGGCGATCCCTACCTGAAACACATTCCGGTGATTATTCACTCATCGCTGTCTGGCAGCGCCAACGAAGATCACGTGCGTAAAGTCGGCGCCGATGCTTATGTAGCGAAGTTCGAAATCAACGAACTGGCGGCTGCGGTCCAAAGCGTGCTGGTGAAGTAAACGCCGGGCTAGACTCGCGCAACTCCGCCCGCATCACGCCCGCGATGCGGGCGGAGAAATCCCTTTCCCGACTTTTTTCCTGACAACCTGGCCATTCACGTGACTTCGCGGCGATCTCTCGACATTCGTCGGTCGTTCGCCGGGGGCCTACGCGGTTTCTTTAATCCGCCAGCGGAGCGGTCTGAAACAACCGACGCCGCCGCAGATTCAGTAGTAGTGCAATCAGGCTGAAGCCGATCGATGCCGACAGGGCAAGATCATCGCCTTCGCTGGCGGACAGAGAGAAACACAACCCGGCCAACGCGGCACCCCAAGCTTGTCCATTTACGCGGGCGGCCGCCTGCATCCCGCCCGCGGCTCCGCTGCGGCTGCGCGGTGGCGCAGACAGCATGTCGCGGCTGTTAGGCGACTGGAAAAAACCGAACCCGACGCCGGCTAAAAACAGCCCGCAGAGCAGCCAGAGATCCCTAGTGCCGTGCGGCAACGCCACAATCAGTATCAGCCCGATAATCTGTAGACCGGCACCAGTGGCGCACAGGCTACCTGCCTGAACCCTATCGACGAACGAGGACAGGCCGAGATTCGCCAAAGACGATCCGACGGGCCATGCTGTCATCAGCAGACCGGTTTGCACGATAGTCCGGCCGAGCGAATGCTGCATGTAAAAAGGCAGGGCGACAAATGCGCACATTTGTGCCGCAAACATGCAAAATGACGCGGCGATCGCCCAGCGAAAGCGCGGGATCTTGAACAGATCGAGCGGCAGCAAGGGCGACTCGTCGCCGAGGCAGCGCTTCACCAACCGCCACAGGCATAGCGCCGCAGACAGAATCAGCGTCAAGGCCAGCGCGGGGGATTCGTTGAGCTGGTTGAGACCGATCACGCCGAGGCTCATGCCCAACGCATTGAGCACGATGGCCTGGAGGTCGAATTTGCGCGGCTGACGCGGCGTCATGGGCAGCGCACGGGCGCAGACTAGCGCCAAAATCCCGATGGGAAAGTTGATCACGAATAACCACTCCCAGGGGGCGACGGAGAGCACTGCGGCGCAGATGGAAGGCCCGGCGGCAGAGGAGGCGGTCACGACAAACGCATTGCGCGCGAGTCCCCGGCCGAACGTTTTCGCCGGATAGGTATGGCGCAACAGCGCCGACGTACAGCACATGACGGCTGCCGCGCCCACGCCCTGGATGACGCGCGCGGCGATCAGGCCCGACATGGAGTCGGCCATTGCGCATCCCAATGATGACAGCGTAAAAACCACCACGCCCGCGCTGAAAACTTTACGGTAGCTGATGAATTCGCCCAGTGCGGCCATCGGCAGCAGCGTGGCGATGATAGCCAGCTGATAGCCGTTGACCACCCATACCGAGGTTTGCGCGCTGGCATTCAAAGAATGCGCGATGGTGGGGAGTGCGACATTCGCCAGCGTGCCGTCCAGTACGCTTAGCACGACAGCCAGTGAGACGGACAGGACAGCCCACACCCGCCGCGAACCGGGTAGACCCTCTTCCTGAGAGGGGATGGAAGTCTGTGCAGTTGACGAAGGTTTCATCGCTACGAACATCTCCATACCGTCGTCGTGATAACGAGAGCGGCACTTTTTTATCATCAGAAAGAATGCGTTGAAAAGGGGGTAAAAAACCACAGGGAAGCGCTGGGCCTCCCTGTGGTCTCATTATGGTCTCTCTTTTCAACAGAGATCAACCAAACGGTTTGTTCGCTCATCAACCTACGGGCTGTGAGCGTATGCGCGGAGGGAGCGGAATAGGAGATAGAGCGCCAGGGATCACACACAAGCCCTTTTGGATGATGTCGCGTTTTTTTAGCGTTATAACGCCGGTAGGGCATTAAGAGAAAAACGATGCTGATGCTTTATTCGGCAAATTAAGTCATACGCCCCTTTCGAGTCGATGCGTAGCCGTTCTTGAATCATAAAATTTGCCCTGCAACCCAAACCCGAAGTGCCTGGCAGCACCGACTTCACATCAAATCCACAGGACGATGTTTACCCGCTATCACGGTTTGCGACATTCAGCCCATATTTCTTCGCCCTGCCGACAAATCTCGTCATGAAGATGACTATGGAAAGGCTCTCCTTGTTTAATAAACATTTCTGCGAGTGATGTCATCATATTGACCCTGATGGCCAAGGCAAGTTAGTCCGTTTCTGTTGATAACGGCCCCAAATGTTTTGAGGCGACTTTGTGTCCGCTTCGAACGTTAACGTCTTGGTGTTTTTGTCGTGGCACGAAACAGATGACGTTGATATTTATCTTTCACTGTTGCGGTGATGACAGAGGTATCCAAGCGCATCCCCTGCGCTTTTGAGTATATTGGTATATGGTTATTAGGTCTTATGTGATTTTCATTGTGAAACAGTAATGGAGGTAGGGATCGATGGGTTTATTAAGTTTTGTGAAAGAAGCGGGCGAGAAAATCTGGGATGCCGTATCCGGCGGTAGCAAGGAAGACCAGGCAGAGAAACTAAAAAAACATATTGATAGCCTTAATCTGCCTGGTGCTGAAAAGGTCAATATTGACATCGCGGACGATGGTACCGCAACGGTGACGGGCGACGTTGGCTCACAGGAAGATAAAGAAAAAATTCTGGTGGCGGTAGGGAACGTTACCGGGGTTAGCCAAGTCAACGATAGTGTCACCGTATCGCAAAGCGGGGCGGAGAGCCGTTATTACACGGTAAAATCCGGCGACACCCTGAGCGCGATCTCTAAAGCGATGTATGGTACCGCCAATGACTATCAGCGTATTTTCGAAGCCAATAAACCGATGTTGACGCATCCTGACAAAATCTATCCGGGTCAGGTTCTGATTATTCCGACGAAGTAGGCCGTAAATCAGAGATTTGTAGCAATGATTGTAGGGAGTTTGTCATGGGATTATTAGATCAAATTGGCGGCATGCTCGGCGGGCAGGCCGGTAAGACTGAACAACTACAGGCGATCATGACCTGGGTTGAACAGCAGGGCGGTATCCAAGGCATTATGGAAAAATTTCGTAACGGCGGCTTAGGTGAAATTTTCCAGTCGTGGCTCAGTCAGCAGAGCAATATGTCGGTGAATAGTGAACAGATCACTTCGGTGTTTGGTTCGCCTGCGTTGCAAGATCTTGGCGCGAAACTGGGCGTTGATTTGCATACTGCCTCGGCGCTGATTGCCGAATACTTGCCAAAAATCGTCGATGGTCTGTCACCGCAGGGCGAAACGCCGGCCCATGGCGATCTGGTCTCTGCGGGTCTAAATCTGCTGAAAGGTAAGCTATTCAGTTAGGTTTTCGTCATATGAGTATCCACTCTCAGTCAATGACGGGCTTCTAATCAGGCCTGTCATTGATCATCAGCTAACCTGGTTACCTAATGTCAACGGCTTGCTCATCGCCGTGATCAGCATACCCCAAGGACTGTCGGCTTTGTGCGAGAAGCAGAAGTTGGCATAGGTATGAGGCTACCCGTCGTAAACCGGTCAGGCCCTATTCCTAAAAGGGGAAGGATCAGTCCACTCAAAACCACCACAATGACCGCCGGGAAATGCAAATTACAAGAGCCGGTAAGCTCAGAGATGTGTGTTAGTGAGAGGTATCCCGTTTGGACAGCCTTGCAGAAAGCTCAGCAATAGAGTGATCAACCAGAAGTTCGACAATATCGCTTCGCGTCGTTCCCACCAGCATGGCGAGTTGATCTATTTTACGTAACACGGACATGCGCAAAGATAGCGATACCGCCTTTTTCTTTTCTTTATCCAGTGACACTTTGCTGACAGTTTTGCCCGCTTTGATATCAGCACGAGAGTTCAGTGCTTCATTCATGAGACGAATCGTTTTTTTATCCAGCAATCCAGGCTCAACAAGTTGATACGAGTGAGTCGCTTTACTGTATCTAATCTCGGCAGAGTATGTTTCCCGTAACGCTCTTAGCGCACGCGTTAAAGTGGGCTCGGAACAGGTAAGCTGAGTCATGATCTTTTGGGTCGGTACTGGCGTGCCTGAGCTTAACAAAATGACTAACCGATAAATGCGTGCCTGTCGTGTACTAAGTTGCATAAATGGTGATTGCCTACTGTTGTTGTGATGGCTCAATATCCTAGAAAATACAGGTTATCGTCATGTTTCTCGCTAGGTGAAATCGTTCGGGTGCTGCTATCGGACCAATCTGAACCGTGTTGCTGAAGTTGAACTCGGACTGCTGCCGCGGGTCGATACCCAGGACAACATCTACTTCTACTTCATTTCTAAATCATCGGTCTTCACGCTGAGGCGCAGGGTGAAGCCAGGCACGATGACATGTTTAAAAAGTCGTGTGCTCAGAACGATCCGCGCCAGTTCATCAGACAACCATGAACAGACCGTAAAAGTCTCACACAGCGTTTGGGTTGAACGCCATCTCAGTGAGTTCTCATCCCTTTGCCTTAACGACCTAGAGCCTATCAGGAATAACCTCTATTTTAGGTAAATCGACGGGCAGAAAAATAATCAATTGGGCGGTTTTGCTCTGTGAAGCGCCCCCTGTTGCCGGTGGAGATCAGGCTTGCTCAGCACGCTGTTAAATAGAAGCGGTATCCGCCAGCACTAAATCCTGCTGAGTATATCGGAACGATTATCGTCAAGTTATTGAAGTTCGGCCGCCACAAATCGCCCAAGGGCATGGTGTTCTGCCCACGTCATACGCTGTTGCTGATAATAACGTAGGATCAATTTTTGCTCGTTCATTCATGGTCAGTCCCCACCCAAAGTGGGGAAAGGGGTGAATATAGGCTCGTTAAGGGATAACGCGTCGCGTACCCGAAGTCGTGCCATTGTGTTCTCATCCGTGCTCTGTGATGACGAATGGGCGGCTTTATCCAGGTCGGAACGATAACTCAGGCCCGCCTTGGTACAGCGTTTGCTGACGGAGACGTCCTGTGACCCCATGCTCAGCTATGGGGTGACATGACTAAAATTTACGCGCAAGCCCAGAACGATACCGATCGATTTGCGCAATCTTAACCCCAAGGGCACTCCCCTCAATGTTGATGGGTCAGTGTCACCAGTCGCACACCTTCCGGCGTATTTTCCGATGTAATGCCATAAATCTGAGCCTGTTCGAGCACCCTTGATGCCCAACGACGGTGGGTGGCCGGTTCGCACATAGCACCTTGCGATTTGAAGACAGCCTGACTCGAGTTAAGGATCCGCAGGGCATCTGCATGGTCGTCTGGCGTCACCATCAGCGCTCGCTCAATTTTGGCAATCTGGTTCGGATGGATGGCGGTTTTGCCGACCAGTCCGTGGGCCATATCAAGAGCCAGTTCTTGCTCCATCACGTTATGATCGTCAATGTGTTCGCAGACCGGCGAAGTTAGTGAAAAATCGCGTGAGCCGAAAACGGCCACCAGCATCTTGATAACGTACCCCATCGGGCCGTCATACAGCGTGAGATTGCGCGGACGGCGCAGCGAAATGACGTTCATCAGGTCATTTCCGCCAATACGCAGCGCAATGATCCGGTCATGACACGGATGCGCCACCAGCGTCGTGGCGAGTTCGTGCATCCGCATAACGTCGAAGACGTCTTCAGTTTCTAGCGTCGGCATCATGCAGAGGTGTGTGTCTTTCATGATGTCCCACCAGTGAGGCAGGGAGGCAAGGGTGAACTTGGGCAACACAAGTCCGTCGACCGGCGACAAATCTAAAGAGCGCGTCAGGTAACGGCCCATCTCGACGTGGCGGGGACGAATAAACACCAAGGGCCATTCAGCGCCTTGTCCCTCAGCCTTAGCGGAGCGTAATGCCGCCAATACCTGCTTGAGATTATCCATGGCAGCAGGCACCTCAGCCTCACTCACCGCGTCTTCCAGACAAATAACAATCGAACGCAGTCCTTCAATGTCATTATTGAGCACGCTGTTGGCAATATCAGAACGCGTTGCAGGCATGTAGAGCGTGGCGCCCAGCCGGTAAGGCGATAGTCTCTTTGTCATCAGTGAACCTTTTTAATGATGGTGACGGCACGGTACTGCCCAATGCGATCACCGACCTCAGTGATGGTAATATTTTTTTCACGGGCCAAATACACCAGTAGGGCAACGTCAGGATCGTTAACCGAACGGACGAGAACGTGCTCCGGCACCCGGCGTAATACCGCCCGTGTGGCCTCAGCGATGCCGGGTTTGATCCGGTTGATGCTGTCAATATTGTATTCGGTAGCCAGCGACCCGATGACCTGTTCACTTTGCGACTTCAGCGGTACAAACTCGGCTGGGTTCCACTGGCTCGCGGGGATCGTGTTTAAATCGAGAGATCGGCGGCAATCGGCTACCGTGTCGACCAGTTCACGGCTGCACTCAAACCGACGGAGGTGTTCGCATTGAACGCAGCCGTGTAACCCCTCTGATGACCAGATAGACCGGGAGATAAGCCCTGAAACGGGGGCGCCCATAATACCGAAGGGGATTAACCAGTCATCATCGCTGGCGGCGAGCCAGGAGACACCGCAGGGGTCAGCCAATACAACAAGGCGAGGGTCTTGCGGATACCCGGTTCGTGATGCGAGCGAGCGCCGAAGTTCGCCCGTAATCGCCCCTTTTCCTGTCCAGCCATCGACAAATACCACACCTTCTGTACCGTGCCGGCGTTCAATCCAGTCCATGGCCGTTTCGTCAATACCGCGATCCCGAATGATGCTGACGCCATAGTGGTAAGACTGCTTGCCCATGTCTCGCAGTGTTTGATGCAACATCACGCCAAGAGGCACGCCAGCCCGCACCAGACTGACCAACACAATGGGCGTATCGCCAAAGCGATCGGCCAGGGCTTTCGCCAGCATCACGACTTCTCTCGCCAGACGATCAGCACCCTGATCCAACGCACGGGTAAATAAATCCAGATGCCAGCCAGTCGGCTCAGGCTCCTGACTTAGCATCTCGGAGTAATGCTTGGCTCCGGACTGAATAAGCTGCTCTTTCTGGTCGACGGGCGTCATTTCTATTTCAACTGGCTTGAGAAGAAAGTGAACGTCGTCAGACAAATAAGAACCGGAAAAAGGGGCAAAGGGTTGCATTTATTTCTCTCCGAAAACATGACGGCTGATTTGTTCGGCAAACTGGCTCTGACGAGGCAGACCAAACCAGTGGCATAGCTTCATGAAACGATGATCGCTCAGGCTGTCTCCCAGACCTATGACAGGAAAAACGCCGCGTTGGGCACGCAGTTTGTTTAGCAAATACTGGGTGGCGAGTCCTTTTTCTACCGGTGTGGGTAGCCAGGCAATGTTGTTGCTGTTTTTATGAATATAAAAACCTTCTGTCGGGAAGGCGGCTTCGATTTCATCGCCGAGGGTATAAAGTTCATCCAGTTTGGTGCTATCGGTGTGCTTCATCACCAAATATACCGGGGTGTTGTCATACTCATAATTGATACGCGCCCAACCCTGAATGCCGCGCGCTTCCATCAGCGCGGTGATGTCGCGCTGCATGGTAAGCAGTTGTTCCCGATAGGCCGCCAGGCTGTCCAGCATCTGTGCTTTCCAGGCTTCGTCAGGTTTTCCTTCCGGCGTCAGGATGACGGCTCCGTGAGTCACGATGGACCATGAGCGAAATGGGATCGTGACGCGGCTAATCTCTTCCGTACCCCGGGCAGTGACCGGGATGAAATCTGCATGTTCAAGTAGCCAGTCCACCAGTATGGATTGTTCTTCGGTCATAAAGCTGCGGGCTGTCATGGTTCGGTCTAAAGCACCCGTCCGATAGGGCTCAAGCGCCAGTTCATCCACCATTTTCCTGCGGGTCTGGAATAGCGTGTCATCGAGATCGGAGAAAACCACCGGTTTATTCATAAACGATTACCTCAACGGATGGCGCTACAGCGCTTAAGGCAGCAAGCAGGGCGGGATCTACGCTCTCCTGCGGAGTTTCGATGCACAAAAGAATGCGGTCAAATTGCTGATGAGCAACGTTATAGACAAAATTCGGGATGCCCAGCCCGTAATTATCCGTAAAGGCAATGGCAGACTCAATGGCAAAACCGGTGGATATGGGTGAGCGCGTTGTGCTGCTGAATCTGACTTCTGCGCCTTGGCATTCCAGACGCTCTGCCAGCAATAAAGGTTCCCAGACGAATTCTCCAGAACCTAGCACTAAGACTTTTTCTCCGGCTGACGCCGTGAGTGTTATCCCCAAATCTCTTGCGGGTGTAGCCATGCCCAGACGTCCCCAGCTTTGCTTGCCGGTGATGGCCACGCGGCCTGATGCTGTGACGTTCACATTTGGCATCACGGGGACGGGGGCATCCGGTTTCCCTTCCCAGCGCCAGTCTCCCTGTGCGAGAGAAACCCGTGTGACGGGCAGCGGGCACTGTTCTGTGATGGCGTTTCCGCTCCAGTCCGTTAACGTCACGGTGACGACGCGTTCTACGGCGGACAGACCCGCTTCCGTTCGCAGCGCTTCCAGCAGGTTGATAAATGTCCTTCCCGTCGTGGCTTCATCATCGATAAGCACCAGCGTTCGGGCATTGCTGACATGATCACGAAGCGCGGGGTCCGCCGGGTAATAGAGCAGGTGATCGGTGGCGTGTGAGTGATTTTCTTTAAATTCGCACATCAGCTCGCCGTCGACGGGATGGCGTGTTGAGGTCAGATAAACTGCATCGTCGAAAAGCTTCGCCGCTTCATCAAATACGCCTGCGCCCAGCCCTACGGCCGTTTCCGCCATGCCGATAAAGAGCACTGGCTGCGGCAAATCGGCAGGGAGTTGCTGCGCGAGTTGCCGGTAGGCTGAGCGCATGATGGAAGGCGAAGTAGGAATATGTCGACCTAGCACCTTACTGACAAAGAGAAAAGCCCGCTTGGGATTACGCCGCTCGGCGATATCGAAGAGTGAATCTAATGGCAGTGTTGTGCCGTTAGTTGGGGTGACCGTGAGCGTTCCACCGGACAGTTCTTTGCGATAGACAGGTTGTTCATTAATCGTCATGGCTATACGCCCCCTGGCTGGCTGACAAGTTATCGAGAATTGGGTTGTATCTAATGACGTCAGTCATAGAACGGACAACGGCGGGGGAAAAGCTTTCAATAGCAAGCAATTTGGCCTGCGGTTCCTCGATTAGCCCAAGCTGACGCAGGGCAAAAAGCGCGGGCAGGTTTACACCGCTGTGACGGGTATAACCGATGCCTCCCGATGGCCGCATGTTGATTTCAAGGAGGACGGGTTCACCCCGATCGTTGTTGCGTGTTTGTACGTTTACCAGGCCATCGGCCTGCATAATCCGCGCGCACTTTTTAGCCAGTTCATAGGCAGGGCCTGATTGCTCAATATATTGCAACGCCCCTTCTTTACGGCGGGCGACGGCCGCGATGACGTGACCTTTTTCAACCAACATATCGACGGAGTACTCAGGACCGGGCAGATAAGGCATAAGAACCAGCGGTTCAAAATTTCCCTGCTGTTCCAACGCATGCAAATACATCTCAGGATGCACTTTACGGCTGTTAGGATGGATAAACGCAGACATCGGGGTGGCATTGTCATCGAAGCACCAGAATCCCATGCCATAAATGCCGGTGACCGGTTTTACGCAAAGTAACGGTTTATCCTCTGTGGTGTGGGTGTTGCACTCGATCTGATGGCGAAGGGCTTCCGCGCTCTCAATTCGCGTCGAAGGGACAACGGGCAGGCCTTGGGCTTCCATGGTCAAGGCAAACTGGACTTTGTCGTCTGCCAGCGCCAACATCGCGGTGCTGGTGGCACCTGTGGTGAGGGAAACACCAAGGGATTCAATTTCCCGACGATGGGCTTCGAACCACGGGCTATTGTGGCCGGCATGAATGACCTGAACACCATAATTATCTATGGTGGTTTCGATGAAGCTTAAACGCTGTTCATCATCAGCGGGTTCAATGAGTGCAATATCAGCCAGAGACAGGATCTCATTTCGATTGTTGCGATGAGAGGCAACAACGTTAATTTCTTTATTCGTTCCTTTAAAAAAGTCTTTTACGCCTAAAATTAGATCGCGCTGTGACGATAGACCTTCCATGAACCAGATTGTGTGACCCATCGGCTTTATATTTCCCAGGATGAGTTGAGGGGAGATTTCCAGGAACGAGTCTAGGGGACGCTTTATACACATGTCAATCATAATATGATTAATTTTGTCGAAATGATAATTTGCGATTTTTTGTTTAAAAAACGGATTCTACTTCGTAAAAAAACGTAAAAAATTTAAGAAATATTACTTAAAATCATCTGGTTAATTTATATTTTTCAAAGTGTGTCAAAAATGTATCCCTCGTGCAACTTCGTCATGATATGATTTTTCAGTACGAGGATTCTAGATTTTAAAAAATAATGAATTAACCTATTTCTGAAGGAATGAATAATGGTTTCATTAAGCAAAAATCAAACTGTTTCACTCAGCAAAGAAACATCATCATTAAACCAGCTGCAATTTGGTTTAGGCTGGGATCCTTTGAAAAAGAAAAAAGGATTTTTCGGTAACCTGCTGGGGGGAGGCACCGACTCTATTGATTTAGACGCAGGCTGCGTTCTGTTAGATAACGCTGGCAATGCTATCGATACCATTTGGTTCCGCAAGCTTAAATCAAGCTGTGGCTCCGTTGTTCATCAGGGCGACAACCTGACCGGCGAAGGAGACGGCGATGATGAAGTCATCACCGTAGACCTGACCCGCTTACCTTCACAGGTGGAGTATCTTGCCTTCACGGTTAATAGCTTCCGTGGTCAAACCTTTAATGAAGTCGACAACGCTTTTTGCCGCGTTGTCGATCAGTCCCGCAAAGAGCTGGCTCGGTATCAGCTCACTGAACAAGGCTCGCATACCGGTATTATCATTGCCTCCTTGGCACGCAAGGGCGGCAGTTGGGACTTCACCGCACACGGTAAAGCCTCTACCGGCCGCACCATAGACGATATGCAGGCTGACATTGTTGCTACGGTGGTGCGGTGATGACGATGACGCCGGGGGGCAATGCCCCCATTCCATCACAGGTGCTGACAGTGCGCGTTCTTTCTGGCGTTCCGGTCGACGCCTCTTCGTTCCGTCTATATGCATCAGGTAAAGTGCAGGGCGACCCGGATATGGTGTTTTATGGGCAACCCGTCAACGACGACGCGTCCGTAAAACTCTCCGGTGCCGGTACAGATACGGCCTTTACGGTCGATATCGGCCGTCTTCGCCCCGAAGTGCAAAAGCTGGCCTTCACCGCAACGTGTGACGGCAATATCACGCTTTCCAGCCTGAAACATCTCTCTATCCAGGTCGAGTCGAACGGCAACGTTTTGCTGACCGGTCATGTGGATGTGTCTGGTCGCCAGGAGGCCGCGCTGATCCTCGGCGAAATTTATCGCCGTAACGCCGAATGGAAATTCCGCTTTATCGCGCAAGGTTTTAACGGCGGTCTGAAACCGCTGGCTGAACATTTCGGGGTAGACATTTCTGAAGCGCCGGCGCCGGCGCCGGCACCTGAGCCTGCACCGGTTCCACAACCGAAGTCGGAGCCTGCAAAAATCAGTTTGAGTAAAGTCTCCCTGACCAAAGAAAAGCCCTCCATCAGCCTGGCTAAGCGGGATAATTTCGGCGAAATTAAAATTAACCTTAACTGGAGTCGGGACCGACAGGCACCTAGCGGCATGTTTGGCGGGATGTTCAGTAAAACCAAGGGAATCGATCTGGATTTAGGCGCATTTATTGAACTTCAGGATGGCTCGAAAGGGGTTGTTCAGGCGCTTGGAAACAACTTTGGCCGATTGAATTCAGAGCCTTTCGTTGAATTACAGGGGGATGACCGCACTGGGCAGGTGAATGACGGCGAGTGGTTATATGTCAACGGCGGTGAATGGAAGAAAGTCCGACAGGTGCTGATCTATGCTTTCATTTATGAAGGAGTGGCAAGTTGGGATAAAACGGACGGCGTCGTGACGTTGCATATTCCTGAACAACCCCCGATTGAAACACGCTTAACCGAAGGGTCTAACCGCCACAATATGTGTGCGATCGCCCGTCTGGTGAATGAAAATGGGACCATCAAGGTTGAACGAATCAACCAATTCTTCAGTGGACACAGAGACATGGATAAAGCGCTGGGTTGGGGGTTTCGCTGGTCTGCCGGTTCAAAATAATTTAAATCCTAAGGGTGGAATAATGAGTTTCTTTAACAAAATGAAAGGCGCGTTCAGTGCCGGTCGCGATGAACTGACCAAACAGGTCGGACGCTTTAAAAACAAAAAATTCATGCAGGGTACCGTGGCTGTTTGTGCTCGAATCGCGGTCACCAGTGATGGTGTGAGCTCCGAAGAAAAACAAAAAATGATTGGTTTTCTCCAGGCTTCACCTGAACTGAAAGTTTTCGAGACTAAAGAAGTGATCGCGTTCTTCAATGAATTGGTGGCCAGCTTCAGTTTCGATTACGAAATTGGTAAAGGCGAAACCATGAAATACATTCTTGCGCTCAAAGATCAGCCGGAAGCGGCACAGCTGGCCATTCGCGTCGGTATCGCCGTAGCAAAAAGTGATGGTGACTTCGATCAGTCTGAACAAACGGCTGTAAGAGAAATAGCACTGGCGTTGGGCTTTACTCCGGCTGAATTCGGCCTTTAATTTTATACTCTGGGTTAAGGACTCATTATGGTATCCACGCATATTGGTTTCCCGGCAGAAACGGTCATCGTTTTTGTCTTACTGTCTGTCGGGGCCATCTTTATCGACCTGTTCATGCATCGTCATGACAAACCGATTTCTTTGAAGAGCGCTTCGCTTTGGACCGTGTTCTGGATCGTGGTGGCGATGGCCTTCGCCGGTTTCCTCTATGTTCATCACGGCGCTGAAGTCGCCAGCCTGTTTGTCACCGGTTATGCACTGGAGAAAGTCCTCTCCGTTGATAATCTCTTTGTGATGATGGCGATCTTCTCCTGGTTCGCAGTGCCGGATAATCTCCGCCACCGTGTTCTTTACTGGGGGGTTATTGGCGCCATCGTCTTCCGTGGGATCTTCGTGGCTATCGGGGCCAGCCTGCTGACCTTGGGGCCATGGGTTGAAATCGTCTTTGCCTTAGTCGTTCTGTGGACGGCGGTCATGATGCTGAAAAGCGGTGACGACGATGACGCAATTGAAGATTACTCCCAGCATATTGCCTACCGTATGGTGAAGCGTTTCTTCCCGATTTGGCCGAAATTGAAAGGGCACGCGTTCCTGTTAAGCCAGAAAGAAGTTGATGTTGAACTGGCAAAACCAGAAAACAAAGACATTAAAGTCGGCCGCGCGGGCAAAGCGGCTCTGTACGCAACCCCGCTGATGCTTTGTCTTGCGGTTGTGGAACTGTCCGATGTGATGTTTGCTTTCGACTCCGTACCCGCTGTTATCGCTGTAAGCCGCGAGCCGCTGATTGTGTACAGCGCCATGATGTTCGCTATTCTCGGTCTGCGTACTATGTACTTTGTACTGGAAGCGCTCAAGCAGTACCTGGCCCACCTCGAAAAAGCCGTCATTGTGCTGCTGTTTTTCATTGGTGTGAAACTGGGGCTGAATGCGACCGATCATCTGTGGCACCACGGCTACAATATCTCTGCCAATGCGAGTCTTTTCGTTGTTCTAGGGGTACTGGCTGTGGGTATTATTGTCAGCGTGTTGTTCCCTGGAAAAGCTGATGCTGAGGAAGGTAAAGAGGGTTAAGACCCCAAGACCTTCACTTTGACTAATCGCGTTAACCATTGAGGATAGAATTATGGGTGTTTCTCTTTCTAAAGGCGGTAATGTTTCTTTGAGCAAAGAAGCGCCAACAATGAAAAATATGTTGGTCGGTCTGGGGTGGGATGCTCGCTCTACTGACGGTCAGGACTTCGATCTTGATGCTTCGGCATTCCTACTTAACAGCAACGGTAAAGTACGCGGCGATACGGACTTCATCTTCTATAACAACCTGAAATCCACCGACGGTTCCGTGTTGCATACTGGCGACAACCGTACCGGCGAAGGCGACGGTGATGATGAAGCCCTGAAAATCAAACTCGACCAGATCCCTGCTGACGTGGACAAAATTGTGTTCGTGGTGACTATCCATGACGCAACGGCCCGTCGTCAAAGTTTCGGTCAGGTTTCCGGTGCATTCATTCGTTTGGTGAATGATGACAATCAACAGGAAGTGGCTCGTTATGACCTGACTGAGGATGCCTCAACCGAAACCGCCATGCTGTTTGGTGAACTGTATCGTCACAGCGCCGAATGGAAATTCCGTGCTGTAGGCCAGGGTTACGCTGGGGGTCTGGCGTCTGTTTGCGCGCAGTACGGTATCAACGCGTCTTAATTGACTTAACGTCACGTTGCAACGGCATTTTTGTCGTAACCCAACAGGCGGTTTTCGCCGCCTGCTTTTATAAATATTAAATTATTACAGGAGTTCAAAAATGGCAGTATCACTGGTTAAAGGCGGTAACGTATCCTTAACGAAAGAAGCGCCGACTATGAATGTCGCGATGGCCGGTTTGGGGTGGGATGCTCGCGTGACCGATGGTGCAGCATTTGACCTTGATGCGTCTGTCTTCATGGTTGGGGATGACGGCAAAGTCATCTCTGATGCCTCTTTCATTTTCTTTAACAACAAAACCAGCACCTGCGGTTCCGTAAACCATATGGGTGATAACCGTGACGGTGCTGGCGACGGCGATGATGAGCAGGTCAAAGTTGATCTGGCTAAAATCCCTGCTGAAGTGAAAAAGCTGGTGTTTGCTGTGACTATTTATGATGCGGAAGCGCGTAAACAAAACTTCGGCATGGTTAGCAACAGCTATATGCGTGTTTACAACAACGACAACGGCACTGAAATTGCCCGTTTCGATCTGTCGGAAGATGCATCTACTGAAACTGCAATGGTGTTTGGCGAACTGTATCGTCACAACGCTGAGTGGAAATTTAAAGCGGTAGGTCAGGGTTTTGCGGGTGGTTTAGCCGCCTTGGCTTCACAGCACGGCGTGAACATTTAACGTTCACGTAAACCTGATAGCCCCGTTGGTAAAACATCGGGGCTTTTTTTTTATAAAAAAAGGATAAAGCTTGCTACATACCGGGCAAAAAAATGATGAAGGGACGGGAATAATTTCCCTCATTATCGGTGCGCAGGGGGTATTCCTTTCGCGATCATTGCCGTGGAACGGCAGCACTACCGCCAGATAACCCGTTTACAGGCGGGAAAGGAAAACGCTTTCAGATCTTTGGTGATTTCACTCCTCTGTTATTCACTCTTGCGAACCAACAGACAAAAGACGAATGCCTGTTCGTGTTACAGCTGCGTAATAATCTTTCACTGAAAACAGGACTGTCAGACATGGAATTACAATCCGGGCAAAACATCGCGTTAAACCAAAGCGCGTTACGCATCTCTGTGTTGCATCCAAAAACAGCAACATTTCGCAGTGATATCGATCTTTCCGCTTTCATGCTTACGGCTCAGAATAAGGTACGTGGAGATAATGATTTCATTTTCTTCAATCAGCCCTCGACATCGAACGGAAGCGTCAACCTGTCCTCATCAGGGGAATGTGGCATCTTTACGCTAGACCTTAACTGTATCGACAGCGATATCTCGAAAATTGCCATTGCGTTGGCGATCGACGGCGCGGATTCTGTCTCAGGCTTACAGCGTATTCAGCTGAATGTTGAGGGTAGTGCGACGTTCAGTGTGTCGCCTCTGGCCGGAAGAACTGAAAAGGCTCTAATTCTGGGTGAGGTATATCGGTACAATGGTGGCTGGAAATTCAGGGCACAGGGGCAGGGCTTCAATGGAGGGCTTGAGCCGCTGGCCCTCAATTACGGGGTTGACGTGTTATCGCCCACTGCCGCCCCGATACCTGCAAATCCGACCGTAAGTTTGGAAAAACGTGTACAGGAAAAATCGCCACGGCTCGTCAGTTTGGCTAAAAATGCCAGCGTCAGTCTGCAAAAATTTAACCTCCAATCGGTTAAAGCAAAGGTGGCGTTTGTGCTGGATGCTTCAGGTTCCATGAATAGTGAGTTTAAGAAAGGTCATGTGCAGGCTGTACTAGATCGTATTGCAGTGCTGGCAGTGCAATTTGATGACGACGGGGCCATGGATGTCTGGGGATTTGCAGCGAAACATCAAAAATATGAAGACGTGACGCTGGATAATCTGGATGGCTATATCGAGCGGATCCAAAAAACCGGCAAACGTGGCTCAAGAGAGTTGTTACCGGGGCTAGGCGGCATTAATAACGAACCGCCCTGCATGACAGAAATCGTCGATTTCTTCGAAGACAGTCAATTACCGGTTTATGTGGTGTTCATCACTGACGGGGGAATCAGTAAAACCCGAGCCATCAAAGATGCAATCCGCCGTTCGGCAAATCATGCCATTTTCTGGAAGTTTGTCGGTCTGGGTGGCAGCCACTATGGCATTCTTGAGCAGTTGGATGATTTTACCGATCGCCGGATTGATAACACTCACTTCTTCCCGATTGATGATTTTGCAAAAATGAGTGATGAGAAACTCTACGATTTGCTGCTCGAAGAATTTAACGACTGGAACCAGACTGCGAGAAAAGAAGCCCTTTTTGCTTAATCATAAGCCTTTGTTGGCGATGGTTTCATTTTAATGTCTGAACATGAGCCCCTACGGGGCTAGTGACGTAGGCCTTTAATTTTGGCGATGGGAGGTTTACGTCTCCCCCAGGCACTGTGGAAATGCCGCCAGTAGGGTTCTTGCGCCGCGGCCAGCATCTCATAATCACCACGGGTATCGCCCCACGCCCGCAGATGATAGGAAGAAAGCGGCCCGTACTCAGCCTCCAGTCTTGCCACTTTTTGCGCACACCGGCAGTTGCGGTCACGGATACGGCCCGTCAGCACGCCGTCTTTGACGTCTAAATTTGTCCCTATCAAACGGATTCCTAACTTATCGGCAAAGGGCTGTAGCACGATCGAGGGTGAAGCCGAGCAAATCGTCACAATGACGCCGGAGTCGACCTGCGCAGCCACGGCAGTCAGGCCTGAAGGGCGCATCAGACGGTCCCAGTATTTATCACAAAACTCAACGGCTTTCTGCTCAACCCACTGGGCTTCGATGCCAGTCAGGAAGGTGCGGATCAAAACTTCTTTTAGTTCATCACGGGTGATCCTGCGGCCTATGCATTTCAGCGTGGGGATCACAAGACGGACAAGGCGCTTTGCAAAAATACGTTTTCCAAAGGCAAAGCGTAAAAAGGGAATAAAGCTGTCACGCTTGGTGAGCGTTCCGTCGAAATCAAAGACTGAGAGAGAATTACTGCTGTTTACGACCTCATTTACCATCTGTCCATCTACTCCATGAGTCACGCTGCTACCTTTAAACTCGGGAAGCAGCACTTTTACAATGTGAATACGCCATTCTAACCGTCTTTCTCTCAATGGCCCATTGACTCGACTCAGGCGCGATAAAATTTGGTTTTATGACCATGTCTTGTTGCTTTTATGCCAGCCCAGCGCCACGGCATTGAAATGCTTAACCGGTGGACGCGCCGCCTGCTCAGCGGTACGTTGTTGCGCCGAATTGAGGTTCTGCGCCAGCAAGTTACGAATACCGTCGCGCTGTTGACGAGCATCAGCCAGAGAGACATCAGGATAGGAACCCAAGCCGAGGCGGGATTCTTTTCTATTGATACGATATTTGAGATACCAGAGACGTGAGCCGCGGGGATTGACCAAAAGGGACAGGCCGCGAGAATCGGAAACTTTGAAGGGTTTAGCGGATGGTTTTAAGCTGCGGATTTTTTGTGTCGTTAAGAGACATTTGGGGGGCTTTCCGTCATCGAGCTGAAATGACCCCAAATCAGACCACCTATCTTGCCCGATGCAGAGGGGGAAATGAAAATACATCGGGAAGAGCTTTCACGCTAACCTCTTGAATCAAATGTGCAAATAGGGATTCGCAGGGATGCATGAAAACAGGAAAATGGCTCCTCTGACTGGACTCGAACCAGTGACATACGGATTAACAGTCCGCCGTTCTACCGACTGAACTACAGAGGAATCGGTAAGTGCGGAGGATAATAGCGGCAGCGGCGGGCCTTGTCAAAGCAAGATACGTATCTCCATGTTTGTTTGATGAACTTATAACCAACCCGTTGAATTTTCGGATTTAGTGGACATATTTGATCAGGAATACTACGGCGGCAGTAGAGGAAATGCACTTCACCGTGGCAGTGAATGCACTATCACGGTGCAGTTCGGTTGGCTGGGTTCGAATATGCCAGTCAGGAGAGGGAAACGCCACACGCCTGGACCATTGCTTTTACTTATTTTTAAGTCAGTTAAGTCCCATAACACTTTTTTTTACCAAAAATTTTTGATTTGGCGTAGTTCTTGCTACCTCTTGTGAGGTAACCATTCTGGAGGTACGCATGAATCTGAGACGGCTCAAATACTTTGTGAAAATTGTAGATATCGGTAGCCTCACGCAAGCAGCAGAGTTGCTGCACATTGCGCAACCCGCGCTGAGTCAACAAGTCGCCACGTTGGAGAGCGAGCTTGAACAGCAATTGCTGGTGCGCAGTCGCCGTGGCGTTACCCCAACTGATGCTGGTAAAGTTTTATATTCCCATGCGCAAGCCATTTTACACCAGTGCGAACAAGCTAAGACGGCCGTTAATGGAGTGCGCCAAACTGTTAACGTCTGAAAAATGAAAACGGCCAGCAATCATCCATTGCCGGCCGTTTTTCGTCTTGCCCACCTGATATGACAATCCTTTTAGATATCTAATCGACCATGAAGCGTTCGGGTTACATGGCCGTTGTTGGTCAGGCGTGCTGTTTTTTCTTACGCATCAGGATGTAAGCGACGGTCAGGACCAGGAACCATACGGGGGTAACGATAAGCGCCTGACGCGTATCCGGTTGAAGAGTCAGCAATACCAAAACAAATGCGAAGAAAGCAAGGCAGACCCAGCACATCAATTTGCCCAGCGGCATTTTATATTGGGACGCTTCATGTAGCTGTGGTCGCTGTTTACGGTAGGCAAGATATGAGCAGAGGATGATGCTCCAAATAAACATAAACAGAATCGCCGAAACGGTGGTGACTAACGTGAACACCGTCATCACGTTCGGGATAAGGTAAATCAATACGACGCCGGACAGCATGCACGTGCAGGAGAAAAGGAGTCCGGCAGAGGGGACGGCGCGCTTTGATAACACACTGAAACGTCGCGGAGCATCACCTTGTTTGGCTAGCCCGAACAGCATGCGGCTGGTGGAAAATACGCCGCTGTTGGCGGAGGATGCGGCGGAAGTCAGTACGACAAAGTTGATGACGCTGGCCGCTGCAGGCAGACCGACCAAAATAAACATCTCAACGAACGGACTGCGGTCGGACGCAATGTGATCCCAGGAGGTAACCGACATGATCATCACCAGCGAGAAAACATAAAACATGATGATGCGGATGGGAATAGCGTTGATAGCTCGCGGCAGAACGACCGTAGGGTTTTTGGTCTCGGCGGCGGTGGTCCCCACCAGCTCGATGCCGACAAAGGCAAACACCGCAATCTGGAAACCCGCAAAAAAGCCGGTAATACCCTGCGGAAACATGCCGCCGTGGCTCCATAAGTTGGTGAAGGAGGCGGTATTTCCTGAGGGGGACGGATAGTGAATAAAGACTAGTCCGGCGCCGATGATAATCAGGGCGGCGATGGCGATGATTTTAATCATGGCGAACCAGAACTCCATTTCGCCGAAGAGTTTTACCGTCGCCAAGTTCAGCGTTAACAGGAGCAAAACACACAGCAAGGAGGATATCCACTGTGATAGGCCGGGGAACCAAAACTGGGCGTAGGAGCTGATGGCTACAACGTCGGCGATCCCTGTGACGACCCAGCAGAACCAATACGTCCAACCGGTGAAGAAGCCGGCCCAGGGGCCCAATAAATCCGCGGCAAAGTCGCTGAAGGATTTATAGTTCAGGTTTGAGAGTAACAGTTCACCCATCGCCCTCATAACGAAGAACAACATGAAGCCGATGATCATGTAGACGAAGATGATAGAAGGGCCGGCCAGGCTGATTGTTTTTCCCGATCCCATGAAAAGACCGGTACCGATCGCCCCCCCGATAGCAATGAGCTGAATGTGTCGGTTGTTGAGGTTTCTCCGCAGGTCGCCATGCGGATTCGCTTCGGCGGTCTGGGTACCCGTTTTGGATTGTTCAGACATTCAAGTATGTTTCCTGTTCTTGTCCGTGATGTGGTGTTTTATTGAGCTCTTAAGTGGCTCTTGGCTTTTTATGTTGAAAGCAGGCAATAATATCACACTGTGACGGCGATGATTATATGGAGAGAAAATGATGTGATTGAACCATGATGAAATAATGCTCAGGAAGGCGAAAATATTAGCAATCAAGATTTAGGCGCGGTCAAACAATATAAAGATAAAGCATCTGGCGTTGAAGAGACCAGCCATTCTGTGATTTATCACCAATTCAATTTCCTTCTCGTCTTTGGGGTAAAAAAATAATAAGAACTGTTTGACAGAAAGCGATGGGGAGGTAATAATCCGTCCCCGTTGGGTCGTTAGCTCAGTTGGTAGAGCAGTTGACTCTTAATCAATTGGTCCGGGGTTCGAGCCCCCGACGACCCACCAACACTCCACCAACACTCCACCAACACTCCATCAACACCTCGTAATTCATTATATTTCCCCCTTACTTTCTCTAAAGAATAAAATTACTCACTATTTATCAATTTTTATTGATATACAAAATGTGTTTTATTTCTAATATGTGTTTGGAATGTTAAGCGTGTAATAAGGAAACCGATCGTCTCTGTACTGTTTTTGGGGATGAGCGCTTTCATCAGCATGCTTGGGGTAAGAGTGCACCGTCGTGATTCTTTATGTACGAATCGAGCCAAAGCGAAGGATGTCTTGCCGATCGGCAGATACTGACCGGCAGGAGAAGGTTATCTGCGGTAAACCGTTTTAATTTGTTTCATCGTATGACTTAGAACCGCAGACTGATTTTGATCTTCCAACTGTTCAATATATTTTTCCATTCTCACCATCACTTTACCGGCATCGGCCTGACCGATGGATTTCAGCAACAGCGTTAGTACGGCTTTAAGACAGGTCACCTCATGAGCGAGAGCTTCGACAGAGGTTTCTGTCGAAAAATCGGCCTTATTCATATTTACTCCTTATAAAGATAAGTCCAGTAAGATTGATCTGTTATGTCGTCAATACCTTGAAATGACGGACATACCAAAAAATTGGGCCGCATTATAACATAGGTAATCTCAGTACGGTTTCAGTTAATGAATGGCCTGTTTTTATATATGGAATTAGAGGGACTATTTCGCCGGTGGTTATATTTTCATAAATGTATCTCTAAGCTTTAATACCAAAAAAATGTATCTCTATGGCACTATTTTGGTATTTTTAGGGTGCATTTTATGCTGTAGAAAATAGTCGCCCTGAGGCACAAGTGAGGCTATAATCGACCTATAAGCCGAGTCGTAACATATATATGTAGAAAGATTATTCTTAATATGTTGATTTGGCATTGTTTTTTTATTTTAAAGTGGCTATAGCCCCTTTCCCTTAAAAATCCGGTTTTTGTCATAATCATGATGTATCGTAGTCAAACAGGTTGCTGTTGACGTCGCGAGAACATATAACCAATATGAAATCTATTACACAGAGTCAATAAAAATACATTTTTGATGGAAAAGTGTATTCATCGTAATTAAGCCATAGAGTATCACCACGGGAATTAGCAATTTTAAGTGTTACTCTCTTTTTGGAGAATTGTTCTTTGATTAGCGTTTTTCTTGTTGATGACCATGAATTGGTGCGGGCAGGGATACGGCGCATTCTTGACGACATCAAAGGCCTCAAGGTGGTAGGCGAGGCCGCGTGTGGTGAGGATGCGGCCAAGTGGTGTCGCAACAATAGCGTGGACGTTGTCCTGATGGACATGAACATGCCGGGTATCGGCGGTCTGGAAGCAACACGCAAAATCGTGCGATTTTCTCCTGAAATAAAAGTCATTATGCTGACCATTTATACAGAGAGTCCTCTTCCCACTAAGGTGATGCAAGCTGGCGCGGCAGGCTATCTGAGCAAGGGCGCGACGCCCCAGGAAGTCATCTGCGCCATCCGCTCTGTTCATGCCGGTAAACGTTACATCGCCTCTGACATCGCTCAGCAGATGGCGCTGAGTCAGCTGGCTCCGCAAACAAAAACGCCCCTGGAATGCCTTTCCGATCGCGAATTACAGATTATGCTGATGATCACTAAGGGGCAGAAAGTGGTCGAGATTTCAGATAAACTGAACCTCAGTCCTAAGACGGTGAACAGTTATCGCTATCGAATGTTCAGCAAGCTGAATATCAGCGGGGACGTGGAGTTGACCCACCTTGCCATCCGGCACGGTCTTTTTAATGCGGAGACGTTGACCAGTAGTGAGTGAAAGCTTTGATGCCCCGGCGTTTTTGAAAACGGTAACCAGCCAACCTGGGGTTTACCGTATGTATGATGCTGACAATACGGTTATCTACGTGGGTAAGGCAAAGGACCTGAAAAAGCGTCTTTCCAGTTACTTCCGTCGCAACGTAGGTAGCCGCAAGACGGAGGCGCTCGTCAAATGCATTCACCAGATCGATGTGACGATCACGCATACCGAAACGGAAGCCTTACTGCTTGAACATACCTACATCAAGCGCTATCAACCCCGCTACAACGTGTTGCTGCGCGATGATAAATCTTATCCGCTTATCTTTCTGAGTTCAGACAAGCATCCCCGGATATCCATCCATCGCGGCGCGAAGCATGCGAAAGGCGAGTATTTTGGGCCTTTTCCCAACGGGAATGCAGTACGCGAAACCTTGATGCTTCTGCAAAAACTGTTTCCTATTCGTCAGTGTGAAGATAGCGTTTATCGCAATCGCTCCCGTCCGTGTCTGCAATATCAGATTGGTCGTTGTCTCGGGCCTTGCGTTTCAGGGCTGATCAGCGATGAAGAATATCGTCAGCAGGTAGAATACGTTCGACTTTTTTTGCTGGGTAAAGACCAGCAGGTGTTGACGCGTCTGATAGGCCAGATGGAAGCCGCAAGCCAGACGCTAAATTTTGAAGAGGCGGCGCGGATACGCGACCAGATTCAGTCTGTGCGCCGGGTAACGGAAAAACAGTTCGTTTCCGGTGCGGGCGATGGTGAAGACCTGGACGTTATCGGCGTTGCCTTCGATGCGGGGCTAGCCTGCGTGCATGTTTTGTTCGTTCGCCAGGGCAAGGTGCTTGGCAGCCGCAGTTACTTCCCCAAAATTCCGGGAGGCACTGAGCTGGCTGAGGTCGTCCAAACCTTTGTGGGGCAATTTTACCTCCAGGGCAGTATTTCCCGGACGCTGCCTACAGAAATCCTGTTGGATTTCTCGCTGCCTGAACAAAAGCTCTTGACGGATTCATTGACCGACATTGCCGGGCGTAAAGTGCAAATACAAAGCCGTCCGCGTGGCGACCGCGCTCGTTATCTCAAGTTGGCGCGAACTAATGCCAACACCGCACTGGTCAGCAAGCTCTCTCAGCAATCGACCATCCATCAACGGTTGACTGCTTTAGCCAGCGTACTGCAACTGCCTGCGATCAAAAGAATGGAATGTTTCGATATCAGTCACACGATGGGAGAGCAAACGGTCGCTTCCTGCGTGGTCTTCGACGCCAATGGACCGCTCCGTTCTGAGTATCGACGCTATAATATTACCGGGATCACGCCAGGTGATGATTACGCAGCGATGACGCAGGTATTGAAACGGCGTTATGGCAAGGCGCTGGATGACAGTAAAATTCCGGACGTCATCGTCATCGACGGTGGGAAAGGGCAGTTAGGTCAGGCGAAAGCCGTTTTCGATCAATTACAGGTTCCCTGGGATAAGACGAAGCCGCTGCTTCTCGGTGTTGCGAAAGGAAGCGATCGAAAAGCCGGGTTGGAAACGCTGTTTCTGGAGGCTAGGGGAGAGGGCATTGCTTTACCGCCGGACTCGCCTGCACTGCATGTTATCCAACATATCCGTGATGATTCCCACAACCACGCTATCTCCGGCCATCGTAAGAAGAGAGCTAAGGTCAAAAATACCAGTAGTCTGGAATTGATCGAGGGCGTAGGGCCGAAGCGTCGTCAAACGTTGCTTAAGTACATGGGCGGGCTGCAACCGCTTCAGAATGCCAGCATCGAAGAAATTGCTAATGTGCCGGGCATTTCTTCCGCTTTGGCAGAAAAAATTTACTATGCATTGAAACACTAGGGACAATGTAGCAACATACTCACAATACCCACTCCGGCCAGACAGTTATCAAAAGAACTATGCAATTTAATATACCTACATGGCTTACCCTGTTTCGCGTTGCATTAATTCCTTTCTTTGTGCTGGCGTTTTATCTTCCTTTCGCCTGGGCACCTCTGGCATGCGCGGTTATTTTTGTTGGGGCGGCCGTCACTGACTGGTTTGATGGATTCCTGGCCCGGCGTTGGAAACAGACGACACGCTTCGGGGCTTTTCTTGATCCGGTGGCGGATAAAGTGATGGTGGCCGTGGCCTTGGTTTTAGTCGCCGAACATTACCACTCCTGGTGGATTACACTACCTGCCGCGACGATGATTGCGCGTGAAATCATCATTTCCGCCCTGCGCGAGTGGATGGCGGAAATTGGAAAGCGAAGCAGTGTGGCCGTTTCCTGGATCGGTAAAGTAAAAACCACGGCCCAAATGTTGGCGCTGTTCGCGCTGCTGTGGCGTCCCGAACCCCTGGCCGAAGGCATTGGCATTGCGGCGTTGTACGTGGCTGCGGTGTTAACGTTTTGGTCGATGTTCCAATATTTGAACGCGTCACGGCACGATTTGTTCGAACATTAATCGAGCTGGCGTAAAAAACAGCGGGCGAGTCATCCTGGCCGATAATTTCATTGACTCATCGCGTTAGGTCAGTAGAATGCAACGCATCGACGGCAAGCATGGCTTGTTAGTCACGTCAGCCGACGATGTCAGTCGGTTATGCGGGAATAGCTCAGTTGGTAGAGCACGACCTTGCCAAGGTCGGGGTCGCGAGTTCGAGTCTCGTTTCCCGCTCCAATTTCTTTTCTATAGACAGCCACCAACGTCTGTAGCTCTCTGATTAAACAGGGCAATCGTCCTGTTAAGCCTCCAGATAAACCCACTGAACACCACCGTCAACCACGCCGAAGTAGTACACAAATCAGTACACGAAAATCGGGTGCGTTATCGATGCGGATTGTTTGCTGAGCTGCTTCCCTGTGCGCGGTACATTTCTCTTCACCCAGCAGGTGGCTGACCCCTAATGTTAACCGATGTCGTAGCCGACACGAACCTCCAGCAAAGCTCTAACATTTAGCGATACCGATGGTTGTCACTGTTCGTGACCGGTGAAGTGCCAAGAAATGGCACTTCCGTTTCTCGTCGTCGGGTAAATGGCAGCGCACATCGCTCGATACTTTCTCCGCACTGACCTGGAACAGGCGCGCCAGCAGCGCGACGAACTATGTGCGCAGTTGGCTGCGGGTAACGATCTTCGTTGCTACCGCCGACAGTCCAGCGCTGCGGCGCAAAATACCATTATTAGAGTGTTTCGCCTATAGCGTGACTTCAAAGCGAGGAGTCTAAACGCGGACGCAAAGTGCGCGGTTGCAAATTAACCACCTCATTGTCTAAAAGGTTCTATTGCCGTTAAATAGTCTGCCGATTTTGACGTTGAGCCGTCGCATATTCTTGACGTCTTGCGCTAAATTCGGCGGTGGATGCCGGCATTTGCTAATAGGCGGGAGTGGATAGAGGGAACGATAATGACGCTGATTTTAGCATCGTATTCAGTTACAGGCAGGGTTAATCTATCCAGCCTAACGCTATTTATCCACTTGAAAGATCCAGTAATGCGCGCGCTCTTCGCCGATATATCGCGCATTCGGTATGCATATCGCAGAGGAGAAATACCGCTGCTGGAGTAAGCCTTCAGTGGTTCTTTCAAAGTCATGTTGTTCAAGATAACTCTTACGGGTGCTAACGATTATAAAGCCATCTTTTGCTACGAAACGATGAAGCGTCGATAGCGCGGTAGGTTCCAGATGTCCGAGTGTAAAAACGCCGCAGCATACAATAATGTCATAGGATATGTGATCCAGTGGCGAAGGCGGTATGTGAGACATTTCTTTGCTGAGATCGATATCGGTCCAAATATTTTTGTAACTTTTCGTTTGAGCAGCGATTTTTCCCATCTCTTCAGACAGGTCAAGACCATCTATATTTTTGAATCCACTGTTGACAAGCGCGGTGCCGACCAGCCCTGTCCCACAACCGGCATCCAGTATTCGTGTTTGTTCTGGACTTTTTTCGAGAAAAGATAAACAGGTCATATAGGTAATACTTGCCATCACTCCCGGCCCACTGTAGTGCTCGTTTTTTACGTCCTTTTCGTATCGTATGGCCCACCTTTTATAATAATCCTTGAGTTTACCGGAATTCCCGTTGAGTAAATGGGATGAATGAATGGATGCGTGGGGATTATTCATTTTTAGCTCCTCATTGTTAGTGAGTCCAATTCGGAAATAGGCTGTTAATCAACGCAGTCTAATATTTCCTTTAGAACCAACTTCTGAAAGAAATAAATGTTTTTTTCATGCTCTGGTATGAAACGTGCCCCAGAAAAAGCTTCAGAACGGTTTCCCGCGTGGATCAGAGAAACAACTTCAAAGTCTTCATCATTGACTTCTTTCCATCTTTTCAACGTGGCTTCTCGATCTTTTGCGAACCGGCTATGCGTCGCATCATCACCGATGAAATAAAATTTCAGACGTTCAAGGGTTCTCTGTGCGGAAAGCGGTGTCACCGTCCAGATGAAAACATGGTCTGGCATGCGGCCGACGAGCGTGTTAGGGAATATCGCAACATATTCAGCCTGAAACTCGAGTTTACCGGAGACTCCCGGCCAACGGGGTAACTCGAATTCAGTCACCTCAGGTTTATAAACCCGACTTCCCTGACCTAAAAATCCTCATCGAAATAAATAGGATATCTGTTTCTAAACTTAGAGTAAGTAGCTAGTCTGGGATGAACCGAGGGAACGTGATAGCACTCTAGAAAGTTTTCAGTAATGAGTTTCCAGTTTGCTGGGAAATCATAAGTCATTTCACCACCGGGATGAAGTTGACTGAAATCAAAATCTTTCCAACGGTGGTTCAGTGGTTCGATGAACTTATCCAGATCGGGGGCATCTGCGGCAAAATTAATAAATATCACATCATTCCAAATGGCTGACCTTACCTCATTCAAATGAAAGGCTGTTTTAATACAGTCTTTATTATTGGGCGCATTGATTAAATTCCCTTTTAAGTCGAACGACCATGAATGATATGGGCAAACAAATTTTTTGATATCTTTTCCTTGCCCTTTAACTAATAAGGTTCCGCGGTGTGGACAAAAATTATGGAACACACGAACTTTATTTCCGTCACGTATTACAAATAAATATTTTCCGAGGATTTCGACAGGCCATACATCGCCAGGATTCGGGACATCACTAGCGAATCCAATCGAAATCCATCGTTTATTAAAGATGGCCTGCTTTTCCAGATTGAAATAATCTTCATCTCTATAGCTTGCGGACGGTAGTCCTATCGCTTTATCACACGTCTTTTCGAGCGATGACCGAGTTTTTCTTAACGAATCCATATGTGGAGTAGACATCTAGGGTTCCTCCTTCTGGTTGACTACAAGTTCCATCGCTGCGTCGCGGGCCTGCTGAATGTTGGCTTCCGAACCGAAGAAATTTCCAAGCGCAACGGCCCCTTCGATCAACAATGCGACGGTCAATGCGGCGTGATCGGGGCGTTGAACTCCCAAAATGGTTAACGAATCCGTGAGTTGCTGGATAAATGCCTGCTTGTGCGCCTTGGCGATGGCTTTTACGCGTTCTGACAAATGTTGGTATTCCGTTAAAGCGCTTTGGAATAAGCAACCGTGACAGCCATTTATGTGCTGCCAGGACAGGAGGGCTCCGAACAGCGCGTCGATATAACCCGTCACGGTGTTCTGTTCCGCTGTCACTCTGTCGATAAAATCCCGGAACTCCTGGTCCCTGAATTCAAGCGCCGCGCATACTACGTCTTCTTTATCCGAAAAATATTTATAAAAAGTGCCTCTCGAAGCGCCGCTACCCTCAAGAATGTCTCCCACGGACACATCAGAAAACCCTCTCTTGTGAAGCAGGTCACTCGCTTTTTGCGCAATTATTGTTTTGTATTGAATCATTCCCGGCTACTCCATCTGGACAAGGTCTTATCGATATGTCCCTTGAATCATTTGTTCAAATATATACATTGTTGTATATTATCGGTCAATTTTAAACCCTCTCGAGGTAGAATGAAACAAGAAAAGTTGATACTTACTGCACTCTCAGGCCTCGCGTTGGTCGGAGTGACGTTTGGCATGGCCCGCTATGGATATGGCCTTTATCTCCCTCAGTTTATTCATCGGTACTCCCTGGATAAAACGACACAGGGGTTAATAGGTAGTGGGTCTTACGCGGGCTATCTGATTGCGACGCTTATCGCGTCATGGGGCTCCGGTCGTTTTGGTCCTCGATCGATGCTTATCGCCAGCGCTTTTTGTGCGGCGCTGGGGACAGCCATCGTCGCGCAAGCCTCTTCGACTTTGATGTTGGCAATCGGCGTCATTGTCTCGGGCGCGAGTCCGGGGATTATTTTTCCTGCTTTGTCCGACTGGGTGACGGCTGTTGCCAACAGCACGGAAAAAAATCGCCTGTTCACAATAATGAATTCCGGCACGGGGGCAGGGATAATTGTTTCGGCCGGGCTTGTTGCTTTTACTTCGGTTTCAATGCAATACGCCTGGTGGTTATTCTCCGCCTGCGCGATTGTATTTGGTGGATTGGCCGCCTGGCTTGCGCCAGCAAAAAGGGTATTCCATCAGACTAAAGCGTCGTCTCTTACCGCTGACGCTTTCCGTCTTCGCGATTTGGTTTTTCCGTCGGCTTTGCCGCTTTATTCCGTTGCTATCGTCGCGGGGTTTGTCACTGCCATTTACTGGACCTTTTCTGTTGAAACGTTGAGTCGTTCTTTGCCGGGAGCCTGGGGAATCAAAGATCCTGCTTTGCTATTTTGGATGGTCACCGGATTCTCTGGATTTCTGGGAGCGCTGACGGGGGATGCGGTTAACAATAAGGGGCTGGGACACGTACTTGTTTTGACCATGGTGGCGATTTCGATTGCGCTCGCTATCCTGGGCTTGTTTCCCAATATAATCCTGCTGGTGCTGGCCTCAGGGATAATTTTTGGCGCAGCGTTTATATTCATTACCGGTCTTCTAGGGGTATGGAGTATGGCCATTTTCCCACATCGTCCCTCAATGGGATTTGGGGTGACGTTTTTACTCTTTACCGCGGGCGCGGCGGCGGGACCTACGGTGAGCGGTATTATTGCGAGCGTTTATGGGCAAGCTTTCGTGTTTAATCTGGCGGCTTTAGTGGCATTGTCCCCTTGTCTGGCCTGCAAAAATGCCACTCGCGCCTTAGGTAACCATGCGATATGACTTACAATTCAGCCAGAGTTTGCTGGCTAAAACCTTTGTTTATTATGATTTCGAGAAAGTTGCATAACCAATCAATATAAGTACCTGTAACCCGACCATCCGAGACACAAAACCAAACGGCCCATAGACATTTTCATATCCTATGGGCTTAAAAATAGATGGGAGACGATAGTCCTCCTGTAGGGGCTACCCATCCATTCATTGGTTTTTTGTTAGTCCGAGGAGGATTGACTGGCAGGCGCCTGCAGCACCTCTTCCGCCACCTCGCGGAGCAGCTGTAGTTATTGGGTCTGGTCTGCCATGGTCAGCGGATTGCCTTCCCAGGTTGAAGCGAATCCGCATGGAGGTGAAAGGCCAATGCGTTCGAGCGGGATAAAACGGGTCGCTTCGCTTATACGCGGCTTGAGCAGCTCTTTAGCCTCCAGAGCCGGGTGTTGGGTCGACACTAATCCAAGAGTGATCCTTTGCCATCGGGAACCTGGGCCAGGGGTCAACGCTGCCCGAAAGAGGGTCATCGTATTCCAGAGAATAAAGGTCAAAGCTCCGCGTGTCCTTGAACAAGGCCTCGGCGATGCTCTCATAGCCGCCCTCGGCATAGCATTGCCCGGCATTATTTCCACGGCGGATGTGCAGGCCGGGAAAATTGGATGGTGCCGTAAGATCAAAACCGCACAGCGCATCAAAAATTCGTTTAGAGTGCCGTGGTCGACTAAATTTTCTCCCATAAATAGCGGCGCTGATTACCAGATCTCACACAACTGATAGTCCAATAAAAACAACATCCAGAGCACAGCGCTACAGCGAAGAAGCGCGAAGGAAATATTAATACGATACGGTGACGGCAGCCGCTATAGCGGAAAAAAAACGACACCAGATTGGCAACATTCACAGTGAATAGGGTGACGAAAATCTGTCAAAATTACGTTGATAAATGATATTTCAGGGAAATAAGCGCTAAAGCCACGGTTGTATTTATTTCGTGCTTGTTTGAAAATAAGATATAAAGCTTCACAAAAACCTCACAATGGATAATCACCTCGCAACTCTTCAGAGTAAATTAAAATAAAGAATAAAAATGGCTAAGTAGTGATCAGGTCAAATAGGTCACAAGGCAGCGAATTATGGACCGTATCACGACACGGATAATTCATGCGCTGGTTCCGACGACGATCTTTACGTCATTAAAGGCGATCACTTCCCGCCGAGCAATATAATCATCATTATCAGGAAAAATAATGCCCTACGGAATAAAGCCGCCATTATAGCGGCCTTGTTGAACAGCGATCAAAATCAGAGTGTTGGACAGGATGTACGCGGGCGACGCGGTAAGTGACGGGGCGTGTGGAGCAGCAGCATGTTGTGCCGTCGGTGTGTACCAAGCCTGACAGCGTGAAGTTGAAACGCCATTTACAGACATTGCAGGCTATTACAGTTAACGCGAGGGTCGAATAATGCTGTGATGTTGAAAGCTGAATAGTTATCGCCCGAATGATATTTGCAACTGACTAATTGCCTCCTATTTATCCAACACAATTCGATAACGACATTATCTCCATTTACCAAACATCTTATTATCTTTTTTGTTTTTATTTATTTTAAAGTCAGGCCCTGTTTCTAGGGTTATTTTGACATGCTTCAATGTTGGGATGGGTATTAATAGATAGTCATTGTTTAGAAATGACATGAATTATTATAATGAAATCTGAGGACGATATTTTTTAAAAGGCATTTCTGATGCTATTAGAATAATATCTTTTATATTCATTAGCAGGAAAAATATAAAATATGTTCAAAAAATTATTTCAACCCGAAAAGATTAATCAGTGCGTGATTCCTAACCGGCTGGTTGTCCCCGCGATGGTCACCAACTTGTGTCATAGCGATGGTACAGCGTCAGACCGTTATATCGCCTATCACGAAGAAAAAGCAAAGGGCGGCTGGGGGCTGATCATCACCGAGAACTACGCCATCAACGAAAATGCGATGGGCTGTAAATACATTGGTGGATTATGGCGCGATGAGCAAATCGCCAGCCATCGTAAACTCACCGACACCATCCATCAATACGATAGCAAAATCTTCTGCCAGATTTACCACGCAGGCCGCCAGACGTCAGAGCATGTGAACGGCGGTGTGCAGCCGGTGGCGCCTTCCGCAATCCCGTGTCCTGCGTTAAAGGAAATGCCCCGGGAACTGGGTATCGATGAAATTCAGCAGTTGGTATCGGAATTCGCCGACTGCGCGCGCCGGGTAAAAGAGGCGGGGTTCGACGGTGTTGAAATCCATGCCGGCCACGGTTATTTGATCGCCGAATTTTTATCGCCTTACGCCAATAAACGTACCGACAAATACGGCGGTAATCTCGATGGTCGTATTCTGTTCTTGAAACAGATTTATCAGGCGGTGCGTAAAGAAGTCGGGATGGACTATCCGGTCACCATCCGACTTTCCGCTGACGAAGGTTTCCTCGGCGGACGCGATATTTCTGAAACGCGCGTGCTGGCGCAGATCTTCGAAGAGTGGGGCGTGGATGCTCTGCATATGACCATGGGCGTGTATGGCGATCACAACAAGGCTTGTACCGTGCCGCCGATGTATGTGGGCCATGCCTGGGCCGTCTCTTTCTCCGAAGAACTAAAGAAAACGGTGAATATGCCCATCATCACCGTGAATCGCATTAACGATCCGCGTATGGCGGACAACGTTCTGGCGTTGGGCAAAGCTGACTTCATCGCGATGGGACGTGGTTCGCTGGCCGATCCGCATCTGCCCAACAAAGCGAAAGCGGGCGATGTGGCGTCTATTCGTTATTGCATCGGCTGCATGCAGGGCTGTCTCGCCAGTCTGCCGCTGGGCGTGCCGTTCACCTGTCTGGTCAACCCATCTCTGGCGCGTGAAAACAGTTTGGATTACAGCAAAGTCGACAGCCCTAAACGCGTCTTCATCGCGGGCGCTGGTCCGGCGGGGCTGGAAGCGGCACGCGTGGCGGCGACGCGCGGCCACAAAGTCACGCTATTTGAAAAAACCGGCTATCTTGGCGGTCAGTTCCGCTCTGCGGCTTTCCCGCCGGGTAAAGGCGAACTGGCGACCTACACCGCCTGGCTGGGCCGGGAACTGGAAAAACTGGGCGTGGAGATCAAACTGAATACGCCGCTGACCAAAGCGTTCGTCGCGGAAGCGCGTCCAGATTCCGTCATCGTCGCGACCGGCGGTAAACCAGCTGTTCCGCCGATCAAAGGCATCAACCAGCCGCACGTGGTGCTGGCTGAGGATGTCCTGCTGGGTAACGTGGTCACCGGCCAGCGTGTCGTTATCGCGGGCGGTGGTGAAGTAGGGGGCGAAACCGCCGCACATCTGGCCATGCAACAGAAAGAGGTGACTGTTGTTGAAATGCGCGACCGTCTGTTGCAGGAGCTGGATGGCGTCAGCAAGTTGCATCTGATGTCCGTGCTGGAAGAGTATGACGTGAAGCAGTATCCCAACACCAAATTATGTGAAATCGGCGAACATCAGGTGATCCTTGAAAATGCGCAAGGACGGCTGGAGTTAGAAGCGGATACGGTCGTTATCGCTCTGGGATACGCGCCGGTGAAAGAGCTGGCTGAAGAGCTGCAAGGGGTCGTGAAAGATCCGATTGTCATCGGCGGCGCCGTCAAAACCAGCAATGCGCTGGTGGCCGCGCGTGAAGGTTTCGACGCGGGAATGTGCCTGGTCTAACCGAACCACAGCGCCGATTAACTTCGGCGTGTAACACTCGTGACACGGGCTTTTCATGCTAAATGGAAGGCCCGTATTTTATCTGTCGCCGTGAGTTCCTCTTCGTTCCATTTCTTTCTTGGCTCTCTTTTTTGATCGTTCGTGAGAACGGCATGATGTCGTGATACCTGGAATGGCCTTGCCGAACAAAGCAGATGCTTGAGAAGAGGTTGAGGCGAAGGGCGTGGAGGGGAGAGAAATAACGGACAGGCGAGAGGCCTATCCGTTATAAGATCTGATGCGTTAGAACGCGATATTCAACACCAACGCATTAGTTGCGGATAACGCGCGGGTTCTGACTTTAATCCAGAGACTACCGCGCGGGTCGACATAGGCCGCTTCTCCATTATGTTTGAAGAGGGCATCCGTCGAATCAACGCGCGCGCTGAGGGGGGAGGAACCCACGGTTAAGCGCTGTGGCGCAGGCTTGTCTGTGCGAACACGAAGATAGACGAAAGCATGCAGTGGATAGTCATACTTACGCGGCGTCAGGCTCACTTCCAGCGAACCTTTTACGCGACGTTGGCGAACATCGATCACCGAGAACTGCCCTTGCCGTTCTGCCGAACGGGTTACCCCGCCATCGTCCCAGTAGAGCTGATGGTGACCTTCGCCGGACTCCCCAAGCGGATATAGCGCCAATACCAGCGGCTGCTCGAACTTATCCATTACCTGAATATTCTTGAACGGCGCCTGCAGATCGGACTGCGTATGTCGCTCAGGGATAATTGCCCCTTCGCGAATAAACAGCGGCAGGCTGGTGATATCGGCACTGACGGAAAGGCGCTGTCCCCCCTTGATGGGATTCGCGATATCTACCGTGTCTTCGATGACATGGTAACGGTACCAGTTCAGCGTCTGTCCTTTGATCGCGTTAGGGAAGTAGACTTCTTTTTCAGCCATGTAGGCCGCTTCGCTGCCGGCAGTACTGCGCGTCATGATTGGCGCATAGAGCACAGAACCGTCGATAAAGCACTGCGTCGCCAGTACGTCTTTATTGCGCTTATCGAAAATCTGGTCGTCGCCCTGCCATAAACACATCGCCTGTAAAATCGGAATACCCGTTTGAGTATTTTGAAACATCGCGTCATACAGCAGATGATGCCAGCGCACGCGGAAGCAGACAAAGGCCGACATGATATCGGCGAATGTGCGATTGCCGCTGACCGGCGCTTTTTCGTTAAAGCGATAAATCTCCTGATAGGGTTTCATCGCATCGTAGTGGTTGCGCATCCACGGCAGCAGGCACGCGGCCTGAGTCCAGCGGGTCATCAGCTCGTGTTCGCAGATGTCGCCGATGTCGATGTCGTCTGGCCCCAGCACTAAACGGTCATAGACCATAGGGTTATGATTGCGACAGTGTTGATCGCCGTAGAATACGCTGGTGGGATCCTCCGGCGCCTCGCCCGGCGCAAAGCCCCCAACGTCCGAACCGCAAATCGGCAGGCCGGACATCCCCAGATTGAGAACCATGGGCAGCGTCGCCTGCAGGTGATGCCAGGTCGAGGCGTTATCGCCCACCCAGTGACCCGCGTAATGTTGCAAACCGGGATAGCCGCTGCGGCAGATGATATAGCTGCGTTTGTAACCTTTAAGCAAATCTTCATGCGCGCTGAGTCCATGCTCGTAGCTGGATTTCGCCAGCATATAAGCATGGAAATTGCGGAGTTCGACATAAGGCGTTTTACGACCGTCCCCGAAGCGGGGATCGGTCAAATGGAGTTGACCGTGGTAGCTGCGCCAGTTGAAGGTGTTGGTTCTCCTTCTGTCGTCGCTGGGCGGCTCGCCGGTAAGAGACCAACCGAATTGGTTACGCGGCGCCTCCGTATCCGCGAAATTTTTACCGTCTTCGACGTGAGGCATGGAGTCCGGTGCGGGCATGTCCTGCCAGATGAATCCCAGCCCGTTTTTCAGCAGATAAGTGTACTGCTCGCCCCAAAAGCGCGCCGCATCCGGATTGCCGTAGTCGGTGACCACCGCGCCAATCATGTCGCGCTCGGCGGTTTGCGCGTTGATGCCGTAATCCAGCACCAGCAGGTTTTGATCAGGGTAGTTAGTCTCCCCAATGCGAGTGAACGTCAGGCCCGGATAGTCGCTCTCATGCTTCGGACCACGGAATTTGGGGATGTTGGACTCGCCTTCATTGGCGACGCAATAGCCTTTTTCGATCAGCCCCTGAGCGGTGGCATACTGCTTCTTCGATTTATCCGCAGGGTCATAGGCGACCTTGTCCGCGCGGATAAACGGCGTGATGTTGGTTTGGCACTGCAGATTGAACTTGGCCGCCCAATCGAATACCGAGATCCCTTCGTCCACCTTACCTTTCGTCCAGAAGCTGTCTTTGATGGTAAAGACTTTTTTGTCTTCCTGTATGTCGATGTCGATCCCTAGACCTTCGATCGGAATACCCGCTTTTTGGTGTCCCTTAACGATATCCTCAACGTAGACCTTGATCGGATCGTTGACATCATCGGGGCGCAGCAGGCCGGGGCTGCCGTATTTGGCCTGGAAATAACCAAAGATGTATTTGGGCGGCATCACCGCGCGATCGTTTAACGTGATCTCTTGCTTGCTCGGCGCATCTAGATTGCCTTTGCCCATCAGGAATGTGAAGGCGTCCATGACGCCTGAACCTTGCTCAGCGAACATATAGTGGCAGTCGAATTCGCCGTGTTGGACCCCGGCCTCAACGGCATTTGCATCGCGAGAGGGGTGTTTCAGGGAGAAATAACTCTGGCCGGTGTTATCGAGGAACACACCGAGAAACTGCTGCTGCCCCTCCACGACGGCGCGTTCGATATAAAAAGGGGCGTTCAGGTATAGCGGAATGTTGGCATTGGCCTTGAACGCATCCTTGTAGTCTGCTTTGATGGGGAAAACTTCCGGTTGGTTGTACCACAGGTTGTCATAGTTGTAGCAGGTCACCTGTGAGCCGGTGTGATCCAACAGGGAATAGCCGCTGTAGCTGTAGCACTGTTCGATAGCATGCCCAACGGTCGCATTACTTTTTCCGGTCAGGTTGTAGTTCACGATTTCGCCAAGACCGAAGTAGTGCGTCGCCGACTCGGCTTTACGCTTCATATTCGCCACGGTGCCGACGCCGGGTTTGGCGTGGCATAGCGGGCCGGACGAGATATCCGTGACCGCGCCGTCTGACAGCCGCTTGATTTGGATCGACAGTAAATCGTCTTTGTCTCGTAAAAACTGAATCTGAATAGACCGCAACTGGATGCTGACGCCATCCCGATTCCAGCGCAGGAGGGGACGAAAGCCAGCCGCCTGTTCATATCGACGTATTTGCTCAAGACGTTCTACTACGATTGGCCCATAGACCTTGTCCGGGTAGTCGTCAATGCTGGCGGCGGCAGGTGCAAACCGAACCCGGAAGGCATTTTTTTCACAGGACGTAACCTGCAGTACGAGATAAACGTCACGCTCGGCGGTAGTCGAGTCGGACTTCGGTTTGGCTTTGGCATTAATATATATCGTCCAGTCCGTGTCAAACCCGTTGGGGGAATGCGGCTTGCCATCCCAGTAAACTGAATAAAGCTCAATGTCGTCGCCGACGGACCAATCGTCCACAGGGACATAGTCATAAGTGTTATAAGCACGCCACGACGCGGGAAGTTGTCTATTTTTCATCATTACGCTGTCCTTGATAGTCGATTAGTGCTTGTCTGCTGAACGGTGAAATTCAAAGGCAATCCAAACGCTATCGGTATCGGCGTAATATTGATGAGGCGGGTAGAAGAAGCAGGGATCGTCCATACTGGCATTCTTGGCAATGTCCGACACGCCTTTCCAGGCGTCATATTCTGTCACAATCGGCATCGGCAAGTGCGTGTTGCCGGGCGCCAGTCTGAATTCCTCATACAGTTCAGGGAAAGCTTTACCGGTATCAAACGGTGATGCCACACCGCCCTCGGGCAATACTGGCCGTTTGCCGGCAATCGCGGCGCGGGCTTTGTCTATATCGGTGAACTTCTGCATGCGGCCACAGCCAATCAACTGCGTGTGGATCTCGAACAGGTTGCTGCCGTGCGCGGCGTGGATCCCCGCATCGGAACCGGCCGGCAACCACCACAGATTGACGTACAGCTCGTAAGGCAGGACTTTGCTGCCGGCAGGCGCTGGCAAACCGGTCAGTTGCCACGGATTCACCTGTATTTTGTGGTTCAAATGAAGCTGATTGGAGATCCACAGAGGAAGCGCAGGAGTCCCAGCAGGGAAAGCATATTTCGCCCACTCGGTATCGCGTGAAAAGACGTCCGATTCGACATTGCGAGTATTGCGGACCTGAATTAGCGAGACGACCCCGTTCGCCGAGGCATCAGCGGTGGTAATCACCGCGCCCGCGCGGATGATGATGCTCTGCAGCGGGGGAACGGCGTGACGCAGCGGCGTGTCATTGTGTAGATCGCTGTTGACGTGTGACGTCGCGGCGACAAAGACCGGCTGAGTGCCCAGATTGGTGAGAATGACGTTGGTGTTGTCCTGATGAGCGAAAAGGCCAGTCGTATCGAACTCGTGCAGATTACTGACCATAACGCCGAACAGCATTCCGCCGTTGAAAGGGTACTCGGTCACGACATTCTCTGCAGCACGGGGAGTGATGGTGACAGTTTTCGGCGCAGCGGGGTTCGCACCGGGGGCCAGTGTCGGGTCAGCGGCGACACACGAGGAAGCAATCACGCCGGGAGGACATTTTACCGGTGCGGCGTTAGTCGATACGGCCTCTTTTGCCATCGTCTTATGAGCGGTGCCGGCCAGCGCGACCGTTCCGGCGACGCAGCTCCCATAGAGCAGGAATTTACGCCGGGAAAGCGTGCGCTGATTCTCTTCTTGTTGAGATAAAGGGCAAGCCTCTGCCGATTTATTCTTCAATTGAGTTTTCATTATGACCTCTAAGTATTTATGAATTAACAATTCTGTTATCTGTCATTAAAATGACGGCCACCCAATGACGCCTATTTCTGAATGTCTGGTTTGACATCGAAAAAAACAGAGTAAATCGGTGGTGATATTTGATTTATGTTGTCATCAATTTATCGGTTGGGATCTCGAAAGCCGGAGAGAACGCAATCGATAAATCGATGTAAATAACTTTTCGCCATTATTTTAAAGACGGTATTCCCTGCTGATGATAGTCGCGTCCACGTTATTTCCTTTCGATTTTGATGGATAAAAATTCGCCCAATATAGTTGTTGCGAGTGTTGTCACGATAAAACAACCTACCGTTGGCATAAATAACGCCTGCCCGAAGCCAGGCCGCATGCTTCCGCTTAACAGGTGAAATACCTGTCGGTGCCTCGACCAATGGCTGTTTCAACTAACAGTGACCCTCTTTTTAATTTATAAACAGAGCGGTAGAACTCTCGGTGAATATATTATTAGCCAGCTCAGTATTTGATGTCCCCCTTTAATGATTAATACGTGTACGCGAGATAAGGGCAGAAGCTCAGTTTTATAACCCAATACATAACAGGCAATTAATTAGGATTGAATGTTTATTTATGCTGTTCACGGCGTATAAACTTTCTTTCTTAAATCTCAATTCTTCACGTGTGTATATTTTAACAACCCTTTATATAAACATCCTGTTCTTGGTCAAAAATAGAGAACGTTTTGAATGAAATCATATTTTATTTCACTTGCTAATCATGGCTCAATATGTGACGACAGTGTCAGCCTCTGATAGACAATGAATATCACGTCATTTATATTTTCTATCCCGCCGTTAAAAGGGAGTCACTATACCGTCATAACCACCGTTTCTATTTAACGGAGTTTGAGCGCGCTGAGTGAAAAACAGTCAGATGGAATAATGTGCTCCTAAATTGAACTTCAATACGGATAAGTTTATTTATTATCTTGTATTTGTGTCGTCCTCCATCGAGGGGCTTTAAGTTTTTTGCTTTGCAAGATTAGGGCATCATGTTTGGTGACTTGCGATGCTTCATATAACGAGATAGAGCGGGAAATGTGCAACAGCGGGCTATACGCTGAGCGGTCGTGAGTCAACCTCAACAGGTACGTACTATAGTTGTAGACTCACGTTGCGGTGACGGCGCAGCAAGCCCGATATATTCGGGCTTGCCTATTTACGATGCGACATATCGTCTATTCTTAAAGCCCCCTTCAGGAACGAGCGGGTCTCCTCGCGCCTATCGCTGTATGACGCCAACATATCGGGGGTGAGGGCGTTGAGAAGGTGTCTAGTGCTCGTCAGGCGTACAGGCGTTTCACGTGGATGCAAAGGGTGCTCCCTTGCTGCGGTGACAGGCTATATAATGCAAGCAGATCAACTTTTAGGCACTTGATATTTTGTGGAGTACAAAGGGCTTGCCATCCATTCCTAACCAGTCCATAATAGCGTCCATTCCTGGTTAGGGAATAAGAAAATCGATTCTAATCAATTGGTTAGAGTGGAATAACAATCTGGTCCCCATTCAAAACTACATTATGATTATCAATGTAGGTAAGTGATTAAGGCGCGTTGGCAGAGTGGCCATGCAGCGGATTGCAAATCCGCCTACCTCGGTTCGACTCCGGGACGCGCCTCCAGTTTTTGGCCCAGGTGGTGGAATCGGTAGACACAAGGGATTTAAAATCCCTCGGCGTTCGCGCTGTGCGGGTTCAAGTCCCGCCCTGGGCACCATTGAATAAAACCCATAATAACAATCTCCTAGCAAAAGTCATCGGCCGCCCTATGGCGGTTTTTTTGTGTCTTTAAATCCCCCTCGAAATCAAAAGTGGCGCCGGAATGGCGACAAAGATTCTTAAGATTGTGATATTTCGCCGCTAAATAAGAAAAATGCACGGATCCGCTTCCCGCATCTGTTCCTGTCATCATCAGAGAAAATTGAGTCAGGTTGGCTGCGCAAAATGTCGTCATCCGCAATTTTTGGCAGATGCGTCAGGTGTCATCCACCTTAGTGAGGATGAGTCTGCCTAATGTGTATGTGCGGGGCCTTAGTAAAAGATATCCTCCTGTCTTCACTAAGACATTTCACCAGGCCTGCTATTTGAGAATTCGATGACGGCGTTGTCTATCAGTAAAATCTCATCGTTGACTGTTAATCCGCCCCCCAGAAAAATCCTTATACCAAACGCGTTTTGGGTATGAACTTGAAGGCGAATAGCGGATCGTTGCTGCAAATGTACGCCGCGAGAAGCGACAATGGTTGGAGTGACATTTGCGCGCTGAATGCATGGGCGATCTGGTCTACTGCCCAGTGGATAGCGATGCGGTATTTAACGATGACGGCTGGCTGGCAGTACATCGGCAGGCGGAGCAGGCTATTCCCTGCATACCGATCCGCTGCCGAATATCAAAGCGGCGCTGAACGAGGTGCTCAGCGTCGCGCTGTTTGTTGCTTAGTGGGGTTAATCGCAGGTGGGGGTGTGAGTACCATCGGGTTTGATGATCACGTTGCCTGACTGATTATTCTCGCACGTCACTCCGTAACCGCCGATAAACCAGATTTTCAGCGATCCATCTCCAAGATTAGCGACGGTAGCAATTTCGTACTCTGAAATATCAGCATCAATCAATGCTCTGCCACGCATAGGTTGATCCCACCAATGAGCTTTAGCAATTTTGCCGTTACTCATCGTGTCGATACTCTTTATGTACAACACCCCACTATAATCCTTGTTTCCTAACGGATGCTTACTGAAATAATCTGCGATGAGAGCAGTAAAAGCGCGCTGACTTTTAGGCGGAGACGTGACGATATAGTCGTAACCTCGCTCGCCAGATACATCTATATAAAACTCGTACCCTTGTCGTTTTTCAATTAAAGGTGTCCCGAAAAAGAAATGCGTTGAAAACGGGCCGATGTGGTTGATCCATAGCAGCATGGCTACATGAAGGAGAACGGTACATATAGCATAACGCCACTTCTTGCTGAATAAGAAAACAAGGGTACATATGGGAGTAATGAACCATGACAGTGGGACTATTATTGAATAGTGATCCCAAAACAGCGTCTCGTTATTGAAGGAATATAAACGTTCCAACATAACCAATAGATAATTTATAATGAGAAATATAAATGTCTTTTTCATATATTCCCTTTAATGGGGTAATCCATTTCGACTACGGTGATGAACGGCTTATAACTGAATTTATTTAAATGTTGAAGTATGAACCAAGATCGAAAGCCTCCAAGCACGCTGTAAACCTTTATCTCCGCAGTATCTGGATCTGGGCCAATATCAGGGATATCCAGTCCAAAATGATCATAAAAGGTCACCCGAACCTTACCTTTATAAAACCGACCACAACGGTCAAAGTCAACAATTTCTGCCTTAGCCGCCCAAACGTCATTGATGGCAAACGTCAGTCCACCATTTAACCAGCCTAAGTATTTATCTTCGAATGTATTGAAAGCCGGGGGGCGAAGTGATTTTTTAATTATATTCTGATAGCTCATCATCCAATCATTTAAAGCAACAGGATTAATTTCGCCATGGTTCTGTTTGATTGTGTCATCAACGCCCTGCAGTAATGTTTTTACGAACGCTTGTGTGTTTGGGTGCGCACGAACGGCGCGCGTTAGAGCAGGATGTCTAAATTCTCCACCCTCCTTTTTTTCAAATTTGGCAATCATCGCTAGGATAACCATCTTTAATTCACCAGCTGAGAAAAAAAGCGTAGCCATTAACCTAAATTTAAAGAAATTAAGGGAGGCAGAATAGAAGCCAAAAAAATAACCATCCTTCGAAAAAATGTGTAAATGGCCAAAATTTGGTATGGCTTTGATCTCTTCTTCGGTCATATCGCCATAGGTCATATCCGCAGCCGGGCTACCATCGGCATTAAAACCGGGTTTGCGTCTTGATTGATATACCAGAACGGGGACATGGATCCGCGTCGCACTGGTGGTGTCGGTCACTTCGGTGACCTTGAGCGTCGGCTCGGGTTCGGTTCGCGGCGTGGCAGGTCGGGGCGCAAATCCCCAGCCCGCTTTCTGTGCCGGCGCATTCACCCTGGCGCGGTCATAGGCATTTCGGACGGTGTTGGCGAAATCGCGGTTGGCGTTGATGTCTAGGGTGCCTGCCGTTAATGAACAACAGGCGTGCTCTTGCGAGCCTAATACGACGGTTTGGGCGTCCAGCGCACTGCCTTTTTCGGGCGATAAGATACGCGTAAATTCATCTGGGGTGAGTTCATCCAGACGCTTGGTGATCAGCATGTTTCATTCCCTGTAAACAGATCTATCCCTGTGAAGCGCGGATAGTCTATGCGCAACTTATAATTATGTAAATGAACGATAGGCCACGAAAAAACCGCCAAAATCGGCGGTTTAATTTTCCCGGGTGTCAGCATGTGTTTTTAGTATGCAGACGTATAATGACATCAGGGCTGTTTATTTTATAAACGTTTCTACAGATCAATTTCTCGATTTCGCTCGGTATGCGCGATCAATCGTTCAAGCCGGTTTTCGCTACCGGCTGCGGCATTACTCAGGCTCATCCGGCCAGGTGATATCCGGCGCGGTTGTGATATCTACAGGTGGAACCGATTTTCTATATGACAGCTATTTGAATAGCTTTGCCTTACCTCTCGATTGAATCATTCAATGCCAGTCTTACGCATTATTTGCCACCCACTCTAGCTGACGTATCGCTGTACTTTGCCTGAATCGAGCGACTCAATAGTCAGAAAGCTAGCATACCTATACCTAACGCGATGTTGTGTCCTGGAGGAGACGCTCCAGGCTGATACGTCCGGTCTGGCTATCGAGTGTGACTTGACCATAAATTGGAAACTGCAGTGTTGAGACTTTGTGTCGTTATGTCTCAACCACGCTGCTACATTTAACTTTTATTGCACATATTGGTATTTGCGATTGAGCTACCAGCTGCCTATGACCTAATACACGGATAGACCCGCCCGATTGTTATTTCGAAAACCGCAGAAATGTCGTCCGGCGTTGTGATCCAGGCATTGCCACTCGATGTCTATCCGACGGTTAATCACAGATTAACCAGAGCCTCTTTTCATATGACTTTCTGCATCCTCGATCGTTAATTATCAAACAGAGGCCTTGTGATTATTGGCACCTGCATTTTCAGTTAGGGCGTTAGAGGCGCGTGACGACAAAGCGTTATAGGTTAAACGAGAAGCAGAAGCATATTTAATAGCCTATGCATTTTGCATCACTGGTTAGTGATGGAATGAGAGGGTGCCCACATACCATCCAGGAAGACGATGCGTGTCTATTCCATTGATAGGTAAAAAGGGAGGGCATAAGACATAACGGTTTTGGTACGTCTGCTATTCTGAATAACAAGTCTAGAGAAGATACCAATGTGTTAAGTGACTATCGACGTTATGCCTTAACTTTGTCCTTGAGAAAAAAACAACCGAAAACGTAGCGATAAATGCCAAATAGCCTATCAACATAAAGTATTCGAAGATTTTTATTCTGGGGGAGGGTAAGGGCGCTTAGGTACCATTGCGAGCCGGACATCCGTTAACTGCTTAACGGCACCCGTGTTTATTGTCGGACAAATTTGTCGCTTCAATGACCCTAATATAATAAATATGCTAATAATCATCTTCAAATTTATTTACTCTAAACGGTTTGAACAAACGTTTGAGTGCGAATAGATCATTGCCCGCGTAATAAGGAAAAGGATTAAAGCTGGTCGAAAATAGTAAATCATGTCCGACCTTTTTATAAGCCCGCTAATAAATTGTGAAGGCATGAGATGAAAAATGCTAACTTTACAGCAGTACTAGTAGCTATTCTGTAGCGAATAATGTTCATCTTTTCAAATCATCTAAGATCATTTCATGGTTTTTATAGGTAGTGGCGCTATAAAAAGATTCATACTTCAGGGAAAGCCGCTACTGCTTTAGGTATTAAGACACACCGCTTTGTCGAGTCGTCGCTGGGCTTAAGAGCAGCGCACATAGTGGTAATGAACTTAATATCTCTTTTAGTTTCAGCATGTTTCCTAGTGAGTATTAACCACAGGTTACACAAGGGTTTTTGGAAATTTTGTTTCTAATTTTTGTGGGGGTAGACACGAGATACATGGATTTATCTTATATCTTGTCCTAATAAATAGTTATCGGAACAATAATTACCAGGGTTATTAGTTTGTTTTTTTTAATGGAATTTTGATGTTTTTTTGTTCTTGAGATGATCTGCATTATAAGAACAATTTGTTTTTCTTTTAAAAACAGCTGGTTGTGGTTATCGTGACAACCTGTAAAATATTTACAAAATGTGGATTATTTGGGTTTTTGGCTGTTTTTCGTATAAAAAACTTTCAGTGTGTGGAAAAAAAAACCGCATAAATGAAAGCAAAAACTTTCATTTTTGTGACGTAGATCACATAATTGTCAAAATTCACATGCGGCTGCGTTGTATGTGTTGGGGCATAGGCGGTAGAGTGACAACCGTTTAGGATTAATCCTATGCCTCGTTTAAGGACGATAATTGACGGTAGGGAGCTGGTGAGGTGATGGATAATAGGAGCCTAAAAGATGTTGAAGTCGGCATGGTAAAACACGTCGAATCAAAATTGCATAAAGCAGTAGACACATCTGGCACCGATAGTTTTCATGCCACCTATGGAGAGTGATTATTGAACTGGGCGATAGTAAATATCACCTGTTTTATGTTTGAAACATAGCCTGTTGGGATGAATTATGGGTACCTCTGAACTACTCAAGCACATTTATGACATAAACCTGTCTTATTTGTTACTGGCACAACGTCTGATTAATGACGAAAAAGCATCTGCGATGTTTCGTCTGGGTATTGATGATGAAATGGCCAATGCGTTGATGCAGTTAACATTGCCTCAAATGGTTAAACTGGCTGAAACAAATCAGTTGATTTGTCATTTCCGATTCAGCGATCACACGACTATTAAGCAACTGACTCAAGAATCCCGCGTGGATGATTTGCAGCAGATCCATACCGGTATTCTTCTGTCGAGTCATTTACTTCAACAGTTGTCTTCAAAAGAAGAGAACGTGCCTAAGAAAAGGGCATAATAATGGTTGAGAAAAGTATTGTTCAGGAAGCTAAAGATATTCAGTTAGCGATGGAACTAATCACGCTTGGTGCACGTTTGCAAATGCTGGAAAGTGAAACGCAGCTGAGCCGCGGACGTCTCATCAAGTTATATAAAGAATTGCGAGGCAGCCCTCCGCCCAAAGGCATGCTGCCGTTTTCCACCGATTGGTTCATGACGTGGGAACAAAATATACACTCATCCATGTTCTACAACGCTTACCTGTATTTACTCAAAATCAGTAAATGTAGCGGGGTGGAAGCCGTCATCAAGGCGTATCGCCTATATATCGAACAATGTTCACCGCACAACGAAACTCCCTTGCTGGCGCTAACGCGGGCTTGGACGCTAGTGCGTTTTGTCGACAGCGGCATGTTGCAGTTATCGGCCTGCAACTGCTGTAACGGTATGTTTATTACTCATGCGCACCAGCCCAAAAACGTTTTCGTCTGCAGTTTATGCCAACCGCCTTCCCGGGCAGTAAAAAGACGTAAACTTTCTCCAAACGTTGCCGATATCCTACCTCAACTGCTGGACGAGCAGGTTAAGCACGCAGTCTGAGCTTGGTAGCGCTAGTGAACCTGCCATTGAGCATTGTAGGCATAATGGCAGGGCTCTTTCCTTCTGAAGTCGTACGCGATAAGACTGCGTTTTAACCTCACTCCACTACCCCTTGTTACTATAAGGAATGCTTGTGCTGGTTATATTGGGTTATATCGTCATTATAGGCTCCATCCTGGGCGGTTATCTTATCGTCGGTGGAGAGCTAGGTGCACTTTATCAGCCTTCCGAGTTGCTGATTATCGGTGGCGCTGCCATCGGTGCGTTTATCGTAGGAAACAACGGTAAGGCAATTAAAGGCACAATCAAGGCGTTACCGCTGCTCTTCAAAGGTTCGAAATACACCAAAGCGGTGTATATGGATCTCATGGCCGTATTGTTTCGACTCATGGCCAAATCCCGTCAACAAGGCATGCTTTCGCTGGAGTTCGATATCGACAACCCCAAAGAAAGTGAAATTTTCTCGAGTTATCCCCGCATATTATCAGACGACTATGTTGTTGAGTTTGTGACGGATTATCTGCGTCTTATGGTCAGCGGCAACATGAATGCGTTCGAAATTGAAACGTTGATGGACGAGGAAATCGAGACTGTCGAACATGAATGCGAAGTGCCTGCGTCCAGCCTGACTCAGATCGGAGATGGTCTTCCCGCATTTGGGATCGTCGCTGCGGTTATGGGCGTAGTGCATTCTTTGGCTTATGTTGACCGGCCCGCCGCAGAACTCGGGATGATGATCGCGCATGCGATGGTGGGGACCTTCTTGGGCATTCTCATGGCCTACGGGTTCGTATCGCCTCTCGCATCGCTGCTTCGCCAGAAAAACGCAGAGAAGATCAAAGTATTGCAATGCATAAAAGTAACGTTGCTGTCTAGCCTCAACGGATACGCGCCGCAGATTGCCGTCGAATTCGGGCGCAAGACACTCTACTCCACGATCCGTCCTTCATTCACTGAAATGGAGGAGCACATTCGCAATGTGAAGGCACCGGCAGCGCAGTCAGCGGAAAGTGACGCATGAAACATCAGCACCCCATTATTCGTAAAAAGCGCAAATCAGGTCATGGAGGCCACCACGGCGGGGCCTGGAAGATTGCTTATGCCGACTTCATGACAGCCATGATGGCGCTGTTTTTGGTGATGTGGCTCATCGCCATTTCATCGCCTTCCCAGCTGGTACAGATAGCGGAATATTTCCGCACTCCGCTTAAGGTTGCAATGACGAATGGTACGCGCATTAGCGATGCTTCCAGCCCGATTCCCGGCGGCGGACAAGACTTTACTCAGCAGGATGGTGAAGTTAGGAAACAGATCGATGTTTCTAAAGACCAACGTCAGCGCGAAGAAGCCAAATTAAATAAACTCCGCGACAAGCTTGACCAATTAATCGAGGCTGACCCGCGACTTCGTGCATTGCGTCCGCATCTGCTGATTGAAATGGTCGAAGAAGGCTTGAGAATTCAGATCATTGATAGCCAGAAGCGGCCTATGTTCAAACGGGGCAGCGCTCAGGTGGAGCCGTACATGAGCGATATCCTTCGCGCTATCGCTCCAATCCTGAATGATATTCCCAACAAAATCAGCTTATCGGGTCACACGGATGACGCGCCTTATGTGACCGGGGAACGGCGTTACAGTAATTGGGAACTGTCTGCGGACCGCGCTAATGCATCCCGGCGTGAACTCATCGCCGGCGGGTTGTCCGAGGGCAAGGTGCTGCGTGTTGTTGGCATGGCCGCCACGATGGGGCTGAAGCAGGCCCAGGGCGGAGACGACGCGATAAATCGGCGCATCAGCCTGGTCGTACTGAACAAGCAGACTCAGGAAAGCATTGAGCGTGAAAACGCGGAAAGCAATGCCGTTGATATTGATAAAACAGAGAATTTACAAAATATCAATCCTGATAAGGCTAAACCTACCCCGACCCCTGCCGACAATAATAGTAGTAGCGGTGCTTCGCCTGGGGCCGAAAATGGAACACCGGCACAAGGCGCGGCTGGAACGCCGGGATCCGCTTCCGTCATCGAGACGAACAGCGCATCTGCTGCCAGTCGCCCACAGCCGACTACCGCTTTGCCCGCTTCTCCTGATAGCCAGGCGACGCCTTCTTCAACAAGCCACGATTCACAGCAGAGGTGACCCACGTGAGCATGGACATGAGTGCTTTCTATCAAACGTTCTTTGATGAAGCAGATGAATTGTTGGCGGATATGGAACAGCATTTATTGCTGCTCGACCCGTCAAGCCCTGATACCGAACAGATGAATGCGATCTTCCGGGCGGCTCACTCGATAAAAGGGGGCGCCGGGACGTTCGGTTTCAAGGTATTACAGGAAACCACACATTTGCTGGAGAACCTGTTAGATGGTGCCAGACGCGGCGAAATGCGGCTGAGCACTGACATTATCAACCTGTTTCTGGAAACAAAAGACATTATGCAGGATCAGTTGGACGCTTATAAAACCGCGCAGGAACCGAACGCCGAAAGCTTCGAGTACATCTGCAAGGCCCTTCGTCAGCTTGCGCTTGAGTCTAAAGAAGCTGAGGGCGGGGCTGCTCCTGCCGCTGCGACCAACGAAAGTGCTTCCACTACGTCGGCAGCGCCCTCGACGCCAGCGGGACACAATGAACTGCATATTGCGCTGACCAATCTGAAAGAACAGGAAATTCCACAGCTGCTAGAAGAATTGGGCAATCTGGGTACGCTAAAAGATTCGCACCAGACGGCTAACAGTGTAGAAGCTACGTTGGTAACGACTGAAAGCCAGGATGACATCACTGCGGTGCTATGTTTTGTACTGGAACCAGAACAGATCAACTTTAAAACCGTCGACGCGGAAGCGGCTCCAACTGCTGCGCCGCCGCAAGAGGCAACCAAACCTGAAGCCGTGGAGCCTGCTCCAGCTCCGACTGAGGCAGCGCCGGCTAAACCTGCCGCACCGGCCGCGTCAGTGGGCAAACCTGCCGAAGCGGCCAAGGCTCGACCCAAAACCGGCGATACCAGCATTCGAGTGGCTGTCGAAAAAGTCGATCAGCTCATCAACTTGGTTGGTGAGCTGGTGATCACTCAGTCCATGCTGGCTCAGCGTTCCAGCGCGCTGGATCCTGTAGTGCATGGCGACCTTCTGAACAGCATGGGACAGCTAGAGCGTAACGCGCGGGATCTTCAGGAATCCGTCATGTCCATCCGAATGATGCCGATGGAGTATGTCTTCAGCCGCTTCCCGCGTTTGGTTCGCGATTTGGCCGCGAAGCTGGGCAAGGAAGTCGAGCTGACGTTGCAAGGTAGCTCTACCGAACTCGATAAAAGCCTGATCGAACGCATCATTGACCCGCTGACTCACCTGGTGCGTAACAGCCTCGACCACGGTATTGAGCATCCAGAGGATCGTGTGGCCGCCGGAAAAACAGCCGTGGGCAATCTGACCCTCTCGGCTGAACATCAGGGCGGCAACATTTGCATCGAAGTCATCGATGATGGCGCCGGCCTAAACCGTGAACGTATTCTTGCCAAAGCCCTATCCCAGGGGCTTTCCGTCAGCGACAGCATGACGGATGAAGAAGTCGGGATGCTGATCTTTGCTCCTGGATTCTCCACGGCGGAACAGGTCACAGATGTTTCTGGCCGCGGCGTAGGTATGGATGTAGTTAAACGAAACATCCAGGAAATGGGTGGTCACGTGGAAATCTACTTCCAGAAAGGGAAGGGGACGACTATCCGTATCTTGCTGCCATTGACCCTGGCGATTCTGGATGGCATGTCCGTCAAGGTCAACGGCGAAGTCTTCATTCTGCCGCTGAATGCGGTCATGGAATCTCTTCAGCCTCAATCTGAAGATCTCTATCCGCTGGCTGGCGGCGAGCGTGTATTGCAGGTTCGCGGTGAATATCTGCCGTTGATCGAGCTTTATCAGGTATTCGATGTAGAAAATGCGAAGACGGATGCGACTCAGGGTATTGTCGTCATTCTGCAAAGTGCGGGACGTCGTTACGCGTTGCTGGTTGATCAACTGATTGGTCAGCATCAGGTTGTTGTGAAAAACCTGGAAAGCAACTACCGCAAGGTGCCGGGCGTTTCAGGCGCAACAATCTTGGGCGATGGTAGTGTTGCGCTGATTGTTGATGTGTCGGCATTGCAGGCGCTTTATCGTGAAAAGCGTGTGGTAGAGACCGCTTAACAAAAAATAACGGCTATTGATAATAAGGTGAGTAACATGACTGGACTTGCAAACGTCACAAAACTGGCAGGTGAAACCGTAGGGCAGGAGTTCCTGATCTTTACGCTTGGCGACGAAGAATACGGCGTCGATATTCTCAAGGTGCAGGAAATCCGGGGTTACGATCAGGTGACTCGTATTGCCAATACGCCTTCCTTTATTAAAGGTGTAACTAACCTGCGCGGCGTTATTGTTCCGATCGTTGACTTACGCATTAAATTCGCACAGCAGGAAGTTGACTACGATGACAACACCGTCGTTATCGTCCTGAATCTTGGACAACGCGTTGTGGGGATCGTCGTTGACGGCGTATCTGATGTGCTGTCTTTGACGGCGGATCAAATTCGTCCGGCTCCGGAGTTTGCGGTGACGCTGTCGACGGAATATCTCACCGGCTTAGGCTCTCTGGGCGAGCGGATGCTGATTCTCGTGGATATCGAAAAGTTGTTAAGCAGCGAAGAGATGGCGCTGGTTGATAGCGTGTTGAAAGGTTGAGGTACAAACACGCATAACGACGGGCCATAAAATTATGGCCCGAGTCATATGTCATAAATTTTTCTTCAAACGGAAAACTATCCAGGTAAGGTCCAAATACCGGTGATAGGGTCAAGGAACTATGGAAAAGGCTCACATGCTTAATCGTATAAAAGTGGTAACGAGTTTAGTCCTCATTTTGGCATTGTTTAGCGTTATTCAATTCATTTCCAGTGGTCTGTTTTTTAATTCGCTTAAAACGGATCGCGATATTTTTCGCGACACACGCATTCTCAATGAGCAGCGTTCGGAACTGGACTCAACCTGGACTTATCTGCTGCAGGCGCGCAATACACTCAATCGTGCGGGATCTCGTCTGGCGTTGAATCAAAACGGTCAGTCTGCGGATAGTGCTATTGCGAAAGAGCTTATCGATCTTGCTAAAAAACAGCTGCAGACGGCAAACGAACACTTCCGTGAGTATGAAAACATTCCCTATTCACCAAAGCAGGGCGTAATGATTCAGGCTGCGGTTAAAGCCGACTATGACACGTTGAATGGAGCGTTAAACGAACTGGTATTGTTTATCACCACCGACAGGCTCCAGGCTTTCCTGGACCAACCTACGCAGAGTTATCAGGATAAATTCGAAAAAACCTACCTCACCTATCGCGATTCTTATAATGCGATCTACAAAGATGCGATTGATGAGAACGAGTCGGCCTATGCGTCCGCACTGTGGATTCTGAGTTCAATTGTGGTCTTCGTGCTCGTCATGTCCGGGCTAGTTTGGTTGGGTGTTAACCGGGCACTAATTCAACCGCTGAACAAGATTGTCGAAAATATCCGTTATATGGCGAAAGGCGATCTGACTCATCGTCTTGAGTTCCAGGGCACCAATGAAATGGGCATCCTGGCTGACAGCCTTCGACATATGCAGAGTGAATTCATCAGCACGGTGAGTGCCGTACGTCAGGGGGCAGAAGCCATCTACACTGGCTCATCGGAAATCAGCGCTGGCAACAACGATCTGTCTTCCCGTACAGAGCAGCAAGCCGCTTCCCTCGAAGAAACGGCGGCGAGTATGGAACAGCTGACTGCAACAGTGAAACAGAACGCCGAAAATGCGCGGCAGGCTAGCCAACTGGCGCTGAGCGCTTCCGAAACGGCGCAGAAGGGCGGTCAGGTTGTCGATAACGTGGTGAAAACAATGCACGATATCGCAGGCAGCTCGCAGAAAATCTCTGATATCACCAGTGTGATCGACGGTATCGCCTTCCAGACCAACATCCTCGCGCTGAATGCCGCGGTTGAAGCGGCGCGTGCCGGCGAACAAGGCCGTGGTTTTGCTGTAGTAGCCGGTGAAGTCCGTAACCTAGCGCAGCGTAGCGCCCAAGCGGCAAAAGAGATCAAAACTCTGATTGACGACTCCGTCGGACGTGTAGATGAGGGTTCGAAACTGGTCGAAACGGCGGGTGAAACCATGGGTGAGATTGTCGGAGCGGTAACCCGAGTGACCGATATTATGGGCGAAATTGCCTCCGCTTCGGATGAGCAGAGCAAAGGGATTGATCAGGTTGGTCAGGCGGTGACTGAAATGGATCGTGTGACTCAGCAGAACGCCGCGTTGGTGGAAGAGTCAGCCTCTGCTGCGGTCGCGTTGGAAGAACAGGTTCGTGGATTGAACCATTCGGTGTCGTTGTTCCGTTTGCCAGACGAAGGAAACGCCTTCCGTCCCGCTATCGCTCCTGCGGCCGCTAAAACGGCGCTGCTGAGCCAGACGGCGGAGAAACCCTCCGGCAAAAAAAATGGCGTGGCGGTCAGTGAGTCCAGTGATAATTGGGAGAAATTCTAACCTCTCCTTGAGCTTTGCGGGATGTTCTACACGAATTGACGCTAGGCTGAATTATGTACTGAAAAGCGTTTGTCCGGCCTCCGTTTGAGGCCGGCAAATTCGTTTTCATCAGCAGAAAGGTTATATTTTCAGCTATTACCCGCTGAAAATGCGGATTGAGTTAAAGAAAGGGCGGCATTAGCCGATGGAGTTAGTGTAGGGGACTTGTCGCGCCGAAACATTGGCTGACAGCTTCGCGAGAGTTAGGCAAAGACGTAGTTCACACAGCAAACTTATAGCCTGAAAGGCAGCGCTGCCGGGAAACCGGCAGCGCATTATAAAAGCAATTCTTAATTGATGGCCGTAGTTGACAATATGTAGACATGGCGACTGTAGCCTCTGGCAGCAAGGACAGAGGTATCGAAGTGGGTAAAGCAGTGACTAAGATGGACAGTCACCTAAGCTAATTCGGCGTTGGTAAACAACATTAGCCGCGTCTCTGAGGTTGAGAGGCGCGCGGTTATATGTTTACCAGTAAGACGCAGTGGCTGTGCCATACATCTGCAGAAGATGGATATTTGAAAAATGGTATGCCTGTAATTGCTGTTAGGGATGAGCCCATATTGAAAAACAAGAAGATAACCTATCCATTTTCGGGCAGTTAGACAATGAAAAATACGACATCGCCACATCATTCCGGATCTGCGTCAATCCTGTCGCAGATGGTTGAACGGTTACCGCTCTCTGATACGCACTTTAAACGTATCAGCCAGCTTATTTATCAACGCGCTGGCATCGTGCTGGCCGACCACAAGCGGGAAATGGTTTATAACCGTTTGGTTCGGCGTCTACGACTGCTGGGCATCAACGATTTCGGTCAATATCTGGCCCTATTGGAGTCTGATCCCAACAGCGCTGAATGGCAGGCGTTCACCAACGCATTGACCACCAATCTGACGGCTTTTTTTCGTGAGGCGCATCATTTCCCGATTTTGGCTGAACACGCCCGCAAGCGTCAGGGTAATTATTCCGTCTGGAGTACCGCTGCTTCTACGGGTGAAGAACCCTACTCGTTAGCAATGACGTTGGCTGAGGTTTTTGGAGACAAATCCCAGAATCACTGCCAAGTGGTTGCCAGCGATATCGACACTCAAGTGTTGGAAAAGGCCGCTGCCGGCATATATCGGCAGGATGAATTACGCTCGCTCTCGCCACAACAGATGCAGCGTTTCTTCTTACGCGGCACAGGCCCGCATAGCGGCTTGGTTCGCGTGCGCTCTGAACTGGCTTCAATGGTTCATTTTCAGCAGTTGAATCTCTTGGCGCCGGAGTGGTCTGTTCCCGCGCCGTTTGATGCTATTTTTTGCCGTAATATCATGATTTATTTCGATAAAGAAACTCAGGAACGCATCCTGCGTCGCTTTGTCCCGCTGCTTAAACCCGGCGGATTACTATTTGCAGGTCATTCAGAGAATTTCAGTCAGATCAGTCGGGAATTCTATCTGCGCGGGCAGACAGTGTATGGGCTGGCTAAGGAAAGATAATGAGCAAAATAAAAGTATTGTGCGTTGACGACTCCGCGCTCATGCGTCAAATCATGACTGAGATCATCAACAGCCATCCTGATATGGAAGTGGTCGCGACTGCGCCAGATCCGTTGGTGGCACGTGATCTGATCAAAAAATTCAATCCACAGGTTCTTACGTTGGATGTCGAAATGCCGCGCATGGATGGGTTGGATTTTCTCGAAAAGCTGATGCGATTGCGACCGATGCCGGTCGTCATGGTGTCATCGCTGACTGGCAAGGGATCGGAAATCACGCTGCGGGCGCTTGAACTAGGCGCGGTTGATTTTGTGACCAAACCTCAGTTGGGGATCCGTGAAGGGATGCTGTCGTACAGCGAGCTCATCGCGGACAAAATCCGGACAGCCGCCAAGGCGCGTCTTCCCCAGCATAGCCAGAGCGCTTCGGCGCCGGTCAAAGTGCTTAGCTCGCCGCTGCTGAGTAGTGAAAAGCTGATCGCGATCGGGGCGTCAACCGGGGGGACAGAGGCGATTCGCCATGTGCTTCAGCCGTTGCCGCCGACCAGCCCTGCGGTGATCATCACGCAGCACATGCCGCCGGGCTTTACCAAATCCTTCGCCGAGCGCCTGAACAAGCTATGCCAAATCACGGTTAAAGAAGCGGAAGATGGAGAACGTGTTCTGCCGGGGCATGCTTATATCGCGCCGGGGGCCAGGCACATGGAGCTTTCGCGCAGCGGAGCTAACTATCAGGTCAAGCTCCATGACGAAGCGCCGGTCAATCGGCACCGTCCTTCCGTTGATGTGTTATTTCGCTCTGTGTCGAAATATGCGGGTCGCAACGCAGTCGGCGTCATTCTGACGGGAATGGGCAACGATGGCGCGATGGGAATGTTGGAAATGCATCAGGCTGGTGCGTACACAATGGCGCAAAATGAAGCCAGCTGTGTCGTTTTCGGTATGCCTCGAGAGGCTATTGCGCTCGGTGGTGTCGACGAAGTGGTGGATTTGCACCAGGTAAGTCAGCGAATGCTGGCTCAAATTTCTGCCGGACAGGCATTACGTATATAGCAGCTCCGAGTGAGCAATAAAAACTGTAGGAGTAGGTATGGCTGATAAAGAACTCAGATTTTTAGTGGTGGATGATTTCTCGACAATGCGTCGCATCGTAAGAAATCTGCTAAAAGAGCTGGGCTTTAACAATGTGGAAGAAGCAGAAGATGGTGCGGATGCTTTGAACAAGCTGCGTACCGGTGGTTTTGACTTCGTCATTTCCGATTGGAATATGCCGAATATGGATGGTTTGGAACTGTTGCAGACCATCCGGGCCGACGGCACGCTTTCTAAACTTCCAGTACTGATGGTGACTGCGGAAGCGAAGAAAGAGAACATCATTGCTGCGGCGCAGGCTGGCGCCAGCGGCTACGTGGTTAAACCGTTTACTGCGGCTACGCTTGAAGAAAAGCTAGGTAAAATTTTCGAAAAGCTGGGTATGTAAGGAGATGTCATGAATCCACATCCGGTGCCCCCTGTTAACGATAACGCGTCAGCGACCGAGATCATTTCCCGCATTGGTCAGTTGACTCGCATGCTGCGTGATAGCCTGAAAGAACTGGGCTTGGATCATGCTATTGCCGAAGCGGCGGAAGCGATACCTGACGCTCGGGATCGTCTTGATTATGTTGTCCAGATGACTGCACAGGCGGCGGAGCGCGCTCTGAGCTGTGTTGAGGCTTCTCAGCCGCGTCAGAACAAGCTGGAAGAAGACGCTAAATCCCTCACCACGCGTTGGGATGAGTGGTTTGAAAACCCGATTGAGTTAGCCGATGCGCGTGAGCTGGTAACGGATACCCGCAGTTATCTACAGGAAGTTCCCGAACATACCTCTTTCACCAATGCTCAGTTACTGGAAATCATGATGGCGCAGGACTTCCAGGACCTGACGGGACAGGTCATCAAACGTATGATGGATGTTGTCCAGGAGATAGAGAAACAACTGTTGATGGTCTTGCTGGAAAATATGCCAGAGAAAAAGGCCGAACCGAAGCGTGCTGACGATGGATTGCTCAACGGCCCTCAAGTTGACAAAACTGCCGCTGGCATTGTATCAAATCAGGATCAGGTCGACGATTTGCTCGACAGTCTTGGATTCTGATTAGCCCGATCCCCGACAGAATATAAATATAGCGTTGGGAATATCAGGCAAAGGTATGTGGATTTTTACGGTCGGGCCTCTTCCGACCGTAAATCCCCTCTCTTTTAACTGATGCATCAAATAGCCGCCTCTTTTCTTCTTTTTTCCACCCATCAAGTTTTTTCTTATTTGTCATGCTAATCGCGTGTATTTTTCGTTTTGGTCAGTAACAAACAGGAATAGCTAACGTGGCAGACGATAGCGATCTGGAAAAAACAGAGGCCCCCACAGCCCACCGAACGGAAAAAGCCCGCGAGGAAGGTCAAGTTCCTCGATCCCGTGAATTGACATCTATTCTCATGCTCATTATTGGGCTGGGGATATTGTGGATGACCGGTGAAATGATGTACCAGAGGCTTGGCACGATGCTGAGCCAGGGATTGTATTTCAATCATGACATCATCAATGACAACAAGCAGATGGGGCGCCATGTTTTCGCCTTGCTGAAACTCGCTGCGATGGCTCTGGTTCCAATCATGCTGGGAATGGTCCTGGTCGCCATTGGCGCGCCGGTTATGTTGGGCGGTCTGGTGTTTAGTACCAAATCCATCGAGTTCAGTCTTGAAAAGCTCGACCCGATTGCGGGGCTTAAACGACTGTTCTCGTCACAGATGCTGGCCGAGTTGTTCAAAGCGATCATCAAAGCGGTCGTCGTCGGTTTTGTGACAGGGCTGTTTCTCTGGCACAAATGGCCGGAGATTCTGCGTTTGATTTCAGAGCCGCTGGTCACGGCGCTTGGCGATGCACTGGAGCTGGCGATTTACTGTGGTTTTCTGGTACTGCTTAGTATGATACCGATGGTGGCCTTTGACGTCTTTTGGCAGATCTGGAGTCACTTAAAAAAACTGCGTATGAGTAAGCAGGATATTCGGGACGAGTTCAAACAGAACGAAGGCGACCCACATATCAAGGGACGTATTCGTCAGATGCAGCGAGCGATTGCTCAACGGCGCATGATGGCTGATGTACCTAAAGCCGATGTGATTGTGACTAACCCGACGCATTACGCGGTCGCGCTGCAATACAACGACAAAAAGATGAGCGCGCCTAAAGTGCTAGCCAAAGGCGCCGGAGATATCGCTCTGAAGATTCGTGAAATCGGCGCTGAACATCGCGTACCGACGCTGGAGGCGCCGCCGTTGGCAAGGGCGCTCTACAAGCACGCTGACATAGGAAAAAGCATCCCAGCAACACTGTATGCGGCTGTTGCCGAAGTGCTGGTCTGGGTTTACCAAATTAAACGTTGGAAACGTGAAGGCGGGCTGACACCGCAAAAACCAACTCATTTATCTGTGCCAGATTCACTGGACTTCGCAAAAGAGAACACGACTGATGGCTAATCTGGCTTCATTGCTACGCTTGCCAGGCAACTTGAAAGACACGCAGTGGCAGGTTTTGGCAGGACCGATCCTGATTTTAATGATCCTGTCGATGATGGTGCTACCGCTGCCACCATTTATTCTGGATCTGCTGTTTACCTTCAACATCGCGCTTTCTGTCATGGTGCTCCTCGTCGCCATGTTCACCCAGCGTACGCTGGAGTTTGCCGCATTTCCGACGATTCTGCTCTTTTCCACGCTGTTACGTTTGTCGCTTAACGTCGCTTCTACGCGAATCATTCTGATGGAAGGTCACACGGGAGCCGGAGCTGCAGGGAAGGTCGTTGAAGCTTTCGGCCACTTCCTGGTGGGCGGTAACTTCGCCATCGGTATCGTCGTGTTTATCATCCTGGTCTTGATCAACTTCATGGTCATCACCAAAGGTGCCGGGCGTATCGCCGAAGTCGGCGCTCGTTTCGTGCTGGACGGGATGCCGGGTAAGCAGATGGCGATAGACGCCGATCTTAATGCCGGCCTCATTGGCGAAGCCGAAGCGAAAAAGCGGCGTTCGGATGTGACCCAGGAAGCTGATTTTTACGGCTCGATGGATGGTGCTAGCAAGTTTGTACGCGGCGACGCCATCGCAGGGCTGATGATCATGGCCATCAATATAATCGGTGGTCTGTTAGTTGGGGTTATTCAGCACAACATGGATCTGGGGCACGCCGCTCAGAGCTATACGCTGTTGACCATCGGTGATGGTTTGGTCGCACAGATCCCGGCGTTGGTGATTTCTACCGCGGCTGGTGTGATCGTGACTCGTGTTAGCACCGAGCAAGATGTCGGCGAGCAGATGGTCACCCAGCTGTTCAGTAATCCGAAGGTTATGGTGCTGAGTGCCGGCGTACTGGGGCTGATTGGCCTGGTTCCGGGCATGCCTAACTTCGTCTTTCTGCTGTTTACCGCAATATTGCTAGGCGTTGCTTGGTGGACGCGAGGGAAAGCTGAACAAAAAGCGACCGCAGCGGCGGCAGAGCCTGCCCTGGCGGAAAGTCAACAGCAGCAAATCGTTGAAGCGAGTTGGGATGACGTACAGCTGGAAGACCAGCTCGGTCTTGAAGTGGGTTATCGTCTTATCCCGATGGTGGACTTTCAACAAAACGGAGAACTGCTGGGACGTATTAGAAGTATTCGTAAAAAATTCGCGCAGGAAATCGGCTTCTTACCTCCGGTTGTCCACATTCGAGATAACCTTGAACTGCAGCCCGCAGGTTACCGCATCCTGATGAAAGGGGTTGAGATCGGTAGTGGGGAAGCTCATCCGGGCCGTTGGATGGCGATTAACCCCGGTAGCGCCATAGGTAAATTGACCGGCGAAATCACGAAAGACCCCGCATTTGGTCTGCCTGCCGTATGGATTGAAAGCGCGTTGAAAGATCAGGCGCAGGCGCAGGGCTTTACGGTCGTTGAGTCCAGTACCGTCGTGGCGACTCACCTGAACCATTTGATCAATGTCTACGCCAGCGAGCTGTTTGGTCGTCAGGAAGCGCAGCAGCTGATGGATCGCGTCACGAAAGATATGCCGAAGCTGGCCGATGACTTTATCCCGAATGTCGTCACGCTGACGGTACTGCACAAGGTGTTGCAAAACCTGCTGGCTGAGCGTGTGTCCATCCGTGACATGTGTACGATTCTGGAAACCTTGTCAGAGCATGCAGCGATCCAGAAAGACCCGAATGAGCTTACCGTGGTTGTTCGTGTAGCACTAGGCCGCGCCATCACCCAGCAATGGTTCCCGGGGAATGATGATATTCAGGTGATTGGTCTGGAGTCGTCGCTGGAGCGCGTATTGCTGCAGGCGATGCAGAACGGCGGCGGTTTGGAGCCGGGGCTGGCCGACAGGCTGCTTTCCCAGGCTCAGGATGCGGTTCAACATCAGGAAGCGCTGGGCGCGCCGCCAGTTCTGCTGGTCACGCACGCACTTCGCCCTCTGCTGTCGCGATTCCTGCGCCGCAGCCTGCCGCAGCTGATTGTCCTTTCCAATCAGGAAATTACCGATACCCGTCAAATTCGCATGACGTCAGTCATTGGCGGGTCAGGGCAGTGAAACGTTTTGCCTTAATGCTGTTATTGGCGACTGGCTTCGTGAATGCGGTCGCCGCAAATAAGCAACCTGTATGGGAAGGCGCTAATCTGCTGATCAGTCAGAAAGGTATCGCCAAACGTTCAGCTTTGCTTCATGCAAACGGCTCCTTTCCAAAAGGGGCCGTTTTGACCTCGGTCCTCTGGCGTTATGAACTGTTGTCACGCAATTCGACAGGTCTTCACGCCTCACTTTGTATTCCAGGGCAGTGTGTTCGTCTGAATGGGCAAAATGGAAGTACGGAAATGTTTGCGGGATTGTCGGCGGAGACGCCTTTCTATCTGGTATTTCATGTTCCTGGGAAAGGCGCTTTACGGCAGCCTATGCGAGTCACGAAATACCAGCTGATTGTCAACTACGCCAAAAAATAACGTCGCTGCTTTGAATGATGTCTTAGACGCTGAACTTGCGTCCCAGGTGCGTACCCGTGTTCTTGGCCTGACCATTCGGGCCGTAAATTCCCTGACTCTGTTTTTGTTCCAGAAAACCCAGCAGCTGCTGGTTATTTTCCAACTGAGCATTAAGCAACAGGCCGTTGCGGTGGTTGTTCTGACTCAGCTCGCGAGTAAGTTCATGTATCCGAGACCACTGAGCATTCAATTGGGGAGAGTCGGGGTAGGGAGGGCGAATCGACAACTGCGCATCCAGCGTCAGGCGCTGGTTATCAAAATGCTTGAGAATGGATAGTTGCTCATTCTTATTCTCAGTCACCCGATGCAAAAACGACGGATTGACCTGGCGCGCACTGAGTTCATCCTGCTCTTGAGAGAGAATGTCCTTAAGCGACACAAGGCTATTCAGCATCTGTTCCAAAACTTCATTCATTTGCATGGGCCAACGTTGCCTTTTAATAATCTAATCAGTAAGTTGTCTGTACTTCGCTCAGCAGGGCATCGGCGATTTTACCCACGTCGACTTCCAGCTTGCCGTCCTTGATAGCCTGCTTCAGGGTATCGACTTTTTCCATATCGATGTCCTGGCTGCTCGGCTGCAACAGGCTGGACTGAGTCTCGCTCAGGCTGACCTGCGTCTGACCGCTGGTGCTCGCTGCACTGCTGGAAGAAGTAGATTTACTTTTTGTGGCGTGAAGTAAATCCGCTTCCGTATTTTGTATTGATTTTACTCCAGATACCGGACGAGTACTATCAATGCTCATGAGGCCTCCCTACTTACAAATATGATATCGGTATAGTGACTGAATACTTATATCGGACGATCCACCCGAAGCTTTAACGCTTATTGTACAATTTTTACCAGCCCTTTTTCAGCCGCTATTCCAGTAATAATTTGTCCAGATTCCATGCGAATCCTGACGACGTCGTTGAGCGCGGCGTTATCCATGGATTTCCCCTCGCTGACGATGCTAAATCCGTCTCCCGAAACCGTGACTTTCACGGTTTCGCCCATTTTGATGGCCCAGGGATTTCGCAACATGTTGGCAGAGATAGGCTGTCCGGCGCCAATCATGCGAATGCTGATAGCACCCACGGCGAGCGTGGGGTCCGCCAGCGGCGATACGCTCAATGCGTCAAGACGGCCGCGTTGCAGCGCGACGTCTTCAGCCTGAATTTTCTGTTTGGGCGGTATCGGACGGGTGGCGACAAGGTATGGCGCAGTCACCTCAACACTCGCCTGCAGAAAATGGCGAGTGGTCCCGCACATGGCTCGAATGCTGAGGGTGCCCCATATTTTCTTTCTTGAAGGCAGCGACAGCTGAGGCTCAGAGCATAATTCAATTCTTTCGATCGGTGTTTTAACAATGACATTGACTTCAGCAGAGGGAACGTAGAGCTGTCCCTGAATAAACGTCTTGATTTGAGCCGTAATCTGGTCGCGGTCAGCGGCCGCTGCCGGGGGCAGTGAGATAAGGAAAAAAATCTTACATAAGATTAATTTGCGCCAAAATCCCATCAAAAATTCCCCTGTCCGTTTTCTCAAATGAAGTCGAGTCGACTGCTGAAGTACACAACATCGCCTGTGCAGTTTACAGAGATGCGGTCTGTGCCAAACGAGAAAATAGCCACTCATTTCCCGTCTATTCCGTCGATAAAGTTGCCGCGCGAAGTTTATCCTGTCTATCGTCACTCTTCTTTAATTACTTTTCCTGAGGGAAAGCATGCTCGACAAATTAGATGCTTCATTCCGCTTCCAGCAGGAAGCGTTGAATTTACGGGCTCAACGCCAGGAGATCCTCTCTGCGAATATCGCTAATGCGGACACTCCAGGTTATCAAGCCCGGGATATAGACTTTTCCAGCGAGCTGAATAAAGCCCTGAAGCAAGGTCGCGCGTCCGGCACAACAACGTCGTTGGCCACCACGTCGGCCCGCCATATCCCCGCATCTACTACGTCAATGCCTGATTTAGATCTGCTCTATCGCGTACCCGACCAGCCGGCCCTGGACGGGAACACCGTAGATATGGACAGAGAACGGACAAATTTCGCAGACAACAGTCTGCGGTATCAAACGGATCTTACGCTGTTAAACGGCCAAATCAAAAGCATGATGTCAGTGTTACAGGATAAATAACGCGTATGTCGCTAATTAATATCTTCGAAATTTCAGGTTCTGCGCTGACCGCGCAGTCCCAACGCATGAATGTAAGCGCCAGTAACCTGGCGAATGCGGATAGCGTGACCGGACCCGATGGCGAGCCATACCGTGCCAAGCAGGTCGTTTTTAAAGTGGCTGCTCCGGATGGACAGGCCATCGGCGGCGTGCAAGTGGACGACGTCGTTGAGGACACCTCTCCAGATAAACTGGTTTATCAACCGGGGAATCCCCTGGCTGATGAACGTGGCTACGTACGTATGCCTAATGTGGATGTTACTGCTGAAATGGTGAACTCCATTTCTGCATCACGCAGCTATCAGGCAAACGTGGAAGTGCTGAACACGGCTAAGTCATTGATGCAGAAAACGCTGACAATAGGCCAATAATAACGTGGGGGAATAGCCATGAGCGTCTCAGTTTCACTTACAGAATCAACAGATAGCAGTAGCGTTAGCACAACAAGCAGTTCGTCCAGTGCGAGCAGCAGTGCCGACCTGCAGAACGAATTTATGACCTTACTGGTTGCGCAGTTGCAAAACCAGGACCCCACCAATCCAATGGACAACAGCCAGCTCACTACACAGCTTGCCCAGATCAGTACGCTGAGCGGCATAGAAAGCATGAACACTACGCTCGGCTCGATTTCCAGCCAGTTGGACACTTCTGAAACCCTACAGGCTAGCTCTCTGATCGGCAACGGCGTTCTGATCCAGGGCAACAGCATTGTAGTCGGCTCTGACAGCTCGACCACTGCATTTGGTGTCGAACTGGCCAATGCAGCGACGGACGTCAATGTAACGATTAAAGACTCGAGCGGTAATACGGTGAAAACCGTAGATCTCGGTGCTCAAAGTGCCGGCGTACAGACCTACAGCTGGGATGGCACGAACGACAGCGGTGGCACCGTCGACGCCGGTACTTACACCTACACGGTGAGTGCGACAGGCTCCGACGGCGCCAGCGTGACAGCGACCCCGCTGAAATATGCGTTGGTCTACGGCGTTAACACGGACTCTTCGGAAGCCGTGTTGAACCTCGGCCTGTCAGGCACAGCGTCGCTCAGCGACGTGAAACAGATTATTTGATTGTGAATCGTGCGGCTGACAAGACAAGCAGACCAGCCGCCTAAAACAACACACAGCAAAACAACTATTTTTAGGAGCATCACCAAATGGGTTTTTCACAAGCGGTCAGCGGATTAAACGCCGCCTCCAGTAATCTGGATGTCATTGGTAACAACATCGCCAACTCAGAAACGACAGGCTTTAAGGGCGCAACGGTTTCTTTCGCGGACATCTTCGCCGATTCGGCCGTCGGCCTGGGTGTTAAGGTCGCCGCCGTGACGCAGAACTTTAACGACGGGACGATCGAGAATACCGACGTCGGCACCGACGTTGCTATTTCAGGTAATGGCTTCTACCGCGTAGCGGATGACGCTGGTTCGGTTTATTACACCCGCAACGGCGAATTTCAGCTGGATGCGGATCGCAACCTGACGACTAAAACCGGCTACTACGTGACGGGTTATTCCGCTACCGGTACGCCGCCGACCATTGCTGCGGGCGCTGAACCGACTACGATTAACATCTCTGCGGGTTCCATCGCCGCTCAGCAGACGTCAACTTCTACCTACGTCGCCAACCTGAACTCCACCACCGATGCGTTGGCTGCCGGTACTACCTTTGACGCGACCGATTCCAGCACTTACTCCTGGACCAAGTCGATGACCACTTATGACAGCCTGGGTAACACCCACGTCATGAACCTCTATTTCTCCAAAACGGCTGACAATACCTGGGAAGTGCACGCGCTGGATAGCAGCGATAGCACGGCGACCGCTCAGGATCTGGGAACGCTGAACTTCAGCACCAGCGGTCAGTTGACCGGAACGACGTCCTTCAACGTCACGACCAACTCGCTGAACGGTTCCGCAGCCAACACCTTCACCATCGACTTTGCCGGCTCAACGCAGCAGAACGCGTCCAGCTCCGAGCTGAGCAAAACGCAGAACGGCTACACCACCGGTAACCTGGTCGAATACGCCATCAATGATGACGGCACCATCAACGGCACCTATTCCAATGGACAGACTCAGCTGTTGGGACAGATTGTTTTGGCGACATTCTCTAACAACCAGGGCCTGAAATCAGAAGGGGATAACGTCTGGAGCGCAACGTCCTCTTCCGGCGAAGCCTCTTTGGGCACAGCAGGCACGGGTCTGTTGGGGTCGTTGACCAGCGGCGCGCTTGAATCATCCAACGTCGATGTCGGCTCTGAATTGGTCAATATGATCGTTGCTCAGCGTAACTATCAGTCCAACGCCCAGACCATCAAGACACAGGATTCCATCCTGAACACCCTGGTTAACCTGCGTTAATTAAGCCACACAAGGTAACGATATGGATCACGCCATATATACAGCGATGGGCGCCGCTAGTCAGACGATGGAACAGCAGTCGGTCATCGCCAACAACCTGGCCAATGTGTCCACGCCCGGTTTCCGGGCGCAGTTGAACGCCATGCGCGCGGTGCCGGTCGAGGGGCCTACGCTCCCAACCCGTACGCTGGTCGTGGCGTCGACTCCGGGTGCAGATATGTCACAGGGGCCGCTGAACTATACGTCTCGTCCACTGGACGTGGCTGTGCAGGACGACGGTTGGTTGGCCGTACAGCTGCCTAACGGCGAAGAAGCCTACACCCGCAATGGTGCTATTCAGCTTGATGAAACCGGTCAGCTCACCATTCAGGGCTATCCGGTCGTCGGCGACGATGGTCCGCTGACGGTGCCGGTGCAGTCCACTGTCACCATCGCCGCAGACGGAACGATTTCCGCGCTAGGCGACGGCGATGCGCCAAACACGGTTGGAGCGGCGGGCGCGTTGAAGCTGGTCAAGTCAGAACCGAACCAGTTGGTTCGTGGTGATGACGGCCTGTTTCACATCTCCCCTCAGGCTCAGCAGCAAGTCGGCAACGCCTTGCCGGCGGATGACACAGTGAAAGTGATGCCAGGCGTCCTGGAAGGCAGCAATGTGAACTCGACCGAAACGCTGGTTGACATGATCAACAGCGCCCGGCGCTTTGAAATGCAGATGAAAGTGATCACGAACGTCGATCAAAACGCCGAGAGCGCAAACAAGCTGCTGTCTGTTAGTTAATCAATTTTAAGGGTAACACTATGATTCGTTCACTGTGGATTGCAAAAACCGGGCTTGATGCTCAGCAAACCAACATGGATGTCATCTCGAACAACCTCGCTAACGTCAGTACCAACGGCTTTAAGCGTCAGCGCGCGGTTTTCGAAGATCTGCTGTATCAAACGGTTCGTCAGCCGGGTGCTCAGTCTTCGGAGCAAACCAATCTGCCATCTGGTTTGCAGCTGGGTACAGGGGTTCGTCCGGTTTCGACAGAACGTTTGCACAGCCAGGGTAACCTGGAACAGACGGAAAACACCAAAGACATCGCCATCAATGGTCAGGGCTTCTTCCAGGTATTGCTGCCGGACGGCACCACCGCGTATACCCGCGATGGCTCTTTCCAGCTGGATGCGAATGGTCAGATGGTGACGTCCAGCGGCTACCAGGTTCAGCCTGCGATTACCGTGCCAGACACCGCGGTATCCATGACGGTAGCGCGTGACGGTGTGGTAAGCGTGACTGAACAGGGTCAGGCGGCAGCGACACAGATCGGCCAGCTGACGCTCAGCACATTCATCAACCCGACCGGTTTGCAGAGCCTGGGTGAGAACCTGTATCAGGAAACGCAGAGTTCCGGCGCGCCGACAGAGTCGACTCCGGGTCAGAACGGCGCCGGTGTGCTTTATCAGGGTTATGTCGAAACCTCTAACGTCAACGTGGCGGAAGAGCTGGTCGATATGATCCAAGTACAGCGTGCCTACGAAATAAACAGTAAGGCGGTGACGACTTCCGATGCCATGCTACAGCGGCTTACGCAAATTTAAGAAAGCACATTTATGGTGTTAATGAAAAAAGAAGTGAACGCACCGCGCATGCGCGGTGTTCGCCTATGCCGTGCCGGGTGGAAAAATGTCGTCGCACCGGCGCTTATGCTGTCGGTATGCGCTTCATTAGCCGGATGCGCCTATTTCCCGCACAAAGAGCTGGTCGAAGGCGAAACGACGGCGCAGCCTGCGCCGCCTAACCTGGTTGCCACCAACGGATCGATCTTTCAGATGGTTCAGCCGATGAACTACGGCTACCAACCTTTGTTCGAGGACCGTCGTCCCCGTAACGTCGGCGATATCCTGACGATCACCCTGCAGGAAAATGTCAGCGCCAGCAAAAGTTCGAGTGCGAACTCATCCCGTGACGGCTCTGGTTCGCTCGGTGTCACGACAGCACCTCGTCTGTTGCAAGGGCTGTTCGGCAACCAGCGCGCCGACTTCGACGTAGAAGGGAAAAATGACTTTGACGGCTCCGGTGGTGCGACCGCGAAAAACACCTTTACCGGTACGATAACCGTGACGGTGAAAGACGTGCTGAGTAACGGCAACCTGCACGTGGTAGGCGAAAAGCAGATTGCCATCAACCAAGGCGCGGAATATATCCGCTTCTCCGGCATTGTGAATCCAAGAACGATCACCGGATCCAACTCCGTGGTATCCACACAGGTTGCTGATGCCCGGATCGAATATGTCGGCAAAGGCTATATCAATGAAGCCCAGGAAATGGGGTGGCTACAGCGCTTCTTCCTGAACGTTTCACCATTTTAAGAGGTTAATCATGCGGGTTCGTCACCTTATTTTTTCATTTATCACATTATCACTGACGCTCTTGTCATCAGCACACGCCGAGCGTTTACGTGATTTGGTTGATATTCAAGGCGTACGTGATAACCCGCTGATTGGATACGGCCTGGTTGTCGGTCTCGACGGTACGGGCGACCAAACCACTCAGACGCCGTTTACGACGCAGAGTTTGACCAACATGTTGTCTCAGCTAGGGATTACCGTGCCTAGCGGTACCAATATGCAGTTGAAAAACGTTGCGGCGGTCATGGTTACTGCTAACTATCCGGCATTTGCTCGCGCCGGGCAGAAAATTGACGTCGTGGTGTCGTCGTTGGGGTCAGCGAAAAGTCTGCGCGGCGGCACGTTATTGATGACGCCGCTGAAAGGGGTCGATAATCAGGTCTACGCGCTGGCGCAGGGCAACATGCTTGTCGGCGGTGCGGGGGCTTCCTCCGGCGGGAGCCAGGTCAAGGTGAACCAATTGTCCGGCGGCAGAATCAACGGCGGCGCGACCATTGAGCGCGAGCTGCCAACCACGTTTGGCGCTACTAACAATCTGACACTTCAGCTGAAGCAGGAAAACTTCAGCCTGGCGCAGCGCATCAGCGACTCTATCAACCAGTTCAATAGCTCTGGCGTCGCCAGACCGCTTGATGGTCGTACGGTGGAAGTCACTTTACCGTCCGGTAGCACGTCTCAGGTGCGTTTTCTGGCCCAGATTCAGGACATTAATATCAATACCGGCGAAATGGACGCGAAAATCATCATCAACTCTCGTACCGGATCGGTAGTGATGAACCGCAACGTGACGCTCGACTCTTGCGCCATCGCGCAGGGCAATCTGTCCGTTACGGTCAACAACCAGCAAAATGTAAATCAGCCGAACACGCCGCTGGCCGGTGGGCAAACCGTTGTCACCCAGCAGACGCAGATCGATATGCGTCAGGAAGGCGGGGCGCTTCAACGCGTGAATGCGGGCACCAATTTGAACAGCGTGGTTCGTGCGCTTAACTCGCTGGGCGCGACGCCGATGGATCTGATGTCCATCATCCAGGCGATGCACAGCGCGGGCTGCGTCAAGGCGGAAGTGGAAATCATCTAATGATGAAGCTCGATAACACCAGTTCGATCGATCAGGCTTCCGCGGCCTATGACGTCAGATCGCTGAACAAGCTACGCAATGATGCGGTCAAAAACGATCCGTCAGCGCTGAAAAAAGTGGCGAAGCAGGTCGAAGGTTTGTTCGTCAACATGATGTTGAAGAGCATGCGTTCGGCGCTGCCGAAAGACGGCTTGCTCAGCAGCGATCAGACGCGGCTTTATACCAGCATGTATGACCAACAGGTTGCACAAGACCTCTCCGCCAAAGGACTGGGGCTGGCCGACATGATGGTGAAGCAGCTTAGCCGCAATGTGAATGAACTGCCTGACAATGCGGTGGGAACGACGCCAATGCCGGTTAGTAAGGACGACTTTTTAACGTCGTCCGCTTTTACCCCGGCGCTGATGGGCGAGTTTTTGAAGCGTCATAATCCAGACCAGCAGGGTGAGAGCGCAACCAAGGCGCAGCCGGAATTAGCGCCGTCGTCTGAAGACTTTACTCACCGTTTGTCGATGCCTTCCATGATCGCTAGCCTGAAAACCGGTATCCCACATCATCTAATTATGGCGCAGGCCGCGCTGGAGTCGGGCTGGGGAAAACGTGAGATCACGACTAGCGACGGCAAACCCAGCCATAACCTGTTTGGTGTGAAAGCCGGCAGCAACTGGGACGGAAAAGTCACCGAAATCGTCACGACCGAGTTCGAAAACGGTCGTGCCTATAAGGTCAAAGAGAAGTTCCGCGTCTACGATAGCTATTTGGATTCGATCAACGACTACATCTCCCTGCTGACTGACAACGCGCGTTATAAGGGTGTCGTGAATGCGAATAGCGCAGAGGCGGCGGCCTATGAACTGCAGAGAGCAGGCTACGCGACCGATCCGCGTTACGGAGACAAGCTGGTGCAAATTATCGGGCAGATAAAGAACACCACGGAGAAAGCGGTGAAGGCGTATACACACGACATAAGTAACTTATTTTAAACCGCTTTTATTTTTTTATTTTCTTGCTCAAGTTTATGTGGCCCCAGCCGATAACTTTATCAGACACCATTGCCGGTTAGAATTTGTAATATAAAGGAAATTTCATGGCCAGTTCATTGATAAACATTGCGTCGTCAGGCCTGAAAGCTGCGAATGTGGCTATTAGCACCACGTCTAACAATATCAGTAATGTCTATACTGATGGCTACAGCAAACAGAGCGTTTCCCTGGCCCAGAATGCCGGTACGCAAAAGCCTTATGGCACGGTTGGCAATGGCGTGAATGTTGTTTCCGTCGACAGGGCCTATGACTCCCTGGTCACCAGTCAGCTGCGCGCTGCGTCCAGCAACTACGCTGGCACTACCGCTTATTCTGAGCAGGTTTCTCAGATCGACAACCTGTTGTCCGATAGTGACAACAGCCTGTCCACACTGATGTCTTCATTCTTCTCTTCATTGCAGTCGCTCAGCACGAACGCGAGCGACTCTTCTGCGCGTCAGACGGTGATCAGCAGCGCGCAAAGTATGCTAAATCAGTTCAGCAGCACGGATAAATATCTTCAGGATATGGATTCGTCGATTAACTCTGAATTGAAAACCAGCGTGGCGCAGATCAACACCTATTCCAAGCAGATCGCGGATCTGAACGAAAAGATCGTTCAGCTAGGCAGCGGCTCCAGTTCCGCCAACTCCCTGCTGGACCAGCGCGACCAGTTAATCACTGAAATGAGCAAGGTTGTTGGCGTTACGACGACAACTCAGGACAGCATGGTGAGCGTCAGTCTGTCCAACGGCATGACGCTGGTACAGGGCGATAAGTCTTACGACTTGGTGACCGTCACGTCTCCTGACGATCCGTCAAGAGTCGAGGTCGCGTACGACAATGGTATCAGTGATCCGATTCAGCTGAGCGCTGACTCACTGGAAAGCGGCAGCATCAACGGACTGCTGACGTTCCGTACAGAAACGCTGGATAGCGCACGCAACCAGCTGGGGCTCATGGCTTTGACGCTGGCTAACAGTTTCAACACCCAGCATAAGGAAGGCGTTGACCTAAACGGGGACGTTGGAACGGACTTTTTCAGCTTCGCGCAGCCCGGTGTCGTCAGCAATACCAATAACTCCGGCAGCGCCTCTTTAACGGCGACCTTTGCGGATTCGACGGCAGTGAAAGCCAGCGATTATACGTTAAAGTACGCCAATGGCGCCTGGGCGGTTACGCGCAACTCAGACGGCGCGAGCGTTGACTATACCAGCGGCACCGATGACAGCGGCAATCCCATGCTCAGTTTCGATGGCGTCCAGGTCGCGGTGAGCGGTACAGCAAACGCGGGTGACAAATTTACGCTAAACACCGTCAGCGAAGTGATTTCAAACATGTCGGTGGCGATTACCGACCCGGCGAAAATTGCCGCCGCGCTTAATGACGATAGCAGCGGCGAGAGTGATAACCGAAACGCCGCCGCCTTGCTGGCGTTGCAAAGCAGTAACCAGGTCAATGGCAACGCTACCTTCAGCGAAGCCTATGCATCACTGGTCAGTGAAATCGGTGTTAAAACGCAAAGCGCTGAAACCACCGCCACGACGCAATCCAGCATCGTGGAGCAGTTGACTGAAAAGCAGCAGTCGATCTCCGGGGTCAACATGGATGAAGAATATATCGACCTACAGCGCTATCAGGAATACTACACGGCGAACGCCAAAATTTTGTCAACCGCCGGGTCGATTTTTGATTCCTTGCTGGCTGCAATTTCAGGCTAACGAGTGCTTCACCAATTTATTGAAAATAATGTATAAATTCAATTTAAGGACTGTGTTATGCGTCTTAGCTCATCGATGATTTATCAGCAGAACATGCAGAGCATCACGAACGCCTACTCGAAATATCAGAGCGCGGCGTTAGATTTGTCCAATGGACAGCTGGTCAACAAACCATCGGACGATCCCATCGCTTCGTCACAAGCCGTGGTGCTGGCGCAATCACAGTCAACCAACGAGCAGTTCGCGACGGCGCGCGACACAGCGACCACCAACCTGTCTTTGGAATCTACCGTACTGGATCAGGTCACTGACGTAATCCAGAACGTCCAAACCTTGCTGGTCAAAGCGGCGAGCACCACCTACAGCGATTCCGATCGTCAGTCTATGAAGACTGAGCTGCAAGGATACAAAGACCAGTTGCTGACGCTAGCCAATACCACCGACAGCAACGGTAACTACATTTTCGCTGGTTACAAAACCGATACCGCCCCTTTTGTTGAAGACAGCGAAGGTAACGTGAGCTACGTCGGCAGCGATACCCCCGTGAGTCAGAAAGTGGACTCCAGCCGAACGATGACCACGGGCGACACGGGGACAACCATTTTTATGAGCTTGTCTGCGGGTTATAAAACCGAGCCGGATGGTTCTGCCAGTGAAACCAACATGTTCAACAGCATCGACTATGCGTTAACAGCGCTCGATATTCCGCTGGATGAGACCGGTGACGACACTACGAGCAGCGAGTCCTACCAGGCGATGTTTGATAAAGCTAACCGGGGAATGTCCAACTCGCTGGATAACGTGTCAACGGTGCAAGCCACCGTGGGCAGCAAGCTAAACGAATTGACCACATTAGACAGTATTGGCGACAGCCGCGATCTGATCTATTCAGACCGAATGACCAGTTTGAAAGGGTCTGACGTCGACGATATGTATGAAATGATTTCTAACGTCACCATGCAAAAGGTGGCGTTGCAGGCTGCTCAAAGCACATTCTCTTCAATGAAAGGCATGTCGCTGTTTGAGATGAATAGTTAATTAGCATCAAATTTTGGAATACGCTTAAACCGGGCGTATTTGTTTAGGCGGTATCGTCCTGTTTATAGCAGGCGATACGGCCGTTTTTTTATTTTACGCATCGGGCCGTTTTGTGCCCGTTAGCACGACGAAATCCAGGCGGAACTTGCTGTTTCGCGAGGGTACACCCACCGTTAGCGCGTGCATTAGGGGGTATTCTTGCATGGTTATCTTCTAAATGTTGACAGCAGCTTAAACTTTTCAAACATGCTGCCGATAATCTATGCAGATGGATGAACACATTTATTGAGGGGTAAGAGAATATGGCTACGACATCAAGCACGACCAGTAGTACGTCATCAAGCACAACGAGTTCCAGTTCGGGATTGGTTACATCATTGGGCGTCGGATCTGGCTTGGACTTGTCTGGCATTCTGGACTCTCTGGAAGAAGTCGAGAACCAAAAACTTACCGCGATTACGACTAAACAGACCAGCTATGAGTCCAAGCTGACGGCTTATGGCACGCTGCAAAGCGCCTTGGAAACGTTTTCTACGGCAACAGAAAAACTGAGTGACAGCTCCCTGTATGCCACTAAGCAAACTTCGACCAATACTTCGTTCTCCAGCACAGCTACTTCCAGCGCAACGTCTGGGACTTATACGGTAAAAGTGAGCCAACTGGCCACCGCGCAAACGCTGGCGACCAGCTCTCAGTCCAGTAAGACAACTCAGTTGGGCGATAGCAGCCTAACGACGCGCAATTTGACTCTCCAGGTTGGTAGCAACAGTGCGGTAAATATCTCCCTGACGAACGACCAGACTTCGCTCTCAGGTATTGCCAGCGCGATCAACTCCGCGAAAGCGGGCGTGACGGCAAGTATTGTACAGTCGGGCGACAGCAGCTATCAGTTAACCCTGACCTCAGACTCTACGGGTGAAACGTCAACGATGAGCGTGAGCTCAGACGACAGCACGTTGAACAGCATTCTGGGTTATGACAGCAGCGCCTCATCCAATGGGATGACGGAGCAGGTAGCGGCGCAGAACGCCAAGCTGACGGTCAACGGCATTGCAATCGAACGTAGCAGCAACACGGTGACCGACGTTCCGACCGAAGGTGTCACGCTGACATTGAACGCCGCTTCCAGCGCTTCGGAAAACCTGGTCGTGACGAAAAGCGTCACGGATGCCGCCAGCGCGATTACTGACTGGGTGAGTGCTTATAATACACTGTTGACGTCATTCTCTTCGTTGAGCGCTTACACCAGCGTGAGCGCCGGCGAATCACAGTCTACAAGCAACGGCGCTTTAGTGGGCGACTCAACCCTGAGCAGCGTGAAAAACCAGATAAAGTCGATGATCAGTTCAGCCCAAAGTAGCGATACTTTCAAAGTGTTGTCGCAAATGGGTATTTCGCTCGGAACGAGTACGGACTCCACTACGGGGAACGTTGTCCGGGGAACGCTAACCATCGATAACACCACGCTGGTCAATGCGCTCACCGACAATGGTTCTGCAGTAGGCGAATTCTTCATGGGTGACGGTAAAACCACGGGACTGGCAACACAGTTGGTTTCTACCGTGTCATCCTATACAGAGAGCAACGGATTGATCGATAATGCCGAATCAGGCATCACTTCGATTATCGATAAGCTCAAGACACAGTATTCTCAGGTGCAAAGCAGCATCGAGAATACGATGAGCCGCTACAGAACTCAATTCACGAAGTTGGATGTGCTGGTCTCAGAGCTGAATAGTACGGGCGATTACCTGACTTCGGCTTTCGAACAGCTGAGCAGTAGCTCCAGCAGTTAACGCTTAGTGTAAGGAAAGTGTTTTTATGGCGATGATGTATGGTTCACAGGCTTATGCGCAGGTGGGGCTGGAAAGCGGCGTGATGAGCGCCAGCCCGCATAAACTGATTACCATGTTGTTTGATGGTGCCATCAGTGCCCTTGTCCGTGCAGATATTTTCATGGAACAAGAAGACACGGTGGAGAAGGGTAACGCGATTACCAAGGCCATCAGGATCATTGACAGTGGATTACTGGCTTCTCTGGATATGGAGAAGGGCGGTGAGATTAGCGCGAATCTGGCGCAGCTGTATGACTATATGATTAGACAGCTGCTTCATGCCAACTTGCACAACGATCGCGCTCTATTAGAAAACATCACGGAACTCTTGCGAGGCATTGCTGATTCCTGGAAAGAAATAGGTCCTGAAAAAAATACCGCTGTTGATTGATTCGTGATTGGCTTTAGCTGTGCCGGAATTATCATCGGAATACCTTTGTGTACGGCACAGTTTTAGTCTTTTGCCGTTCTGCGTTAATCATAATCCACCGTGTAGGTCAGGAAATTACAATGGAAGCCAGCAAATCAGTTCTTGTCTGTTATCAGCGAATCCTTGAACTAAGCGATCGTATGCTGGCACTCGCAAAAAAAGCAGAATGGGCGGAATTGATCGAAGTTGAACAGCGTTACCTTGAGGAAGTTGGCATTCTTCCAGGCCTGATTAAACATGACAATATCGTTTCCAACGCGGAACAAGGTCAGATCAAGCGGTGCCTCGACACGATATTGAGCAACGAAACGGCAATTACTCAACTACTGGAGTCGCGTCTCAAAGAGTTGAAGGGGCTTATCGGTCAATCGGCCAGGCAGCAGTCAGTGAATGCGGCTTACCATAAGTTCGCCGATCATGATTCCATGTTACCCGGCGGCGGCAAAGAATAAGTCAACTTAGCTTGATGCCGCTTGTCGTCCAACGTACCGACGTGCTTCCTTAGTAAGTTCATGGAGACACGTTGCCCCTGAGCAAACCTGCTCGCCCGTGCGGATGTCATACCCAAACAAACCTCCTAAATTTATCGCCTGCCAGTTGCCGAGTTCCCTCTCCCTAAAATTAAATTGCCTAGAAGCGCGTCTTAAATTTTTTTTAAGAGAGAGCGTCAGCTGTAAATAAAATTGAGCGTGCTCAATAGCGATAGACGCCATAAAAACAGAGTAGGAAGTCATTCGGGGAAGGGAGGGACCAGGCTATGCGAAAGCGAATAGCCCGAAGGATGCTGATCGTTGGATAGCTAATGGGCGAGGTGTATTCAAATCGTCATCTTTATTTACACTGACATATTCATGATTTCCTGGTAAGCGGAAACCAGTTTATTTCTCACCTGAATACCCATCTGCATCGAAATAGACGCTTTTTGTAGGTCGACCATCACGTCATTCAGCGCTACGCCTTCTTCACCCAGCTCGAATTTCTGCGCTTGCGCACGTGCTGTGGTCTGTTGTTCGCTGATTTTTCCCAGCGCGGACTTCATCTCGTCCGCAAAGCCGCTTTGCTGTTCAGCAATCGCGTTAGAAGCACTACCGGTTGATTGAAGTGCTACGCTTTGCAACTGCTGAACGACGGATTCAATTCCCTGTATAGACATTTAAACCCTCGGGTTTTCTCTGTGACCAAATATTTATAGGCGACAACTGTAGCAGAATACCAGCAACCCTAAGCTTCTAAATAGGCATAAAAACCTAGGCTAATTCACCTATAGAATTGGCCTTATGGGATAAATAATATATCGCCCAAATCTTAAAGGCGGGTGTTGAATTTCAGAGCAACCGTTGATTATTCAGGGAGTAAATTTTGTTTTTATCAATAGCTACTAAAATGTTAATTGGCAGGAATAGTGCATGAGCTCCGCTAAAAGCAGTTCGCCCGCAATGAGTATCAACGGATTTACTGCTGTGCTTACCCGGCTGCGTGCTAATCCGAAAGTACCTTTATTAGTCGCCGCAGCCTTTGCTGTGGCTGTGGTTACAGCGTTGGTTTTGTGGGCGAAAAGTCCTGATTATAGAGTGCTTTACAGTAATCTTAACGATCGTGACGGCGGGGAGATCGTCACCCAGCTCACGCAGATGAACATCCCCTACCGATTCAGCGATAATGGTGGGGCTTTGCTGATACCGGCGGAAAATGTTTATGAGACCCGGTTAAAACTCGCACAATCAGGGCTGCCCAAGGGCGGTTCGGTGGGGTTTGAGCTGCTCGACCAAGAGAAGTTTGGCATTAGTCAGTTTAGCGAGCAGGTTAACTATCAGCGCGCTTTGGAAGGCGAGCTGTCCCGAACGATGGAGACGCTGGGTCCTGTGCAAAAAGCGCGGGTTCATTTGGCGATCCCGAAACCGTCCTTATTTGTGCGTGAACAAAAATCCCCTTCAGCATCGGTGACCTTGAACTTGCAGCCGGGCAGAGCACTGGACGAAGGGCAGATCAACGCCCTTGTCTACATGGTGTCCAGCAGCGTCGCTGGCTTACCGCCCGACAATGTCACTGTTGTTGACCAGAATGGCCGTCTGCTCACGCAAACGGACGGCACAGGACGCGACTTGAACGCGGCGCAGCTGAAATATGCCAACGAAGTTGAAAACCGCTTCCAGCGTCGTATCGAAGCTATCCTGGCACCGATTGTCGGCACGGGTAACGTTCACGCGCAGGTCACAGCCCAGATCGACTTCTCCAATCGTGAGCAGACGGATGAGCAGTACCAGCCGAATCAGGCTCCGAATCAAGCCGCTGTTCGTTCTCAGCAGTCTAGCCAGAGTGAACAGTTGGGCGGAAGAAACGTGGGCGGCGTACCTGGCGCTCTGTCGAATCAGCCTCCTGCGACGCCGACGGCGCCGATTGTCGCGCCAAATGCCGGCACGAATGCTAACGGAGCGCAGAATAATGCGAATGGTCAGCAGCAGGCGAACGCTGCCAATGGTGCGAATCAGGGCGGAGCGAACGGGGGGGTACAGTCTTCCAACAACCGCCGCGATCAGACCATCAACTACGAGGTGGACCGCACCATTCGTCACACCAAGCAAAGCGCTGGCGCCGTACAGCGTTTGTCCGTGGCAGTCGTCGTCAATTACGCGCCTAACGCTGAGGGCAAATCTGCTGCGTTGAACGAAGAGCAGATCAAACAGATTGAGTCACTCACGCGCGAAGCCATGGGCTTTTCAACTGATCGTGGTGATAGCATCAATGTGGTCAACGCGCCGTTTACGGAATCGAATGATGCGGCGAGCGAATTGCCCTTCTGGCAGAAACAGGCCTTCTTTGATCTGTTAATTAGCGCAGGCAAATGGCTGCTTGTCCTGATTGTCGCCTGGATCATGTGGCGCAAAATGGTTCGTCCGCAGTTGCAGCTCAAGAAGAAAGAGCAGCAGGCAATGGCGGAAAGTTTATCTGGCGGTCAGGAAGGCGATGAAGACGTTATCGTCAAGCTCAGCAAAGAAGAGCAAGACTTGCAGCGTAAATCGCAACAGCGCGTCAATACCGAGCTTCAAAGCCAGCGTATTCGCGACATGGCCGAGAACGACCCTCGCGTCTGCGCCCTGGTTATTCGCCAATGGATGAGTACTGAACTATGAGTATGACTGGAACTGAAAAGAGCGCTATTTTGCTGATGACTATCGGCGAAGACCGCGCTGCTGAAGTCTTCACGCACCTTTCCACGCGTGAAGTTCAGCACCTGAGTGCCGCCATGGCGAACATGAAACAGGTGTCCAATCAGCAACTGATGGAAGTGCTGAAAGAATTCGAGGTTTCCGCAGAACAGTATGCGGCGCTAAGCGTCAATGCAGGCGATTACCTGCGTTCCGTTCTGGTCAAAGCGCTAGGTGAAGAGCGTGCATCGACCTTGCTGGAAGATATTTTGGAAAGCAAAGAAACCTCTTCAGGGATGGAAACGCTCAACTTCATGGAGCCGCAGACTGCTGCCGACCTGATTAAAGATGAGCATCCGCAGATCATCGCGACCATCCTTATCCATCTTAAACGCGCACAGTCCGCTGACATCCTGGCGCTGTTCGACGAACGCTTGCGTAATGATGTCATGCTGCGTATCGCGACCTTCGGCGGTGTACAGCCGGCGGCGTTGGCTGAGTTGACGGAAGTTCTGAACGGTCTGTTGGACGGACAGAATCTGAAACGCAGCAAAATGGGGGGTATTCGTACTGCGGCTGAAATTATCAACCTGATGAAAACGCAACAGGAAGAAGCCGTTATCGATGCCGTTCGCGAGTTCGATGGTGAGCTGGCGCAGAAAATCATCGACGAGATGTTCCTGTTCGAAAATCTGGTCGAGGTGGACGACCGCAGTATTCAGCGTCTGTTGCAGGAAGTGGAGTCCGAATCCTTGCTGATCGCCCTGAAGGGTGCGGAAGAGCCGCTGCGCGAGAAGTTCCTGCGCAACATGTCCCAGCGTGCGGCAGAAATTCTGCGCGACGACCTGGCGACGCGCGGACCGGTTCGTATGTCTCAGGTCGAAAACGAACAGAAAGCCATCCTGCTTATCGTGCGCCGTCTGGCGGACAGTGGCGAGATGATTATCGGTGGCGGCGAGGATGCGTATGTCTGATACCAATGAGTTACCGTGGCGTCCCTGGACGTTGACCGATTTGGCGGCGCCGCCGCCGTCGGCTCAGCAGGAAGAGGTAAAGCCATCCCACTCAGAGGAAGAAGAGACTTCTCCCGTTGAGGCGTTGGAGTCACTGGAACTGCTGCGCGAAGAGGTCCAGCTGAAAGCCAAAGATGCTGGCTACAAAGATGGTCAGCAGAAAGGCTACGATGAGGGCTACCAAGTCGGCCTGACTGAAGGTCGTCAGCAGGGCGCCCAGGAAGAGAAACAGCAGCAAGAAAAGCTGACTGAGCAGATGCAGCACATGGTAACCGAATTCCAGCAGACGCTCGATTCGCTGGACAGCGTGATTACAGCACGCCTGATGCAGATGGCGTTGACCGCCGCGAAGCAGGTGTTGGGTCAGGCGCCGGTCTGCGACGGCACCGCCTTGCTCAATCAGATACAGCAGATGATTCAGCAGGAACCTTTATTTAGCGGTAAGCCTAATTTACGCGTTCATCCGTCCGATATGGAAAGGGTGGAGAAACAGTTGGGTCCGACGCTGGCGCAGCACGGCTGGCGTTTACTGGCGGATAACCAGCTCCATCCGGGGGGGTGTAAAGTCAGCGCCGAAGACGGCGATCTGGATGCCAGCATCGCGACGCGTTGGCACGAGCTGTGCCATATGGCTGCGCCGGGAGAGGTGTGATGACGAACCGACTCTCTCGCTGGCTGACGACGCTGGATGCGTTCGAGAAGAAGATCGCCACGACGCCGACCGTTCGTCGCTACGGGCGTTTGACTCGCGCGACGGGGCTGGTGCTTGAAGCCTCGGGTCTGCATTTGCCGCTGGGCGCGACCTGCTATGTAGAGCGTGTTAATGGCGACAAAGTCGAAGAAGTGGAAAGCGAAGTCGTTGGTTTTAATGGGCAAAGATTGTTTCTGATGCCGCTCGAGGAAGTTGAGGGCATTATCCCCGGCGCGCGCGTATACGCCCGTGGCGGAGAAAAGCACGAAGGTAAAAAGCTTCCGCTAGGCCCCGAACTGCTCGGCAGAATCCTGGACGGCGCGGGCAAACCGCTGGATGGATTGCCCCCGCCGGAAACCGGATTCAAGGCGCCGTTAATTACGCCGCCGGTGAACCCCTTGCAGCGGACGGCCATCGACCATGTGCTTGATGTTGGCGTCCGGGCAATTAACGCTTTGTTAACCGTTGGGCGAGGGCAGCGTATGGGCCTGTTCGCCGGTTCCGGCGTGGGTAAAAGTGTGCTGCTGGGCATGATGGCCCGCTATACTGAAGCTGATGTCATCGTGGTGGGCCTGATCGGCGAACGTGGCCGTGAGGTCAAAGACTTCATTGAAAATATTTTGGGCGCCGAAGGCCGTGCCCGCGCGGTAGTGATTGCCGCACCGGCTGACGTTTCCCCGCTGCTGCGTATGCAGGGCGCCGCCTACGCGACCCGCATTGCGGAAGATTTTCGCGACAAGGGACATCATGTTCTCTTGATCATGGATTCCCTCACACGTTACGCAATGGCGCAGCGAGAAATCGCATTGGCCATTGGCGAACCACCGGCGACCAAGGGCTATCCGCCTTCTGTGTTCGCCAAGCTGCCCGCGTTAGTGGAACGTGCAGGTAATGGTATGCATGGCGGCGGATCTATCACGGCGTTTTACACCGTGTTGACGGAAGGCGACGATCAGCAAGACCCCATCGCCGACTCCGCAAGGGCCATACTGGATGGGCATATCGTACTGTCTCGACAGCTCGCTGAGTCCGGCCATTACCCGGCAATTGATATCGAAGCGTCGATTAGCCGTGCGATGACCGCTTTGATCGACGAATCACATTACGCCAAAGTAAGGCAATTTAAGCAGTTGCTATCCGTCTATCAGCGGAACAAAGATTTGATCAGCGTAGGGGCCTATGCATCGGGAACCGACCCCTTGCTGGATCAGGCCATTCAGCTCTATCCGCAGATGGAAGCCTTTTTACAGCAGGGAATGTTCGAACGGTGCGATGAACAGCAGGCATTGCAGCAACTCAATGCGTTGTTCGGCATGTGATGTCATGTGGTGTATTTGATTACCAGGGCGAAAAGCATTACCCGACAGGGGCAAAGCTAGCAGGCCGCCGGTAACTGTATGTGATTGAGGTACTATGAAAACTGAAACCCCTCTCGACAAACTTCGCGAATTGGCTCAGCAGGAAGCGGACGATGCCGCTACTCTGCTGGGGCAGATCCGTCAGTCGCACGTACAGGCACAGCAGCAGCTCGATATGCTGCTCGGGTATGAAGATGACTACCGTGTACAGTTGCAACAAAGTATGGGTAGCGGTATTAATGCGGCGAATTGGTATAACTATCAACAGTTTATCAAAACTCTCGAGTTGGCCATCGAACAACATCGCAAACAGCTGGCCGTATGGGCACAGCGCCTTGAGCAGGCCATGAAAACCTGGCAGGCCAAGCGCCAGCGGCTGAATGCGTTCGAAACATTAAAAGAACGGGCGGCTCAGGAACTCTTGGTTCGTGAGAATCGTCGAGACCAGAAACTGATGGATGAATTTGCACAGCGCTCGTCATTGAGGAAACTGAATCCATGAATCTAACCACTGTTACTGCTCTTTCAGCGTCTGAGACCGCTCGAACCGATTCGAGCTCGTCCAGCAGCAGCCAAGACAGTAATGCGTCACAGCCTAACAGCTTTACGGCGCTGTTTTCGTCACACCTGAATGAAGAGCAAAATCGTATACAGCAAAACGCGTCGAACGCGGCTTCTCAACATACTCAGAATAAAGAAATAGAGCCTCAGCCGGTAAAACACCCCACGACTCAGTCGTCGTCCAACACCACGACGAAAACCGAAAATACGTCGGCAAAACAGGCTGATGGAAGTGAAGATGCGCAGTTGGCGGACGCGAATGTGGGCGAAGAGTCGACGACAACGGCGTCTTCCGGGCAGTCTTCGCTGAGCGCGCTGCTGAAGCAGTCGCACACGACACACGGTAAGTCTACGGCAGCAAAAGCCGAGACCGCGACGACCGATGCAGCCGATAGTCGCGATGACGCTGCGTTAACGTTGGGCGAGCAGGCGATTGCGGATACCGACAGCTCGGTTGTGATTTCCGATCAGGATGCCTCGTCAACGATTATGGCCATGCTGGGGGCAGGATTGGCTCCGCAGTTACAAAAAGTCACCGCTCAGCCGATAACCAGCCAGAGTGAAGGCGTCGCCGCTCTGAGTGTCGATGGACAAAATGCCTTGCAGACGCTGACTGATGGTCAGCAGAGCACGTCCTTGACCTCCATGCTGAATGCCGTCGCTGATGACGCGACGACAGGGCAGGACGACGAGGCGGCATTAAGCGATATTTTGGGTCGCGCTTCCGGTAAAACGGCGTCTAAAGGAAACGGAAAAGACGATACGACCGACCTGAAAAACACGGTGGTTGATACCAGTGCGACGTCAAACAAGGTTCAGTCATCGGATATCACAGCTGCCGTGAGCAACGCGTTCAAGGTGAGCCAAGAGCCGTCATCTGCCAACAACAGCAGTTCCAGCGCCGCGACGGTGAATAGCGCCTTGGGTGCGCTAAACAGCACTCAGGCCAACACCTCCGCCGCCGCGACGCCGCAAACTGCGGTGCTGACATCTCGTCTGGGCAGCGATGAGTGGCAACAGGCGCTCAGCCAGCAGGTTGTGATGTTTACGCGTAATAATCAGCAAAACGTTGAGCTGCGTCTGCATCCGCAGGAGCTTGGCGCAATTCAGGTCAGCATGACGATGGATGATAACCAGGCTCAAATACACCTTGCGTCTGCGCATGGCCAGGTTCGGGCAGCCTTAGAAGCGGCGATGCCGCAGCTGAGAACGGCGTTATCTGAAAGCGGTATTACGCTAAACCAGAGTAGTGTGGGCAGCGAGACCTTCGCCGGCTCCGAATGGCAACAGGGGCAACAGCAGAGCGCAGGCGGCGGTTCGTCTTCGTCTCAGTATTCGAGCAGCCTGGACAGCCACATGGACATCGTGGATGTGCCTGCCTCACTGCAGAGATTGGCGTCCTCCTCGAGTGGCGTCGATACCTTTGCGTGAAGCAAATCAGTAAGCTAGTGTGATTTTCCTCGTCTATTCATCCTATTGAACGGCGGAATAGACGGGATAATTACGGGGTATATGCAGCACAGAGCTGCATCAATGGCAATGAGTATAGGAATTATCTTAGTCTATGGCTGAAGAAAAATCACAGTCGGGACGCAAGCGTTCTGTCTTGTTAATACTACTAATCGTTATCGCATTGGTAGCGACATGTGCTGCTGGCACGGGTTGGTGGTTCTTTTATCATAAAAACGCTGAGCCAACGGTGGCAAAAGAAGTGCCCCCCCCGGAACCTGTATTCATGCCATTGGATACATTTACTGTTAACTTGGTTAATCCGGATAACAATCCCGATCGTGTGTTGTACGTTGGGTTCACCCTGCGTTTGCCAGATGAAGAAACCAAGAGCCGCTTCACCCGCTATTTGCCGGAAGTACGCAGCCGCTTGCTGCTGCTGCTTTCCCGACAGGATTCGGCCGCGTTGGCAAACGAACAAGGTAAGCAGAAGCTGATTGATGAAATTAAACAGGTTCTTAGCCCGCCGCTGGTTCAAGGGCAACCCAACCAGGTGGTCACGGATGTTCTGTTCACCGCTTTCATACTGCGATAAATATTATGAGTGACAGTATTCTTTCCCAGGCAGAAATTGACGCATTGCTCAACGGTGACAGTGACGACGGCGATAGCAAAGCCAAGTCGGCCGCTGGCCCCGAAAGCGATATTCGGCCTTACGACCCCAATACGCAACGCCGTGTGGTTCGTGAGCGTCTTCAGTCGTTAGAAATCATCAATGAGCGTTTTGCTCGTCAGTTCCGCATGGGGCTGTTCAACCTGTTGCGTCGCAGCCCGGATATCACTGCCGGACCGATAAAAATTCAGCCGTATCATGATTTTGCGCGTAACCTGCCGGTGCCGACCAACCTTAATCTGGTACACCTGAAGCCGCTGCGCGGCACCGCGCTGTTTGTGTTTTCCCCGAGCCTGGTTTTTATCGCGGTAGACAACCTGTTTGGCGGCGATGGCCGTTTTCCTACCAAGGTGGAAGGGCGAGAGTTCACTCACACCGAACAGCGCGTGGTGAAAAGAATGCTGCGCCTGGCTTTGGAAGCCTACGGCGATGCGTGGAACGCGATCTACAAATTGGACGTGGAATATGTGCGCTCCGAGATGCAGGTCAAGTTCACCAACATCACGACGTCACCTAACGATATTGTGGTCACCACGCCTTTCCATGTGGAAATTGGCAATTTGACCGGCGAATTCAATATTTGTATTCCTTTTGCCATGATCGAACCGCTGCGCGAGCTGCTGGTGAATCCTCCGATGGAGAATTCTCGACAGGAAGATCAGAGCTGGAGGGATACGTTGGCCAAGCAGGTTCAGCATTCCGAGCTGGAGCTGGTCGCCAACTTTACCGATGTGTCGCTGCGGTTGTCCAAAGTGCTCAAGCTACAGCCGGGCGACGTATTGCCTATAGAAAAACCTGACAGCATCATTGCCCATGTCGACGGTGTTCCGGTCTTGACCGGTCAATACGGTACCTACAAAGGACAATATGCTCTTCGAGTCGAACAGTTAGTGAATCCAATTTTGACTTCTCTGAACAACGAGGGACAGCCCCATGAGTGACACCAAGAACCCGTCCGAAGAAAAAGAATCCGTGGACGATCTGTGGGCTGATGCATTTAATGAGCAGCAAGCCGCAGAAAAAGAAGAAAGCGGTAGCGAAGGCGTATTCAAGTCTCTGGAAGCCGATGCCGCGACCGGACTGTCTCAGGACATCGACCTGATTTTGGATATCCCGGTCAAACTGACGGTTGAACTGGGCCGTACCAAAATGACCATCAAAGAATTGCTGCGCCTCTCTCAGGGGTCGGTGGTTGCGCTGGATGGTCTGGCCGGCGAGCCGTTGGATATCCTGATCAACGGGTATCTGATCGCGCAGGGCGAAGTGGTGGTGGTAGCCGATAAATACGGCGTGCGTATCACTGATATCATTACTCCGTCTGAGCGTATGCGTCGCCTGAGCCGCTAACTTATGGCGCAAACTCAGGAGCAGACCTCCGCATCCGTCATGGTGCCGACGCATAGCCAGGCACCGTCACAAACTCCCGGCTCGGCGCTAACCCAGGTCAGTGCTGTGTTGGGAGGCATTCTCCTGTTTATCCTTCTGTTAGCCTGGCTCGCCAAAAAACTCGGCGTAGCGCCTCAGGCTCGCAATAATCAGATGATGAAAGTCGTGTCGAGTTGTCCGGTCGGGCAGCGCGAAAAGGTCGTGATTGTCGAAGTTGACGACACCTGGTTGGTTCTCGGCGTCACCGCGCAGCAGGTGACCCCGCTTCACACCCTGCCGGCAAAAGTAATTGATGACGCTAACGCTTCCGCTCAAGCCAATCCTGCAGACTTTCGCAAACTCCTCAGTAAGGTCATGAATCGCTCGGAAAAGTCAGAATGAACAGGTTTTCATCTCGATGGGCGTCGCTGTTGCGGCGCGGTTTCTTTGCTGGCGTGATTGTGTTTATTGCGCCGAATGCTTGGGCGCAACTGCCGGGCATCATCAGTCAGCCGATGGCCAATGGCGCGCAGAGCTGGTCCCTGCCGGTCCAAACTCTGGTTCTGCTGACGTCATTGACGTTTATTCCCGCCGTACTGCTGATGATGACCAGTTTTACCCGTATCATCATCGTGCTGAGTTTGTTGAGAAACGCGATGGGGACCGCCACGGCGCCGCCCAACCAGATTATCGTTGGACTGAGCCTGTTTTTGACCTTCTTCATTATGTCCCCGGTCATCACCAAGGTGTATCAGGACGCGTATCTGCCGTTCAGTCAGGATAAGATCTCCATGGAAGTGGCGATCGATCGTGGTTCTGCGCCGGTGCGTCAGTTTATGCTGCGCCAGACGCGTGAGACAGATTTGGCGCTATTTACCCGACTGGCGGATATTCCCCCGCTGGAAGGACCGGAAGCTATCCCCATGCGGGTGTTGGTTCCTGCGTTTGTGACCAGCGAGCTTAAAACGGCCTTTCAAATCGGTTTTACCGTCTTTATCCCTTTCCTGATTATTGACCTGGTGGTCGCCAGCGTGTTGATGGCGTTGGGGATGATGATGGTGCCGCCGGCGACGGTTTCTCTTCCTTTTAAGCTGATGCTGTTTGTCCTGGTTGATGGCTGGCAGCTGTTGCTAAGCTCATTAGTGCAGAGTTTTTACAGTTAACATTCAGCATTAGGATATTTTATGACTCCTGAGTCGGTCATGGCGTTGGGTAACGAAGCAATGAAGATCGCGCTGGCTTTGGCGGCGCCTCTATTATTGGCGGCTCTCGTTACCGGGTTGATTGTGAGCATTTTGCAGGCGGCAACGCAGATTAACGAAATGACGCTCTCTTTTATTCCCAAAATTCTGGCCGTTTTCCTGACCATCATCATCGCCGGTCCCTGGATGCTCGGGTTGTTTCTTGACTACATGCGTACCTTGTTTAGCAATTTGCCTAACATGATTGGTTAATCATGATTAACCTGACCAGCGCCGATATCTATTACTGGCTTAATCAGTTCTTCTGGCCTTTTATACGCCTGATGGCGCTGATTTCCACGGCGCCCGTTCTCAACGAAAAAGAAATCACCACCAAGGCTAAAATTGGTCTTGGCCTGCTGGCGACGTTCTTGATTGGTCCGCATCTGACCATTACACCGGTTCCCATATTTTCTGCCGAAGGGCTTTGGTTGTTGGTCAAACAAATATTGATCGGCACGTGCATCGGTTTCACGATGCAACTGGCATTCGCGACCTTTCGTATGGCCGGGGAAGTGATTGGGTTACAGATGGGGCTGTCTTTCGCCACGTTTTTCGACCCATCCGGCGGTCCGAATATGCCGGTGCTGGCGCGCTTTCTTAATCTGTTGGCGATGCTGCTGTTCCTGGCGTTTGATGGACACTTGTGGCTTATCTCCATGCTGGCCGATAGTTTTCATGTCATTCCGATCGATACAGCACCTATCGACACTAACGTCTTCTATTCTATTGCACGAGCAGGCAGCCTTATCTTTATTAATGGTCTGATGCTGGCGCTGCCGTTGGTGACGCTGTTGCTGGTCCTTAACCTCGCGCTCGGTCTGCTAAACCGAATGACGCCGCAGCTGTCCGTATTTGTCATTGGTTTCCCCGTTACGCTGACGGTGGGGATAATGACCATTGGTACGCTGATGACGCTGATACCCCAATTTGCTGAACATTTATTTGGCGAGTTCTTCGATATGATTGCGACGCTGGTGACAAACTTTAATCTTTAATTGCAGACCATTGTGTTTTTTAGCCGTTTGCAAACGAAAACCTGTCGGTTTTATTACGCAACACTGAGCAATAAATCACCTTTCCACCGCGATTCAGTCGTTTCAGCTTGTTAAAACTGACGTTGTCTGCTCGGTTTTTTTATTTTAACTTGCTGAAAAGCATATGTTTTAAAAATATTGGGTTTAATTACTAAAGATCATTAGGGCAACGCCGATATTTCTGTAGACGGTGGTTGACGCCGTGGGCGGAAAAGCCTGAACCCTAACGATTTAAGTCCTGACGGATATCTAAAAGGAAATCTCTTATGGCACAAGTAATTAATACCAACAGCATCTCGCTGGTTGCACAGAACAACCTGAACAAATCTCAGTCTTCTCTGAGCACCGCGATCGAACGTCTGTCCTCTGGTCTGAAAATCAACAGCGCTGCAGATAACGCCGCTGGTCAGGCTATCTCCAACCGTTTCACTTCCAGCATCAACGGTTTGACTCAGGCTTCCAGCAACGCAAGCGATGGTATCTCCCTGGCGCAGACGACTGAAGGCGCACTGGACGAAATTAACGACAACTTGCAGGCTATCCGTACTCTGACCGTACAGTCTCAGAACGGTACTAACTCCGCTTCCGACCTGCAGTCAATCCAGGACGAAATTACTCAGCGTCTGTCTGAAGTTGACCGTATCTCTCAGCAGACCGACTTCAACGGCGTGAAAGTACTGGATGGCAGCAAAACTTCCATCTCTATCCAGGTTGGTTCTCAGGATGGCCAGACCATCAGCATCAACCTGCAGAAAGTTAACACTGCTTCTCTGAACCTGTCTGGCTTTAACGTTGACGGTCCTGCAAGCAGCGCAACGACTGCTGTTACAAGCGGTTCTACCTACAACAGCACCACGCTGAGCGCAGACGCCTCTGTCTCTTTCTCTGGTACTTCCGCTCTGAGCACAACCGGTCTGGTTTCCGACTCTAACGGCAACTACTTCGTTAGCGGTACACTGAGTGGAGACGTTGAAGGCGTCGGCAAATCTGGCGACGCTGCTTACTACAAACTGACGTCTAACGACATCTCCATCACCGATGATGGCGCGATGACCGTGACCGTTGACGCTTCTACCGACAACCTGACGGGTGTTCAGACGGAAAACCCGTTGACGACTCTGGATAAAGCGCTGTCTACCGTAGATGACATGCGTAGTAACCTGGGTGCGATTCAGAACCGTTTCGACTCCACCATCAACAACCTGACCAGCACGTCTACCAACCTGAGCGAAGCACAGTCTCGTATCCAGGATGCTGACTACGCTACAGAAGTTTCCAACATGAGCAAGGCTCAGATCCTGCAACAGGCTGGTACTTCAGTGTTGGCGCAGGCGAACCAGGTTCCGCAGACCGTTCTGTCTCTGCTGCAGTAATCTGTTTCATCTTCTGTCTAAAAAGCCCCGCCTCTGGCGGGGCTTTTTTTATGGCGAATATCGCCTGCAGCGCAAGCAATACCGAGATTAGCCGGTATAAAGAAGATGAATTCACGTCTTTGAGCTGGCATTCAGCGCCGTATTATTAAACTGGCGATGTCCCGTCCACTATGGGGTACATCGCGCCAATTTAGAGTCAGCTCCGGTTACATCGAATGCATATAGAGGGTTAGTCATGAACAAGTCCCCACTCGTCAGTATCATTATTCCAGCGAAGGAACCACGATACTTTGAACTCGCACTGTTGAGTGCGACCCTTCAGGATTACGACAATGTAGAAATCATCGTGCACGATGCCAGCGCAGATACACTTATCGAAAGCGCCGTCTATAAGGCGACCGATGCGTCTCGCCATACCATTCGTTATTTCCGCAGCGAGTCCCTCGACGTCTCTGAATACGATCTCTGCGCAAAAAGCCTCATGCATGCGGAAGGAAAATACATTAACTTCCTGAGTGATAGCGATGTACTGAGGGAAGATCATATCCGACTATTGACAGCGGTATTGGAAGAAGATGATCGCGTGGTGTTCAGTTCGTCACGCCGGCGACGCATAGATGGAGAGGGGCAGATACTCAATGACATTGCTGAAACTGCATACCCATTTTCCGGCAACGTGCAGATTCGTGGTAAGAATGTCATTGATTATCTGACTCGATATGCGACCAATTTTATTGGTGAACTGAGCTGTGTTTTACTGCGGCAGGAAATGCTGTCTCCCAAGACCATGTTTACCCTCAACGGCGTCAAGCTGCACTATACGGCACCGCTGGCTTTCTACCTCTCGCTGCTACGTGACGGCGACTTCGCTATGCTGTCCGAACCGCTGACCGACAGGCGGGTTCCTGCGGAAAGGGTGGATGGCTCGATCAGCGGTCCGGAGTTCCAGGAGCAGGCGGTGTATTTTCGCGAGGTCCAGAACTCGATTTTTTTCTCGCCTGACGTCAAAAATCCCGATCTTCTTGAGGTCGCAGACCTGGATCAAAAAGAGCATTTCTACCCCTTTGATCTCAAAGAAGGTATGAAAACCGCCTTAAAGGGTAAACCGGAAGAGAATACTACGCCGAACTGGATCGCCAGCCGTTATCCCACAGCCAGTGAGTCGGTACTGATTAAGGAGTATCTCGGTCAGCATCTGGAAGGCCGCGAATTCGGCATTCTCATTATGGATACCGAGGGCGACGAAGAAAAATTGAAGGCGACCGTCGAGAGTCTTGAGACCATCGAGTCGGACGGCGTCCTGCTCAAGCGCATCATCCTGACTTCATCCTCGGAGATCGCGGCGCGTTTCCCCTCTTGTACCGTGCGGGAAATCCGTCAGGAAATTCTCGTCAGGACTATCAATGACGTCGTGCGCGAACAGACCTTCGACTGGCTGATGCTGGTTCAGGCGGGTGAGATCTTTACCGCAGGCGGCCTGCTGATGACCAGTTTAGGACTGGTTACCGCTCAAGGCTGCAGCGCTATTTACGGCGACGAGCTGCTATACGGCAAAGACGGGCAATTAGGACTCTCTTGCCGTCCGGATTTCAACCTTGATTATCTGCTGAGCCTTCCCGCCGTCATGACGCGACACTGGTTGTTCAACCGAGAGCTGTTCTTATCGCTGGGCGGCTTTGATTCCAAGCATGCCAGCTGCATGGAGCTGGAGTACATCCTCAGGTTGATTGAACAGCAGGGGATGGGGTCTATCGGGCATTTGGCTGAATTTCTGACGATTTCAGACGAGTTGTCGATTTCCACCCATGAGGGGGAGATTGCTGTCCTCGAACGCCATCTTCAGCGTCGTGGATATGAGGCTGGTAAAGCAGTGGCCACGTTGCCGGGACACTACCGGATGATTTACGGTCATCAGGAGACTCCGCTGGTTTCGATCATCATCCCGACCAAAGATCAGCTCCCGGTGCTGGTGGCCTGCGTCACCAGCCTGCTAGAGAAAACGCGCTACCCGAATTACGAACTGCTGATTGTGGATAACAATAGCGAAACGCATGAAGCGAAAGCCTGGCTGGACGGGGTGGCGAAGGTCGATCCCAATCGTATCCGTGTTATCCGCTATCCTCATCCCTTCAACTACTCGGCGATTAACAACATGGCCGCCGAGCAGGCGCGCGGCGATTATCTGCTACTGCTCAACAATGATACGGCCGTCGTGCAGCCGGATTGGCTGGACAACATGCTAAACCACGCGCTGCGTCCAGAAGTAGGGATCGTTGGCGCCAAGCTGGTTTATCCGGATGGGCGTATTCAGCACGGCGGCGTCATTCTTGGACTGCGCGGACCGGCTGAACATCCGTTTAACGGCGATCCAATGGACGAACCCGGCTATATGCAGCGCCTGAAAGTAGACCAAAATTACAGCGTCGTCACCGCAGCGTGCCTGATGATTAGAAAGTCCGTCTACCAGCAGGTCAATGGGTTAGATGAAGAGGCTTTCAAGGTTTCCTACAACGATGTGGATCTGTGTCTGAAAGTGCGTGAAGCGGGGTATCTCACCGTGTGGACGCCATTTGCCACGGTGATGCATGAAGGCAGCGTGAGTCAGAAAAAGGTGGATACCGCTGCACAGGAGGCGAAAAGAAAACGCTTCCAGGGCGAACAGATGGCCATGTACGAGAAGTGGTTGCCGGTCATTGCCCGAGATCCCGCCTACAATATCAATCTGTCTTTAAATGGACGCGGGTTTGAAGTCGAGCCGGATGCCGGCCTGATTTGGCGCCCGTTGACCTGGCGACCATTGCCGGTGGTGATGGCGCATATGTCTGACCAAACCGGCTGCGGGCACTACCGTATTATCAAGCCGTTTAATGCGCTGAAAGACGCCAATATGATTGATGGCAAACTCTCCAACGTCTATCTGAATACCCCGACGTTGGCGCGCTATGAACCCGAGGTCCTGGTACTGCAAAAACAGGTGTCGGCGTATTTTCATGACTGGATCGAAAGAATCAGCAAGCTTAGCAACACCTTCAAGGTCTATGAGCTGGATGACTATCTTCCCAATATTCCGCTGAAAAGCGTGCACCGCGCCGGTCTCCCCAAAGATGCGCTGAAAGCAATGCGTAAGAGCCTGGGGTTCATGGACCGCTTTGTGGTGTCGACGCAGCCGATGGCGGAGGCGTTCGCTGGCCTTCATGACCGTATTCATGTGGTCGAAAACCGTCTGCCGGTGGAATGGTGGTCTAATCTCAGCTCTCTGCGGCGGCAGGGTAAGAAACCCCGTGTTGGTTGGGGCGGTGGTAGCAGCCATACCGGAGATTTGGAGCTCATTGCCGATATCGTACGGGATTTGGCGGACGACGTGGAGTGGGTGTTCTTTGGGATGTGTCCTGAAAAATTGCGCCCTTATATCCATGAATTCCACAAAGGGGTGGATATAGATTTTTACCCGCAGAAACTGGCCTCTCTGAACCTGGATTTGGCGCTGGCGCCGCTCGAAGAAAATATCTTCAACCGCTGTAAGAGTAATTTGCGTTTGCTGGAATACGGCGCTTGCGGCTATCCGGTGATTTGTACGGATATCGAACCTTATCAGTGCGATCTGCCGGTCACGCGCGTCCGGAACCGCTATAAAGACTGGATGGATGCAATCCGTATGCATCTGGCTGACCTCGATGCGACTGCGCGAATGGGCGACGAATTACGCCAGGCGGTTTATCGCGACTGGATGTTAAGCGGAGACAATTTACTTCTGTGGCAGAAAGCCTGGTTGCCGGATTGATGTGACATTCTCCGGGGAAGGCATGGGTTGCTGACCCCGGCTGTATCCTTTGGGCTTATTGAGCAGATGAAATATGATTAACGGAAAAACAATTGGGGTGGGAATAATAACTCATAATCGTCCGGATGAGTTGATTAAGCTCTATCGTTCCTTGCCTATGGATATTCTGGATGAACTCGTGATTGTTAACGATGGTCGTCTTTTCTGCGAGTTTCATGAGATCACGCATACGGTGATCAATAACCCCGAAAATCTGGGGGTAGGGAAAAGTAAAAACATAGCCTTGCGCTATTTACATGAACGCAACGTCGACCATTTTTTCTTAATTGAAGATGATGTCTTTATCAAAAATAAATTGGTATTCGAGCGATATATCCAGGCGTCAAAGATCAGTGGCATTCAACATTTCATGTTCAGTCAGGCAACCCCCGCCTGTCTCGATGACGTCGTCAAACCAAGAATGAACGCGGACTATGCTGGCGGACGTATCCAGCTTTACCAGACGTGTGACGGCGCATTCGTTTACTACTCGAAGGCGTGCATCGACCGTGTAGGATATATGGATGAAACTTATTATAACGCCCTGGAGCATGTGGATCATACGTTAGCGATAATTAACGCGGGCATGCATCCACCATTTTGGTATTTCGCTGATATCGATAACTCAAAAGATTTTATCGGCTTCGACCATAAGGACTTTGAGCATTCGACGATTTTCACTCAGGAAAATTACACGAAGAATCAAAAAACGGCGCTCAACTATTTTCGTGATAAACACGGTGTGCGCGTGAAGGATGTCCCGGACTTAGGTCCGACGGAAACGTTAAAAATATTGAGAGATATAAAGCGGCGGCACGCCAAGCCCGTGCTGTTTCAAACTAAATCGCGTCAGACCAGACGGTAGCTATTGAGCGTCTCCCTCCTCCCTGGTTCATCGAGATCAACCAAGTTCGTTTTGTCGGCTGAAATAAAATGGGGGAGGGATTCTGGGCGTAATGGTTTCCGAGCTAAACGATTTTATCGAGAAAATAATTTTCAAAGCGTGAAGACATGTTTAATTACAGGGGTTAGAATACGCCGCCAAAATTTTCGATTTCAGACACCCTATTGTCCCATTCATTACGTCTTGTGATTCTTTATCTTTCTTATTTTTCAATAAGCTGGCCGTTGTCAGATTATGGTGTAAAACTTCCTTACCTTTCATGTATATCTTAAATAGCATGTCTTTTTAACGCCTATTCATTCGATTGTCTGCACTATACGAACGCATAATAGTACCGATAACTTTATTATCTAGGTGTTTGTCACTGTGAGTGAGCTGTATACCGCTGAAGGAACAATGGACAAAAATTCCTTATGGAAGCGCTATATACCGTTAGTGCGCCATGAGGCTCTCCGTTTGCAGGTTCGTTTGCCCGCGAGCGTGGAACTTGACGACCTTCTTCAGGCCGGCGGCATCGGGCTGCTCAGCGCAGTAGAGCGCTACGACTCCTTGCAAGGGACGGCGTTCACCACTTATGCCGTTCAGCGCATCCGAGGCTCGATGCTGGATGAGTTGAGAAGCCGCGACTGGGCTCCCCGTAGCGTGCGTCGTAATGCCCGCGAAGTTGCTCATGCCATGCAAAAGGCCGAGCAACAGTTGGGACGCGCTCCGACGGAACAAGAAGTCGCGCAAATTCTTGACATCTCCCTCGAGGACTATCGTCAGATCCTGCTCGACACCAACAACAGCCAGCTCTTTTCTTACGACGAATGGCGTGAGGAACATGGCGACAGCGCCGAAGCATTGCTGGAAGGCAACGAAGATGCTAATCCATTGCAACAACTTATGGATGTCAATCTTCGTCAGCGCGTGATGGATGCCATCGATAACCTTCCAGAACGCGAAAAACTCGTCTTGACCCTCTACTATCAGGAAGAGCTCAATTTAAAAGAGATCGGTGCGGTTCTGGAGGTTGGGGAGTCACGGGTGAGTCAATTACATAGCCAAGCGATTAAGCGCCTGCGCGTTAAATTAATGAATGAAAGTTAATTTGGAAGCGTAGGCAGGTCGCTATCCCTTTTTACTGTCATGGAATGGATTCATGTCTCAGTCAGCCAGGAAGAAACTGCTTCTTAGTCGTTATTTAAAAGATTTCAAACACAAACAAACTCATTGTTCCAACTGCGGTAAATCGCTCGACCGCGTCTCATTGGTTTATCAATCCAAGCCCCTCAACAAAAAAGCGCTTGAATATCTGGACAGGAAGATAGATGACGATACCTGGGAATCTATGCAGGAGGAATTAATACCTCTATGCCGATTCTGCAGCGAGGTCTTCTGCAAGCCGCCAGCGCATTACTTCAATATAAAATCATTCACTCGCTATCTTATTGACCAAACGGAAGTGCAATACAGCACGATGCGAGAATATGTTATTCGTCTGCGTAGATTGGATGAATTGCTTATTGCCCGTCGTTATCCTTCCGAGCGTCTGGCTGAAAATGAAAGTGTTCAGCAGCAAATTTGCAGCGACATTCCCAATTTGGAACAAAATACCTACCGTAGCGCGTTGCGTAAATACGATCAATTTTTGGACTGGGAGAAAAATCTTTCCCGCGAAACCGCGTTGATGTTGTAAACCGGGAATCTTCAACTATACGTTTATAATATGACGGTGTAAAAAGTCTTGCCAGGAGGAAAAGAATATTGCACTGTCATATTGCTGTCATCCTCTCGCCGTATTTTTAGCCAGGATATTAGTCTGTCAATTATTATTCTTGTGAATAGTTATTGTCATAGTAAGGAGTGAGAATGGTGAAGTCCTTAAAGGGACGATATAGTTCGAAGCTTCATCGTCAAATACCGCGTAACGACTGCGGCGGTTATTCTACCTTTATCATTCTCTCTCAACATCCCAGTTCTAAATCATCAACCTCCTGTCTCCGATCAAGCGTTATCCATTTTAATCGAAAACCGACTGCATCGACGTTCTGTGGTCTAACCGTTTATGCAGGCGGCTTTTCCCCCCTTGTGTTGTCGAGTGGCTTAATAAGGAAGCCAAACCTCATTTGTACATGCAGCGCCGTAGAAGCTTATTCATGCGGTATGTGAAACAAACTGTAAGGTGGCACTATGGGAAGACAAAAAGCAGTGATCAAAGCACGCCGTGAAGCGAAACGCGTCATCAGACGTGAAGCCCGCAATCATCGTCAGCGTGAAGAAGATTCGGTCACTTCTCTGGTTCAGTTGGGGGGCATTGAGTCCATCGGGATGGCGCGAGAAAATCGTGACACCTCCCTGATTGAAGCCCGCACTGAAGCCCAGGAACAATACTTGTCTGCAATAGACGACAAACAGTTAATCTTTGCCACCGGAGAAGCCGGCTGTGGTAAAACGTTTTTGAGTGCCGCTAAAGCGGCGGAAGCGCTGATTCATAAAGAGATTGAGCGGATTATCGTAACTCGCCCGGTTTTGCAGGCAGATGAAGATCTTGGTTTTTTACCTGGTGATATCTCTGAAAAGTTTGCGCCTTATTTCCGCCCGGTCTATGACATTTTGCAGCGACGTCTGGGCGCTTCCTTCCTGCAGTACTGCCTGCGTCCCGAAATTGCAAAGGTTGAGATTGCACCCTTCGCCTATATGCGTGGGCGAACCTTTGAAAATGCCGTCGTCATTCTGGATGAAGCACAAAATGTCACGGTAAATCAAATGAAGATGTTCCTGACGCGGTTGGGGGAAAATGTTACCGTTATTGTCAATGGCGACGTCACCCAATGCGACTTGCCATCAGGCGTAAAGTCGGGTCTGCGCGACGCGCTGGAACGGTTCACGGAAGATGAAATGGTGGGTGTGATCTCTTTTAACAAACATGATTGTGTCCGTTCAGAGCTGTGTCAGCGCACCTTACTGGCTTACGCCTGATTTAAACGCGTCATCGCACTTTTGCTGTTGAAAGCCCCGGACCTGTGTTAGGGGCTTTTTCTTGCCGCTCTTAAAGCCTCTCCTATGGAGATGGCGATCGTTGCTTACCGCGCTGAGGGAGGGATTCACTGCGGCGCTGCGCGCCTTGCCCTGCGGGTGGCCTGACGGCCATGCAAAACGGCG